>NZ_JBIARL010000022.1:0-133848 GCF_042889835.1 Streptomyces sp. NPDC002463
AACCTCCGGGCGGCGAACCTGACGAGGCTGAGGTTGAGCTCGATCAGCGTGTTGCGGACGTACGCGTACTCGGGAGTTCCCTCCTCCAGGGCCCGTAGCCGGGCGAACAGCGCGACGGACAGGGCCCGGGCGTCGTCCGTGGAGACGGCGGACGGGCAGGCGGGCTCGGGGATCCCGTCGAGCGCCGTCCGGCGGGTGGCGGCCCCGGTGGTGTCGGGCCCCGGGCCGGGGCCGACGGCGGTGAGCGTGGTGTGGGAGCGTTCTCCGGCGGTGGACATGAGGGCTCCTTCATCTGAGGAAAGGATGCCCTTCTTGTGGCGCTTTGACACGAATCCAGGGGGAAGCTGTAGAGACACGACGCGCCCATGTCGGCGCGCCTGGATCGGGAGGAGGTGTCCGCGATGGACGAGGCCCGGCTCTCGGCGCACGAACGGCGCGTTCTGGCGGAGATCGAGGAGCAGCTCAACCAGCAGGACGTCTCGCTGGCCCGCAGCCTGCGCACGATGCGGCGGGCTCCGCGCCTGCACGTTCCCTCGATCGCCCGGGCCCGCCGACACCTTCCCTCCCTCGGCGTCGCGGCGCTCGGCGCCACGACCCTCGCCCTGCTCGTCCTCGCGGTCGCCACCGAGGCGCCGGTGCTCATCTGGACGTTCGCCGCGGTGTGGGTGCTGACCCTGGTCGCCCTGCTGATCCTCGTCGTGCGCTGGGCGCGGCGCCGGACGGCGCGGTCACGACCAGGGGCCGGCGAGTGAGGCACCGGCCCCGGCCCGGACGCACGCACCGCCGCCCCGGACCCTCCGGGGCGGCGGTGCGTGCGATTCCGGGGCCGCGACCCGCTCACCAGCGGTACCAGCGGCCGCTGCCGCTCCTCATCAGGAAGCCGAGCAGCCACAGCACGAGGACCGCGAGGGCGATGTACCAGAGGACGTGGAGGGCGAATCCTCCGCCGAACAGCAAGAGAATCACGAGGAGGACGAGAAGAAGGGCAACCATGGCGGCACCTCCGCTGCCTTCGGAATCCGGCCGGTCGGTGGTCGGCACGGGAACTCGGTACCAGCGCGGTTGCCCCCTTCCTCCGGGAACATGCACGCAGGAGGGACGGAGCTCGACGTTTGAGACGCGTGCGCGGGGTGAGGCGCAGAAGTGGTGGGGGAGCGCCGCCCGAGAGGAGGCCCATCGTGTCGTCCGACGGAAAGCACGACGGAAAGCTCGACGGCAGGAGCGTGCTCGTCCTCACGACGAACCACGGCACGGAACAGGACGAGCTGCGCAAGCCCGTGGCCGTCCTGCGGGAGCACGGTGCCCGGGTCACCGTCGCCGCGCAGAAGGACGCGCCCGTCCGGACCGTCGTCGGCGACCGGCGTCCCGGCGCCGTCGTCCCACCGGACACGACCTTGGCACGGGCGACGGCGGACGGCTTCGACGCCGTGATCGTGCCGGGCGGCACCCTCAACGCCGACCGGCTGCGGACCGACGCCGAGGCGCGACGCCTCGTCTCCGCGTTCGCCGAGGCCGGCAAACCGGTGGCCGCGATCTGCCACGGGCCCTGGATCCTCGTGGACTGCGGGCTCGCCCGGGGCCGCGAACTGACCTCGTACCCCTCCCTCCGCCCCGACCTGGAGAACGCGGGCGGGACCTGGCGGGACCGGGAGGTCGTGGTCGACGGCTCGGCGGGCCACCCCCTCATCACCTCCCGCCGGCCGGCCGATCTCGACGCCTTCGCCGCGGCGATCGTCGAGACCCTCGACGGCGGCGGGACGCCGGCATGACGAGAGAGAAAGGAGTTCGACCCATGCGTGAGAGCGGGATGGAGAAGAGCAAGGGCAAAGCCAAGGAGGCCATGGGGAAGGCGACGGGCGACCGGCGGATGGAGGCGGAGGGCAAGGCCGACCGCGCGAAGGGCAGCGCCCGTGAGGCGATGGAGAAGGTGCACGAGGCGGCCGAGAAGGCCCACGACGCCATGAAGCGGCGCGCGTCCTAGGGCAGGGCCGTACGAGACGGGCGATGGCCGTGACCACCGCCCGGGACATGACGACCGTCGCCCGCGCGATGCCCGACCCGCAGGTCGGCGACCTCGTCGGGACGGTCTCCGCGGACTCCTGAGGCTCCGGCACCGCACGAGCGCCCCGCTGCCCCGTCGGCGGCGGGGCGTTCCGCCGCCCGTTCGGCACGAGCTGAGCGGCCGTCAGCGGGGCGGACGCGATCCGGCCCACCGCCGTCCCGCCAGTTGATCCGGATTCGGTGAAACCTTCCGGCTCCTCGTACCGTCCTCTCACCAGGGAGATGGACGGAAACACGGGGAGTGGGGATTCCATGGGGCAGGGCAAGTACACGGCGCACATAGCCGTGGTGGCTTCGGCGGTAACACTGAGCCTGGCGGTGTGGGGCGCGGCGGCGCTGATGGACGACGAGGCCGTCGCGAAGATGGGGGACACGTCGATCTCGCAGACGCCCGACGGGAAGCCGAAGGGGCCGGCCCAGGTGCGGCCCGCGAAGGTCCCCGAGAGCATCGCGCACGCGGCCGAGCAGGGGGGCTCGGCCGTGAACATCACCATCGACGACGGCCCCGACGCACGGTGGACGCCGCAGATGCTGGACATCCTCAAGGAGAACGGCGTCAAGGCCGTGTTCTGCATGGTCGGCCCGATGGCCAAGCAGAACCCCGACATCGTCAAGCGGATCGTCGCCGAGGGCCACCGGCTCTGCGACCACACCGTGTCCCACGACACCACGATGGACAAGAAGCCCTTCGCGTACCAGAAGCAGGAGATCCTCGACGCGAAGAAGATGATCGAGGACGCGGCCGGGGGAGCGAGGATCGACTATTACCGCGCGCCCGGCGGCGCGTTCACCCCGGACAGCCGCCGCCTCGCCTCCGGCCTGGGGATGCGGCCGCTCGGCTGGAACGTGGACACGAAGGACTTCGAGCAGCCGGGCACGGCCTCGATCGTCAACACCGTCAAGAACGAGCTGTCGAACGGTCCGACGATCCTCTTCCACGACGGCGGCGGCGACCGCAGCCAGACCGTCGCGGCCCTGCGGCAGGTGCTCCCGTGGCTGAAGCAGAACGGGCACACCTTCAGCTTCCCCGTACGCACGACCCCTTGAGTCCCACGCCCGCGCGCCCGCCCCACGGCCCGAAATCCGCATGCACCGGGCCGTGCCGGGCTGGCAGCATGCCGGAATGGTCCACGCTCTCGAACGTCTGATCGTCCGGCACACCCACCGTCTTCCCCTCCCGGCCCACACCGCCCGGAACAGCGGGAACGACGACGGGGGCGTCGCGGCACGGCGGTTCGACGCCGCCCTGATGTCGGCCGGGTTCAAGCTGTCGGCCGGGCTGCTCGAAGAGCTGGCCCGGCTGCCGGAGGAGACGGTGGTCGCCCTCGCCGCCCGCACCCTCGACACGGTCCGCGAGACGGTCGGCGACCACGTCCGGCACAACGTGTACTTCGTCGACTTCCCGGCCAACGTGCCCGACACCTTCGAGTTCTGGATGCGCTGCGTCGCCGAGACCCTCGACGACGACACCGCGCGCCCCGGCGTGCTCCAGCGGCTGCGGGCCGGCGTGCTCGACCTCCTCACCCTCCCGTCGTACGGCGTCTACCGCCACACGTACGAGCAGATGCTCGCCGCGCACGACGAACTGATCGCCGCGGCGGACGACCGCATGACGGTCCTGCACCCCGGCGGCACCCTCGACGACGAGGTCACCGCCCTCTATCTGTCCCTGGCCGGAAGCACCACCCCGCTCGGCGACGACCACCTGCGCGACCTCGCCGTCCTCGCCGCCCACCGGATCGACGGGCCGCAGCCCGAGGCGATCCCGGTCCGGGAGATCCGAGCCGTCGTCAACCGGGCCCGCCTCGACGCCGGCGCGGATCTCCTCCTGGACACCGTCACCGACGTGCTGCGCCTGGCCTGCGCGCTCTCCGACGGGGACGTCACCCTGCGCGAGCCGACCCGGTTCCGCGCGCTGTCCCGGCCCGTCCGCCGCGCCCTGCTCGGCGGCCTCGACGCCGTCGTCGCCGAAGCCCCCGCGAAGCTCGCCGACGTCGCCGCCCACCGCGAGGCGTGGAAGCGCCTCGGCGAGCGGCTGCACCCGCACGAGTACCCGCGCCGGCCGTCTGCCGCGGAGGTCTTCGCCGTCGCCCGGGGCGAGAAGAAGGCGCCGTCCTTCGACAGCCGCGTCGAGGAACTCCTCGGCCGCGGCGACGTCGCCGCGGCCGCCGCACTCCTGACGGCCGCCCCCGGCAGACTGCTGCGCGCACTGGACCGGCTGCTGTGCGCGGCGGACGGGCCGAAGGAACTCGACGCCGTCCTCGCCGCGTTCGAGAGCGCCGTCCCCCAGGTCTCCGGCCGCGTCGTCCTCTCCCTGCGCGAGCACGTCCAGAACCGGGCGGGGACGACGGGGGACCGGCGGGTGTTCGTGAACCGGCTCGGCGGCGCCTGGGTCACCGCCGACACCCGGCCGCCGCTGCCGTCCGCCGTACGCGAACGGCTGTGCGCCGTCCTCGACGCAGAGACGCGGCGCCGGCTGCCCGCCCCCGGCCGGCTGCTCGTCGACCCCGCCGTCCTGGACGTGGCGCTCCCGCTCAGCGGCCGCGCGACCGCCGCGGGGTTCGGCGTCCTGCCGCGCGGCTCCGTCTCGCCCGTAGAGGGCGAGCTGCTGCGCTTCTTCACGTACTGGAAGCAGACCGCGTGCAGCACCGACTACGACCTGTCGGCACTGGTCCTGGACGACGACTACGCGACCGTCACCTGGCTCTCGTACACCGCTCTCACGGCCGTCGAGGGCAGCCACTCGGGCGACATCACCGACGCGCCGGACGGCGCCTCGGAGTTCATCGACCTGCGGCTCGGGGCGGTCCGCGGCAGCTTCGTCGTGCCGCAGGTGAACCTCTTCTCCGGGGAGGGCTTCGAGCAGGTCGAGGAGTCGTTCTTCGGCTACATGCTGCGCGAGACCGAGCAGCGGGGCCGCCCGTTCGAGCCGCGCACGGTCCGCATGAAGTCCGACCTCCGCGGACCCGGCCGGGTCGCGCTGCCGCTCGCGTTCGAGCGCGGCGAGGACGGCCGCTGGCGCGCGCGGTGGCTGCATCTCCACCTGAGGGGCAATCCGTCGGCGAACCGGGTCGAGGAGAACCGGGTGTCGGTCTCCGTGCTGCTCCGGGGCCTGCTCGCCCGCACCCCGCTGACGGTCCGCCACCTGATCGACCTGATGGCCGCCGACGCCACCGCGACGACCTGGTGGGACGGCTCGACGCTGCCGGACGGGCCCGTCACGTACATCGGTCTGGAGCGCCCCGACGGCCTGCCGGAGGGCTCGCGCGTCCTCACCCCCGAAAATCTGCGCGACCTGATCCCCGCCTGACTGCTACGGTCGTCCCGGGCGAGGCCATGAAGAGGCTTCCTTCTCAAAACCACTTGAAATAGTCTCTTCGCTTTCCTCGCCCCTCAGCTTGCGGGACCCCCCGTTCGGACGGTGAGAACGGTCGGAGCGGGGGTAGGGCGTGACCCGCGGCAGGCCGGCCCGTTGTGAGGGTGTGACCTCAACACGACGCATCTCCTCGATCCTCGCCGTCGCCGCCGCCTTCTCGTGCCTCGGCGCGTCCGCGGCGTCCGCCGCGACCACCGCCGACGCGACCGGCCCCCTCGGTCCCAAGATCAACCCGATCAGCGAGCTCGACTCCCTCGCCACGACCGGCATCCCCGAGGAGTCCCGCGGGCGGTTCCCCGGCATCGCGGGCCAGCTGAACGGACTCGACGGGCTGAACCAGCTGGGGCAGCTGCACCAGCTCACCGACCAGGCGGCGCCGGTCACCGGACTGCTCCCCGCGGTCTCCGCCTGACCGACCCGACAGGAATCCCCCGGAGGTCCGGTGCCCCGACGGCACCGGACCTCCGCCGTGTCCGCCGCCCGGGATCAGCGCTTGGCGGGTGTCTCCCGTACGGGGTGCTTGCTCATGATCGAGACCCGGTTGAAGGCGTTGATCGTGATCGCCACCCAGATCACCGCCGAGATCTCGTCGTCGCTCAGCGACCGGCGCGCGCTGTCGCAGGCACGCTCCTGCGCGAGGGCGTCGGCGGGGGCGGTGGTGGCCTCCGCGAGGTCGAGCGCGGCGCGCTCGCGGTCCGTGAAGAGCTCGGTGTCGCGCCAGGCGGCGAGCACGCCCAGACGGCGGGCCGTCTCGCCCGCGCGCAGGGCGGCCCTGGTGTGCACGTCGAGGCAGTACGCGCAGCCGTTGATCTGGGACACGCGGATGTTGACGAGCTCCACCAGAATGCGGTCGAGCCCGGCCTCGGCGGCCGTCGCGCGCACGGCGTCGGCCGTCTGGACCAGCGCGTGATAGGCCTTGGGGCTCTGCTTGTCGACGTAGATCCGCTTGTCCGCCGGGGCTCCTGCCGTGTCGCTCACCGTGCGCTCCTTCCGGGCCGTGCCCGCCTCGTCCGCGAACAGTGCGTGTCACCGTCGCAAGGGCTATCATCGTCCATGATTGTTGAAAATGGAACTATCTCTGGAGGGGTCGGCATGAGTATCGCGGAGATCGAGGTCCTGACGGCGCGGGACGTCCCGCTCGGGGGGCCCCGGGCCATGACCGTACGGCGCACGCTCCCGCAGCGCGCCCGGACGCTCATCGGCGCCTGGTGCTTCGCCGACCACTACGGCCCCGACGACGTCGCCGAGTCCGGCGGCATGGACGTCGCCCCTCACCCGCACATAGGACTGCAGACCGTGAGCTGGCTGTTCAGCGGCGAGATCGAGCACCGCGACAGCCTCGGCAGCCACGCGTACGTACGCCCCGGCGAACTGAACCTCATGACCGGCGGGTACGGCATCAGCCACACCGAGGTCTCCACCGCCCGCACCACCGTCCTGCACGGCGTACAGCTGTGGGTGGCCCTCCCCGAGGAGCACCGGAACACCGCCCGGGACTTCCAGCACCACGCCCCCGAGACGGTCCGCGTCGACGGAGCGGACCTCAGGGTCTTCCTCGGGTCGCTCGCCGGCTCGGCCTCCCCGGTCCGCACCTTCACCCCGCTCCTCGGCGCCGAACTCGTCCTCGACCCGGGCGCGACCGTCACCCTCCCCGTCGACCCCGCCTACGAGCACGGCCTGCTCGTCGACACCGGCGAGGTCCGCATGGCCGGAACGCTCCTGCGCCCCGCCGAGCTCGGATACGCCCCCACCGGGGCCGACGCCCTGACCCTGACGAACGAGTCGGACGCCCCCGCCCGCGCGGTCCTCCTCGGCGGCACTCCGTTCGAGGAGGAGATCGTCATGTGGTGGAACTTCATCGGCCGCAGCCACGAGGACATCGTCGAGGCCCGAGAGGAGTGGGAGAAGGAGTCCGACCGCTTCGGCGAGGTCGAGGGCTACCCCGGCGACCGTCTCCCCGCCCCCGCCCTGCCCAACGCCCGGATCGCGCCGCGCAGGAACCCCGCGCGCCACTGACCGTTCACGGCCCGCACCCACACCCTACGAAAGGCACTCCCATGACCGAGCAGTCCACCACCCCCGTCGTCCGGCGCGTGGACGCCCGTCACCGGTACGAGATCCTCGTCGACGGCGAGCGCGCGGGTCTGACGGCCTACCGCGACCGCGACGACCGCCGGGTCTTCTTCCACACCGAGGTCGGCGAGGCCTACGCGGGCCGGGGTCTGGCCTCGATCCTCATCGAGCAGGCCCTCACCGACGTCCGCGCCTCCGGGATGCGCATCGTCCCCGTCTGCCCCTACGTCGCGAAGTTCCTGAAGAAGCACGACGAGTTCGCCGACATCGCCGACCCGGTGACGCCCGAGGTCCTCCAGTGGCTGGAAGGACAGCTCAAGCGCTGACCCCCGGTCGCTCCGGTCAACACGACGCACGCGAGGGCGAACGCTTCCCCCGTATGGACCAGTCGCGTCCGCCCGGGCCCGCAGGCCCCCCGACCCGGGGGGTCGAACGGGCGACCGAACCTCGGGCGCGGGGTGCGTCGCTGGCCGACTCCCGATGGGTTGGCCGGAAACCTGCAGATGGCAGGGGTAAACATCATTTCGAGCAAGATCACTGCAAGGAGTTAATGCCCTCGGACTCTCTGAGCGAGGCGGGCTCGGCGGCCGTTAATGTTCCCCGAGATCTGGACCGATTCCCGGATCTTCGCCCCCCTTTCATCTTCTTCAGCCGGTTTTCGACGCCTTCGTGCGCCGATCGCCGCCCTCGCCAAGGAGAGCTCGTCCCGATGACCGTTGACGACCGCCCGGTACGGCTGGAGCCGCCCCGGCAGTCCAGCCTCAGCACCGCGGCCGCCCGCAACCTCGCCACCACGACCAAGTCCGCCCCGCAGATGCAGGAGATCAGCTCCCGCTGGCTGCTGCGGATGCTCCCCTGGGTGGAGACCAAGGGTGGCGCCTACCGGGTGAACCGCCGGCTGAGCTACACCGTCGGCGACGGACGCATCGAGTTCGTCCAGGACGGCTCCCGCGTCCGCGTGATCCCCCGCGAGCTCGGCGAACTGGCCCTGCTGCGCGGCTTCGAGGACGTCGACGTGCTCAACGCGCTCGCCGACCGCTGCGTCCAGCGCGACTTCGGCGTCGGCGAGGTGCTCGTCCAGCGCGGGGCGCCCGCCGACCAGATCCACCTGATCGCCCACGGCCGCATCAACCAGACCTCCGTCGGCAAGTACGGCGACGAGGTCGCGGTCGCGACGCTCGCCGACGGCGACCGGTTCGGTGAGAACGCCCTCCTCGACGGCGACGCGGGCTGGGACTACACCGCGACCGCCGAGACCTCCGGCACCCTGCTCACCCTCTCCCGCGCCGACTTCACGAACATCCTCGACTCGGCGCCGAGCCTGCAGGCCCACATCCGGGAGTTCAGCTCGCTGCCCGACCAGCGGCAGAACAAGTACGGCGAGGCCGAGATCGCGATGTCGGCCGGCCACAAGGGCGAGGCCGAGATCCCCGGCGCCTTCGTCGACTACGAGCTCAAGCCGCGCGAGTACGAACTCTCCGTCGCCCAGACCGTCCTGAAGGTCCACACCCGGGTCGCCGACCTCTACAACGGGCCGATGAACCAGACGGAGGAGCAGCTCAGGCTCACCATCGAGGCGCTGCGCGAGCGCCAGGAGCACGAGCTCATCAACAACCCGGAGTTCGGCCTGCTCCCCAACGCCGACTTCAAGCAGCGGATCCAGCCGCACTCCGGCCCGCCCACCCCGGACGACCTCGACGAGCTGCTCTGCCGCCGCCGCAGCACCAAGCTCTTCCTCGCCCACCCCAAGACGATCGCCGCGATCGGGCGCGAGTGGAACCGTGCCGGGCTCTACCCGGACACCATCGAGCTCCAGGGCCACCGGGTCCCGGCCTGGCGCGGGGTCCCGATCCTGCCCTGCAACAAGATCCCGATCAGCAAGGAGAACACCAGCTCCATCCTCGCCATGCGTCTCGGCGAGGACAACCAGGGCGTCATCGGTCTGCGCCAGACCGGTCTGCCCGAGGAGTACGAGCCGGGCCTGTCGGTGCGGTTCATGGGGATCAGCGAGCAGGCGATCATGTCGTACCTCGTCACGACGTACTACTCCGCCGCCGTCCTCGTCCCGAACGCGCTCGGCGTCCTGGAGAACGTACAGATCGCGCGCCGGCGCGACTAGGCCCTCCCCGCAGGCCACCACCACCCGGACCATCCGGGCCGGGCCGGCGTGCCCGGAATCCGGGACGGCCCACCCCTCTCTCCAAGGAGTCACGGATGCCCGATCCCGGGCTTTCCCCTCTGCAGTCCAGCCTGCCCGGCGCCGCGGCCTCGTTCACCGCCCGAGTCCTCGCCGACGCGGCGGCCCACGGCATCGCCCTCCCCCACCTCCTCGCCGACGCACCGGACCTTCCGGCGGCCCCCCACCCGGAAGCCCCGGCCGGGCCCCCCACGGGGCTCACCGCCGGGGTCCCCACCGGGCCCCCCACCGGGCTCGCCGCCGCGGCTTCGGCCGGGGCACCGGTCGAGGCCCCGGCCTCCTCTGCGGTCCCCGCGGTCGACGCCGCCGCCGTAGCGGCGCCGACCCGGCCCGATCCGGGATGGGTGCCGCGCGGTCCCAGCGGTCTCGGTACGGCGGGCCTTTCCCTGGTCCCGCGTGCGGAGCCCCTGGCACCCCGGGCGGCGGCCGTCGAGGCGCCGGCGGACGCCCTGATCATCCCGGGCCTCTACTGGCATCCGGTGCCCGAGCCCGACCCGGTGCGCGTGGAGGAGGTCAGCCTCCGCATCAAGTCCTGGGCGCTGGACGAGATCCAGCTCTACCCCGAGGACTGGGAGGGCGACTTCGACGGGTTCCACGTCGGCCGCTACATGGTGGCCTGCCACCCGGACGCCCCGACCATCGAGCACCTCATGGTCGCCGCCCGGCTGATGGTCGCCGAGAACGCCGTGGACGACTGCTACTGCGAGGACCTCGGTGGTTCGCCCATCGGTCTGGGCGGACGCCTCCTCATGGCGCACACCGCCCTGGACCCGCTGCACTCGACGGCGGAGTACCAGCCGGTGTGGGCGGAGTCGCTCCACGCGGACGCGCCCCGGCGCTCCTACCGCTCGGCCATGGAGTACTTCGTCCGCATGGCGACCCCGTCCCAGGCCGACCGGTTCCGGCACGACATGGCCCGGCTGCACCTGGGCTACCTCGCCGAGGCCGCGTGGGACGAGACGGACCACGTGCCGGAGGTCTGGGAGTACCTGGCGATGCGGCAGTTCAACAACTTCCGCCCCTGCCCCACGATCACCGACACCGTCGGCGGCTACGAACTCCCCGCCGACCTGCACGCCCAGCCGGCCATGCAGCGGGTCCTCGCGCTCGCCGGCAATGCCAGCACCATCGTCAACGACCTCTACTCGTACACCAAGGAACTCGCCAGCCCCGGCCGGCACATGAACCTGCCCGTGGTGCTCTCCGAGAAGGAGTCGCTGTCGGAGAAGGACGGCTACCTGAAGGCCGTCGAGGTCCACAACGAGCTCATGCGCGACTTCGAGGCCGCGTCCGCCGAGCTGGCCGCCGCCTGCCCCGTCCCGAGCGTGCTCCGCTTCCTGCGCGGAGTCGCCGTCTGGGTCGACGGCAACCACTACTGGCACCAGACCAATACGTACCGCTACAGCCTGCCCGATTTCTGGTAAGAACGGATTCCATCTGTGACCAACACCGAGCTCCCCACCGTCGACTCCGCGTTCGTTCCCGCCCCGGCGACGCCGTACCAGGGAGACATCGCCCGTTACTGGAACGCCGAGGCCAGGCCCGTGAACCTGCGCCTGGGCGACGTCGACGGGCTGTACCACCACCACTACGGCATCGGCGCCGTCGACCACGCCGCCCTCGGGGACGTCGAGGACAGCGAGTACGAGAAGAAGCTGATCGCCGAGCTGCACCGCCTGGAGTCGGCGCAGGCCGAGGTCCTCCTGGACCACCTCGGCCCCATCGGCAGCGAGGACACCCTCGTCGACGCGGGCTGTGGCCGCGGTGGTTCGAGCGTGATGGCCCACCAGCGCTTCGGCTGCAAGGTCGAGGGCGTCACCCTCTCCTCCACGCAGGCCGAGTTCGGCAACAAGCGTGCCAAGGAGCTGGGCATCGAGAGCCACGTCCACGCCCAGGTGTGCAACATGCTCGACACCCCCTTCGAGAAGGGCAGCATCGCCGCCTCGTGGAACAACGAGTCGAGCATGTACGTCGACCTGGACGACCTGTTCGCCGAGCACTCCCGCTTCCTGAAGGTCGGCGGCCGCTACGTGACCATCACGGGCTGCTGGAACCCGAAGTACGGCCAGCCGTCGAAGTGGGTCTCGCAGATCAACGCGCACTTCGAGTGCAACATCCACTCGCGCCGCGAGTACCTGAAGTCGATGGCCGACAACCGGCTCGTCCCGCAGGCCGTCATCGACCTGACGCCGGACACCCTGCCCTACTGGGAGCTGCGGGCCACGTCCTCGCTGGTCACCGGCATCGAGGAGGCGTTCATCGAGTCGTACAGGGACGGCTCCTTCCAGTACGTCCTGATCGCGGCCGACCGCGTCTGACGTACCGGTCCACGGCCGAGGGGCGGGTCCGTCATCCGACGGACCCGCCCCTCGTGTCATGCCGCGGCCGTCGCCTTCTCGGCCGCCGGTGCGTTCACCCGCTCGGTACGGGGCGCCTGGCCGGTCCGCAGACCGAGGCGGGCGATGACCGCGACCAGCGCGAAGGCGACGGCGCCGATCCAGAAGGTGAGGGTGAAGCCGGACTCCGCGGGCAGCGGCGGGACGCCGGCGGGGAGGTGCCCGATGGTCTGCGAGGCCAGGATCGTGGTGACCACGGCGCTGCCGATCGCGCTGCCGGTCGAGCGGGAGATGGAGTTGATGCCGTTGGCGATGCCGCTCTGGTGGTGCGGGACGCTCGACATGATGACGGCGGGCATGGCCGCGTAGCCGAAGCTGACGGCCGCGCCGACGATCACACCGGCGCCGATGACCGAGGCGGTGTGGCCGTGGTCGAGGGCGAGCCAGCCGAAGCCCACGGCGCCGAGGGCGGCGGCCAGGGTCAGCGCGGTGCGCGGGCCGCGGTGGCGGACGAGCCGGCCGCCGATCGGCGAGGCGAGCAGGGAGACGATCGCGCCGGGCAGCAGGAACTCGACGGAGGCCCGCAGGATGGACGCGCCGAAGCCGTAGCCGGTGAGGGCCTCGGGCATCTGGACGAGGTACGAGACGCCCAGGAAGTTCGCGAACATGCCGAAGCCGACGAGGACGCCGGCCAGGTTCGCCATGAGCACCGGCCGGTGCACGAACATCCGCATGTCGACGAGGGGCTCGCGGACCTTGAGCTCGGTGAGGACCCATACGACGGTCATGACGGCCGCGGCCGCGAAGCTGCCGAGGGTGCGGCCCGAGGTCCAGCCCCACTCGTGGCCCTGCGAGATCGGCAGCAGGAGCAGCAGCAGGGTGGCGCCGAGGGTGAGCGCGCCGAGGAAGTCGGTGCGGCCGCCGGTCTTGTGGCGGGTCGCGGGGACCAGGAACACGACGGCGAGCAGGGCGATCGCGGCGAAGCCGGTGGCCATCCAGAAGGCGCTGCGGTAGTCGGCGTCGGAGCCGGAGGTGAGCAGGCCGGTGGCGACGAGCGCGAGGCCGCTGCCGAAGGCCAGGGTGCCGCTGACCAGCGACATCGCGCCGGGCAGCTTCTGCGGGCGGACCTCCTCGCGCAGCACGGACAGGGCCAGCGGGAAGATCGCGGTGGCGGCGCCCTGGAGGACGCGGCCGAGGATCAGCAGGGGGAGCGAGGTCGCCAGGGCGGCGACGACGGAGCCGGCGACCATGACGCCGAGGACGGCGACGAGGGTGGGCTTCTTGCCGTGCTGGTCGCCGAAGCGCCCGAGCAGCGGGGTGAAGACGGCGGCGGAGAGCAGCGTGGCGGTGGTCACCCAGCTCACGTTCGCGGCCGAGGTGCCCAGGTCGGCGCGGATGAGGCCGAGGATCGGGACCGGCAGGGTCTGCATCATCGACACGACCATGGCGGCGAGGCTCAGCGCGAAGACGATGAGCGTCTCGCGCCGGGGATCGGCGGCGGGCGGGGTGGTCTCGTGACTCATGGGTGGGGGCCTTCTCAGTGCTTCACGTCGTAGATGTTTGACGTCATCAAGTAATGCGACGAAGGTAGGCCTCGATGGTTGAGGAGGTCAAGTGAATGATTGAGGTGCTTAAGTAAATAATTGATAATGTCAACGATCGTGAGTACGCTCGACGCATGAGCGCGACCACCCCCGAGACGCCCACCAAGCTCCAGCTGCTTGAGCTCCTCGCCGCCATCGGCACGGCCCAGTGGCGCGACTTCGCCGCGGCCGCCGCCCATCACGGACTGACGTCCACGCAGGCCAAGGTCCTCGCCCAGCTGAACGGCCCGCTGCCGATGCGCGCCCTCGCCACGCTCCTCGTGTGCGACGCGTCGAACGTCACCGGGATCGTGGACCGCCTGGAGGGGCGCGGGCTCGTGCGCCGCGAGGCCGACGCCTCGGACCGGCGCGTCAAGAACGTCGTGGCGACCGACGAGGGCCGGGAGGTCATCCGTCGGGTCCGCGAGGAGATGCAGGCCACCCACGGCGCCCTCGACACGCTCGGCGCGGAGGACAGCGCCACCCTGTACGGGCTGCTCGCGCGGCTGCGGCCGGGCATGGAGAACAACGCCTGAGAGCGCCTGCCGCCGGGCATGGAGAAGGGCGCCCGACGGGAATCCCCGTCCAGGCGCCCTTACCCCGTCTCGGTCTCAGCGCTCCCCGAAGGCCTTCAGGATCTGCTCGGCCGCCAGCGTCGCCGTCAGCTCGCCGTCCCTGACCCGCCGCTCGAGCGAGGGCGTGACCTCCCGGACCGCCGGGTCCGTGTGCAGCCGGCGCAGCAGCTCGTCGCGGACCATCGACCACGTCCAGTCGACCTGCTGGTCTTGCCGCTTGGCCGCGAGGCGCCCCGTCGAGTCGAGGAGCGCGCGGTGCGCCCGCAGCCGCTCCCAGACCTCGTCGAGGCCCGCCGACTCCCGCGCGCTGCAGCTGAGCACCGGCGGCGTCCACACGGCGTCGGCGCCGTGCATCAGCCGCAGTGCGCCCGCCAGTTCCCGCGCGGCGGCGCGGGCGTCGCGCTCGTGCGGGCCGTCCGCCTTGTTGACGGCGACCACGTCGGCCAGCTCCAGGACGCCCTTCTTGATGCCCTGGAGCTGATCGCCCGTACGGGCCAGGGTGAGCAGCAGGAACGAGTCGACCATGTTGGCCACGGCGGTCTCGGACTGCCCGACGCCCACCGTCTCCACGAGCACCACGTCGTAGCCCGCGGCCTCCATCACGACCATCGACTCGCGGGTCGCCTTCGCGACCCCGCCGAGCGTGCCGGCGCTGGGGGAGGGGCGGACGAAGGCCGCCGGGTCGACGGCCAGCCGCTCCATGCGGGTCTTGTCGCCGAGGATCGAGCCGCCCGTACGGGTCGACGACGGGTCGACGGCGAGCACCGCCACCCGGTGGCCGAGCCCCGTCAGCATCGTCCCGAACGCGTCGATGAAGGTCGACTTCCCGACCCCGGGCACCCCGCTGATCCCGATCCGCACGGCCTTGCCGCTGTGCGGCAGGAGCTCGGTGAGGAGCTCCTGCGCGAGGGCCCGGTGCTGGGGGCGCGTCGACTCGACGAGGGTGATCGCGCGCGCGATCACCGCCCGCTTCCCGTCGAGCACGCCCTTCACGTACGTGTCGAGACCGATCACAGGTCGTGCCCGAGGTCGGCCGAGAGCCGGGTCACCAGGTCGTGGGCCGCGTCGGGGATCACCGTCCCCGGCGGGAACACGGCCGCCGCGCCCATCTCCAGGAGCGTCGGCACGTCCTGCGGGGGGATGACACCGCCGACCACGATCATGATGTCCTCGCGGCCCTCCGCCGCGAGCTCCTCCCGCAGCGCCGGCACGAGGGTGAGGTGACCCGCGGCCAGCGACGAGACCCCGACGATGTGCACGTCCGCCTCGACGGCCTGACGCGCCACCTCGGCCGGGGTCTGGAACAGCGGGCCGACGTCCACGTCGAAGCCCAGGTCGGCGAAGGCCGTGGCGATCACCTTCTGGCCTCGGTCGTGGCCGTCCTGGCCCATCTTGGCGACCAGGATGCGCGGCCGGCGCCCCTCGGCCTCGCCGAAGGCGTCGACCAGGGCCCGGGTGCGCTCCACGGAGGGGGACTCGCCTGTCTCGTTGCGGTACACGCCGGAGATCGTACGGATCTGCGCCGCGTGCCGGCCGTACACCTTCTCCAGGGCCTCCGAGATCTCGCCGACGGTGGCCTTCGCGCGGGCCGCGCGCACGGCGAGCTCCAGGAGGTTGCCGTCGCCGCCCGCGGCCCGGGTGAGCGCGTCGAGCGCGTCCCGGCAGGCGGTCTCGTCGCGCTCCTCGCGCAGCCGCCGCAGCTTCTCGATCTGCTGGGCGCGGACCGAGGAGTTGTCGACCTTGAGGACCTCGATCTGCTCGTCTGACGCCACCCGGTACTTGTTGACGCCGATCACCGGCTGCCGTCCGGAGTCGATGCGGGCCTGGGTGCGGGCCGCCGCCTCCTCCACGCGGAGCTTAGGGATGCCCGCGTCGATGGCCTTGGCCATGCCGCCGGCCTGCTCGACCTCCTGGATGTGCTTCCAGGCGCGGCGGGCCAGGTCGTGGGTGAGCTTCTCGACGTACGCGCTGCCGCCCCACGGGTCGATCGTCCGGCAGGTGCCCGACTCCTGCTGGAGGAGCAGCTGCGTGTTCCGGGCGATGCGGGCGGAGAAGTCCGTCGGCAGTGCGAGGGCCTCGTCGAGGGCGTTGGTGTGCAGCGACTGGGTGTGGCCCTGGGTCGCCGCCATCGCCTCCACGCACGTCCGCGTGACGTTGTTGAACACGTCCTGCGCGGTCAGCGACCAGCCGGAGGTCTGCGAATGCGTGCGGAGCGACAGGGATTTGGCGTTCTGCGGGTCGAACTGCTTCACCAGCTTCGCCCACAGCAGGCGGGCGGCGCGCAGCTTCGCGATCTCCATGAAGAAGTTCATGCCGATCGCCCAGAAGAACGACAGCCGCGGCGCGAACGCGTCGACGTCCAGGCCCGCTTCACGCCCGGCGCGGATGTACTCCACACCGTCCGCGAGCGTGTACGCCAGCTCCAGGTCGGCCGTCGCACCCGCCTCCTGGATGTGGTACCCGGAGATGGAGATGGAGTTGTAGCGCGGCATCCGCTGCGAGGTGTACGCGAAGATGTCGGAGATGATCCGCATCGACGGACCGGGCGGATAGATGTACGTGTTGCGGACCATGAACTCCTTGAGGATGTCGTTCTGGATGGTCCCGGCCAGCTTCTCCGGCGGTACGCCCTGCTCCTCGGCGGCCACGATGTACAGCGCGAGGACCGGAAGGACCGCGCCGTTCATCGTCATCGACACGGACATCTTGTCCAGCGGGATGCCATCGAACAGCTGCCGCATGTCGTAGATGGAGTCGATGGCCACGCCGGCCATGCCGACGTCACCCGTGACGCGCGGGTGGTCGCTGTCGTAGCCGCGGTGGGTCGGCAGGTCGAAGGCGACCGACAGGCCCTTCTGGCCGGCGGCGAGGTTGCGCCGGTAGAAGGCGTTCGACTCCTCGGCCGTGGAGAAACCCGCGTACTGACGGATCGTCCAGGGCTGGTTCACGTACATCGTCGGGTACGGGCCGCGCAGGTACGGGGCGATGCCCGGGAGGGTGTCCAGGAAGTCCAGGCCCTCCAGGTCCTGCCCGGTGTACAGCGGCTTGACGGCGATGCCCTCCGGGGTCTCCCACAGCAGGTCGTCACCGCCCGCCGCCCTCTTCACGGCCGAGCGCCACTCGTCGGGACCGCCCCCGGCGGCCTGTGCCCCGAGCTCGATCCCGGAGAAATCGGGGATGGACATCAGGACACTCCCATGCGGTCGAGGGTCGTGGAGAGCAGGGCGACGGCGTCGCAGCCGGCGAAGACGTACGTGTCGACACCGGCGTACGACCCGGGGCGCCCGGCGAGGAGGACGTGCTCGGCCCCGGACGCGCGCAGCTCCCCGGCGGCGGCCTCCGCCCCCTCCTCGTACAGCGCGTCGCTGGAGCAGAGGCAGGCCTCGCGGGCGCCGCTCTCCTCGAACGTGCCCTCGGTGACGGCCTCGATGCCGCCCGCCTGGAAGAGGTTGGCGGCGAAGGCGAGCCGGGCCGAGTGCGCGGCCGCCGGGCCGAGCGCCGCAAGGAACACGCGGGGCCGGGCTCCGGTCGCCGCGAGGTGGGCGTCCGAGCGGGCGCGCAGCGCCTCGTACGCCTCGTCGCGCCGGACGCGGGGAAGACCGCCGGACAGCGGCTCCGGCGCGGGCACGCGGTCCACGGGCTTCTCCGCCAGGTGCGGGAACTCGCTGACACCGGTGATCGGTTCGCGGCGCGTGGCGAGCTTCCTGCTGCGGGCGGCCCAGGTCTCGGCGAGCCGCTCGCCGATCGCACCGGAGCGCAGCGCGGCCTCCTGACCGCCTTCGCGCTCGATCGTCTGGAAGAACTCCCAGGCGGCGTGCGCGAGTTCGTCGGTGAGACGCTCCACGTACCAGGAACCGCCCGCCGGGTCGATCACCCGGGACAGGTGGGACTCCTCGATGAGGACGGTGGAGGTGTTGCGGGCGATCCGCCGGGCGAACGCGTCGGGCAGGCCGAGCGCCTCGTCGAAGGGCAGCACGGTGACGCTGTCGGCGCCGCCCACGCCCGCGGCGAGCGTCGCGATGGTGGTGCGCAGCATGTTCACCCACGGGTCGCGGCGCGTCATCATCACCGGCGAGGTCACCGCGTGCTGGCGCTGCGCGCCCGCCTCCGGGGCCCCGCAGGCCTCGGCGACACGGGCCCACAGGCGGCGCGCGGCGCGCAGCTTCGCGATCGTCAGGAACTGGTCGGCGGTGGCCGCGTAGCGGAACTCCAGCTGCCCGCACGCCTCCGTGACGCTCAGTCCGGCCGCGGTCAGACCCCGCAGGTACGCCACGCCTGTCGCGAGCGAGCAGCCGAGCTCCTGAGCGGCCGAGCCGCCCGCCTCGTGGTACGGCAGGGCGTCCACGGTCAGGGCCCGCAGCCCCGGGTACGTGTCGGCGCAGCGGCGCGCCAGACCGGCGACGGACGCCAGGCCGTAGGCCGCGCGGCCGGTACGGGCCTCGTGGCCCAGCGGGTCCGCGCCCAGGTTGCCCCGGGCCGCCTCAGGGGTGACGCCCCGCTCCTCGTACAGCCGCAGCAGCCGCTCGGCGGCCGCCTCCGTCTCGTCGCCCGCGTCGAGGACGACGGGTGCGAGGTCGAGGTAGACGCCGTCGAGGACGGCGTCGAGCGAGGACACCGGGATGCCGGAGCCGCCGACACCGAGCCACAGCGAGGTGACGCCGTTCTCCAGGTCGGCGAGGACCGCCTCGCCGTCGGCCGTCAGGTGGCGCTGGCGCACGTCCCAGCCGCCGGTGGTGTTGCCCTCGGCCCGCCCGCCGCGCACGAAGGGCGCGAAGCCGGGCAGACCGGGGGCGGACGCGGAGTCGCGCGCGGTGTACAGCGGGCGGGTGTCGAGGCCGTCCTCAAGGAGGGTGGACAGGGCGTCCTCGGCGGCGTCGCCGGAGACCTCCTTGCCCGACTTGCGCAGGACACCCGCCACGAGGTGTTGCCACTGCTCATGTGGCGCGTCTGGGAATTCGGACGCCAGGGAGAGCCCGTCGTCAGGCAGGACCGTCATGGCTCGGATGCTAGGGGAGATCCACAAAGGAGCAGAGGGCGTACGACTGTGACCTTCTTCTCTTCCGCATCCCGAGACGGCTGCCCGACCACTGGGACACCCCTCAGACGGGCTCGACCCGCCGCGCGAAGCAGAAGAGATGCTCCTCCGGCGCCGCGCGCTCGTCGTCCGGCCGGAACACCGACACCTCGTGCCGCAGGACCTCGAGACCGCAGTCCTCCCGCAGCGTCCGCACGTACTCCTCGACCGGGAAACTGGACACCCTGACCGGCCGGCCCATCCACTCGATCTCCAGCCCGTCCACGTCCGCCGGCACCGTGGCGGTCACGAGATAGCCCCCGGGCGCCACCCAGCCCGCCATCCGCTCCAGGGAGGCGACGGCCTCCGCCCGGCTCATCATCAGCAGCGGGAAGAACGCGCACACGGCGTCGAAGCTCCCCGGGGCGGCGTCGTAGTCGCGCACGTCCACCTGCTCGAACCGGGCCTCCGGCACCTGCGCGCGGGCGAGCCCCACCATCTCCCCGGACACGTCGATGCCCGTCACCGCGCACCCGGCCCGTACCAACCGGTCGGCGACCGGCCGCCCCGTTCCGCTGCCGACGTCCAGGACGCGGGCCCCCGCGCCCAGTCGGTCCGTCAGCCAGTCCACCGCCGCCAACTGCTCCGGCAGACGGCCGAAAGCCCGCTCGTACGCGATGCCCAGACCGTCGAACAGTTCGGCCGCCGACAGCGGCTTCCGCTCGGAACCCTCTTCCCGCATGCTGCTCCCCTTTCCCGGATGGCACGAGTTCCCGGGATGGCACGAGCTTCCCGGACGTCACGGGCGGACTACCCGCCGCGAGCAGTCTCCTACCCGGCCGCGCGCAGGCCGAGATGCCGGAGCGCGGCGCGAGGCGAAGAATGGACGGGTAGGCCCGCACGACGCGGGTGCCGGAACCGCTCGGGGACTTCCCTATCCGGACACGGCCACGCCATGAACGCAGGAAGCCAGGCCAAGAGCCGGCCAGCACCCTCCCAAGGCGTCCTCTACCGACTCGGCCACTGGTGCGCCCGCCACTTCATCGTCGTCATCGCCCTCTGGCTGGCGGCCGTCGCGGGACTCCAGATCACCGACCGGGCCGTCGGCGGCATGTTCTCCGACGACTTCGCGCTCCCCGGAGTGCAGTCGGCCGAGGGTCTCGACGTCCTCAAGGCGCACGATCCCGCCGCCGGCGGATACAGCTCCCAGGTCGTCCTGAACGACCCCTCGAAGCCCCTCACGCAGGAGTCGTCCGCGGTCAACTCGGCCGTCGCCGCCCTGGCGAAGCTCCCCGACGTCATCGGAGTCCAGAACCCGCTGCCGCCGCCCGGAAGCACCCCGCCCCCGCTCCCGGCCGGGACGCCCAACACCGGCCCGCTCTCCACGGACGGCAAGACCGCCTACATCACCATCCGCTTCAGCGTGGCGCCCTCCACCCTCGGCACCGACTACCTCAACGGCGTCGACGCCGCCGTGCAGCCCCTCAGGGACGCCGGCGTCACCGTCGAGTACGGCGGCTCCCTCGGCGAACTCGCCCGGCCGACCGCGGACGACCGCAGCAGCGAGGCCATCGGCTTCGCCGTCGCGATCGTCGTCCTGCTCATCGGCTTCGGCAGCGTCATCGGCGCCGTCCTGCCGCTGATCACCGCACTCCTCGGAGCGATCTGCGGGCTCGCCCTGCTCGGCCTGATGGCCGCCGCCTTCACCTTCGGGACCGTCTCACCCACCCTGGCCACCATGATCGGCCTCGGCGTCGGCATCGACTACGCGCTGTTCCTCATCACCCGCCACCGCCAGAACCTCATGAACGGCCACGATCCCGCCGACTCGGCCGCCCTCGCGACGACCACCAGCGGCCGCGCCGTGCTCGTCTCCGGCTGCACCGTCATCATCGCCCTCTCCGGCCTCTGGGTCTCCGGCGTCACCTTCATCGGCAAACTCGGCCTCGCGGCCGCCTTCACGGTCGTCACCGCCGTCATCGCCGCCCTCACCCTCGTCCCGGCCATGCTCGGACTCGTGGGCAGACAGATCGACCGCTACCACGTCCGCAAGCCCGTCGCGGAGACCGACGCCGAGCCCGGCGCAGCCGCGCACGGCACCTGGCACCGGTACGCGCAGCGCGTCGAGAAGCGCCCCTGGTGGTTCCTGACCGGCGGCGTCCTGGTCCTGCTCGTCCTCGCCTTCCCCCTGCTCTTCATCCAGCTCGGCCACATCGGCGACGGCGCCGACCCCGAGTCCTTCACCGACCGGCGGGCCTACGACCTGATCTCCACGTCCTTCGGCCCCGGCGCGAACGGGCCGCTCACCGTCGTCGTCGACCAGTCGGCCGTACCCGCCTCCGACCGGGCCGCCCTCGCCACCAAACTCCAGCAGTCGCTCACGGGCGTCCCGAACGCCGCCTTCGTCACCCCGCTCCAGACCACCTCCGACGGGGACGTGCTCGTCGGCACCGCCTACTCGGTGGCCTCGCCGCAGGACGAGAAGACGACCCAGCTGACCAACCACCTCGTCGACGACGTCCTCCCGCAGGCCGTCGCCGGCACCGACGCCCAGACCTACGTCACCGGGAACACGGCCGCCCAGGTCGACTTCCTCGACATCGTCTCCAGCCGCCTGCCGCTGATCATCGCCGTCGTCGTCGCGCTCGCCTTCCTCGTCATCCTGATCGTCTTCCGCGGCCTCCTCGTCGCGGTCAAGGCGGCCGTGCTCAACGTGCTCTCCATCGCCGCCTCGTACGGCGTCGTCGTGGCCGTCTTCCAGTGGGGCTGGGGCGGACCCGCGCTCGGCGTCAACGGGAAGGTGCCCATCGAGAGTTACGTGCCGATGATGATGTTCGCCATCGTCTTCGGCCTGAGCATGGACTACGAGATCTTCCTGCTGTCCCGCGTCCGCGAGGCCTGGCTGCGCACCGGAGACTCCAAGGCCAGCGTGGCCCACGCCCTGGAGATCACCGCCCGGGTCATCACCTGCGCCGCACTGATCATGGTCAGCGTCTTCGCGGCCTTCATCGTCTCCGACAACATCGTCGTCAAGATGCTCGGCCTCGGCCTCGCCGCGAGCGTCCTCATCGACGCCACCGTGGTCCGCCTGCTGCTCGTACCCGCCGTGATGACCCTCCTCGGCAGCCACGCCTGGTGGACCCCGCGCTGGCTGGACCGCATCCTGCCCCACCTGGACACGGAGGGGGAGGAAGCGCTCCAGGCCGCGGAAGAACCCCAAAGCGTCTCGAAGACCTAGTGGTTCAGCCGCGCGACAGCTCGCCGAGCAGCCTCCAGGTGCGGCGGCGGTCCTCCTCGCCCCCGAGGTCCGTCGCGGTGAACACCACCTCCGTCGCGCCCGCCTCGCGGTAGCGCCGCACCTCTGCCGCGACCGTCTCCTCGTCCCCGATCGCGGCCACTCCGGCCGCACCGTCGGCGCCGGAGAGCTCGATCGCCCGCTGGTACGAGGGAATCCGCTCGTACAGCGCGAGCGCCTTCGCCGCCTTCTCCCGTACGCCCTCGGCGTCCGCCGTCACCACGCCCGGCACGAGCGCCACGATCCGGGGCGCCGGCCGGCCCGCCGCCTCGGCGGCCGCGGTCACGGCCGGGACGATGTCCCTCTCCAGCGCCCGCGGACCCGCGAGGAACGGCAGGACGCCGTCCGCGAGTTCACCGCTGACACGCAGCGCCTGCGGGCCCATCGCGGCGACGAGCACCGGTACCGGGGCCGCCCCCGGAACCGCGGCCGGGTAGGGCGTCGTCGCGGTCAGCAACTCCCCGTGGAAGTCCGCCTCGCCCGTCTCCAGGAGCGGCCGCAGAGCGGTGAGGAACTCCCTGAGCAGCCCGATCGGCCGCTCGTACGGCAGACCGAACGCGGTCTCGGTCAGATGCCGGGTGCCGAGGGCGAGCCCGAGGTGGTAGCGGCCGCCGGTGGCGGCCTGCGCGGTCTGCGCCTGGCTGGAGACGAGCAGCGGATGGCGACCGAAGACGGGTATCGCGGACGTCCCGACATGCAGTCCGGGCACCTCGCGCCCGACGATCGCGGCGAGCGAGGGAGAGTCGTAGGCGAAGGTCTGCCCGAACCACGCCGAGTGCAGCCCGGCGCCGTACGCCTCCCTCGCGAGCCGCACGGTGTCGTCGACGGGAAGCTGCCGGGAGGTGGAACTGAGGGTCACGCCAAGAGTCATGCACGGGGCAACGGGCGGTCGGGGGAGGGGCATTCCCGTCTGCGTGTGAACACCATGTGTCGCGCCCGCGCCCCCGTTGTGGGCATGCGTTCCGCCGGGGCGGAACGGGTGGGCACAACGGAACGGCGCCCGTGCCGGCGCCAGAGGCTCCCGCGCCCTGAACCCGCATCGCGAGCGACGGCGCCCTGGTGGTGCGGGTCCAGGCGCGGGACGCGGAGGCGCCGCTGAGGGCGCCGTCCCGTGTGCCCACCCTCCCCCGAGCTCTCGGCTTCGATCGAGCAGGGGGGACCCCCCTCGCCCCGGCGGGACGATTGCCCACACGGCAGTGGGCACCGCCCCGCCGGGTGCGGGCTCACACGGGTGGGGGCGCCGGACCGGTGTCGGTCAGTTCCCCTGGCCCGACGACCAGCCGCCCAGTTCCGTCGGCCGGTTCGTGATGACGCCGTCCACGCCCAGCGCGTCCAGCGCCTTCCAGCGCGCCGGCGTGTCGACCGTCCACACGTTCACGGCCACGCCCGCCGCGTGAAGGTCGCCGACCGCCTGCGGACGGGTGGCGAGCGCGGTGTCCGCGACGTTGTACGCGGCGAGGTCCAGATCCTTGGCGACCGCGACGGGGTCGGCGTCCAGGGTGCTGCGCAGCAGGCCCAGCGGCAGCTCGGGCGCCAGTTCGTGCGCGTACCGCAGGGACGGGACGTCGAAGCTCTGGACGAAGACCCGGTCCGTCATGTCCTGGTCGCGGACGTCCCGGACGATCCGGGCCACCTCGGCGCGCGTGTGCCGGCCCTTGATCTCCAGGAGCAGCTTCCCGCCGCGCTCCCGCAGGTCCGCGAGCTGCGCGGCCAGGGTCGGCACCCGGGTGCCCGCGTAGGCGGGGGCGAACCAGGACCCGGCGTCCAGGGCGTCCAGCTGGGCGGAGGTCAGCGAGCGGATCGCCCCCGTGCCGTCCGTGGTCCGGTCGACGGTCGTGTCGTGGAGGATGTACGGCACGCCGTCCTTGCTGGGCTGCACGTCGTTCTCGATCCAGACCGCCCCGCCCCGCCGGGCCACCTCGTCCGAGACCAGCGTGTTCTCCGGGGCCGCGGACGGCGCACCCCGGTGGGCGATCACCGTCAGCGGCGCCCCCGCCGCGCGCATCCACGGGCTCGCCGCCGCGGCGGACGCCGCCGGGCGGGGCTCGGACTGCGACGGCGGTGCGGCGACGACGAACACGGTCGCGAGCCCCGCGACGGCGGTGGCCACGGCCACCAGTGCGGCGGTCCTGCGCCGACGGGACCGGGCTGCGGGCGGTTGGGCGTCTCTCATGTCCGACCACCCTACGGGGTCCCCCGCCGATCGGGCCGGGCGCGCGGCGACACGACCGGCAGCGCAAGCCCTTCGTCGCAATGGCCGGGTCTGGGGCACTCTGTGACGTGTGCCCGCAGCCGTGCCATCGGGGGACCACGGCCGGGCGTACCGAGTCAGGGGGACTCATGGACACCGGAACGGCACGGAGAACCGGCGGCGTCGCGGAGACGGCCGCGCCGCAGCGCCAGGAGCGCGGCCGGGGAGTGCTCGAAGGAGCGTTCGCGCTGCTCGACGCCCTGCGCCGGAACGGCGACGAGGCCGGGGTGACCGAACTCGCACTCGCCTGCGGCGTGCCCAAGGGCAGCGTCCACCGGCTGCTCGACCAGCTGATCGGCGTCGGCGCCGTCGAAAGGAAGGGCAACCGCTACCGGGTCGGCCCGCAGCTCTACCGCCTCGGCCAGGCCTGGGAACCGCACCCCGGCCTGCGTCCCGCCGCCCGGCTGCCGCTCCAGCGCCTCCGGGCCGCCACCGGCGCCAGCGTCGTCCTCGCCGTGATGCGCGAGGACATGGCGATCACGGTCGGCTCCGTGCCCGGCGACCTGGAGCCGCTGCTCCCCGTACGCGACGGCATCGCGTTCCGCCTCGACACCGCCGCCGGAAAGGCACTGCGCGGGCCGCTCAGGGGCGGGCCGGTGCTCGACCGCGAGGACGTCATGGACGGGGTGTGCTGCGCCGCGCTGCCGGTCCGCGCTCCGGACGGCCGTACGGTCGCGGCGCTCGCCGGCATGGTCCCGGCCGGCCGCGGACTCGACGTCCTCGCCCAGGCCGTCGCCGAGGCGGGAGCCGCGGTGACCCGCGCGCTCGCCCGTGGCGGGCACCGGGGGCCGGTCCCGCCGAGAACGATCGCCTTCTAGCGGCTGTTCCGCCCAGTGGAACGCGCGTAGAGCCGGGGCGGGACCGCCGGGCACAGTGAGTGTCGTGCCCGGGGGGAAACGGCACACCGGGCCCGCCGGGGAAGGCGGACCGGACACCACGTCACACCCGTGACCCGAATGTGTGGGGGGACCACATGCGCAAGAACCGAGTCGTCCGAACGGCCGCCACCGCCCTGCTCGGACTCGGCAGCCTCGGCGCCTTCGCCGGCACCGCGCACGCCGAGCCGATCGACTACGTGAAGATCGAGCTGTTCGAGCTGCACTGCCAGCAGAACAGCGAGGGCGACCACGACGAGGCCTACCTCAAGATCACCGACGCCAACGGCAACGCCGTCAAGGTCTGGCCCGGCAACGGCATCAAGTACCAGACCATGGGAACCGGTTACGTCCGCTCCATGGAGGACGGCAACGGCAACGCCGCGCTCATCCTCGGCAAGGAGCAGGCCCGCACCCTGACCCTGTGGGACTACGACACCACCAGCAGCGACGACAAGCTCGGCGCCACGCTCGTCACCGGCAGCGAGGTCGGCGCCGAGACCCAGTGGCGCACGGTCGAGGGCTCCGGCGGCATCTACGTCATCGGCTACCGCGTCGTCGACATCTGACAGGCGATCAGTACGTGAGCGAGGGCCGTGCCGGACGTCCGGCACGGCCCTCTCCCGTTCCGCCTCAGTGCCCGCCCGGCGCGTGCAGCTCGCCCGAGCGCGCCACCCGCGCGTACCAGCGGGCGCTGGACTTCGGGGTGCGCTCCAGGGTGTCGTAGTCCACCCGCACCGCGCCGAACCGCTTCGCGTAGCCGTACGACCACTCGAAGTTGTCGAGCAGCGACCAGAGGAAGTAGCCCCGCACGTCCACCCCGTCCGCCATCGCCCGGTGCACCGCCTCCAGGTGCGCGTGCACATAGGCGGCGCGCTCCGGGTCGTGCACCGCACCGTCCGGACCCACCACGTCCTCGTACGCCGCACCGTTCTCGCTGATCACCAGCGGGAGTTCGGGGTACGCCGCGGAGACCCGGGTCAGCAGGTCGTACAGCGCGCTCGGGTCGACCGCCCAGCCCATCGCCGTAGGCTCGCCGGGCGCCCGGTGGAAGGCGACCGCGTCCGCGCCCGGCCACGGCGAGTGGTCGCTGTTGCCGTGCCCGTCGTCCTGCGGCTTCTCCGCACCCTCGGGGACGGTCGAGACGACCGTCGGCGTGTAGTAGTTGATCGCAAGGAGGTCCAGCGGCTGGTGCGCCGTCGCGGTGTCGCCGTCCCGGACGAAGGACCAGTCGGTGAGGTGCGCCGTGTCGGCGAACAGGTCCTCCGGGTAGGCGCCCTCCAGCATCGGGCCCAGCCAGATCCGGTTGCCGACGGCGTCGATCCGTCGGGCCGCGTCCAGGTCCTCCGGCGAGGAGGTCAGCGGACGGATCTCGTGCAGGTTGAGCGAGACCGCGATCTGCCGGTCCGCGGGCAGCGCGGCGCGCAGCGCCTGGACCGCAAGGCCGTGCCCGAGGTTGAGGTGGTGGGCGGCACGCAGCGAGGCCACCGGCTCGGTCCGGCCGGGGGCGTGGACCCCGGAGCCGTACCCCAGGAAGGCGCTGCACCACGGCTCGTTGAGCGTGGTCCACCGCTTCACCCGGTCGCCCACGGCGTCGGCGACGATCCCCGCGTACTCGGCGAACCGCTCGGCGGTCGCCCGCTCGGGCCAGCCGCCGGCGTCCTCCAACTCCTGCGGCAGGTCCCAGTGGTAGAGCGTCAGGGCCGGTTCGATGCCGGCGGCGAGCAGCTCGTCGACGAGCCGCCGGTAGAAGTCGAGGCCCTGCTGCACGGCAGGCCCCCGGCCTGTGGGCTGGACCCGGGACCAGGAGACGGAGAACCGGTAGGCGTTCAGGCCGAGTTCGGCCATGATCCCGACGTCCTCGCGGAACCGGTGGTAGTGGTCGACGGCCACGTCACCGGTGTGGCCCTCGAAGACCTTGCCGGGGGTGTGCGAGAAGGTGTCCCAGATGGAGGGGGTACGGCCGTCCTCCGCCGCCGCTCCCTCGATCTGGTACGCGGCGGTGGCGGCGCCCCACAGGAAGTCGGCGGGGAACGAACGGGTGGCGGTGAGCGGCCGGGTTTCGGGCGCGGTCATAGGAGAGGGCTCCCAACACGGGTACGGGGTAATGGAACAGAGGGCTCGTCAGCTCTTCACGGCGCCGGCCGTGATGCCGCCGACGATGTGCTTGCCGAGGAGGGTGAAGACGAGCAGCAGCGGCACGGTGGAGATCAGCGCCCCGGTCAGCACCACGGCCTGGTTCACGCTGTGGTTGCCCGCGCCGAGCCCGGCGAGCGCCACCTGAAGGGTGGGGTTGCCGTCCGGGGTGAGCGCGATGAACGGCCAGAAGAAGTCGTTCCAGGCCTGGACGAAGACCAGCATGCCGAGCACGGCCATCGCCGGCCGGGCCACGGGGAAGACCACGTGCCAGATGATCCGCAGGCTGTGCGCCCCGTCCATCCGAGCGGCCTCCACCAGCTCCATCGGCAGCGCCTCCACGAGGAACTGGCGCATGAAGAACACGCCGAAGGCGGCGACGAGCGAGGGCAGCACCACCGACTGGAGCTGGTCGAACCAGCCGAGGTCCGTGATGATCTGGTAGAGCGGGATCACGCTGAGCTGCGGCGGGACCGTCATCGTGGCGACCACGAGCGAGAGCAGCATGCCCCGGCCCCGGAAGGGCAGTTTGGCGAAGGCGAAGCCGGCGAGGGTGGAGAAGAGCACGGTGGACAGCGCCACCAGGCTCGCCACGACCGTGGTGTTGACCAGCGCCTCGCCCATGTCGACCTGGTTCCAGGCGAATTCCAGGTTGTCCAGGAGCCGCTTGCCGGGCAGCAGCGGCGCCGGGGCCTCCACGACCCGCTCGCCGGTGTGGGAGGCGGCGACCACGTTCCAGTACAGCGGGAAGAGCGAGACGACGGCGGCGACGGTGAGCAGGACGTACGTCAGCGGTCCCGCGTGGTGCTGACGGCCGGCCGACGGGCGGAACCCGGTGCGGCGCGGGGTGAGTGTGCGGGCCATGAGGTCATCCCCCCAGCTTGGTGCGGTTGCGGCGGGAGACCAGCGCCTGGACGCCGCCGATCAGGAGGAGGAGCAGGAGCATGACCCAGGCGATCGCGGAGGCCTGCCCGAGCGCGCCGGTCACCCAGCCCTTCTCGTACATCAGCAGGCTCAGCGTCTGGAACTGGTTGCCGCTGCCGCCGCTGATGCCGACGCTGCCGCCGAAGAGCATCGGCTCGCCGAACAGCTGGGTCGCGCCGATGGTGGAGACGATGATCGTGAAGAGGATCGTCGGCCGGATCGACGGGATGGTGACGCTGAGGAACTGCCGCCAGCGCGAGGCCCCGTCGAGCGAGGCCGCCTCGTACAGGTCCTGCGGAACGGCCTGCATCGCGGCCAGGTAGATCAGCGCGTTGTAGCCGGTCCAGCGCCAGGTGACGATCACCGAGATCGCGATCTGCGCCGGCCACTTGGACGACTCCCAGTCGACCGGGCCGATGCCGGTCCAGTCGAGGATGCCGTTGATCATCCCGTAGTCGGTGTTGAACAGCTGGGCGAAGACCAGCGTCGCCGCCGCGATCGAGGTGGCGTACGGGGCGAGGATCGCGACCCGGAAGAAGCCGCGGCCGCGGAGCTTGTAGTTGAGCAGGTGCGCCAGGCCCAGGGCCATGAGCAGCTGCGGAACGGTCGATATCACCCCGATGGTGAAGGTGTTGAGGAGCGCGTTCCAGAAGAACTCGCTGGTCGCGAGGTCGGTGTAGTTCTCCAGGCCCTTCCACGTCGGGTCGCCGCCGAGCTCGACCCGGTTCAGCGAGAGCCAGCCGGTGTAGAGCAGCGGGAAGAGCCCGAAGGCCGCGAAGGTGAGGAAGAAGGGGGCGACGAAGACGTACGGGATCGCCTTGACGTCCCAGCGGTAGAGGGCGCTGCGCCAGCCGCCCGGGGCGGCACGGCGGCCGCGGGGGCCGCCGGGGGAGGAGGGCGGTGCGGCGGGCGGCGGGGAACCGGCCCGCTTCGCCCGAAGGGAGGTGGCCACGGGGGCGTCCTTCCAGGTCGATGCGTGCGGTGGTGCGGGCGGTGCCGGTCCGCCGCCCGGCAGGCGGCGGCGGACCGGCGGGCGCCCCCGTCCGGACGGGGCCTAGTGGTCGATCTTGTCGTCGACCAGCTTCTTGACGTTCTCCCAGGCCTTGGCCGGGTCGGTGCCCCGCTGCTCGATGTCGAGGATGCCGTTGTCGGTGAGGAAGGTCTTCACCTGGCCGTCGTAGCGGCTGATGACGGCGGGGGTGATGCCGACCGCCGCGCTGGAGAAGATCTTGCCGACCGGGGTGTCGCCGAAGTACGGCAGCTTCGCCTCCTGGACGGCCGAGGAGAGCAGCGTGTCCTTGGACGAGGGGATGTTGCCGTTGACCGCGAAGACCTTGGCGTGCTGCGCCGGGGCGGTCAGCCAGGCGGCGAGCTCGGCGGCCTCCTTGGTGTGCTTGCCGGCCTTGGGCACGGCGAGGAAGGAGCCGCCCCAGTTTCCGGCGACCGGCGGCGCGGCGATGTCCCACTTGCCCTGGTTGGCGGGGCCGGCCTGGTCCTTGATGATGCCGGTCATCCAGCTCGGGCAGGCGACCGTGGCGAACTTCGAGTTCTTGAAGGCCGCGTTCCACGTGCCCTTCTCGTCGAACTGGCGCAGCTTGGCGGTGAGTCCGCCCTGGGCCGCCTTCACGGCGGTGTCCCAGGCCTTCTTCACGCCGGGGCTGTTCTCCCAGTCGAGCTCGCCGCTCGCGTTGGCGTACTGCACCGGGTCGCTGGAGACGACGGCGTTGAAGAGGCCGCTCGCGGAGTCGTGGAAGGCGGTGCCGGCGGGCGCGGCCGCCTTGTACTTCTCGCCGGTCTCGATGAACTTGGACCAGTCGCCGGCCCACAGCTTGCCGACCTCCTCGCGGGTGGTCGGCAGCTTGGCCTTGGCGAAGAGGTCCTTGTTGTAGCAGATGGCCATGGGCCCGATGTCGGTGCCGAGGCCGATGACCTTGCCGTCGGCCGTCGTGGCCTGCTTGACCTTCCAGTCGAGGAAGTCGCCGAGGTTCGCGCCGCCCTCCTTGCCCAGGTCGACCCACTTGTTCGCCATGGCGGTGCCGGTCGCCTCGGCGATGTAGCCCACCTCGACGGCCTGGATGTCGGCGACGCCGCTGTTCTGGGTGAGGCGCAGCTTCAGCGTGTCCCAGTACTTCTGGCCGTCGGAGACGTTCGACTCCTCGATCTTGATGTTCGGGTGGAGCCGCTCGTACTCGGCGTACAGCTTGGCGCCGGTCTTGTTGTCGTAGCCGAAGGAACCGAAGGTCCCGATCCGCAGCGTGATCTTCCCGGAGCCCGAGCCGCTCGCGCCGTCGCTGTCCTCGTCGCTGCCGCAACCGGTGAGCAGGGTCGTGCCGGTCACGACGACGGCGACCGCCGCGAGCGCCGCACGGCGTCCGCGTCTGCTGCTGGAAGTGCGCATTCCACTCTCCTCGTCCAAGGTGGTGCTCTTTGTGCGCCAAGAGGCCCGGCCGGCGTAGGGGGCGTATGGGCTTATGGGGCTGCGTGGGCTGCATGGGAGCGCTCCCACGTCGTTGCCGGAAGGTTGCTGCCTGGCGGGTGTGAGTGTCAAGACATGAACGCGGATTCGTTACCGGAAGGTTTACGGGGGGTTTCGCGGCGCCCGGCGGGTGTCGCGCCGTCATCTCCTGAACGCGGGCGCGTGGCGCGACGAGCTCGCGGTGGACTAGTGTGGGAGCGCTCCCATCCGGTTCGGGGGCGCCGTGGTGTGCCACGAGTGGTCCTACGAGGGGAGTTCGGGAGTCGTGAGCGGACGGCAGAGCGGCAGACCCACCCTGGAGCAGGTCGCGGCCAGGGCCGGCGTCGGCCGGGGTACGGTCTCCCGGGTCATCAACGGCTCCCCCCGGGTCAGCGAGCAGACCAGGACGGCCGTCGCCCGGGCCGTCGCCGAGCTCGGCTACGTGCCCAACCAGGCCGCCCGCGCCCTCGCGGGCAGCCGCACCGACGCGATCGCGCTCGTCATCCCCGAGGCCGAGGCCCGCCTCTTCGCCGAGCCCTACTTCCTCGACCTCATCCGAGGGGTCAGCGCCGAACTCGCCGAGGCCGACAAGCAGCTCCTGCTCACCCTGGTCCGCAGCGAGCAGGAACGGCACCGCTTCGAGCAGTACCTCGCCGCCCAGCGCGTCGACGGCGTCCTGCTCGCCTCGGTCCACGGCGACGACCCGCTGCCCGACCGCATCAGGGAACTGGGCCTCCCGGTCGTCCTCAACGGCCGCCGCGCCGAGGCCGAACCCGTGCCGTACGTCGACTCCGACAACATCGGCGCCGGGCGCGCGGCCGTCGCCCACCTGGTGGGGCGCGGCCGGAGCCGTATCGCGACCGTCACCGGCCCCCTCGACATGTACGTGGCGCGCGCCCGGCTCGGCGGCTACCGGGCCGGTCTCACGGAGGCCGCGCTCCCGCCCGACGAGGCCCTGGTGGCGACCGGCGACTTCACCGAGGAGGGCGGCCGCCGCGCCATGCGGCAGCTCCTCGACCACAGACCGGACCTGGACGCCGTCTTCGCCGCCTCCGACGTGATGGCCGCCGGCGCGCGCGGAGCCCTGCGGGAGGCGGGCCGCCGGGTGCCGGAGGACGTGGCGCTCGTCGGGGTCGACGACTCCCCGGTGGCGCGGCTCATGGACCCGCCGCTGACGAGCGTGCGCCAGCCCATCGAGGAGATGGGCCGCACGATGGCGCGGATGCTGATCCAGGAGATCCACGAGGGCACGGGGGCCGCGCCGGAGGAGCCGCGCCGGCACGTGCTGCCGACGGAGCTGGTGGTGCGCGAGTCGTCCTGAGCTTCCCCCGGCCGGGCTTCGTACGGCACCGCGGCCGGCGGGACCCGAGGGGTCCGGCCGGCCGCGGTCCTCGTGCGAGGGGGCTACAGCGCCGGGTGGGCGTTCTTCAGGAGCTCCTGGAACTGGGCCGAGAACCACTGGCCCGCGAGCGGGGCGTCCGGCAGCGCGCCCGACATGCTGTTCCCGTTACGGACGTTGCCCGTGTACGTCGGGTCGCACATCCGGTCGAAGCCCTTGCCCTCGTTGTTCGGGATCTCCTTGGAGGCGCCGTCGGACTCGCCCGGGGGCTTCATCCAGACGTACGCGTCGATGCCCGCGGCCGGAGCCGCCTGGGGGCGTTCGCCGAGGCCCGCACCGGACTGGTTGCACCAGTTCCCGGGGTTGAGGCGCCGGTCGTAGCGGCCGCCGTCGACGTACGTGTCGACGCTGGTCGTCGCGCCCGGTCCGGTGGGCCGGGCGGTGCCGCCCCAGCCGTTGCGGGAGGTGTCGATCAGCATGCCGATGCCGCTGTCGAAACCGAGCGATACGAGCTTGGCGCGCATGGCCTGGGCGTACGACAGTTCGTCGGTGTACCGGTTCCAGTCCACCCACTTGGACTGGCGTACGGACACGCCGTTCACGCTGTCGCCGATCGAGAAGTGGTCCTCCTTGAGGGCGCTGTAGTTGGCGGTGTTGACGATGAAGCCGTGCACGTTCGAGAGGGTCGAGCCCTCGGCGGTGGCGGCCTGCTTGAACAGTTCGGCGGAGGCGCCGAAGTTGTCGTCCCAGCCGAGCCAGCCGTGGTGGCCGGCGTCGACGTAGTTGTAGACGTTGGCGATCGCGCCGAGCTTCTTGAGCGCGTATCCGACGCCGGTGATGTAGTTGCCGTTCGCCTTCATGACGTCGCAGTTCGGGGTGGCCGTGGGACGCCCGGAGACGTTGGTGACCAGGTTGGGCAGCGAGTCGATCTCGACCGTGGTGACGATCCGCAGCCCCGCGTACCTGGAGTCGGCGAGGATCGCGGCGATCGGGTCGATGTACTCGGTCTTGTAGCGGCCGATCTCCGTCGGGCCGAGCTCGCCGTTGGAGGCGAGGGCGGCGCAGTCGCGGCCCGGAAGGTCGTAGACGACCAGCTGGACGACGAGCTCGCCGGAGCCCTTCTGCTTCAGGGCCTCGTCGAGGTGGGCGCGCAGGCCCATGGACGTGCCGGAACCGTTGATGGCGGCGATCCGGTCCAGCCAGACGCCGGTGGGCTGGTTCGAGACCTTGGTCCCGCCGGGCTCGGCCGCCGCCTTCGCGGACCACTCGGGATTCACGTACACCTTGGCGCCGGCGTACGGGTTGTCGGCCTTGCCGCCGGTCGGCGGGGTCGTCGGGGGTGTGGTGGGAGGCGTGGTCGGGGGAGTGGTCGGAGGTGTCGTGGGCGGCGTGGCGCCGTTGCAGACGACCCCGTTCAGCTTGAAGGTCGCGGGCACGGCGTTGGTGCCGCTGTACGAGCCGTTGAAGCCGAAGGAGGTGGAACCGCCCGTCGCCAGGGTCCCGTTGTAGGAGACGTTCCGGGCGGTGACGGCGGCGCCGGACTGGGTGAGGGTGGCGTTCCAGCCCTGGGTGACCTGCTGGTTGCCGGCGAAGGACCACTCCAGGGTCCAGGCGGCCACCGGGTCACCGGTGTTGGTGACGGTCACGTTGGTGCCGAAGCCGGTGTTCCACTGGTTGGTGATCTGGTAGTCGACCGTGCAGCCGGGGGTGGCGGCGCCGGCGGTGGCGCCGAAGACCGTGGCGGTGGCGCCGGTCGCGGTGACGAGACCGAGGGCCGCCAGGAGGGCGGTGCGGCTGGTGCGGCTCATGAGTCGGGGGTTCCTCTCAGGGGGTGAGGGCGCGCAGGTGGTCGCGCAGCCCGATGCCGAACGGGGTGGGGGTTCCGTCGTACGAGGTGATCAGTGCGGGACCGGACCCGCAGTTCCAGGTGTTCCAGGTCCAGCCCAGGTACGAGAGGCCGCGGTCGTCGAACCACCGCATGACGCGGTCGATGAACGCGTGCCCGCAGGTGTTCTCGCCGATCTCGCCCGCGAGGAGCGGTACGTGGGCGGCGACCGGGGCGAGGGTGTCGCTCCAGCACGTCTCGTCGGCACAGGCGTTGAAGTCGTAGACGTGCCAGGCGGCGGCCAGATTGCCCGCCGGGTCCGTGGGGCGGTACGCGAGCCACTGACCGAGGTCGTTGGAGTACGCGAGACCCGGGACGAGGACGAGGTTCCTCGCCCCCGTGGCGCGGACGGCGTCCACCAGGTCCTGCATGCCGGCGACCTCGTAGCCGATGCCGGGGCAGGCGCCGCCGTCGCGCCAGCAGGACCAGGCCTGCGTGGCGGTGGAGGTCGCCCGGTCCGGATAGGGCTCGTTGAACAGGTCGAAGACGATCCGCCTGTCGTTCTTGAAGGTGTTCGCCACCGAGGTCCAGAACGCCGGGGTGTACTGGGCGTCCGGCATCGGTTTCTGGCAGGAGGCGTACACGTCGGAGCAGGCCGCCGAGTTCCCGGTGTACTGGCCGTGCGTCCAGTGGAGTTCGACCACGGGGGTCATGCCGTGGGCGAGCACCTTGGCCACCAGGTCCTTGACGGCGGCGATGTAGTCCGTACCGCGGTACTCGGGCCTGATGTTGTCGAGACCGAGCCAGCACTCCTCGTTGAGGGGAATGCGGACCGTGTTGGCCTTCCAGCCGGCGATGGCCTGGACGGAGGCGTCGTCGACGGGCCCGTCGAAGAAGCCGTGGCCCTGGACGCACATGAACTCGCCGCCGGAGCGGTTGACGCCGAGGAGCCGGCGGGTGGCGCCGTTCTGATCGGTGAACCTGTTGCCGGAGACGGAGAGTTCGGGCGCGCCGGTGACCGGCGGCGGGGTGGTCGGGGGAGTGGGGGTCGGGCTGGTCGGTGTCGGCGTCGTGGGTGTCGGGGTGGGGGGCGGCGCATCCGTGGTGCAGGGCGTGCCGTCGAGCGTGAAGGCGGTGGGCGCCGTGTTGGCGCCGGTCCAGGAGGCGATGAAGCCGCCCGAGACCTTCGCACCCGTGCCGAGCGCGCCGTTCCAGCTCTCGTTGACGACCGTGACCGATTTCCCGGACTGGGACCAGACGCCTCCCCAGCCCTGACTCACGACCTGGCCGGCCGGTAAGTCGAAGCCGAGTCTCCAACCGTTCAGCGCCGCACCGTTGTTGGTGACGGTCACGCCACCCTGGAAGCCGCCGGCCCACTGGCCGACGACCGAGTACTCCACCGTGCAGGCGGGTGCGGCCGCGGCTCCGGAGGCCGTACCCATGAGGGCGAGCGCGGTGCTCGCCATGGTGAGCGCTGCTCCTGCGAGCAGCGCGGACGGACGCGGGGGATGTCGCATGAGCGAGTCCTCACAGCGAGGGCACACCACGGACGGTGTGCCGACTGGATGGAATCGCTCCCACTGGGTCGGGCAGACCGTAGCGTCAACTGGCGCCAAGGAAAAGAGGAGTTGGGAAGATTCCCCGGCGTTTGGCTTCGACTCCCGCACACACCTTGACGGCACGGGACCCCCATTGCACAGTGGGAGCGCTCCCACTGGTTCAGGGCTTGACCGTCGCACCCCCCGCTCTTCGCACCCCCGTGCCCCGCCGATCCGCGAGGAGACCCCACCCGTGCCATGTCTCCGGCAGCGAACACGCAGCCCGCCCCGTGAGGGCGAACTCCGCGTACGACGAGGCCGGGCGGCCCCTGGGAAGGGACCGCCCGGCCGTCGGGAGGTGCGGGCCAGGGTAGGGCCGGGTCCGCACCCTGCGTCGTGTCAGCTCGGCGTGCCGACCTCGTCCACGCCCAGGTACATGACCGAGGGGCGGACCGGGTTGAAGGCGATGGCGGACACGTCGTCGAAGGCGTTGTGGGTCTTGGTGATCACACCGGTGCCCGCGTCGAGGCGGAACAGGTCGGTGCCGTAGCCCATGAAGTACGTGCCGTACTCGAAGTGGAGCACGTTCGCGTCGGACGGGCTCGGGGCGAGCAGGGTGCTGTTGGTCAGCTTGTGCTCGGCCGTGTCGTCGAGGATCTTCGCGAAGGTGCGGCCGCCGTCCGTCGAGCGGAACAGGTGGCGACCCTCGTTGCCCGAGCCTGGGACCGCCTCGGCGAGGTCGACGCCGATGCCGTAGACGACAGCGGAGTCCGCGGGGGAGACGGCCGTCTGGAACAGGTTCGCGGGGCCGGAGGACAGGCCGGTGGAGGCGGTCCAGGTGGCGCCGCCGTCGGTGGTCACCGCGCCGCCGCGGATCATGGCGCCGGCGACGGCGTGGTTCAGGTCGGTCGGGTCGAAGGTCACGGAGTAGACGCCGGTGCCTTCGGGGAACGCCGGGGTGCCGGTGGCGGTCCAGGTGGCGCCGGCGTTCCGGGAGTCGTAGAGCCGGCCGTCGCCGCCCGCGAGGCGGACGTGCGCGGGGTCGGCCGGGTCCGTGCCGAGGCCCATGACGGCCGCGACCGGGGCGGTGAGGCGGGTGACGGTGGTGCCGTCGATGCGGGCGAGGTAGCCGCCGTTCGGCTCCCACGCGAAGGCGCGGGCCCCGCTGCCGGCGGTGAGCCGGGCGGATTCGCTGCCCAGCGTCGCCGCGTGGGTCCAGGTGCAGCCCGCGTCGGTGGAGCGCTGGAGCTCGCTGTTGCGGGTGGCGAGGAGCGTGTTCTCGGCGCCGAGGGCGATCAGGCCGTGCGTGTAACTGACGGGCTTGAGCGTGCCGGTCGTGCCGGCGAGGGTTGCTCCTCCGTCCGTGGTGAAGGTGACCGCACCGTCGCCGACGACGCGGTTGCAGGTCGGGGCGGCCCAGGTGGCGGTCGTTGCCGCGGTGGCGGCGGACGGCTGGGCGAGGGCGAGGGCAGCGGCGGCCGTGATGACGGCGGTACCGGCTCGCTTCATGGTTGCCTCCCTTGTGGGGTGGGGCGCACGAGGCGCTTGTCGATCTTGTTCTATCCGAGAAAGTTGATCTTGGGCATCATGATCATTTGCCAAACTTGTTGGCTGGAAAGCTTCTTGACGAACGATTTCCTTGAAAGGTCGGTTAACACGAAAGGAATTCCATGTGGCGTGGACGCCTCGGAGGCGTCGGCATCACGGATCCGGGCGGTCTCGGGCCCGGGCTCCGGGAGACTTGCGGTTGACGCGGCGGCAACTCCTACGGTCTTCGTGTGGGGCCGGAGCAGCCGGTCCCCGGCGAGGGAAGGAAACCGTCATGGCCTGGTCGATCGCGGATGTGGCCCGGATGTCCGGGGTGACCTCCCGGACTCTGCGGCACTACGACGAGATCGGCCTCCTGGCACCCGCGTGGACCGCGAGCGACGGGCACCGTCACTACGAGGAGCCCCAGTTGCTGCGACTCCAGCAGATCCTGCTCATGCGGGAGCTGGACCTCGGTCTGCGCGAGATCCGGGAGGTCCTGGACAGCGGGGCCGACCGCGTGACGGTCCTGCGCGAGCACCACGCCCGGCTGCTCGCTGAGCAGGACCGGCTCGGCACTCTGGCCCACACGGTCGCCCGCACCATCGCCGAACTCGATGAAGGCGAGGACCAGGACATGGTGAAGATCAACCGCCCCGAGAACCTCTTCGAGGGCTTCCAGCCCGACCCGGAGATCGAGGCCGAGACGCGGGAGAAGTGGCCGGAGGCGTACGAGCAGTCCCGGCAGGCCGTCGAAGGGCTGACCTCCGAGGCCACCGAGCAGTGGCAGCGCGAGGTCACCGCCCAGATGATCCGCTTCGCCGAGCACATGGCGGCCGGCACGCCGGTCACCGACCCCGCGGTCCAGGCCGAGGTGGACGCCCACTACCAGGGCGTCTGCCGCTTCTGGACCCCGTGCGCCGAGGCGTACCGGGGGCTGGCCCGGACCTATGTCGAGGACCCGAGGTTCCGTGAGAACTTCGACCGGATCGCCGTCGGCCTCGCCGTCTACCAGCAGGAGGCGATGACGGTCTACGCGGAGACCCGGCTGAGCTGAGGTGAGGCGGGGCGGGCCCGGCGACCGTCCCTGCCGCCCGTGACCTCGGGCGGGCCCGGCGACCGTCCCCGCCGCCCGTCACCTTGGGCGGGCCCGGCGGCCGTCGCGTCCGCCCTTGATCTCGGGCGGGCCCGACGGCTGTCCCCTCGCCCGCCACCCGGGGCCGACCCTCCTCTCGCCCGTGCGGCGGAGGAGGGTCGGCCCCTCGGGCGATCCGCCGGCGGCGCCCGGGCGGGATCGTCGTCGGTGACGGGCCGACCGGCGGCCCACCGGTACCGAGGACCGCATGATGAAGACGTCCCTCCGCGGCGAAGACCGAGCACCGGCCGTCCCGGGGCGGTTCCGTGCCGCCTGGCGCGCCGCCCACACTCCCGTCCCGGGCGTCTCGCGCCGCATCCGGGTCCTCGCCTTCGCCGTGCCGTTCACCGTTCTTCCGGCCGGGCTCTGGCGCCTCCCGGCGGCGTTCGACTCCGGGATCGGCATCGGCGAGCGGGTGTACGTCGTCTTCCTCTCGCTCTTCTCCGAGGCCGTCGCGTTCACCGCGATCGGGCTCGTCGCCCGCTGGGGCGAGGTCGTCCCCTCCTGGGTCCCGGTCCTGCGCGGACGCAGGATCCCTCCGGCGGCGGTGCTCGTCCCCGCCGCCCTCGGTGCCACGGCCCTCACGCTCCTGTGGAGTGTGCTGACCCTCGCCACGGAGATCATGGGCACCACCATCCGGGGCGACGCCCTGCCCGCCGACTTCCCGAGCCGGGTCGGTGGCTGGATGGCCGTCTCGTACTACGTCTGCTACGCCCCGCTCGCGCTGTGGGGTCCGCTGCTCGGGGTCCTGACCGTCGCGTACGGCAGGCGCCGCGCGAGAAGCGAGCGGCATCGGGGGGCGGCGGTGGAGGGCGGCAGTAGCGACAGGGGCATGGCAAAACGCCACACTGTGTGACGCGCGTAGAAGTGACACGCGTGGAACACCTTCCGGTTCCCTCCGCGCCATGCGCCGCCACTACAACTGCCCTGCCGCCACGGCGTGTCCCCCACCACGTCCGGCGCGGTGCTCCGCGACCCCTCCACGGCACCTCGCGAAAGGCACCCCCATGACGCTCCGTCACATACCGGCCCGGCGTCGCCGCACCGGCCTGCTGGCCGTCACCGCCCTCGTCGGCTCCCTCACGGCCGGCCTCCTCGCGCTCCCCGCGCACGCCGCCACCGTCACCATCGCCGCAGTCCAGGGCGCCAAGCGGCTCTCCCCCCACAACGGTCAGCAGGTCACCGTCACCGGCATCGTGACCGCGATCCGCTCCACCGGAACCTCCCGTGGGTACTGGATCCAGGATCCGGTCGGCGACGGCAACCCGGCCACCAGCGAAGCCCTCTTCGTGTACACCGGATCCACCACCCCCTCCACCAAGGCCGGCAACCGGATCACCGTCCGCGGCACGGTCTCCGAGTACTACCCCGGCGGCTCCGCCGAGGGCGGCCAGTCGCTCACCGAGCTGACCTCCGCGTCGATCACCTCCACGCTCTCCACCGGCAACGCCCTCCCCGCCGCGTTCACCCTGGACGCGGCCTCCGTCCCGGACGCCTACGCCCCCGACGCCGGCGGCGGCTCCGTCGAGGGCCTCACGCTCGCCCCGTCGACGTACGCCCTCGACCTGTACGAGTCCCTGGAGGGCATGCGCGTCCAGGTCGGCGGCGCTCGCGTCGTCGGTGCCACCACGCCCTACGGCGAGCTCTTCGTGACCGTCGAGCCCACCGAGCACCCCACCCCGCGCGGCGGCACCGTCTACGGCTCGTACGCCTCCCAGAACGTCGGCCGCGTCAAGGTCGAGTCCCTGCTGACCTCCGCCTTCCCGGTCGCCGACGTCGGTGACGTGCTCAGCGGCACGACCGCGGGACCGCTCGACTACGACGACTTCGGCGGCTACGGCATCCAGGCCACCACCCTCGGCACCCTCACCGACGACGCCCTCGCCCCCGAGACCACCCGGGCGCAGACCGCGGGCGAGCTCGCCGTGGCCACGTACAACGTCGAGAACCTCGACCCGACCGACCCGCAGGCCAAGTTCGACCGGCTCGCCGCCGGGATCGTCGGCAACATCTCCTCGCCCGACATCGTGGCCCTGGAGGAGGTCCAGGACAACAACGGCGCGACGGACAACGGGGTCGTCGCCGCCGACCAGACCTACGCCAAGCTCGTCGCCGCCGTCTCGGCCGCGGGCGGCCAGGCCTACCAGTACCGCCAGATCAACCCGGTCGACGACCAGGACGGCGGCGAGCCCGGCGGCAACATCCGCGTCGGCTTCCTCTTCAACCCGGCCCGCGTCGGCTTCACCGACCGCCCCGGCGGCACCTCCACCACCGCCGTCTCCGTCGTCAACAACGGGGGCACCGCGGCCCTCTCCGTCTCGCCCGGCCGGATCAACCCCTCCCACTCCGCCTGGAACGCCAGCCGCAAGCCGCTCGCCGGTGAGTTCACCTTCCAGGGCAAGACCGTCTTCGTCGTCGCCGACCACTTCACCTCCAAGGGCGGCGACCAGCCCCTGCACTCCCGCTTCCAGCCGCCCGCCCGCTCCTCGGAGACCCAGCGCGGCCAGCAGGCCACCCAGGTCAACGGCTTCGTGAAGCAGCTCCTCGCCGTCCAGCACTCCGCCCGTGTCGTCGTCCTCGGCGACCTCAACGACTTCGAGTTCTCGAACACGGTCACCACGCTGACCTCGGGCGGAGTCCTCGCCCCGCTCATCGGCACCCTCCCGGCCGCGGAGCGCTACACCTACGTCTACCAGGGCAACTCCCAGGCCATCGACCACATCCTGACCAGCCCGGCCCTCACCTCGTACGACTACGACATCGTCCACGTCAACAGCGAGTTCGCCGATCAGGCCAGCGACCACGACCCCCAGGTCGTCCGCCTCGTCCCCTGACGCCTCGTCCCTCGTCGTCCGCTTCCCGCGCGGTAGTCGGGCCCCCCGGTCGCCCGGGTAGGGTCGGCCGCATGACCGACAACGAGGGGACGCTGCGCGACGCCGTGCAGCGGAAGAAGGACGTGCTCGCGCGGCTGGAGAAGGAGGTGGACATCTGGGTGGCCTCGGCCGACGGCGACGGGCGGCCGTATCTCGTGCCGCTGGCCTTCCTCTGGGACGGCGACTCCGTCTGGCTGTGCACCCGGCGCACCAATCCGACCGGGCGGAACCTCGCCGCCGGCGGCCGTACCCGGCTCGCGCTCGGGGACACCCGGGACGTCGTCCTCGTGGACGGCGAGGTCACGACGCACCCGAGTGACGAGGTGCCGGTGGCGGCGATCGAGGCCTTCGCCGCGAAGTGCGGCTGGGACCCGCGGACGTCCGGACCCGCCTACGTCTGGTTCCGGGTCCGGCCGGTCGCGGTGGAGGCCTGGTACGAGGAGCCCGAGCTCGCCGGCCGGCACATCATGCGCGACGGTGTCTGGAGCGAAGGCTGAACCGAACCGTTCAGTCTTGACTGTGAACCGGTCTGCATAGTTCAGTCATCCTCCCGGGGCGGCGCCTGCCGTCCGCCGTGACGAGGGAGGCGGAGACATGTTCGCGGTCGTGTACCGGTGGCGGGTCGGTCCGGGCAAGGAGCAGCTGCGCGTCGACGGCCGGCACCGGGTGACCGAGGCGATCCACCGCGAATGCGGGAGCCACGGCTCCCGGCTCCACCGCGCGGACGACGGCACCTGGGTGGCGTACGCGCGCTGGCCCGACCGCGAGACGCGCGAGAAGTGCGGGACCCCCGACCCGGAGGGCGAGGCGATGATGCGCGAGGCGATCGCGGAGTACTTCCCCGAGACCCGCCTCGACATCGTCGACGACCTCCTCGCCGAACCGGGTCGCTGAACCGGCAGCCGGTCGCCCTCGGGCCCGGCTGCCTTCGCGCGTCAGCCGCCGGTCACCAGGAGGACCTCCAGGGTCCGCGGCCCGTGGACGCCCTCCACCCGGTCGAGTTCGATGTCGCTCGTCGCGGACGGCCCCGAGATCCAGGTCAGCGGCCGCCCCGGGGCGAGCCGGGGGAGCGCGAGCGGCACCGAGGCCACCACCTGCTCCGGGGCCCGTACCACGCAGAGGTGCAGATCGGGGACGAGCGTGAGCGCCCGGCGGCCCTGGCCGGGACCGCCGTCCAGGACGATCGTGCCGGTCTCGGCGATCGCCACCGCGCACCCCGTCACCACGGCGTCCGTGCCGTCCAGTTCGTACGGGGTCGACCGGGGCTCGTCGAAGCGCCGCACGGCCTCGGTCGCGCCGAGCCACTCCTCGGGCAGCCCGGGCGGTACGACGACGGTGGCCGCCCCGCGTTCCGCGAGGAGCCGCGCGACGAGCCCGGCCACACCGTCCGGCGTGGTGCGGTGGACGTGGGCCCGGTAGTCGGCGAGGTTCTCGTGGAGCAGGTCGAGGAGGGTGTCGGGGTCGTCAGGGGTGTGGCGCGGCAGGTAGTCGCGTACGACGGCGGGAGGCTCGGGCGCGCCGGCGACGGCGGCCCGGACCCGGGCGAGGACGCGGGCACGGGAGTCGGTCATGTGCGGTGGCTCCTTCTCGTGAGGTGACACGTTCGGGAATCCATCACGTCCGGTTCTTCCTCCACCACTCGCGGAACGGCTCGGCCGGCAGTTCGGGCAGGTCCCGGTGGTCCGTCCACTGGCGGGCTCCCGGTCCCGGCAGCCGCTTCGGGAGCGCCTTCCGGGCCGCGGAGGCGAGGCGCTCGCCCGCGGTGAGGGCGCCCGGGTGGTCGAGGACCCAGGTGGCCGCCTTGATCGCGGCCCGTTCCAGGCGGTGGCCCCGGCCGCCCTCCTCGGCCACCCGCTCGCGCAGGTGCACCAGCACCTCCGGGATGTCGATGGCGACCGGGCAGACCTCGTAGCAGGCGCCGCACAGCGAGGAGGCGTACGGCAGCGAGGCGTCGACCTCGCTCGCGGTGCCCCGCAGTTGCGGGGTGAGGATCGCGCCGATCGGACCGGGGTAGACCGAGCCGTACGCGTGACCCCCGGCCCGCTCGTACACCGGGCAGACATTGAGACAGGCCGAGCAGCGGATGCAGCGCAGCGCCTGCCGCCCCACCTCGTCGGCGAGCGCGTCGGTGCGGCCGTTGTCCAGGAGGACCAGGTGGAAGGCGCTCGGCCCGTCGCCGTCGGTGGTGCCGGTCCACATGCTCGTGTACGGGTTCATCCGCTCGGCCGTCGACGAGCGGGGCAGCGTCTGGAGGAAGACCTCCAGGTCCCGCCAGGTCGGCACCACCTTCTCGATGCCGACGACGGAGATCAGCGTCTCGGGCAGGGTCAGGCACATCCGCCCGTTCCCCTCCGACTCCACGACCACGAGGGTGCCGGTCTCGGCGACCATGAAGTTCGCCCCGGAGATCCCGACCCTGGCCCGCAGGAACTTCTCCCGCAGGTGCAGCCGGGCCGCCTCCGCGAGCTCGGCCGGCGTGTCGCTCAGCCCGTCCGGCGCCGGACGCCCCCAACTGCCCATCTTTTCGCGGAAGATGTCGCGGATCTCGCCGCGGTTGCGGTGGATCGCCGGGACCAGGATGTGCGAGGGGCGGTCCTCGCCGAGCTGCACGATGAGCTCCGCGAGATCCGTCTCGTACGCGGCGATGCCCTCGGCCTCCAGGTGCTCGTTGAGCCCGATCTCCTGGGTGGCCATGGACTTGACCTTGACGACCTCGGTCTCCCCGGTGGCCTTCACCAGGTCCGTGACGATCCGGTTCGCCTCGGCCGCGTCCGCCGCCCAGTGCACGGTGCCGCCCGCCGCCGTCACCGACTCCTCCAACTGGAGGAGATACGTGTCGAGATGGCGGAGCGTGTCGTCCTTGATCCGTTTGCCCGCCTCGCGGAGCGCCGCCCAGTCGTCCAGCTCGGCCACCGCCCGCGCCCGCTTGTCGCGGATGGTGTGGGTCGCGTGGCGCAGGTTGGCGCGCAGCCGCTCATCACGAACGGCCTCGTGCGCCGCCTTCGGAAAGGCGGGCATCCCCACGAACGCCCGCCCGTCACCCGACCGCCGCCCCTCATCGAGCGCCGGCGCGCGCACCTTCTTGTCACTCATGCCCAGGGCTCCTCTTCCGTGCTCGCCAGGATCTCCGCCAGGTGCAGCGCCCGCAGCGGCGCCTCCTGCCGTCTCAGCATGCCGCCCACGTGCAGCAGACAGGAGTTGTCCGCGCCGCACAGGACCTCCGCGCCGGTGGACAGCGCGTTCGTGATCTTGTCGGCGCCCATCGCCGCCGAGACGTCCGGGTTCTTCACGGCGAACGTGCCGCCGAAGCCGCAGCACTCCTCCGCGCCCGGCAGCTCCACGAGCTCCAGGCCCTTCACCGCCTCCAGGAGCCGCCGCGGCCGCTCCCCGAGCCCGAGGAGCCGCAGGCCGTGGCAGGACGAGTGGTACGTCACCCGGTGCGGGAAGTACGCGCCCACGTCCGTCACGCCGAGCACGTCCACCAGGAACTCCGCCAGCTCGTACACGCGCGGCGCCAGCGCCCCCGCGTCCGTACCGAACGACGGGTAGTGATGGCGGACCATCGCCGCGCACGATCCCGACGGGGTGACGACGTGGTCGTACCCCTCGAAGGCCCGGACCGTGCGCCGTACGAGCGGTGCGGTCTCGGCGCGATAGCCCGTGTTGAACTGCGGCTGCCCGCAGCAGGACTGCGCCGCCGGGAAGTCGACGGTCACGCCGAGCCGTTCGAGGAGCCGGACCGTGGCCACACCCGTCGACGGGAAGACGGCGTCGTTGACGCAGGTGACGAAGAGGGCGACTCGCATCACGGTTCCTCGGGGACGGCTCGGGTCGGGCGGCGGCGCTGCGGTACGCAGTGTCGCAGGGGCGGCGCGAAGCGGGGCTCAGCGCACGCCGAGCAGGTGCTCCAGGGCCAGCTGGTCCAGGTGCTCGAAGGCCATCGAGCGCGCGGCGGCCGCGTCCGGGTCGAACGTCTCGTACGCCGTGGGGTCGGCGAGCAGCGCCGCGAGACCGTCGGCGGCCGTGGGGACGGAGAGCTCGGGCAGCCGGGAGGCGGCGAGCGCCGCCGCGACGTCCGGGTCGGCGCGGAAGGCCGCCGCGCGCTCCTTGAGGATCAGGTAGTTCCGCATGCAGTTCTTCGCGGACTCCCACACCCCGTCGAAGCCGTCGGTGCGCACCGGCTTGAAGTCGAAGTGGCGCGTGCCCGCGTAACCGGCCGTCTCGAGGAGGTCCACCAGCCAGAACGCCTGGCGCAGGTCGCCCGCCCCGAAGCGGAAGTCCTGGTCGTACTTGATGCCCGACTGGCCGTTCAGGTCGATGTGGAACAGCTTGCCCGCCCACAGCGCCTGCGCGATGCCGTGCGGGAAGTTGAGGCCGGCCATCTGCTCGTGGCCGGTCTCCGGGTTCACGCCGACGAGTTCGGGGCGCTCCAGGCGCTCGATGAACGCGAGCGCGTGCCCGATCGTGGGCAGCAGGATGTCGCCGCGCGGCTCGTTCGGCTTGGGCTCGATCGCGAACCGCAGGTCGTAGCCCTGCTCGGTGACGTACTCGCCGAGCAGGTCGAAGGCCTCCTTCATGCGGTCGAGCGCGACCCGGACGTCCTTCGCGGCGCCGGACTCGGCGCCCTCGCGGCCTCCCCAGGCGACGTAGGTGGTGGCGCCGAGCTCGACGGCCAGGTCGATGTTGCGGAGGGTCTTGCGCAGGGCGAAGCGGCGTACGTCCCGGTCGTTGGCGGTGAACGCGCCGTCCTTGAAGACGGGGTGGGTGAACAGGTTCGTGGTCGCCATCGGCACCGCGAGCCCGGTGCGGTCCAGGGCGGCCCGGAAGCGCTTGACGATCGCGTCGCGCTCGGCGTCCGGCGTCCCGAAGGGGATCAGGTCGTCGTCGTGGAAGGTGATGCCGTACGCGCCGAGGGCGGCGAGCCGCTCGACGGCCTCCACGGGGTCGAGGGCGGGGCGGGTGGCCTCGCCGAAGGGGTCGCGGCCCTGCCAGCCGACGGTCCACAGGCCGAAGGTGAAGCGGTCCTCGGGGGTGGGTGAGAAGTTCGTCATGGCGTCTCCTGCTACTGGCGGGCGGATTTGTTTTCTGAGATAACTAATACGGGACGGGGGCCGCCGGCGCCAGCCCGCAGTGTCGAGAAATGAGGTGAGAGCGTGCCCGCCAGCCGCTCCGTCGTGATCGGCGTGGACAGCTCCACGCAGTCCGCCAAGGCCGCCGCCGTCGACGCCGACACCGGCGAGCTCCTCGCCCTCGGCCGCGCCCCGCACACCGTCACCGGCTCCGCCGGGGCACGCGAGAGCGACCCCGACGAGTGGTGGACCGCGCTCGTCGCCGCCGTCCGCGCGGCGGTACGGGAGGCGGGCGTCCCGGCGGCCTCCGTCACCGGCATCGCGGTCGCCGGCCAGCAGCACGGCCTCGTCACCCTCGGCCCCGGCGGCCGCCCCCTCCGCCCCGCGCTCCTGTGGAACGACACCCGCTCCGCGCCCCAGGCGGCCGCCCTCGCCACCCGCCTCGGCGGCCCCGCGTCCTGGCCGGCGCGGACCGGATCGGTCCCCGTCGCCTCCATGACCGCCGCCAAATGGCAGTGGCTCCGCGAGCACGAGCCACACCACGCCGACGCGACGACCGGCGTCCGCCTCCCGCACGACCACCTCACCGAACGCCTCTCCGGAACCGCCGTCACCGACCCCGGGGACGCCTCCGGCACCTGCTGGTACGGGACGGCCACCGGCGCCTACGACCCGGACGTCCTCGACCTCATCGGCCTGGACCCGGCCCTGCTGCCGGCCGTCGCCCCCTCCGGCGCCGCCCGCGCCGGCACCCTCACCCCGGCCGCCGCCGAAGCGCTCGGCCTGCCCCGTACCGTCGCCGTCGCCGCCGGGACCGGCGACAACATGGCCGCCGCCGTCGGACTCGGGCTCGGCGGCGCGGGCCTCCTCGACCACCCCGTCGTCAGCCTCGGCACCTCCGGCACCGTCTTCGCCGCGACCCGCACCCGGCCCACCGCCCCCGGCCTCGCCGGCTTCGCCGCCACCGACGGCACGTACCTCCCGCTCGGCTGCACCCTCAACTGCACACTGGCCGTGGACCGTTTCGCCGCGCTCCTCGGCCTCGACCGGGAGGACGCCGCACCCGGCGGGGACGTCGTCGTCCTCCCGTACCTCGACGGCGAACGCACCCCCGACCTCCCGCACGCCGCCGGGCTCGTCACCGGCCTCCGGCACGACACCGAACCCCGCGCCGTCCTCGGCGCCGCCTACGAAGGCGCGGCCTACACCGTGCTGCGCGCCCTCGACGAACTCCTCGCCGCCTGCGGCCTCGACCCCGCCGACCCGGCCGTACGGGACCGACCGCTGCGCCTCGTCGGCGGCGGCGCACGCGGCCGCGCCTGGACCGACACCGTCCGCAGACTCTCCGGCCGCCCCCTGTTCGTCCCCGCCGCCGACGAACTCGTCGCCCTCGGCGCCGCGGCCCTCGCCGCGGGCGCCGTCACCGGCACCGACCCGGTGGCCCTGGCCACCGGTTGGGGCACGGGCGCGGGCGAACTCCTGCCCCCGGTCCCTCGCGACGAGGAGACCTGGGACCGGATCGCGACCGTCCTGGCCGCGGCGACACCGACGCTGCTGCGCTGACCGCCGCATGGATGTGCGAATCCCTGGCATGCAGGGGATCGCCGGGTTACCCTGCGGCAAACGACGGGGGAGGCACGATGACCGCTCTACTGATCCTGTTCGGCGTACTCGCCGGTGTCGGGGTACTGCTGACCGTCACCCTGCTCCGCAGAGGCAGCAGCCGCGCGGACACGGTCGACGGCATCCTCCAGGAGCAGCAGGCCCTCCGCCAGGCGAAGGCCGACCGGATCTCCTTCGGCATCGGCGCCCACAACTCCCTGCCGACCACGAGCGACACCTACGTCCGCCGCAACGGCCGGCCTTGAGGGGCGAATCCCATGGGCGAACTGATCGTGATCAGGCACGGCCAGACCGAGTGGAGCCTGTCGGGCCGGCACGCCGGACGGACCGACGTCCCCCTGACCGACGCGGGGGAGGCGGCGGCCAGGGCTCTCGAACCGAGGTTGGCGGGCCGCGACTTGGCCGCCGTGTTCAGCAGCCCGCTGAGCCGCGCCATGCGGACGGCCGAGCTGGCCGGCCTGAGCAGCGCCAAGCCCGACCCCGACCTGCTGGAATGGGACTACGGCGGCTACGAGGGCCTGACCGCCGAGCAGATCAGGGAGTCGAAGCCGGGCTGGGACCTGTGGCGGGACGGCGTCGCCCCCGGCGACGCCGACCATCCCGGCGAGCGGCTCCAGGAAGTGGCGGCGCGGACGGACGCGGTGCTCGACCGCATCCGTCCGCTGCTGAGCGAGGGTGACGTCGCCGTCGTCGCACACGGCCATCTCGCCCGCGTGCTCACCGTGCGCTGGCTCGGCCTCGACGCTTCCGCGAGCCGACTGCTCGGCCACCCGCATCCGGGCACCCTCGGCTTCCTGGCCACCGAGGACGGACAGCCGTACATCTCCGCCTGGAACGTCCCGTAGCGCACCTGGAAGCCGGCCGCGCCCGCCCGGCCCGGCTGTCCGGGCTGCTCGCGCAGCCGCCGACGATCGAGTGCACCGCCATCCTGGCGGCCGAGATCCCCGGAGGCGCCGACCGAGTGGCCGCGGGCCTCGGGCGGCCCGTTGTCAGTGCCGTCGACTACGTTCGGTGTGATCGGTCCGAGCGGCGGGCCGTCGTACCGGGGGAGTTGTCGCGGTGAGCATCCACCTGCATTTCCGCGCCGTGGCGGAATCCGAGATCGAGGACGACCACACCTGGCTCGCGGCCTTCATGGCCGAGGCCTGGGACAGGCACGCCGAGGAGTACGCGGCCGGTGTCACCGACTCGATCTCGAAGATCTGGGGCTCCGTCAACGACCTCTACACCGCGGCCGATACCGCCGACACGGGCGCCGAAGGCACCTGGACGCTGCCGATCTACGGCGGCCGCGCCGTGGCCCACGGCTCCGACGACGACCTCGGCAACCCGCCCATGATGTACATGGACCCGCCCGAGGTGTCCCAGGCGGCGGACTTCCTCGCGGGCGTCTCCTTCGACGAGCTGTGGAGCGCCGCCGGCAGGAGACTCGTGGGCGGCGGCCCGGACGAGGCGCTCTTCCGGCAGGACTACCTCGAACACCACGAATCGCTCCGGGGGTTCTACGGACGGGCCGCATCGGCGGGCCACGCCGTGATCAAGGTCGTGTGGGCATGAGCCGCCGGCGGCGGTGGTAAGCGATCGCCACCGCCGTGAGCAGCGGGGCCCAGGCCGCGAGCGGGAGGTAGCAGACGAGGAAGAGGGTCTTCTGGAGCGTGCTCTCGGTGAGGTTGCCGGGGGAGTACTGGGCGATGCCCGAGACCGCCACGTACGTGAACCAGCAGGTGAGAGCGACGAGTCCGAACGCCCCGGACAGCGCGGCGAACGTCGCGCCCCGGGCGGAGACCGGCCGGCCGCCGAGGAACGGCAGCCGGCGGGGGAACACCTCGCCCCACTCGCGGACCAGACCCAGCGTCAGGAAGGCGAGGAGTTCGGCGACGGCGGTCAGGACGAGTTGGTAGACGGCCAGGCCGAGCGGCTGGTCGTGGACCCGGGCCACCGGCGCGCCGAACGTCAGGGCGATGCGCCAGAGGCCGGACGGCAGGACGACCAGCGGGACGGCGTGGGCGGCGACGACGGCCCATCGGGGCACGTCCGGCAGGGCCTTGAGTCTCATCATGCCGCCCAGACTGCCGCCGGACCGGATGCCCCGGCGTCGCCCCGGCGGCCGCACCGTCTCCCCCGCGCGGGGGAGACGGCATCCTCCCGTCAGGACCCTGCCGTCAGGCCCCGGCGGTCGTGACCCGCCGCTGGTGGACGCGCAGGTGCAGGGTCGCCAGGTCGAGGAGCGGGGTCGGCACGCCGAGGGCGCGGGCCCGGGCGGTCAGGTCGCCGAAGAGGTGCTCGACCTCGGTGGGGCGGCCGGCCGCCAGATCGCGGTAGAGCGACGGCACCATCGGCGAACCCGGCGCGGACACCACCGCGAGCGTCGCCGCCCGCTCCTCCTCCGGTACGGGGTACCCGGCCGCGGCGGCGACCGCCGCCGCCTCGTCGAGGAGCGCCGGGCCGAGGGCGGGGCCGCCGGGCGCGTCGTACACGTCGCCGACCGTGCCGCGCATCAGGCTCGTCAGCGCACCGAACGTCGTGATGAACACCCACTTGTGCCACATCGCCGTGAGGACGTCGGCCGGCAGCGGCGCGTCGATCCCGGCCCCTTCGAGGACCTTGCGGATCCGCTCCACGCGCGCGGAGGCCGTCCCGTCCTGCTCGCCGAAGGCGAGATGGGCCAGCGGCGCGAGCCGCCGGATGTCACCCGAGTCGTCGAGGGTGGTCACCACCTTCGCGACGCCGCCGAGGACCGCCGGTGCGCCGAAGCGGGCGTTGAGGGCGTCGATGTGGGCGAGGCCGTTGAGGAGCGGTATGACGGCCGTGTCCGGTCCGACGGCCGGCGCGACGTCCTCGATCGCCCGGTCGAGCCCGGTGGACTTCACCGACATCAGGACGAGGTCGTACGGCTCGCTCGATTCGCGCGGGTCGCGCAGCTCGTCGGCCGTGACGAGGCGGGGCTCCACCGTCCACTCCTCGTCCCGCCCCGCGACCCGCAGCCCGCGCTCGCGCAGCGCGGCCGCCCGGGCCGGGCGGACCAGGAAGGTGACGTCCTCGCCGGCACGGGCGAGCAGGGCGCCGAAGTAGCCACCGGTGGCACCGGCGCCGACGACCAGGATCTTCATCAGGATGAACCCTTCGTGGGGCGCCCCGAGGGCGCGGTGGTCAGCAGAGGGGTGAGCAGCCGGTGCGGCCGGGCGAGTGCCGCCGTCACCGGGTCGTCGTCCGGGGCCGAGGGGACGAGCCCCGGGCCGGGGGCGACCAGGACGTCCTGGACGGGGACGGCCGCGCCGCAGCCGGTGCAGCGCCCGTCCGGTTCGAGCGGGGCCTCGTCCGCCGCGTGCAGGAAGACGCGGCGCGGGCCGCCTCCCGCCGCGTAGAACTCCTCGCCCCAGACGGTGAGCGCGCGGACGGCCGGCCAGAGGGCGACGCCCTTGGGCGTGAGCCCGTAGACCTCGCGGCGGCCCGTGCCCGTCCCGGGGCGGCGCGCCAGGACGCCGGCCTCGGTGAGGGTGGCGAGCCGGTCGGTGAGGACGGCCCGGGGGACGCCCAGATGCGCGGCGAACTCGCCGAACCTGCGGACCCCGTAGAAGGCGTCGCGCAGGATCAGCAGCGTCCATCGCTCGCCGACGATCTCCATCGAGCGGGCGAGGGCGCAGGTCTGACCGCGATAGTCGCGCGGAAGCGTCATGGGCGGAGCGTAGCGCAGAAGAGTTCGGTCACCGAACTGTTTTCGCGTGAGCGAAAGGGACGACTAGGCTCTGGCTCACCATGAACCACCCCACGGAACCCAAGGCCGACAAGTCGGGAGTGCGACGGCACAACCTGAGCCTCGTCCTGCGGACCGTCCACGAGGCCGGCGAGACGACGCGGGCGGCGGTCGCGGCCCGCGTCGGACTCACCCGGCCCGCCGTCTCCTCCCTCGTCGAGCAACTCCTCGACCTCGGGTTCCTCGTCGAGTCGGGCAAGACGTTCAGCGGGCAGGCGGGACGGCCGGGCACCGTCCTCAAACCGGCCGACACCGGACCCGCCGGCCTCGGCGTCGAGATCAACGTCGACTACGTCACGGTCTGCGTCGTCGACCTGACCGGCACCGACCGGGTCCGCCGCACCGAACACCTCGACAACCGGGACGCCGACGCCGCCGGCATCCTCGCCCGCGCGGCCCGCGTCGCCGCGGAGGCCCTGGAGGCCGCGGCCGCCCTGCGCCTCGCCCCGGCCGGCGCCGGGCTCGCCCTCCCCGGACTCGTCTCCGGCGGGAGCGTCCGGCAGGCGCCCAACCTCGGCTGGAACGAGATCCCCGCCGAGACCCTCTTCGCCGAGGCCCTCACCGCGCTGCGCCCCGGCACCGCCGGCCTCCCCTTCACCTCCGACAACGAGGCCAACATGGCCGCCCTCGCCGAGCTGTGGTTCGGCGAACTCGGTGACCTCCGGACCTTCCTGCACCTGACGGGGGAGATCGGCGTCGGCGGCGCGATCGTCGTCCACGGCGAACTCCTGCGCGGCGCCCACGGATTCGCCGGCGAGATCGGACACCTCGTCGTCGACGCCGAAGGCCCGCGCTGCCGCTGCGGCTCCCGGGGCTGCCTGGAGCAGTACGCGGGACAGGCCGCGCTCCTCGCCGCGGCAGGTGCCGACGACGTCCCGGACCTCGCGCGCCGCGCCGAGGCCGGGGAGCCGCGAGCCCTCGCGGCCCTCGCCGAGGCGGGCCGGATGCTCGGCCGCGCCCTCTCGGGAGCCGTGAACCTCCTCGACCCCGAGGCCGTCGTCCTGGGCGGGATCTACCCGCACCTGCTGCCCTGGCTGACACCCGCCCTCACGGCGGAGCTCGCCGCCCGCGCCGTCTCCGGCCTCTGGACCCCGGACGCCTCGCGCCTCCGCCCGGCGTCCACCACCACGGACGCCTCGCGCGGCGCGGCGGCCCTCGTCCTCCACGACGTCCTGGCGGACCCCCTGGCGTACGCGACGCCGACCGACGGCTGAGAGCCCCGCCGCCGATCCGGCGTGCTCTGCGGGCTCGACCGTCCCACCTCGGGCCGGGTCCTGCTCGACGGCACCGACCCGGCCGCGCTCTCCGAGCGCCGGCTGACGGCCGTGCGCGGCGAGAACATCGGCTTCGTCTTCCAGAGCTTCAACCTCATCCCCACGCTCACCGCCCAGGAGAACGTGGAGACCGCGCTCGTCCCGCTCGGCGTCAAGGCGGCCGAGCGGCGCACCCGGGCAGCGGAGGCGCTGGGGTCGGTCGGCCTCGGCGAGCGCCTCGGGCACCTGCCGTCCGAGCTGTCCGGCGGCCGGCAGCAGCGCGTGGCGATCGCCCGCGCCCTGGTGAAGCGGCCCAAGGTGCTCCTCGCCGACGAACCCACCGGCAACCTCGACGAGTCGATGCGCGACGAGATCGTGGACCTGCTCGAAGGGCTCTGCGCGGAGCACGGGCCGACCTTCGTCATGGTCACCCACGACAGCGCCGTCGCCCGCCGGGCCCCTCGTCTGGCCACGATCCGGAAGGGCCGGATCACGGTCGAGGAGAACCGGCGGACGACGGCGGACCGGAGCGTGGTCGAGGCCTGAGCGGCCCGAGGGGCGGCACGGACCTACACGGAGACTCCGTGGCTCCGCAGATAGGCCAGCGGGTTCACGTCCGAGCCGAAGTACGGTGTGGTCCGCACCTCGAAGTGCAGGTGCGGACCGGTCACCCGCCCGGTCGCCCCCGACCGCGCGATCCGCTGCCCGCCCGACACGCTCTGCCCGGGCCTCACGTCGATCCTGGAGAGGTGGGCGTACTGGGTGTAGCGGCCGTCCGGATGACGGACGACCACCTCGTAGCCGTACGAGCGGCCGTACCCGGCCGTCACCACCCGGCCGGGACCCGCCGCGCGGACGGCCGTGCCCGACGGCACCGCGAAGTCCTGCCCCGTGTGGTAGCCCTTCGACCAGGAGCCCCGCTGTCCGTAGTACCCCGTGTAGACGTACGAGGAGACGGGTGCCGTCCAGCCCCGCGAGGTGGGTGACGTGGGTGCGGACGGCTTCGCGGGGCGGCCCGTCCGCTGCTCGTACGTCGAGGCGTGACCGGTCCAGTACCAGTGGCCGCGCGACGGGTACCAGTAGACGCGGCACTGCGGGTCCCAGCCCTGACGGCCGTGGAAGACGGGTTCCCGCGTGCGCCCGCCGTCCCCGGAGGCGCCGGCGCGCTTCCGGTACGTGGCGTGGTGGCTGGTCCAGCGCCACTCGCCCGCCTCGTTCCGGAACCAGTACTTCGAGCCGTCCCAGCCGGCGTGCGCCGGGGCGGGTTCGGCGGCGGCCGTGCCCGTGCCCGCGCCGGTCAGGGCGACCACGCCGACGGTCGCGACGACGGCGCGGCGCACCCCGTGCAGGGCGCGCCGCCCGCCGGGTGTCCTGCCGGAGCGGGCCGCGTCCGCGCAGCCCGCGCACGCGCAGTCCTGGGGTGTCTCGTCGGCGAAGGCGGGCGCGTCGAATTCGGGGGTGCGGTCGTTCGGGTCCATGGTCCTCGTCACTCCTGGTTCGGATCGGCCGGGCCGCCGCTCCGGGTGTAGAAGGCCACGGTCAAGTCCTTGACCAGGGCCTGGCGTTCGAAGTCGTCGAGCTCGACGAGCCCCCGGGTGGTCAGCCGTGTGACGGTGTCGTCCACCGCGTCGATCACGCCGGTCAGGACCGAGTCCCGGTGCTTGGCGTCCAGGACGGCGATCTGCCGCCGGCGCATGGCGGCGGCGACCTCGGGGGCGTACTCGATACGGGTGGGCTGGGCGGAGAAGACGGCGACGCCGACCGGCCGGCACTCGGCCGCGAGCATCCGGGTCAGCGCGTCGCCTACCGCCTCGGCGTCCCGCAGGGTCGGCGCGTCACCCCGGAAGGCGTCCGCAGGCAGTTGGGACAGCACGCGCGCGGTGGCCGCCTCGACCTGCTCGCGCAGATAGCCGAGGTGGTCGTCGACCGCGAGCAGCGCGCGGGCCGTGTCCCGCACCGACCACACGACCAGGACCACCACGCGCAGCGCGGAGCCCTCGGCGTCGACGACGGCGATGGGTTCGCTGCGCCAGTGCCGCAGGCGTACGTCGATCCGGCGGCGCAGGACGAAGGGGCTGATCCAGACGAGGCCGGTGCGCCGGACGCTGCCGCGGTAGCGTCCGAAGAGCGAGAGGACCCAGGCGGAGCCCGTACGGCCGCGGGTCAGCCCGCCGAAGGCGACGACGGCGACGACCGCGCAGCCGGCGAGCGCGGCCCACTGCCACGGCGGCGGTTCGGCCGTGCGCAGGGGGCGGGCCCGCCACAGCGCCGCCGCCGCGCCCCCGAGCGCGGTGAGGCCGGTCAGGACGGCGACCCAGCCGGGGACGGCGGGACCCGGACGCTCCGTCAGGTCGGGCTCGGCGGGCGGCGGCCGGCGGGGCAGGGTGACGGCCGTGGCGGGTCCGGCGGCCGGTGCCGCGGACTTGGGTGCGGTCCGGGTGGGCCGGACCGGATCCGACCGGAAGAGGTCGTTCATCGGTATGCCGTCCGTGCTCCGGCGGATGCGGACGGGCAGGGGCCGCTTCTGTTGCTCGGTCATGAGGCCCTTCCGGCCGTTCCTGAGGTGACGGCTCGTCGGATGATCTTCACGCACCATCGTCACAGGGGTGAATGTCCGGAATGCCGCGACGAAAGTCCTGAATGCGCAGGTCTTTGGTCCCTTGGCCACGGCTTCACCGCGGGCCGTTGTCAGTGGTGCCCCCTACCGTTTTCACCATGACGACGACGACCTATCTGGAGCTGTCGCAGGACGGCGGCGGTGCCCACAAGTTCTACGAAGTGACCGTCGAGGACCTCGCGGTGTCGGTCCGTTACGGCCGGATCGGCTCGGACGGGCAGACCCAGCGCTCCACTTTCCCGACGGTGGCGAAGGCCCAGGCCGCCGCGGCGAAGAAGATCGGCGAGAAGGTCCGCAAGGGGTACGCCCCCGCGGTCAGGGGACAGCGTGCCGCGCGCGCCGTGACGCGCCGTGAGGTCACCTCCGCGCCCTCCACCGCGCGGGCCGTCGCCCCCGTCCTCTGGCGCTTCCGCACCGGTTCGGCCGCCTTCGGCATCCACGTCGACGAGGAGCGCTGCTGGGTGGGCAACCAGGCGGGGGACGTCTTCACGCTCGACCGGGCGGGCGAGGTGCAGGCCCGGTTCAGCCTGCCCGACGGCGTCAAGTGCCTGGTCGCCGACGACTTCTGGATCTACGCGGGCTGCGACGACGGCAAGGTGTACGACCTGTCGTCCAAGCTCCCCTTCGCCGCGTACGACATCGCCACCGACGTCGACATCTTCTGGCTCGACATCCACGAGGGCGTCCTGCACGTCGCCGACCGCTCCGGCCGGCTCACCGTCATCGACCACGAGGACGAGCACCAGTGGGCGCGCTCCGGCGCCGGGGAGCACGCCTGGATGGTCCGCGCCGACGGGGACGCCGTCTACTACGGGGACACGAGAGGCGTCGCGGCCCACGCCCCGGACGGCGGCGGCGAGCTGTGGCACACGGCCACCGAGGGCGGGGTCCTCTTCGGCTGGCAGGAGGACACCGCGGTCTACGCGGGCACGTCCCGCAAGAAGGTGCAGCGGCTCGGGAAGAAGGACGGGCGCGTGGAGGCGGTGTACTCCTGCGACAGTCCGGTCTACTCCTGCGCGACCTCGCCCGGCGGCCGGTTCGTCTTCGCGGCCGACTCGGCCTCCTCCGTCTACTGCTTCGCGGAGGACGGCACCCGGCTGTGGAAGCTGGGCACGGGCGGCGGTTCGGCGCTCTCCATGCAGTACCGGGACGAGCGGCTCTACCTGGTGACCACGGACGGTTCGCTGGTCTGCGTGGACGCGAGCGAGGCGGCGATCGAGGCCGCCCAGCAGGGCACGGTCCCGGTCGCGCGGGACATCAAGCTCGCCGCCGCCCTGCCGGTGTACGAGCCGGCGACGACCGTGACCGCGGTGACCGCCGTCAGCGACGCCCCGGCCGGCTCGGTGGTGGTGGAGTGCGTGACCGAGGGCGGCAGGACCCGGGTGCGGGTCGTCTCGCAGGGGTACGACTCCGGGTGGAACGTGCAGTTCCCGCGGGCGATCCGGGAGCCCGGCGCGCGGTACGTGGTGGACGCCCTGCACCCGGCGGCGGGCGGGTTCTACCGGGTCCGCGGCGACATCCGGCGGCTGCTGTGACCACCGGAGCGGGGGGAGTCCCGGGCGTCTTCGAGGCGGCCACGGGCGACGGGCCGCCGCTGTCCCCGGCCGAGGCCGAGCAGCGCTCGCGGGAGGTCCGCGCGGCCGTCGACGGGCTGCTCCAGATCAGGCGGCTGACCCTGAGCCGGGGCGGCGACCCGAGGACCGTGCCCGCCGACTGGGAGCTCCGGAGACCGGTCCGGGCGGTGGCCCTCGCCCTGGAGTCCGGCGGGATCACGCCCTCGTCGGTGGACGCCTCGGGGACACGGCTCTCCACGGGGTACCGGGTCACGGCGGGGGAGCGGCCCGGGACGGCCGTGGTGGAGTGGCTCGGCCCGCCGGGGACGGGCGCCGCCCAGGAGGAGGCGGCGGCCCTGGGTGCCTGCGTGCCGGCCCTCGCGCGGCTCGGCTGGGAGGCGCTGCTCTACAAGGGGCCGCGCGGCCGCCGCTTCCTGGAGGTGGAGCCCATGTCCCCGTGAGGCGCGGGCGTCAGGCGATCGAGGCGGAGACGATCGCCGAGACCGCGATGTTGCAGGAGGCCGTCACCCAGACCGCCGGGTGCGGCTCGGGATCGACGAGGGTGGCGCCGAGCTTCCCCGGCGTGACCAGGTCGACGACGAGGAAGGCCACCGCCATCATCACCAGGCCGAGCAGGCCGAACGCGGCGGTCGAGACGAGCCCCTTGCCGAAGTGGTCGTACGTCGTCCAGATCGAGGTGAAGACGATGCCGCCGATGCCGAGGAGCGCCGAGCTCAGCAGGATCGCGGCGTTGCGGTTGCGGTCCTCCCAGATCTGGCGGCCGAGCTTGCCGGGGGTCAGCAGGTCCACGAGCACGATGCCGAGGATCAGCAGGACCACGCCGAGTGCGCCGTAGGCACCCGCCCGGCCAAGGCCGTTGACGATGTCACTCATGAAGTGCCGGCTCCGAAGGGTTGCGATCGCGGGGATCGATGGTCAAGGACCGGCAAAATGTAGCGTACGGGTGAACGGGGTCCGCCGTCCGCCCGGAGCTCGGGCGGACGGCGGACGGCGGTGGTGCGTATCCGGCTAGGCGCCCGGCGGGAGGTCCTTGGCGCGGGAGCGGACCATGAAGGCCGTGACGAGCTCGACGACGCCGACGACGAGGAGCCAGATGCCGGCGAGGACCGTGAGCACCGTGGCCGACTCCAGCGGGGCGACGATCAGCACCACACCGGCGACCGCGCTGACGATGCCGAGGAAGATCTGCCAGCCGCGCGCCGGCATCGCCGGGTCGGAGGCGGCCGCCACGGTCTGGGTGATGCCGCGGAAGAGCCAGCCGATACCGATCCACAGCGCGAGCAGCAGGGTCGACTGCGTCGCGCCCCGGAAGCAGAACAGGCCGAGCAGGATCGACAGCGCGCCGCTGATGAAGGCCATGACCCGCAGGGCCGTGGTGGCGTGCGTGCCGAACGCGGCGACCAGTTGCATCACGCCGCTGAGCAGCAGGTACAGGCCGAAGAGCACCCCCACCACCCGCAGGGTGGCCTCCGGCCAGGCCAGCACCATGACGCCGAGGATCAGCGAGACGAGACCGGCGACGAGCAGGGCCTGCCAGGCGAAGCCCGCGAGGAGTCCCACGGGCCCGGGTGGCACGTCCCCGCGCGCGTCGCGGCCGTACGGACTGTCGTGAGTCTGTGTCATGGAACCGCACCGGTCCTTTCGTTGCGGGTGGGGGAGGGGAGAGCTGGGGAGGGGCGGGGTCAGAGGGGAGTGGCGTACGAGCTCAGGAAGAGGGCCTCGGCCAGCGCCATGTGCTCGATCTCGGAGGGGTCCACGCTCTCGTTCGGCGCGTGGATGAGGCAGCCCGGCTCCTCGACGCCGATCAGGGCGATCTCCGCCTCGGGGAACTGCGCGGCGAGGACGTTGCACAGCGGGATCGACCCGCCCTGCCCCGACTGGACCATGTCCTTTCCGTACGCTTCGCGCAGCGCCGACCCCAGGGCCCGGTAGGCGGGTCCGTCGGTGCGGGCCTTGAAGGGCTGGCCGGCGCTCTCCGGCTCCACCTCCACCCGGGCTCCCCACGGGGCGGCCGAGGTCAGATGGTCGGTGAGGGCGCGCAGGGCGTCGTTCGCGTCGATCCCCGGTGGCACCCGAAGGCTGACCCTGGCCCGCACCTTCGCCTGGATCGCCGCCGAGGAACCCACCACCGGCGGGCAGTCGATGCCGAGGACGGTGACGGCGGGCCGGGCCCACAGCTCGTCGGCCACCGAACCCGTGCCGACCAGGGACACCCCGTCGAGGACGCCCGCATCGGTACGGAACTGCTCGACCGGGTAGTCCACCCCGTCCCAGGTGCCGTCGTCGGCGAGCCCCTTGATCGCCGTGTTGCCGTGCTCGTCGCGGAGGCCGTCGAGGATCCGGACGAGCGCTGCCAGGGCGTCGGGCGCGGGGCCGCCGAACATGCCGGAGTGCATCTCGCCCTTGAGGGTGGAGACGGTCACGACGACGTTGGTGAGCCCGCGCAGCGAGGTGGTGGCGGTGGGCAGGCCCAGCGCGAAGTTGCCGGTGTCGCAGACCAACAGGGTGTCGGCGGCGAACAGTTCGGGCTGGAGCGGCACGAGCTGCTCCAGCCCGCCCGTCCCCTGCTCCTCCGAGCCCTCCGCCACGAACTTGATGTTCACGGGGAAGCCCCGGCCCTCCGGTCCACCGAGCGCGCGCAGCGCCGTCAGGTGCATGGCGATGTTGCCCTTGCAGTCGGCGGCGCCGCGGCCGTACCAGCGCCCGTCGCGTTCGGTGAGCTCGAAGGGCGGGGTCTTCCAGGCGGCGTCGTCGAGCGGCGGCTGCACGTCGTAGTGGCAGTAGAGCAGCACCGTCGGCGCGCCCTCGGGACCCGGCGCGTGCCCCACCACCGCGTCCGTGCCGTCCGGGGTCGTCACCCGGCGCATGTCGCGGAGTCCGGCCTCCGTGAAGGCCCGTACGAGGAAGTCGGCCGTCTTCGCACACTCCTCGGGCGGGAACTGGCGCGGGTCGGCGACGGAACGCATGGCCACCAGTGCGGTCAGGTCCTCCTTCGCCCGGGGCATCAGCGCCCGGACCTTCTCCCGCAGGGCTGCGGTCTTGGTGGACTCGGCGGACATGCGTACCCACTTCCCTCGGGGACGAAAAGCACCCTCAGTCAAGCAACAGTGGGCAATCGCCGCAAAACATGACTCGTATGGCCTATTCGGAATGCTCTCCGGAGGGCGCCGGGGAGTGGGCGGGACGAGAGTGGACGGCGTACGCGTCCGCCTCCCGCACCTGGAGAACCCCATGGGCCACCCCAACCGACGCGATCTCGGACTGCTCGTGCTGAGAGTCGGCACCGGTGCCGTGCTCGCCGCGCACGGCACGCAGAAGCTCCTCGGCTGGTTCGGGGGAGGCGGCATCGAGGGCACCACCAAGGCGATGGAGGCCATGGGCTTCCATCCGGGCCGCGAGAGCGCGATCGCCGCGGGGCTCGGCGAGGCGGGCGGCGGAGCCCTCCTCGCCCTCGGCCTCGCCACCCCGGCCGCCGGCGCCGCCGCGGCGGGTGCGATGGCGGGAGCCGTCGCCGTCCACGCCCCGGCCGGCTTCTTCGCCGCGGCGGGCGGCTACGAGTACCCGGCGTTCCTCGGCTTCACGGCGGCCGCGATCGGCATCACCGGCGCCGGACGGTACTCCCTGGACCACGCCACCGGACACGTCCTCGACCGTCCCTGGGTGGTCGTCACCGCCTTCCTCGGCACCGCGATCGCCGCCGCGGCCGTCGTCAACCGCCGCGCCCAGGACCAGGCGTCGCCCGACCCGGAGCCGAATTCGGAGCCGGCGTAGGACGCGTCCCGCCGGGGTGCTCGAACGCGTTAGGCTCGCGGCAGAGGAAGGGACGGGCGCCGCACATGAAGATCGATCTGACGGACACCGACTCCAGCAAGATCAACAAGGCGATCCTGCAGGGCCGCCGGGCCGTCGGCACCCCCGCCGTCGGCGCCGTGCTCACCCTCGTCGTCGTCACCGACGAGGAGAACGCGTACGACTCCGTCAAGGCGGCCAACGAGGCCTCCAGGGAACACCCTTCCCGGACCCTCGTCGTCATCAAGCGGCACGCGCGCACTCCGCGTGACCGGCACGAGAACCGGCTCGACGCCGAGGTCCGGCTCGGCACCGACGCGGGCTCCGGCGAGACGGTCCTGCTCCGGCTGTACGGGGAAGTCGGCGCCCACACCGACTCGGTGGTCCTGCCGCTGCTCCTGCCGGACGCGCCCGTCGTCGTCTGGTGGCCCGTCGACGCGCCCGAGGTGCCCTCCCGGGACCCGCTGGGCTCGCTGGCGCAGCGCCGCATCACCGACATGTACGCGGTCGAGGACCCGCTCGCCGCGCTGGAGAAGCGCGCCGCCTCGTACGCGCCCGGCGACACCGACCTCGCCTGGACCCGGCTCACCCCGTGGCGCTCGATGCTGGCCGCGGCCCTCGACCAGGCGCCGCTCACCGTCACCTCGGCCGCCGTCGAGAGCGAGGCGGAGAACCCGAGCGCCGAACTCCTGGCCCGCTGGTTCGAGGTGCGGCTCGGCGTCTCCGTCGACCGGGTCGTCACCGACGGGCCCGTCGTCACGGCCGTCCGCATGGGCACCGCCGACGGCGAGATCCGCATCGACCGGCCCGAGGGCCCGGTCGCGCGGCTCGCCATCCCCGGCCAGCCCAACAGGGTCCTCGCCCTGAAGGTCCGGACCACCGCGGAGCTGATCGCCGAGGAACTCCGCCGCCTCGACCCCGACGAGGCCTACGCGGCGGCGCTGCGCGGCGGCGCCTGACGGGCGCCCCGGCCGCTCGGCCTCGCGGGCCGTGGTGTCAGGTCTTCCGGGTGAAGACCAGGACGACGTCCGCCGCCTCTCTGACCCGGGGGGCGTCCGGGTCGGGGAGGGCGAGCAGCCGGGCTCTGGTCTCGTCGACGAGGGCGGTCGCCTCCCCACCCACCGCCCACGCACCGGTGAACAGGCCGCGCGTCAGCGACTCGGCCATCGCACGGGGCGTCACCTGGAAGGACGTGGGGCGCTCCGACGCCGTCCCCTCGTAGACGAGACCCCGCGCCGCGGCGATCGGGGCCAGCCACTCCGGTCCGTCGCGGCGGCTGCCCTCCGGATCGAGGCGGTCCTCCAACGCTCCTACGAGGACGCCGACATCGTCCGCCGGGCGCGTGCCGCCCGCCGGGATCACCAGATAGCGCCCACCCGGCCGCAGCACCCGCGCGGCCTCGGCCAGGACGGCCCTGTTGTCCGGGCCCGCGTGCAGCAGCCAGGTCGAGACCGCCTGGTCCACCGACCCGCTCCGCACGGGCAGCCGGCCGGCGTCGCCCACGGCCACCCGCGCGCCGAGCCGGGCCTGCGCCCGCGCGAGCATCCCGGGCGAGAGGTCGACGCCGAACACGGTGTACCCCCGTGTCGTCAGCTCGGCCGCCACGATGCCCGTACCGACGCCGATGTCGAGCACCGGCCGGGCCGGGTCGAGCAGCGGCGCGAGCTGCTCCGCGAAACCGGCGGCACGCGCCGTACCACCGCGCGACGCGTCGTACCCCGGGGCGATCTCGTCGAAGTTCGCCGCTGTCACCGTCGTCCCCCTCACGCCTGCGGGGTGAAGGTCACGGGCAGCGTCGCCATGCCGCGCAGGATGCCCTCGCGCCGGCTCAGGTCGGCGTCCGGGTCGGCGAGCCGCAGGTCGGGGAAGCGCCGCAGCAGGGTGCCGATGGCGATCCTGGCCTCCGCGCGGGCCAGCGGAGCGCCCAGGCAGAAATGCACACCATGGCCGAAAGCGAGCTGTTGCGGGACCTCGCGGCGGGCCACGTCGAGGATGTCGGGGCGGTCGTAGCGTGCCGGGTCGCGGTTGGCCGCGGCGAGCCCGATGATGATCATCTCGCCGGGCGGGACGGTGACCCCGCCGATCTCGTACGCGTCGACCGTGAAGCGCGCGACGCCCCGGCTCACCGGGCCCTCGTAGCGCAGGAGTTCCTCGATCGCCCCGGGCAGCAGCGAGGGGTCGTCGCGCAGCGCGGCGAACTGCTCCGGGTGGCGCAGGAGGGCGTGGACGCCGTTCGCGATGAGGCTCGCCGTCGTCTCGTGGCCGGCGAGCGTGAGCAGGATGGCCATGGCCGTCAGCTCGCGGTCGCTGATCTTCTCCTCGGCCTGCGCGGCGCAGAGCGCGCTCAGCAGGTCGTCCTTCGGGTCGGCCTTGCGCGCGGCGATCAACGGCTCGAAGAACTCGGTGAGTTCGGCCCTGGCCAGGGCACCCTTGGCGAGCCGTTCGGGGGTGTTGGGCGGCATGATGAGGCCCACCGCCAGGCGGGCGAAGTCCGGCTGCCCCTCGGCCGGGATGCCGATGAGCTCGCTGAGCACGGCCATCGGCAGCGGCAGCGCGAACTCGGATACCAGATCGGCGGATCCGCGCGCGGCGATCGCGTCGAGGAAGGCGTCGGTGTGCGCCTGGACGCGGGGTGCGAGCGCCTCCACGCGGCGGAAGGTGAAGGCCTTGGAGACCAGGTTGCGCAGCCGGGTGTGGTCCTCGCCGTTGGCCACGAGCATGCTGGCCATCAGGACGTTGGTGCGCTCCTGGTGGGCCATCTCCTCCTCGAGGCCGTTGACCCCGACGGGGCTGCTGCTGAGGCGCGGGTCGGTGAGCGCGGCCACCGCCTCGTCGTAACCGGTGACCATCCAGACTTCAAGAGTGGGATTCAGCCGGACGCGCTGCACGACTCCGTGCTCGCGGATGCGTTCGAAGAGCGGGTAGGGGTTGGGCTGTTGAGCAACGTTTACCGGGACATCGTGGATGATTGTCTGATCTTGGCCGGTCATCTTCCGTAACTCCCCGAAGCTTTGTGAAAGATCTGTGGCAGGTAGTCATACCAGCCACCCCAGTTGCGTGGTAGCGTCACCGGCGCTCGGCTCGGATGATGTTCGAAGAAGCACCGACCAACAGTCGGTGAAGCACCAACGAGGCGTTCCACCCACCGGTGATCCGGCGTCTCGTGCGCTCAACTCGGTCAGCAACCAAGGCCTCAACCAGGCCGGATGTGCAGGGGGAGACGTTTCGTGGAGCAAGCGGCAGCCGTGGACCCGATTCTGGATCTGGCCCGTCCGTCGATCCTGCGGAACCCCTACCCGGCCTACGCCCGCATGCGGGAGACGACGCCGGTCTTCTGGCACGAACTGCTCGGTTCCTGGGTCCTGACCCGCCATGCCGACTGCCTCGCGGTGCTCACCGACAGCAACCGTTTCGCCTCCGACTGGCGCCGCGCCGGCGAGGACATCCCCGCGCCGCTGCTGAGCGTCCAGACCCTCGACCCGCCGGAGCACACCGCCATCCGGCACCTGCTGCTCGACGGCTTCCGCGCCCAGGACCGGCAGGCCCTGCACGACGGTCTGGAGCTCCAGATCGCGGACCTGCTCGCCGAGCTGGCCCGGCGGCCCTCCTTCGACTTCGTCGGAGAGCTCGCCGAGCCGGTCGCCCTCCGCTTCGTCACCGCGTTCCTCGGCGTCCCGGCGCCCGAGCTCGACTGGTTCGTGCCCATGTCCCGTACCGTCGTCGACGGCATGGACGCCGGGCTCTGGCCCGAGAAGCACGAGCCCGCCGTCGCGGCCCGGGCCCGGCTCGCGGAGTACGCCGGCGGCTGGCTCGCGGACCCGCCCAAGGAAGGCCTCATCGCCTACGTGGCCGAGCACGCGGCGGACAGCGGAGTGGCAGAAACGGTTCTTCGGAACAGTCTGCGCGCCGTCCTCCACGCCGGCTACGAATCCGCCTCGCGGCTCCTCGGCAACGCCGCGGCCGCCCTCCTCACCACCCCCGGCGCGCTCGACGCGTTCCGGGCGACCCCGGCCACGGCCGTGGACGAACTCATCCGGTACGACGCACCGGTCCAGGCGGACGCCCGGGTCTGCGTCACCGACACCGAACTGGGTGGCGTCACCATCAAGGCGGGTGATCCGGTCACGCTCTTCCTGGGCGCGGCCAACCACGACCCGCTGCGCTTCGACCACCCCACAGAGCTGCGACTCGACCGCGCCCCCAACCCGCACCTCGGGTTCGGGCGCGGGGCCCATGCCTGTCTGGGCGCGTCCATGGCGATCCGGCTCGCCGGATCGGTCCTCGGGGCCCTGGCCAGGGACTACCCGGACGCACGGGCGGTCGCGGAACCGGACCACCGGCGCAATCTGACCCTCCGCGGTCTCGACCGCTTCGAGGTCACCCTGCGCCCACGAGCGGGGGAGGAGGTTCGACCATGAAGTACTGGCACTGAAACCCACGAGCGTGACGCCCGTCCGGGAGGCGGGCACCACGCCGGTGCACGCCTGACGTGCACCCCGCCGGAGCCCGAGCCCGCTGCGCGGCTCGGGCTCCGGCCCATCCCGGACGCGACGGCACCGGCCACCTCGCCATGACCGGCGCCCTGCCATGTCCGGCGTCCCGGCGCGGCCGGCACCCCGGCATGACCGCAGCCCCGCCACGGCCTGCACCCGCCACGGCCGGGCCGTCTCCTGTGGCGCGCCACCGACACTCCGCGCGGTGAACGCCCCGAGAACGCTCTCGGGCCACCACTCGTGACATCCTCGGACGAACCGCCCACACCGACCGTCCGGCCGTGGGCCTCCTCGTCCTGCGCGGAGGGACACCTTGCTCATCAGCCACGCCGTACGCCACGACGCCCTGCACGTCACGCTCCACCGCGACCTGGACGTCACCAACCGCGCCGCGGCGGCGCTCCAGATCCAGGCCCTCGTCCAGGAGCACCGGCCCGTCCGGGTCGTCATCGCGGTCCCGGCCGCCGACCCCAGCCCCGCGACCCTCAGCGCCCTGGCCCGCGCCCACCGCATGTGCGCCGGCATCGGCGTCCCCCTCACCCTCAGCGGCGCGAGCGACCGCACGTGCCGCCTGCTGGACGCCAACAGCGTCTGAAACGGGTGCGCCGCCGCCATCGGCTGAACTGATCCTTGAGCCGGCCGACTTCGCGATGCTGCTGGGGCTGGGGGAGGCGCCGGGCGGTCGGATGCGTCGGGTCGGCCCGGCCGAGGCTCTTGGACCGACCGCCTCCGGGGTGACCCGGGGCCTGGCCCCGCTGGAGCGGATCGGCCTCGTGACGCGCGAGACGGACGCCCGCGACGGCCGCGTGGCCTACGTCGCGCTCACCGACACCGGCCGCGCACGCCTGACCGACATGCTCGCCACCGCACCTTGGAGCACCCCCATGCGCCCCACCCCCGCCATGCCCTCGCCCCGGCGGCCATCCGCACGGAGGGCCTGCGCAAGATCCACCCGCGCGCGGGGCGGCCTCGTCGCCGTCGACGGAATGGATTTGACGGTACATCAGGGCGAGTTCTCCGGTCTGCTCGGAACCAACGGCGCCGGAAGGCACGGGTCGCCGGTCACGAGGTGAGTACCGACCCGGTCGCCGTGAAGTCCCGTATCGGCGTCGTCTCCCAGGCCGACACCTTGGACCGCGCGCTCACCGTCGCGGACGACCTCGCCTTCCGCGGCCGCTGCTTCGGCATGCCCGCCCCGGCCGCCCGACGTCGCGCGCTCGAAGTCCTCGACGGGTTCGGCCTCCGCGCCAACCTCGCGCCCTCCACCGGTCACATGCCCACCTGGGCCTGCCTCACCGCCCTCACCCCCGGCACCGCGATCCTGGGCCACCTCGCCCTGCGCCGCTTCGCCCGGGAAGTCGGGAACGGCGGCCCAGGGGCGGACCCTTGTCGGGGGCGTCCGGAGCGTGGGCGGGAGGCTGGGCCGGGGTAACATCTGCCCTCGCGATCGAGCGCGGCTGGGGGGAGCTTACGTTGATCATCCGGGTGTTGCTTGCCGAGGACATGCACATGGTGCGAGGCGCTCTGGTGGCGCTCCTCGAGTTGGAAGAGGACATCGACGTCATCGCGGAGCTGGCGAACGGCGACGAGATCGTCCCCACGGCCCTGGAGCAGCGGCCGGACGTCGCGGTCCTCGACATCGATCTGGCGGGCATGGACGGACTCACCGCGGCGGCCGAGCTGCGCGACGTGCTGCCGGAGTGCCAGACGCTGATCCTCACCAGCCTCGGCCGGCCGGGAACGTTCCGGCGGGCGCTGCGCGCAGGGGTGCGCGGGTTCATCCTGAAGGACGCGCCGCCGCGTCAACTCGCCCAGGCCATACGCAGAGTGGCCCAGGGTGAACGGGTCGTGGACCCGGATCTCATGGTGGCCGCGTGGGACAGCGGGGACAGTCCGCTGACCGAGCGGGAGACGGAGGTGCTGCGGCTGGCGGCGGACGGCGCCGAGGTCGCGGAGATCGCGGGCCGGCTCTACCTGTCGGTGGGCACCGTGCGGAACTACCTCACCGCGACCTCGGTCAAGCTGAACGCCCGCAACCGGCTGGACGCGGTACGGATCGCGCGCGAGGCCGGCTGGCTCTAGGCGGTGGGCTGCCGATCGGGCCGGGCGTCGTGAGTCCGGACCGATCGGCAGGACGCCCCCAGGGTCGCTCGTTCCGATCGCGCCGGGCTCAGGAAGCCCCGGGGCTGCTCGACCGGATCACGTCCTCCGGCCGGGCGCGGTCCCGGAGCAGGGCCCCGTGCTCACCCACCAGGCTCTCGTCGTCGGAGGCGTCCGCGTCCGGCACCGGTGCCTCGTGGGCGTCCGCCGCGGCCGAGGCCTCCAGGTGGAACCAGCCGTCCTCGCGCACCCCGGCGGAGAAGGCGCCGCCGACCTCGGAGAGCCGCACGGCGAGGTTGGACAGGCCGCCGTTGTCCCGGACGAGCTGCTCCGGGCGGCACCGGCCGAGCTCGCGCAGCCGCGGCGGCACGCCGTCGTTCGCCAGGCGCAGGCTGATCACGCCTTCCTGGGCGACCGCCTCGATGGTGCAGCGGGAAGCCTTGCTGTGCCGTATCACGTTGGTGACCCCCTCACGCAGCACCGTCGCCAGCACGGTGTCGGCACTCCCCGACAACCGGCCGCAGTCCACCCGTAGATGGGCGTCTATGCCGGCCGCCGACAGCACGGAGCGGGCCGAGGACAGCTCCGTCAGGAGCGACATCGAACGGTAGCTCCGGGCCACCTCGCGGACGTCCCGCAGGGCCTGACGCGACAGCTCGACGATGCTCTCCAGCTCCGCCCTGGCCCGCTCGGGCGAGCGGTTGACCATCGTGTGGGCCAGCTCGCTCTTCAGCGTGATCGCCGACAGGGTGAAGCCCAGGAGGTCGTGCAGGTCCCGGGCGAACCGCAGCCGTTCCTTGATGACGGCGACGCGGGTGATGTCCTCCTGCGCCTCGTGCACGGCCAGCGTGAGGTCGGACAGCAGGGTGAGGCTGTACACGATGATGCCGGTGACCAGCGTCGACATCATCATGTACAGAACGTTGACGAAGGTGCCCTGGTCGGTGTGGGCGGTGCCCACGCCGATGGCCACGATCAGCGCGCCGAACGCCGGGAGCGCCACTCGGCGGGGCAGCAGGATCAGCATGGACGCGCCGGTGAAGCCGCCCATCCCGCCCCACGGCCCGCCGAGTAACAGCACGGGCACGACCGTGAGCAGTGCCTGCCCGAGCAGCGTCCAGCGTCCGTATCTGGCGCGCAGCCGGCGGAACCGCGGGAGGGTGTGGACCAGTTGGAGTCCGAGGATCGCGGGCAGCACGGTGGCGCTGCAGGCGACGGTGACCGCGGTGATCCCTTCGTTGAGGATGTCGACGACCTGCATCGTCAGGAACGCCGCGATGACCGTCCAGACCACGACCAGTGCGAACCGTGGCGCCGGAGCCTCGATGCCGAGGACCCGGACTCCGGGTTCCTGCCTGACGGGGCTCTCCGTGTAACGGTCTGTCATGGCTCTCCCTCTGGTCACACCGGACGGGGGCAACGGTCGATGGTAATGCCGTCCCTTGACGTTGCAGCCAACTATGCGTGGTGTGACGGTTGTTGTTCAGTCCCTTGAGGACACTTCGCGTTCCTCCGGGAGAGTGCCGAGGATGAACTCGCCGACCGCCGACTCCTCCCGCCAGTCCAGCCCGAACGCCTCCGCCGACAGCTGGGTGGTGCCGGTGCCCAGCGCGCACGGTGCCAGACCCATGCCGGTCGCCAGCAGATACAGCGTCTGCTGCACCACGCCTGCGTGCTTCAGTGTCAACGCGTACGCGAGCCCGCTGTACTTCCAGGAGACCCGGGCGAACCTGGCCGTCAAGGTGAGCAGCAGTGCGGGCCGGGCGCTCATGCCCGTGCCGGCCTGTGCCTCGTCGAGGAGTGCGGTGGCCAGCTGTGCGCGGGCGGGCAGCCGGATCAGCGCATGGTCGAGGGGGTCGTAGTAGTAGGCGCCGGGTTCGAGGCCGGCGCATCGGCCCACGGTCAGATAGCACTCCAGCTCGTAGCGCGCGCCGCCGCTCGGGTACGGGCGGCGCTGCGGGGCGCCGGGCCCGGCGGGCTCCCGGACGCGCAGGGAGCGGTGGAGGACCTCACCGAGCTGGTGGAGCGTCAGACCGGTGGTGCCGTGGTCGCGAACCGAACGCCGCCGCTCCAGGACCTCGGTCAGGGAGGTGTCCCAGTCGGGGACGCCGGGGCCCGGCCCGGGCAGCTTGATCCGGGGCCCGCTCGGTGGCTGCTTGAGCCGGGGCGGCTCTTCCTGGCGGCCCCGCAGGGGGTAGGTGGCGCCGAAGTCGCCGTCGCGGCCGCCGGGGCGGCTGCTCCAGTGGAAGCGCAGGTCGTCGGCGGACCACGGGAGCAGCGCGGGATCGTGGTCCTCGGGGAAGACGGCGTCGTGGGGCGCCGTGGTCTGTTCCGCGACCTCCACCATGCCGGTGGCGACGAGGTGGGAGACGAGCGCTCCGACCACCGGGGCAGCCAACGGCATCCGCGCGGCGGCTCGTTCGAGGGTGACGGGCCGGCTGAGCGAGCTGATCAGCCAGCCCGCCTCGGGCCGTGCGAAGACGACGCGGAACTGCGACAGCGGCGACTCCAGCACCATGTCGTGGCCGCTGGAACGCAGCGTGGCGAACCGCGACAGCCGCATCATGTGCCCGGCCGGCACCGGCACCGGATCGAGGCGGGCGCCGGTGACCGTCGGCACCACGGACAGCAGGGGCCGCTCGCCGTCCGGCGCGCCGACGGAGCGTACGACGAGCCCGGACAGCTGCCGCAACGCCTGCAACAGGCGGAGCCGAGCGGCGAGTTCGTCGACACCGGGCACGTTCTCCAGCTGGACGGGGCCGAGCAGCATGCGGCGCAGCGTCTCGGTGAGCACCGCTCCAGGGCGCGGGATGCGCAGGTCGCCCCACCGGGAGTGCAGCACCAGGGCGGAACCCTCCGGGAGTTCCTCCAGCAGGGTCTCCTCCCGCAGTGACCACAGTTCGATCGAGGGGGTGGGCGCTGTACTTCCCAGGGGTTGCACGGGTGGCACGATCGCTCCTGCTCGGGCTCGGCGTTACGCGGCTCGGCAATGCTCAGACAAACAGCGGTATCGGGTTCAGCCCCTCGTACGGCGTCGGCTCGGGCAGTCTGCCGAGGGACACCGGGACGTCGAAGAGTCTCCCTGGGGCGAACCGGGGCCAGAAGTGCCGCAGACCGGGAACCAGGGTCCGCACCACGGGCAGGCCCAGGTCGGGACGGGTCTGATTCAGTATGCACACCTCCAACCCCTTGCTCTCGATGGTTCGGCGCAGGTTCTGGAACTCCTCGAGCACGCCTCCGACACCGCTCCATCCGTAGTCGAGCGGGGTGCGAGCGGGGACGCCGGGATCGGGGGCGAGGTAGGGCATCGCGTCCCGGGCGGCGGTGCGCCACCAGTGCAGGGCGACCTTGTCGGCACAGGCGTACCCGGTGCCGTCCGGGTGGGAGTCGAGGACCGGCGGGAGCATCTGGTTCAGTTCGGTGACCGCCCGGGAGAGGGCGATCGCCGGGTCCGGGTGGGCGCCGAAACCGAAGACGATGTCCTCGGGGGCGCCGACGCCCCGGTCGGTGCGCCGGGACAGCGCGGCGAACACCGGCACGCCGAGGTCCGAAGTGAGGTCCAACGCCCAGACCTCGCGGTGGAGTTCCCGGTGCGCCCGGAGCACCTCGGCGGTCCAGTGGTCGTCGAAGGCGGTCAGGTCGACGCCCGGCTGGCGGGTGCGGTTGTACCACCACAGGGCGACGGCGTCGCGTTCGACGAGTTCGAGGAGACCCTGCAGGGCCGCGTCCTCCAGCGAGCTGCCGGCCGCGCAGCCGTTGGAGTCCGCGCGGACCATCCGCCGGCCGGCCGCGTCGGGGGCGTGGTAGTAGAGCAGCGCGGTCGGCAACAGCACGTGCCGTTCCCGGGTGAGGGACCAGACGGGAGACCAGTCCAGCTCCGCGTCCGGGTCGAACGCCTCGGCCACCTGGTGGAACGGGTGGCCTCCGGCGTTCCACCGGGCGCGCTCGGCGATCTGTCGCTCGTGCCAGAGCTGGCATTCGGCAGGGTGTACGGCGTCCGGTCCGAGCGTGCGCAGCGAGCCCCGTACGACGGACTCGTCGCCCTGCCACCGGCCGCTGATCCGCTCCAGCGCCTCGCACAGCGCGCCGACCCGGGCGTCAAGGGCCGTCCTTCCCTTGCCCGAACTCTCCTGGCGCAGCGAGGCGTTCAGTTCCGTCATGTGGCGGGGCGTCAGGGCCAGGTTGTGTCCTGCCCGGTAGACGTTGAGCAGTTCGGGGCCGCGCCGGTCGCGGCGGATCTCCTTCACGACGCCGGTCACCGGGTCGACCAGGTGGCCGTACCGGTCCAGCATCGCCTGCGCGGACAGCGCGCGGTGGCCTCCGGAGGTGTGCACGGTGCGGTGGCGGTCGGTCAGGACGACCGGCCGGGCCGCCTGGCGGGCCATCAGGGAGGGGTCCCCGCACTCGGGGCACTGCGGGCGCCGGGTGAGCGGGTGCGACCGGCTGGTCAGGTTCAGCGTGTCGAGGGTGACCACGCGGTCGTGCTCCTCGCCGCGGTGTCCCGCCAGCCATTTGACGCACTCCAGGGCGGCGATCTGGGCGCCGAGCGCGCGGGTGGCCGGAAGCCCGGCGTGCGGCACGTCCACCGCGGCCCCGACGTGCGCCACGCGGACCGGCGCCTCGGCGCAGCGGTGGGCGCGAAGCCGGTGGGCCAGGCAGTTCCAGCAGGCGCCGGCCTCCGTGCCGGGCCGGAACACCGGGCCCACCCACAGCGTGGTGCCGCACAGCTTGGCGAGAAGCCACGGGCGGCCGTCGTCGCGGCGGGCCGCGTCCACGGCGGCCAGCCGCGGGTCGAGGTAGTCGGTACAGAGGACCAGGTCGAGGGTGGCGGGGGCGCCGGACTCGGTGACGGTGACCCCGGCGCGACGGCACGCGGCGGCCGCCCCGGAGTCGTCCAGGTCGCCGACGGTGACGATGCGCACCGTCCCGGTCCCGTCCGGGGCCTCGGTGCCGGCGAGGTCCCAGTACGCGCGGGCCGCGGGGTCCTCGGCGCCGCTCTCCTGGGGTGGGCGGTGGCCGAGCAGACCGCAGCGGGTCAGCTGCCCCACGATCTGCGCGACCTGCGCAGGGGGAACGAGGGGCGCCGCGGCCTCCAGCAGGGTGGCGAGGTCACGCGTGCCGTCCAGCAGCGGCGCGAGGGCCGCGAGATGGGGGCCGCGGACCGCGGCGACCCCGTGTTCCGACATCAGGTAGACGGCGTCCCCCGAGATCACCTCCAACCGCAGGTGGCGCTTGAAACCGATGAGCGGCGCCCCGTCGTTCCTCCTGCGCCCGGTCATATCGTCAGGGCCTCCGCGCCGCGGCCGGCGGTGTCGGTCTCGACGTCGCAGATGCTCAGGCAGGCACCGGCTGCCGGGGCGTCGGCGGGCAGCAGTTCGAAGCGGTCCACGACCACGTCGAGTTCCTCGGCCAGCGGCAGCGCGGGTGCGCTCTCCCCGGGCAGCGGCCGGATGCCCGCCTCGGCCAGCACCTGGTACGGGTTCTGCTCGTACCGGCGGCGCAGGGCCGGGTCGGTCCAGGCTCGGACGATCAGCTCTGCGAAACGCCAGTCCTTGTCGATGGACATGCTCTTCCTCCGTTGATCCGGCCGGATCCGGCCGCGAGTCGATGGACGCTGGAGCCGTGTTCAGGCAAGGAGTAAACGAAATCCGAGCGATCCTTGACCAGTGCCGCTCTCACGGGCGCTCCGTGAAAAAGTCATGGCGAGAGCCAGGAGCCCCGCACTACCGGCCGGCTCCGGCGGGTGCCAGGCTGCGCACCGCCCGTGTGCCGCCTTCGCCGGGCGCGTGTCGACCGGGTCTCCAGCCTGCTCCGAGGTGCCTCTCCCAGCGTGACCGCAGCCGTCGCGCGGAGGAGGATGCCATGACCGCAAGGGAACGGGTCGCCGAGCTGCACGAGATCCGGGAGCGGATCCTGCGGGGCCCCGATGACAAGGCCACCGAGGCTCAACACGCCAAGGGCAAGCTGACCGCGCGCGAGCGCATCGGACTGCTCCTGGACGAGGGTTCCTTCCACGAGGTCGAGCCGCTGCGCCGGCACCGTGCGCAGGGCTTCGGCCTGGAGGCGAAACGGCCCTACACCGACGGTGTGATCGTCGGATGGGGCACCGTGCACGGGCGGACGGTGTTCGTGTACGCACATGACTTCCGGATCTTCGGCGGCGCGCTCGGCGAGGCGCACGCCCAGAAGATCCACAAGATCATGGACATGGCCATCGCGGCCGGCGCGCCGCTGGTCTCCCTGAACGACGGCGCCGGCGCCCGCATCCAGGAGGGGGTCACCGCCCTCGCCGGCTACGGCGGCATCTTCCAGCGCAACAGCCGGGCCTCCGGGGTGATCCCGCAGATCTCCGTCATGCTCGGCCCGTGCGCGGGCGGCGCGGCGTACTCGCCGGCGCTGACCGACTTCGTGTTCATGGTCCGCGAGACCTCGCAGATGTTCATCACCGGCCCGGACGTCGTCAAGGCGGTCACCGGCGAGGAGATCACCCAGAACGGGCTCGGCGGCGCCGACGTCCACTCCTCGGTCTCGGGAGTGTCCCACTTCGTCCACGACGACGAGCAGTCCTGCATCGACGAGGTGCGCTATCTGCTGTCGCTGCTGCCGCAGAACAACCGGGAGGCGCCCCCGGCGCGGCCGGCCGACGACCCCGTCGAGCGCCGCAACGACGTGCTGCTCGACCTGGTGCCCGCCGAGGGCAACCGCCCGTACGACATGCGGGAGGTGATCGAGGAGATCGTCGACGACGGAGAGTACCTGGAGGTCGGCGAGCACTGGGCGACCAACGTCATCTGCGCACTCGCACGGATCGACGGCCAGGTGACCGGCCTGATCGCCAACCAGCCGCAGTCACTGGCGGGCGTGCTGGACATCGACGCCTCGGACAAGGCCGCGCGCTTCGTCCAGACCTGCGACGCGTTCAACATCCCGCTGGTGACGCTGCTTGACGTGCCGGGCTTCCTGCCGGGCGTCGACCAGGAGCACGGCGGCATCATCCGGCACGGTGCCAAACTGCTGTACGCCTACTGCGCCGCGACCGTCCCGCGCATCTCGCTGATCCTGCGCAAGGCCTACGGCGGCGCCTACATCGTGATGGACTCGCGCTCGATCGGCGCGGACCTGGCGTACGCCTGGCCGACCAACGAGATCGCCGTCATGGGAGCCGAGGGCGCGGCGAACGTGATCTTCCGGCGGGACATCGCCGCGGCGGAGAACCCCGAGTCGATGCGGGCACAGCGGATCAAGGAGTACCAGAGCGAGCTGATGCACCCGTACTACGGGGCCGAGCGCGGTCTCGTCGACGACGTCATCGACCCCGCCGAGACCCGTGCCGTACTGGCCGCCGGACTCGCCATGCTCCGCGCCAAGCACGCGGAGCTGCCCAGCCGCAAACACGGCAACCAGCCCATGTGAGGAGACGCCCGACGATGTTCGACCTCCGCATCGAACGCGGCACACCCACCGCCGAGGAACTCGCCGCACTCACCGCCGTACTGGCCGCCCTCCTCGCCGCCGCCGGCCCGCCGTGCGCACCCGCGCGCCTGCCGAGCCCGCGCCTTCCGGAGTACGAGTCTCCCCTGAGCTGGCAGCGCGCGGCCTGAGTACGACTTGAGCGCCTGGTGCGAGGCTGTTGCAGCTCCATCCGGGCCCCCACCAGCCACGTACAAGGAGGAGGAACCATGTCGCCCGCCACCGAGCGCTCCCTGGCCGGCTTCCTGCGGCAGCTTGCGATCCTCGGGGTGATGTACGGCTTCATGCCGCCCCCTTCGGTCATAGCCGAGCTGCTGAGCCCCCCGAACGAGGCACGGGTACGCCGCCCGCCCGGGGCGGACCACCCCGAGAAGGTCGTCGTCGACCGCCCGCTCAGCGAGGCCGAACTGGGGTTGTCGCGGCAACTGCGCCGGGTGCGCATGCTGTCCCGGCTGAAGGGCTGGTGAACGGAGCGGACGCGGTCCCCCCGGCTTCGAGCCGGGCTTGAGCGATGGCACACACGCTCGACCGGTGCAGGGAGACCGGACGTAGAGGAGTTGTGGTGGCCAGAGCTGCTGATTTCACCGACCTGCTGCTTCGCCGGGGCGCGGAGCTGGCGGACCGCGAGGCGTACCGTCTCACCGGGGACGGCGACGACGTCATGGTCACCTACGGCCGGCTGGACCGCACGGCGAAGGGGATCGCCTCCCGGCTCCAGCAGCACCGGCCGGGCGGGTCGCCGGTGGTGCTCTGCCACGGCGACACCGCCGGCTTCCTGCCCGCCTTCCTGGGCTGCCTGTACGCCGGGGCGATTCCCGTCCCCGCACCCGTCCCGAGCGGCACCCGGCAGTCGGTCGAACGGCTGGTCGGCATCCTCAAGGACGCCGCCGCCGCGCTCGTGCTCACCGACACCCACCATGCGCCGGCGGTCTCCCAGCTGCTCGCGGCGGCCGGCCAGTCGCACATCCCGTGCCTGGCGACCGACCGCCCGCACCTGGGGGACCCGGACACCTGGGAACGCCCCGCCGTCCCGCCCGACCAGCCGGCGTTGCTGCAGTACACCTCCGGCTCGGTCAGCCGGCCGAAGGGCGTCGTGGTCAGCCACGCCCAGCTGCTCGCCAACCAGGGGGCCATCCAGCGCGCCCTCGGCACCGGCGAGGACTCCCGGTTCGGCGGCTGGCTGCCGTTCCATCACGACATGGGCCTGATCGGCCAGTTGCTGCATCCGCTGTTCCTCGGCGCCTCGACCGTGCTGATGCCGCCGCGCGCCTTCGCCCTGCGACCGCTCCGCTGGCTGCAGATGATCGACCGGTACGGCGTCACGGTCTCCGGCGCGCCCGACTTCGCCTACCGGCTGTGCGTCGAGCGGGTCACCGATCAGCAGGCGGCCGAACTCGATCTCACGCGCTGGGAGGCGGCCGTCAGCGGCGCGGAGTCCGTCCGGGCCGACACCCTGGACGCCTTCGCCGCGCGGTTCGCCCCGGCCGGCCTGCGCCCGGAGGCCCTGCGCCCCGGATACGGCCTGGCCGAGGCCACCCTGCTGGTGGCGGTCGGCGGCACCGGCCCACGACCGGCCCGGCGTACCGTGGACGCCGCCGCCCTGGCCGCCAACCGGATCGAGCCGACCGTGCCCGGACGGCCGTCCCGCACCTTCGTGCCCGTCGGCCCGGTGATCGACGAGGTGGAGGCGCTGATCGTCCACCCGGAGACGCTGTGCCCCCTGCCGGAGGGCGAGGTCGGCGAGATCTGGCTGCGGGGGAGCAGCGTGGCCGGCGGGTACTGGAACCGCCCCCTGGAGAACGCCGAGCTCTTCCGGGCCGCACCGGCCGGGGCCGACCCGGAGGAGGACGGCTATCTGCGTACCGGCGACATGGGCTTCCTCGACGACGGCGAGCTGTTCGTCGCGGGCCGGCTCAAGGAGGTGCTGGTCGTCGCCGGGCGCAACCTCTACCCCCAGGACATCGAGCAGCAGGTGCAGAGGCTCAGTGTGCTGTTCGGATCGGGGGCCGCCTTCGCGGTGGGGGAGGAGCAGGACCAGGTCGTCGTGGTCCAGGAGGTGCGGACCAGCACGCGCGGCGGGGCTGAGGAACTGCCCGCGCTGGCCGACACCGTACGGAGCTGTGTGGCCGAGGAGTTCGGCATCGCCGTGCAGCACGTGCTGCTGGTGAGGCCCGGCACCGTACGGCGCACCACCAGCGGCAAGCTGCGGCGCACCGCGATGCGTCAGCTGTTCCTCAGCGGCCGGATCAAGCCGCTGCACGCCGTGGCCTCCGGCCCCGTGGCGACGGTCGGCCGGCCGGGTCGTCCCTGAAGGTGGGAGAGGGCAGCCGTGGGCGAGCAGGAGCAGGAGGTACGGCGACGGGTCGCCGAGCTGGAGCACGGATTCGGGAATCCCACCGACGCGGACAACCCGGTCGGCACTTCCGCGTTCGTCGCCGCCGACGCCCGCGGGAAACCCCTGGCGGCGGCCGAGCGGCTGCTCGAACGGTACGGTCTGAACGCCGAGTTCGTACCCCGTGACCTCGGCGGCCGGCTGACCGGACTCGACACCCTCGCCCGGGTGACCCGGGTGGTCTTCCGGCGTGACGCCGCCCTCGGCCTCGGCCACGGCATCACCAGCTTCCTCGCCGCGGTGGTGGTCTGGGCGGCCGGCAGCCCGGAGCAGCGGCGGACCGTGGCCCGCCTGTTGCTCACCGGGCACCATCTCGTCTCCGCGTACCCGGAGTTGGCGGCCGGCAGCAGTTTCCTGTCCAACGAGCTGACCGCCACCGCCACCGCCGGCGGCGGACCCGGCGGCTTCCGGCTCAGCGGACGCAAGGAGGCGCTCAACAACGTCGAACGGGCCGCCGCCCTGGTTCTGTTCGCCCGCACCGGTACCGGCCGGGACAGCCACTCCGCGTTGCTCGTGGAACGGGACGCGCTGCCCGCGGGCGGCGTCACCGCGCTTCCCCGGCACCGGACCTCCGGCATCCGCGGCTGCCAGGTGGCGGGGATCGAGTTCGACGACAGTCCGGTGCCGGCCGACGCGCTGGTCGGCGAGCCCGGACGCGGACTGGAACTCGTCCTGCGGATCTTCTCCGTGACGCGCGGCGTCGGCCCCTCCGCGGCCCTCGGCTGCGCGGACACCGCACTGCGCACGGCGGTCGCCTGCGCCGTGGACCGCGGCGTGGTGGGCGACGCCGCCGACGACGTCACCGGCCCGCAGCGCCTCTCGCACGCCAGGAGCACCCTGACCGGCGCCTTCGTCGACCTGCTGCTGTGCGACTGCCTGGCACTGGTGGCGACACGCGCGGTCCATCTGGTTCCGGAGGACGCAGGACTGTACGCGGCGGCCGTCAAGTACCTGCTGCCGCAACTGCTCACCGACACCTCCTACGAGCTGTCGACCCTGCTGGGCGCCGACTTCCACGCCCGGAACGGTGCGTACGCCGCCTTCCGCAAGAACGTGCGCGACCTGCCGATGATCGGCCTCGGCGCGGCCGGCTCCGCGGCCTGCCGGGCCACGGTGATCCCCCAACTGCCCCGCCTCGCCCGCACCGCGTGGTTCGCGTCCGCCGCCGTGCCCGTGGACGGCCTGTTCCGGCTGGAGGCCGACGGGCTGCCCCCGCTGGATCTCGGCCGGCTCAGCCCGGCGGCCGACGGCGACCCGCTGGCCGCCTCACTGGCGCTCGCCGCCGACGCCCCAGGCCCCGAAAGCGACCGGCCCGCCGAACTCGTCCGGCTGCTCGCGGGGGAACTCGCCCTGCTCCGGGACGGCTGCGCGGGACTCGACCGGGACGGCCGCTCCGCGCTCGGCGACCCGCGCGGCCACGCCCTGGCCGAGCGCTACGCGCTGATCCTGGTCGGCGCCGCCTGCCTGGGCGTCTGGCGCCACCAGCGGTCGGCGGGCAGCGGTTTCCTGGCCCGTCCGGAGTGGCTGGAGGCGGCTCTCACCCGGGTGCTGCGGCGCCTCGGCACCGCCCTGCCGAAGGCCACCCCCGACCACGAGGAGCCGCTGCTCGCCGAGGTGCTGGCGAGGTACCGCGAGCACCGCAGCTACGACCTCTACGACACGCCCCTGGCCGGTTCCCCCGGCGCACCCGGAGCGGAGCGAGAGGCACGAGAGGAAAGGGAAGACCGATGACCCACCGGACGTGGCACCGGCGGCACCTGGTGCTCACCGCGCTGGACGGTACCGAGTACGAACTGCACGCATGGCTGGGGGCGCGGCTCCGGGCGGGCGCGCCGCCCGGAATCCGCGGGGACGACGCCGGCCGGCCGCTGCTCGACTTCGGAATGGACTCCGTGCGGCTGCTCGGCCTGATCGGCGCGCTCGACGAGGTCTTCGGTCTGGAGCTGGAGCCCGACGAGATCTACGCGTCGGAGACGGTGGGGGGCCTGGCCGCATACCTCGCGGACCGGGCGACCGCCGCGGGCCGCGACGGGCGGGCCGCGTCATGACGGTCGGCACGGTCACCGCCGGCACGGTCGCACCGAGGCTGCGCCTCGCCCTGCTCGGCGTCAGCGGAATGACACCGGACCTGCTCGACGGCGACGCGCCCGAGGAGTACGACGGCGCTCTGGACGAGGAGCTCCAGCTGGTGGACGACCTCGACTTCGACTCCGTGATGCTGCTGGAACTCAAGTGCCAGCTGGAGCAGCGGTTCCCCGAACTGGGCGAACTGTCGATGCCGGAGATCCTGCCCGAGCTGCGTACCGTCGGCTCGATCCTCGGACTCCTCACCCGGCGGCTCGCCGCGGTCGGGGCGGTCTGAATGCTCTCCTCACCGGACCCGGGGACCGACCCGCGGATCCTGCGTGTGTTCGACCGTCCGATCCAGGTACGCGGACCGGACGGTCCCTGGGCGGAGGTGCGCGAGGCGATCTCCCGGCACGGCAGCGCGCTGGTGCACGCCCGGCTGGACGACTGGCTGCCCGCCGACCTCGGCGACCCCGGCCTGTCCGAGCAGCTCGGGCAGGACCACGCCCGTTTCCGGCGCATGCGGCACCCCATGGTGAAGGCCCGGTTCGTGGCCTCCCGGCTGATGCTCAAACACACCGCCGGAGCGGTGGTGGGCGAGCCGCCAGGGGCGCTGGAACTGGCCTACAAGCTGGGCGGACGCCCGTACCTGCGCGGTCACGAGCAGCTCGACATCAGCCTGACGCACACCGCCGACCTGATCGTGGTCGGGCTCACCCGGCGGGGCTGGATCGGGGTCGACGCCGAGCTGAACGACCGCCGGATGACAGGCCTCGGCACCGAGGCCCAGATGTGCACCCCGCACGAGCTGGCCGAGCTGGCGAAGCTCCCCGAGGACGCGCGGAACAGCGCCCTCGTCCGGTTGTGGACCCTGAAGGAGGCGTACAGCAAGGCGATCGGCCAGGGCATGCGGTTCCGCTTCACCGAGTTCGGCTTCGGGCCGCAGGACCGTCACGCACGGGAGGTACTGCTCCCGGACGGCTCGCCCGGCACCGGCGAGGAGTGGAGTTTCCACACATGCGGGGTGCGGGGGCGCTACACGATCAGCGTCGCCCTGTACGACGCCGGATTCGGCGAAAGCGGCGACGGTCTCGACGCCCTGCGCGTGTCCGGTGGGCTGCTGGCGGAATTGTTGACAGGACCATCATCCGGCGGTCGGCCGGAATCAGCCAGTGCGGAGTTCACGCCCGCCACATGAAGATCTCACCTCCGCCCGCAGACGCACACTCCTGTCCGACTCCTGAAGATCTCACTGTTCCCGGCACGCTCCCCGTGCCACGATCCGGAATGACCGGACGCACCCGCAGCCCGGCAATCCGCGGAAAGAGACGGGGGAGCCACGAATGGAAATTCAGGTGCTGGGCCCACTGACCGCTGCCGTGTCCGGAGGGTCCATCGTCCCGACGGCCGCCAAGCCGCGCCAGATCCTCGCGCTGCTCGCGCTGAACGCCAACCGGGTCGTGTCGGTGGCGCAGTTGATGGAGGAGCTGTGGGGTTCGGACCTGCCCCGCAGCGCCGCCACCACGCTGCAGACCTACATCCTCCAGCTGCGCCGCATGCTGCGTGCCGCCGCCGCCCGCAGCGGGCTGCCCGGTGGCGCCGAGCACGTGCTGGCCACCCGGCACGGCGGATACGTGCTGGAGGTGGCACCCTCCGCGGTCGACGCGAACGAGTTCGACCGGCTGACCGCCGCAGGCCACGCCGCGTTCGGCGCGGGCGACATGGAGCACGCCTCCGCCCTGCTCGGCGCGGCCTCCGCGCTGTGGCGCGGCTCGGTCCTGGTCGACGTACGGCACGGATCCCAGCTGCGGATCGAGGCCACCCGCCTGGAGGAGTCCCGGATCGGGGTGCTGGAACGGCGGATCCGCGCCGACCTGCGGCTCGGCAGGCACCACGAGGTGATCGGCGAACTGTCCGCGCTGACCGGACACCACCCGCTGGACGAGGCGCTCCACGCGCACCTGATCGTCGCGCTGTACCGGGCCGGCCGCGCACCCCGGGCGCTCGGGGTGTACCGGCAGTTGCGTGAGACGCTGATCGAGGAGATCGGCCTGGAGCCGTCCGCCGTGCTCCAGCACCTCCAGCGGGCCATCCTGCGCGGCGAGTCGGTCGACGACTACGGCCTGGAGGGCACGGCGCCCGCCATGCCGGCCCGGGGCAGCCTCGCCGGGTGAGACGCCCCGTACGCCGAAGACCCCTTCGATCGCTTCTCCAGTTCATGTCCAGTGACCTTCCAGAGTCCTTGGCCACCATCGTCGGGCACTGCCTCCCGGTGGTGCCGACGGGGCGAAGGAGGCCGCGTGAACCGGTATTTCGCAGCCAGACCGCGGGACGGGGCGCCACTTCGGCTGTTCTGCTTCCACCACGCCGGGGCCGGGGCGATGGCCTTCGCCGGCTGGGCCGGCCGGATCGGCCCGCAGGTCTCGGTGGTACCGGTCCGGCTGCCGGGCCGGGAGAGCCGGCTCGGCGAAGCCCGGATCACCGATGTCGCCTCGCTCTTCGACGAGTTCGACGAGCACCTCGGCCCGCTCCTCGAACAGGGCCCGTACGCCTTCTACGGCCACAGCCTGGGCGCCCTGGTCGCCTACCGTTTCGCCGAGCACCGGATCGGCTCCGGACGACAGGCGCCCGTCGGCGTGGTGGTCGGCGCCTGCATGCCGCCCGACCTGCCCAATCCGCTGATCGGGGCCGGCCACCTGGACGACGAGGCGCTGCTGGCCCTGCTGTCGTCCTTCGGCGGGGTGCCCGAGGAACTCCTCGCACGCCCCAAGTGGCTGCGCGAGATGCTTGCCACCACCCGTGCCGACCTCAGCCTCGGCCGGGCGCTGCGCGAGGGGGCCCGCAACCCGTTGCCGTGCCCGATCTGGGCGTTCGCCGGGAAGAGTGACCGAGTCGCCACCCCGGGCGCCGTCGCCCAGTGGGAGCGCTGGACCACCTCGTCCTTCCGCTTCCGCACCCTGGCCGGCGGCCACTTCTTCGTCCGCGACGACGAACTTCCCCGCGTGTTGGGCGAGTTGCTCGCCGAGGAGCAGCTGTTCGCCGCCGTCGACTGACCCCGGCACCACCGCGAACCTCGAAAGGAGAAGGCGATATGGATATCGGCCTGCTCGGCCCGCTCCGGGTCGACCAGTCGGGGGTGTCCGTCGTGCCGACGGCCGCCAAGCCGCGCAAGGTGCTGGCCCTGCTGGCCTGCCGGGCGGACCGGCTGGTGTCCGTGGAGTCACTGATCGAGGAGGTCTGGGGCGAGGACCCGCCGCGCAGCGTCCAGACCACCCTGCAGACGTACGTGCTGCAGCTGCGCGGCTGCATCTCCGCCGCGCTGGACGGGCAGCTGCCCGCCGATCTGCCGCTCGGCTCCAAGAGCGTGCTGGTCACCGAGCCCGGCGGCTATCTGCTCGACACCCAGGGCGGCACGCTGGACAGCGCCGAGTTCGACCGGCTCGCCCGGCGCGGACACTGCGCGATGGAGACGGGTGACTGTGTGACCGCCTCCGCCGTCTTCCGGCAGGCGCTGGCGCTGTCACGCGGGCCCGCCCTGGTCGACGTGCAGTGCGGCCCGCTGCTTGAGGCCGAGGCGCGCGCCCTTGAGGAGTCCCGGCTGAGCATCCTCGGCCGGCGCATCGAGGCCGACCTGCGGCTCGGGCGCCATCACGAACTGCTCGGCGAACTGGCGGGACTCTGCGCCCAGTACCCCCTGCACGAGGGCCTCCAGGCGCAGCTGATGATCGCCCTGTACCGGGCCGGACGCCGCAGCACCGCCCTGGAGACCTACCAGCGCCTGCGCACCCTGCTCAGCCGCGAGCTCGGACTCGATCCCTCCCCCGAACTGCGCGAGTTGCAGAGCGCCCTGCTGGAGGCCGACCCGGCCCTCGCCGCGCCACCGCAGAGCGTCGCCTCCGCCCGGCTGCTGCGGGCCATCTGAGCTTTCGCCCGATCCCGTCCATCCCTCAGGAAGGTGCCCGATGAGCACGTTCACCCTGCCCGAGCTGATTGCGAAGCTGCGCGAGTGCGCCGGCGACAGCGACACCTACGACCTCGACACCGACGACGTCATCGACGTCCCGTTCCTCGAGCTCGGCTACGACTCCCTCGCCCTGCTTCAGGTCACCGGTGTCCTCGACCGGGAGCTCGGGATCGAACTGTCCGACGACGAGGTGGCTGCCGTCGAGACCCCCCGGCTGTTCCTCGGCCTCATCAACGACACTCTCGGTCTGCGAGCCGCGTGATGCCGTACGCAGCGATCACCTACCGGGTCAAGCCCGGCCACGAGGACGAGATAGCCGCGGTCTTCGCGGACTTCCAGCGGGTCGACACCCCCGACTACACGGCCGAGGACGGCGGTTCCGCCGGGCGGCTGCTCGGCACCGGCGTGTTCGTCAAGGACGACGTCCTCGTCCGGGTCATTCACTACGAGGGCGATTTCGCCGAGATCGGCCGGCACATGGCGGCCCAGCGCGGAGTGCACGTGCTGGAGGAGCGGCTGGCCCCGTACCTCGCCGAGGAGCGGGACACCACCACCGCCGAGGGCTTCGCGGCGTACTTCCGTGACGCCGTCATGCGGCCCATCGCCCAGCTCACCGTGGACACCCATCCGACCCGGCGCTGAGGGACGGCCCATGACCACGGTACTGGGCGTGCTGGCGCTGCTCGGCAGCGGCGTCACCGCCGGAGTGCTGTTCGCCGTCGCGCTGAGCGTTCTCCCCGCGCTCTTCGCGATGCCGGCCGGCACCTACGTCTACGCGCACCAGCTGCTGGGCCGGAACTGGGACCCGACCATGCCGGTCATCGTCCTCGGTTCGACGCTGGCGGACATCCTGTGGGCGGTGTCCGGCGACGGGGGAGTGCCGGCCGCGGCGGCGGCCGCCCTGCTGCTCGGGGTCTCCGCCGTGTCCCACCTGTGCAACGTCCCGATCAACCGCCGGGTCAAGGCCGTCACCGACCCGGAACGGCTGCCCGCCGACTGGACGGACCCGCGCCCGCTGTGGCGGCGATGGCACCTGCTGCGCTGCGCCCTCGCGGTGGTGGCGCTCGCCCTCAACAGCGTGGCGGCACTGCAGGGTTGACGGATCGGGCCGGCCCCCGGGGAGGGGGCCGGCCCGATCCGCGCGTACGGTCAGGAAGCCGCGGGCACGTCCCGTACCGAGATCTGTGCCACCGTGCGCAGCAGGCTGCGCCGGAAGGTCGCGACGAACCCCTCGACGGTGTCGGTGTCCCGGGGCCGGGTCAGGTACGGCTTCAGCTTCCGTTCCACCTCGCGCACCCCCGGCTGGGACGCCATGTGACGCGCCACCGCGTCCAGGTCGCCCTCGTACTCGATGACCCGCACCAGGGTGTCGTCCCGGAGGAAGACGGCCGTGGCGAGGATGCGGCCGGCGTCCTGCCCGCCCGCGTCGCGCACCCGGTCGGACGCCACGCGGCGGAAGCTGCCGAAGATCTCGGTGAGTTCGGCCTCGCAGCCGGGCTTGATGTCGTAGGTGATGGCGGCGAATGGCATGGGCTCGCTCCACAGGTCGGCACACGGGACGCCACGATGCCAGCACCCGTGACTCGCGTTCGCCTCAAGTCCCTTGCCTGGACGCGCACTTGAGCCAGTCTCCAGGTTGCCCGGGGACAGTCTGGCGTGTCGGTGTCGGCACCCCATCCCCAGGAGGACAGCAGTGCACCGCACCCTGATCGTCGCCCGGCTGAAGCCGGGCAAGGCCGATGACATCGCGAGCATCTTCGGTGACTCCGACGCGACCGAGCTGCCCCACCTGGTCGGCGTCTCCCGGCGCACCCTGTTCCGCTTCCACGACCTGTACTTCCACCTGGTCGAGGCCGATCAGGACATCTCGCCGGACCTCTACAAGGCCCGCAGCCACCCGCTCTACCAGGACATCAACAACCGGCTGGCGGCCTGCGTGAGCCCGTACGACCCGGACTGGAAGGAACCCAAGGACGCCATGGCGAGCCCGTTCTACGTGTGGACCAAGGATGAGGGGCGGCTCCAGTGACCGACACCGACCACACCGCCGGCACCCGTACGGTGAAGGTCTCCGCCGGACAGGTCGAGGCCAACACCAGGCGCGGCGGCGACATGCGGGTGACCCTCAGCCCGAAGACCGTCGGCTGCACCTCCGGCTTCGGCGGCACTCTCACCCTGCTGCCAGGTGACCACGTCACCGAGCACTACCACCCGTACTCCGAGGAGTTCCTCCACGTCACCACCGGTGAACTGGAGATGACCCTGGACGGCCGACCGGTACGGCTGACGGCCGGGGACTCCCTGCTCGTCCCGATCGGCGTGCGCCACCGCCTGGTGAACACCGGAACCGAGACGGCCGGCTGCGTCTTCCACCTGTCCCCGCTGGCGCCGCGCCCCGAGCTCGGGCACGTCGACACCGAAGCCGTCCGGAACCCGGAGGCGGCCAACCCCCGGGTGGGTGGCGGCACGTGAGCGCCGGCGGTGAGCGTCGCGCGGTGATCACCGGCATCGGCGTGGTGGCGCCCGGCGGCGTCGGCAGGGAGGCGTTCTGGCAGCTGCTCACCGAGGGCCGGACAGCGACCCGCCGGCTCAGCCTCTTCGACCCCGCCGAGTTCCGCTCCCAGGTCGCCGCCGAGGTGGACTTCGACCCGGCCGGCGCCGGTCTGACCGCCAGGGAGATCCGGCGCATGGACCGCGCCGCCCAGTTCGCCGTGGTGTCCGCCCGCGAGGCCATCGCCGACAGCGGACTCGACCTGGCCGCCGTGCGCCCCGAGCGGATCGCGGTCGGCCTCGGCAGCGCCGTCGGCTGCACCATGGGCCTGGAGGAGGAGTACACCGTCCTCAGCGACCAGGGCCGGAACTGGCTGGTCGACCACGAGTACGGCGTCCCGCACCTGTACGGCTACATGGTGCCCTCCACGCTCGCGGTCGAGGTGGCCTGGGCCGCCGGCGCGGAGGGCCCGGTCTCCCTCGTCTCCACCGGCTGCACCTCCGGCATCGACGCCGTGGCGCACGCCGTCCAGCTGATCGAGGAGGGCAGCGCCGACGTGGCGCTGGCCGGTGCCACCGACGCGCCGATCTCCCCGATCAGCGCGGCCTGCTTCGACGCGATCCGGGCCACCACCGCCCGCAACGAGGACCCGGAGCACGCCTCCCGGCCGTTCGACCGTGACCGCGCCGGGTTCGTGCTCGGCGAGGGCTCCGCCGTCCTGGTGCTGGAGGAGAAGACGGCCGCCGAGGCGCGTGGCGCCCATGTCTACGGCGAGATCGTCGGCAGCGCCGGGCGCAGCAACGCGCACCACATGACCGGCCTGAAGCCGGACGGCCGCGAGATGGCGGAGGCCATCGGCATCGCCCTCGACCAGGCCCGCCTGGATCCGACGGCGGTCGGCTACGTCAACGCCCACGGCTCCGGCACCAAGCAGAACGACCGGCACGAGACCGCCGCCTTCAAGCGGGCCCTCGGGGACCACGCGTATCGCGTCCCGGTCAGCTCGATCAAATCGATGATCGGGCACTCGCTGGGCGCCATCGGATCCATCGAGGTGGCCGCCTGCGCGCTCGTGCTGGACCGGCAGGTGGTACCGCCGACCGCCAACCTGGAGAACCCCGACCCGACGTGCGACCTGGACTATGTCCCGCGAACCGCCCGCGAGCACCGCACCGACGTGGTGCTGACGGTCGGCAGCGGCTTCGGCGGGTTCCAGAGCGCGATGGTCCTGGCGCGGCCCGGGGCGGTCGCCCACGGGAGGAGCTGACCATGTCCACCGAGCACCGCCCGCCGGTGATCACCGGCATCGGCGTCACCGCGCCGACCGGGCTCGGCGTGGAGGCCCACTGGGCCGCCGTGCTGGCAGGCAAGTCCGGCATCGACCGGATCAGCCGGTTCGACCCCACGCCCTACCCGGTGCGGCTCGCCGGCCAGGTGAGCGGTTTCAGCGCCGCCGACTCGGTGCCCAGCCGGGTCGCCCGCGAGACCGACCACTGGACCCACCTCGCCCTCGCCGCCGCCGAGGCAGCCCTGACCGACGCCGGGGCCGACCCCGCCACGCTGCCCGAGTACGAGATGGCCGTGGTCACCGCCAGCTCGTCCGGCGGCACCGAGTTCGGCCAGCACGAGATGGAGGCGCTCTACCAGCACGCGCCCGCGTGGGTCGGCGCCTACCAGTCCATCGCCTGGTTCTACGCCGCGACCACCGGACAGCTGTCCATCCGGCACAAGATGCGCGGCCCGTGCGGCGTGCTCTGCGGCGAGCAGGCCGGCGGACTCGACGCCATCGGCCAGGCCCGCCGGCTCACCCGGCGCGGCGCCCGGCTGGTGCTCACCGGCGGCACCGACGCCTCCCTGTGCCCGTACGGACTGAGCGCGCAGCTGTCCACCGGCAGGCTCTCCACCGTCGTCGACCCGGCCCGCGCCTACCTGCCGTTCGACCGCTCGGCCGCCGGCTACCTGCCCGGCGAGGGCGGCGCGATCCTGGTCCTGGAGAGCGACTCCGGAGCCACCGAACGGGGTGCCGGACAGCGGTACGGCACCGTGCTCGGCTACGCCGCCGGCTTCGACCCGGCCCCCGGCTCCGACCGGCCCCCCGCGCTGCGGCGCACCATCGAGGCGGCTCTCGCGGACGCCGGACTGAGCCCCGGTGACATCGACGTCGTCTTCGCCGACGGCGCCGGCACGCCCGCCGAGGACCTCGCCGAGGCCCGGGCGATCAGCGCGGTGTTCGGCCCGGGAGCCGTACCCGTCACGGCGCCCAAGGTGCTCACCGGCCGGCTGTACGGCGGCGGCGCGCCGCTGGACGTGGTCACCGCGCTGCTCGCGCTGCGCGACGGCGTCGTCCCGCACACCGCCGGCGTCGAGCAGCTCGCCCCCGGCTGCGACCTCGACCTGGTCACCGACGAACCCCGCACCACCCCGCTGCGCCGTGCCCTGGTCCTGGCCCGCGGCCACGGCGGCTTCAACTCAGCTGTCGTCCTCGGACGTTGACGAAAGGTTGGCGCACCCATGGCAGGCCACACCGACAACTCGATCCTCATCGACGCACCGCTGGAGACCGTCTGGGAGATCACCAACGACCTGGAGAACTGGCCGAACCTGTTCAGCGAGTACGCCGCCGCCGAGGTACTGGAGCGCGACGGCGACACCGTCACCTTCCGGCTCACCATGCACCCCGACGAGAACGGCACCGTGTGGAGCTGGGTCTCGCGCCGCACCCCCGACCCGAAGAGCCGCACGGTCGAGGCGTACCGGGTGGAGACCGGCCCGTTCGAGTTCATGGACATCCGCTGGGAGTACACCGTCGAGGACGGCGCGGTGCGGATGCGCTGGATCCAGGACTTCCACATGAAGCCGCAGGCCCCCGCGGACGACGCGGGCATGACGGAGCACCTCAACCGCAACACCGCCGTCCAGATGAAGCTGATCAAGGACAAGATCGAGGCCGCCGCCCGCCGTGAGCCGCGGTGACCGCCGTCCTCGCACCCCTGGTGGTGCTCCTCAGCGGTCTGGGCGCCGGGGTCCTGCTCGGCACCCAGCTCGGCGGCTGGCCCCTGCTCGCCGCTCTGCCGCCCGACCGCTACGTCCACGCGCACGCCTTCTTCGCCACCCGCTACGACCCGGCGATGCCGATCTGCCTGCTGGGCACGCTCGTCGGCGACCTGGTGCTGGCCGTCGGCGGCCAGCAGCCCGCGGCCCGGCTGCTGTACCTGGCCGCCGCGCTGCTCGCCGCCGCCACCGTCACCATCTCGCTCGTCAAGAACGTCCCCATCAACCGGTGGATCCAGGGCGTCGACCCCGGCCGGCTCCCGGAGAACTTCGACGAGGTCGACCCGCGCCCCGTCTGGGGCCCCTGGAACCGGCGGCGCAGCGCGCTCGCCATCCTCGCCTTCGCCGCCAACTGCGGCGCACTGTCCGTCCTGCTCTGACGCACCCACCGCCCAGCCTCACGGAGGAAGACCATGAACCTGGCCCTGGAGGGCAAGAAGGCCCTCGTCACCGGCGGCACCCGAGGCGTCGGCCGGGGCATCGTGCTCGCGCTGGCCCGGGCCGGCGTCGACGTGGTGACCTGCTACCGGCAGCCCAGCGACCACGTCGGTTCGCTGGAACGAGAGCTGAAGGAGATCGGCGGCGACCATCACGTCCTGCGGGCCGACCTCAGCAGGCCGGAGGAGGCCGCCTCCCTGGTCGAGCGGGCCGGAGCGGCGTACGGCCGCCTCGACCTGATCGTCAACAACGCGGGCACGATCAGCCACGTCCCCTACGCCGACCTGCCGGTGGAGGAGTTCCAGCGGATCTTCACCACCAATGTCACCGCCGCCCACCTCGTGATCCAGCACGCCCTTCCGCTGCTGCACGAGGGCTCGTCCGTCGTCAGCATCGGCTCCAAGGCGGTGGAGGCCGGCATCCCGCTGCGCTCGCACTACACCGCCACGAAGGCGGCCCTGGTCGGCCTCAGCAGGTCGCTGGCCAAGGAGTTCGGCGCGAAGGGCATACGGTTCAACGTCGTCGCCCTCGGCGTGGTGGAGACCGAGAACCTGCACCAACTCCCCGAGGACCAGCAGAAGCTGATGGTCGAGCGCTACAGCGCCAAGACCGCACTGGGCCGGCTCGGCACCCCGGACGAGGTGGCCGGCGCCATCCTCTGGCTCGCCAGCGACCTGTCCCGGTACGTCACCGGGTCCACCGTCAGCGTCGACGGGGGGATCTCCTGATGACGTTCCGGGTCACCCTGCGGATGGAGCTCAAGCCCGGCGCCGAGCACGCCTTCGTCGAGGAGTGGCACCGCGGCACCGACGCGGTCACCGGCCACCCGGCCAACCTCGGGCAGTGGCTGTGCAAGGACGCCGGCGCGGACGGCGTCTACTGGATCATCAGCGACTGGCTGGACGAGCCGCGCTTCCGCGCCTTCGAGAACAGCCCCGCCCACCTGGAACACCGGGCCAGGCTGCACCCCTACCGCAGCGGCGGCTCGTTCCACACCATGGAGGTCACCGCCCACATCCCCGGACCGGCGGCGAGCGCCGATGCCTGAGGTGCGGGTGCTGGTGTACCAGTTCGCGCGCGACGACGCCGAACTCGCCGCCGTACGCGCCGCCTACCACCAGGTCAGCGAACGGCTCGCCAAGGTGCCCGGGATGCTCGGCAACGAACTGCTCCTCCGGCTCCACGACCCCGGCTCGCTGGTGGTGGTCAGCCGCTGGGCGAGCACGACCGCCTTCCAGGACTGGGAGGCCGGTCCGGAACACCGCGACGACACGGCGCCGCTGCGCCCCTACCGGGACACCCGCACCGGCACGCCGTTCGCGGTCTACGAGGTCGACGCGGCCTACTGAACCACCCGCACCCCGCGACCGCTGTCCCCGGCGCCCTCCCCCCGGCGCCGGGGACAGCCCCCTGTCGCGGCAACCCCCTCCCCCCCCCAAGGAACACGAAGGAAGGCGGCACGATGAGCCCCACCACTCTGGCCTTCATCGGACTCGGCAGCATGGGCGGCGGCATGGCACACCGCCTGCTCGGGGCCGGGTACCGGCTGACCGTCCACAACAGGACCGCGGACAAGGCCGCACCGCTCCTCGCCCAGGGCGCCGTGGCCGCGGGCTCGCCGGCCGAGGCCGTGGCAGGCGTCCGCACCGTGCTGCTCAGCCTCAGCGACGAGGCCGCCGTCGAGAAGGTGCTGTTCGGCGAGGTGGTCCCCGCGCTGGAGCCCGGCAGCACGGTCATCGACACCTCCACCGTCTCCCCGGAGTACGCCCGGCACAGCGCGACCCGGCTCGCCGAGGCCGGGCTGCGCCGGGTAGAGGCGTGCGTCGTCGGCAACCCGCTCCAGGCCCGGGAGGGCCGGCTGCGGGTCTTCGTCTCCGGCGACGACGCCGACATCGAGGCGGTGCGGCCCGTCCTGGAGACCATCGGCTCCGAGGTCGTGCCGCTCGGCGCGCCGGGCGCCGCCGCCACCGCCAAGCTGATCCTCAACCTGCTGCTCGGCGCCCAGGTCGCCGCGCTCGCCGAGGCCGTGACGTACGGCCAGCGGGCCGGCCTCGACCGGGACCGGCTGCTCGCGACCATCGCCGGGAGCGGGTTCAGCTCCGAGGTCCTGCGGTTCCGCGCCGAGCTGATGCGCAAGGGCAGCTACCGGCCGGCCTTCTTCCGCTCCGCGCTGATGGAGAAGGACCTGCGCCTCGCCGTCACCGACGCGGCGCGGACCGGTGTCGCGATGCCCGTGCTCGACACCGTACGGGCCCGCTTCGCCACCGTCGTCGAGGCCGGGGACGGCGACCGTGACGCCGCGGTACTGATCGAGCACACCTGAGCCGGACCGCCGGACCGCCGGGGCGGCGTCAGCGGCCGAGCATCCGGGCGAGGGCGGCGTGCAGGGCGTCCTCGGCGTCGTCCGGTGTCCCGGCGGACCGCCAGGCCACCACCCCGTCCGGGCGGACCAGCACCGCCCCCGCGTCCGTCGTGCCGTACGCCTTCGCCCACTCGCCGTCCGGGGCCCCGTACGCCCCGTCGCCGCCGATGCCGTGCACCTGGAGCGGCACGCCGAGGCGCCGCGCCGCCGCCTCGGCCGCCGCCGGCCACGGTCCCGGCCGGGAACCCGTCAGCAGCACCGGGCCGTCCCCGAACAGGTCCAGGGTCGAGCACTCCGTACCGTCGCGCAGCAACGGCACGTGGGGGGCCCGGGTCCCCGGCAGGCCGCGAGGATCGGTCACCCAGACGTCGCCGCCCACCGTGTGGCGCCAGCCGAACCACACGGTGGTGTCGTCCACGAGACCGGGCGGCAGCGCCCGCCGTGCCCCGCGCTCACCGTGGCGCGGCCGGTCCCGCTGGCGCAGCACCGCCTGCCGTACGGTGGCCGCACCGAGCGGCCGGCGTTCGGCTTCGTAACTGTCGAGCAGACCGGGGGAGGCCTGCCCGGCGAGCACCGCGGCCAGCTTCCACGCCAGGTTGTGGGCGTCCTGGACACCGGAGTTCGAGCCGAAGGCCCCGCTCGGCGGCATCACGTGGGCGGCGTCGCCCGCGAGGAAGACCCGGCCGGCACGGAACCGGCGCGCCACCTTGGCGGCGGCCTCCCACGGAACGGCGCCCAGCACCCGCACGGCGAGATCCGGCACGCCCGAGGCGGCCCGCACCAGCTCGGCGCACCGCTCGGGCGGGAAGGCGGCGAGCACCTCCTCGGGCGTGCCGGGGTCGTCGGGGCCGAGGATGACGTCCAGCCGCCATTCGCTCGCGTTGTCCAGCGGGATCAGCGCCCCGCGCACCCGGTCGTTGAACGTGTAGCACATGACGAACCGCCGCTCGCCGAGCTCCTCCGCGAGATCGGCGCGAAAGTGGATCGCCAGGAACCGGCCAAGACCGCCCGTGCCGTCGAACGGGATGCCCAGCCGGCGGCGCAGCCCGCTGCGGGCGCCGTCGGCAGCGACCAGATAGCGCGTCCGCAGCCGGCTCGTCGTACCGTCCGCGCCGTCGCGCACCAGAGCCGTCACGCCGTCGGCGTCCTGCGCGCACGACACCAGCTCGCTGCCGAAGCGGAACTCGGCCCCGGCCCGTTCGGCGGCCCGGCGCAGCACGTCCTCCAGCTCGTTCTGATGGCACAGACACCAGCTCGTGGGCGACAGCGCGCCGAGATCGGAGGAGACCTCGCGGTAGTACTCCTCCTGGAACGAGCCCAGTTCCGGCCCGGCCAGCGACCTCGCGAGCCGCAGACCGCTGTTGCGGGCCAGCGCCCGCGCGGACGGCAGCGCGCGCAGCTCGTCCTCGAGCCCGGCGGCGCGCAGCAGCTCCATCGAGCGCGGGTTGACGCCCCGGGTACGCGGGTGGGCGGACAGCCCCGCGCGTTGCTCGAGGACCAGGCAGGCCACGTCGCGCCTCGCGAGGAAGAGCGCCGTCGACAGCCCGACCAGGCTGCCTCCGACGACCAGTACGGGAACCTGCGGCTGCTCGGTCATCCGGATCTCCTCTGCCGGGGACGTCGGAGGCCCGAGGATCGGCGCAGGGCGTCGAGGACGGCTCAAGAGGGGCCCCATCGAGCGCGATTCGAGTCGGGACGGGCAGCCTGGCACCGCAGGCGACCGGCCGGATCCGCCCGAAGGGCGGACGAGCCGGAAGAACGAGGGGAGCACGGAGATGGCCGAGTACGCGCGGGGGCCGGTGCGAGTGGTCCTGCGGATGGAGATCGCCCCGGGCCGGGAGGCCGAGTTCGAGGCGGTCTGGCTGGAGATCGGCACGATCATCGCCCGACAGCCGGCCAACCGGGGCCAGGTCCTGGTCCGCGACGAGGACCAGGACCGGCCCGTCTACCACGTGTTCACGGACTGGGCCGACGAGGCGAGCTTCCGTGCCTTCGAGCTGAGCGCGGAGCACGTGGAGCACCGACGCCGGCTGGCCCCCCTGCGCACGGGCGGCGCCATGACCGTCAACCGGATCGTCCACGACCTCCGCCCCGCGCCCGCGTCCTCCCACCCCTAGTAGTGCTTCGTTAGGTTCTGAGTCTGTTTCTGTTGCGGGGCAGGGGTCGGCCGCAGGTGGTGCAGGTGCCGGTCCAGCACTGCAGCAGGTCCTGGAGGGTGTCGAGGGCCTGGTAGAGGGTCAGGCCGGCGTGTGGGCTTTTGGGTCGAGCCGCCGCAGGGTGAGGAAGGCCTGGGCGGCGGTGACGAGGGTGACGTGGTGGTGCCAGCCGCGCCAGGTCCGGCCTTCGAAATGGTCCAGGCCCAGGCCGTGTTTGAGCTCGCGGTAGTCGTGCTCGATCCGCCACCGCATCTTCGCCCACTTGACGAGGTCCTCGGCCGGTGTGGTGGCGGGCAGGTTCGATATCCAGTAGCCCGTCGGGGTGTCCTGGCCGTGTGGCCACTCGACCAGAAGGGTGCGGGCGGGCAGGACACCGTCCCATCGGTTGCGGCCGCCGCCCGCCTGCTGGGCCGCGGCCAGGGACTGCTTGCCCGCCGGCCGGACCCTCAGGACGGTGAACCGTGAGGTCATCGCGCCTTTGCTGCCCTGTCGCCAGGTGACCTCGGAGAACTGTTCCGTGCCGGTTTCCTCCGCGAGGCCACTGACGGCTCGGGGCGGGGTGCGGTAGCGGGGCAGGGTCGGCGGTCCGAGCCCGCCATAGACGGGCCGGTGCGGCCGGGCCTGTTCGGCATGGGCGACTTCTTTGCCGGTCAGCGCGAGGACATAGGACAGTCCGCGTTCCTCCAGGCCCATCCGGAACGGGGTGCTGACGCCGTAGCCCGCGTCGGCGACCACCACCGGCGCCTCCAGCTCCCAGCCGGCGAGCGCGTCGAGCAGACCGAGCGCCAGACGCCACTTCTCCTGATGGGCAACGGCTTCTTCCGGCACCCCTGCCCTGCGGCAGCGGTCCGGCTCCTGTGCCCATTCCTGCGGCAGGTACAACTGCCAGTCCAGCGGGCACGAGGCCGTGTCGGTGGCGGCATGGACACTCACCGCGACCTGGCAGTTCGCCCGTTTCCCCAGCGCTCCGCAGTACTGCCGGGCCACCCCCACCGACCGGGTCCCGCACTTGGGGAACGACACGTCGTCGATCACCCACACCTCAGGCCGGATCGCCTCGCTCAGCCGTTCGGCGATCCGCCGCCGCACCGGCAGCGGATCCCACGGCGACTGGTTCACGAACTGCTGCAGGGCCTGCATGTTCCCGTCCGGCAGCCGCTCGGCCATCGGCTGGACCGACTTGCGCCGGCCGTCCAGCATCAGGCCCCGCAGATAACACCCGCCCCACCGCCGCTGATCCCGCCGCGGAAGCGAGGCGAACACATCGGCAACGAACTCCGCCGCCTCACCCCGGAGCCGTTCCACCTCCCCCAGCCTCATAGGGCAAAGATGCCCACCACCAGGCGAGATCACCCGACGTAACGAAGCACTACTAGGGCCTGCCTCTAGACCCCGCCGTCCACGTTCAGCGTCACCCCGCTGATGTACGCGGAGGTGTCGCCCGCCAGGAACAGCACCGCGCCGGCCACGTCCTCGGGGCGGCAGATCCGGCCGAGGGCGGTCATGCCGACGATGCGGGTGACCGCCTCCGGCGGCAGCCCGGCGCCCGGCTCGGTCTCGGTCAGGCCGGGCGCCACGGTGTTGACGCGAATGCCGCGCGGCCCCAGCTCCTTGCAGAGTGCCCGGGTCAGACCGATCAGCGCGGCCTTCGACGCCGTGTAGTGCACCCCGCGGACACGGCCGCGCAGCGCCACCGACGAGCCCACGTTGACCACGGACGCACCGTCGGCCAGCAGGGGCAGCGCCGCCTGCGTGACCAGGTACGCCGAGGTGACGTTGGCGTCCATCACCCGGTGCCACTCGTCCTCGGGCAGTTCCCCGAACCAGACCTGCCCGTCCACGCCGACGTTGTTCACCAGCGCGTCCAGGCCGCCCAGCGACTCCCGCGCCCGCTCGGCCAGCTCCGCCGCCCCCGGCCCGGTGGTCACGTCGGCCCGGACCACCAGATGCCCGTCGCCGGTCTCCTTCAGTTCGCGCACCAGCGAGTCGGCGTCCGCGCCGGCCGTCCGCGAGCACACCACCACGCGCGCGCCCGCACGGGCGAACGCGAGTGCCGTCGTCCTCCCGATGCCCCGCGTCCCGCCGGTGACGAGTACGCGCTTGCCCGCGAGTCCCTGTTCCATCCGAGTCCCCTTCCGCTGCCGTCATGCCCGGGCCGTGCAGGGCCGGGCACACCCTCCCGCGCCGTTCTCGCGAACTCCTGGACGGCAGCTCGAGCAGGCCGCGATCCATCCGAGAGCCCGATGGGGGACCTTCCGGACCGTCAGCTGAACCTCCGAAGAGGGTGGGGCGGATCGATGCGGGTACTGTTCACGACCTGGGCGTGGCCCTCGCACCTGTACGGGCTGGTCCCGATGGCCTGGGCCTGCCGGGCGGCCGGGCACGAGGTGCTGGTCGCCGGCCAGCCCGGGATCTATGACGAGATCGTCCGGACCGGGCTGCCCGCGGCGACGGTCGGGCACGACGTGGACGCGGTGGGGCTGGTCCGCGGCTATGTGCTGCCGTCGCGGACCCTGGCCGCGCCGGCCGCTCCGGCCGGACCCGAGGGGCGCGGCCCGCGCGCCCTGCGGATGTTCCACGCCCACGCGGACTCCATGGCCGACGGCCTCACTGCGCTGGCCCGCGACTGGCGGGCCGACCTGGTGGTGTACGAACCCACCGCCCTCGCCGGTCCGATCGCCGCCGCCGCCACCGGAGTCCCGGCCGTACGGCTGCTCTACGGCACCGACCTGATGCTGCGCGCGCGGCCCCTGCTGCCCGACGTGCTGGCGCCGCTCGCCGCACGCAACGGCGTACACGCCTTCGACCCGTTCGGCGACCTCACCGTCGACCCGTGCCCCGACGAGTTCCAGCTCCCGACGGACCAGCGGCGGCTCTCCATGCGCTACGTGCCGTTCAACGGGCCCGGAGCCGGCACCCCGATCGCACCGCCCCCGCCCGGCCGGCGCCGAGTGGTGGTGACCTGGGGCCACACCATGGCCCGGCTGTCCCCGGCGCACTTCTTCGCCCCCGAGGCGGCCCTGGCCGCCCACGGCCCCGACACCGACGTGGTGCTGGCCGTCTCCGCCGACCAGCTCCCGCTCCTCGGCGACCTCCCGGCCGACGTCACCGTCACCGTGGACACCCCGCTGCGGCAGCTGCTCGCCGACGCCGACCTGGTCGTCGCGCACGGTGGCGCCGGCACCGTACTGACGAGCCTCCAGGCCGGCGTACCCCTCCTGCTCGTCCCCCAGCTCCCCGACCACGCCGGACACTCGGCGCGCGTACTGGCCACCGGCACCGGCGAGGTGCTCAGCCGCGACGAGGCCGACCACGGCCGGCTGCGCGGCCAGATCCGGCGCCTGCTCGAATCCGACCGGGAGCGCTCCGCGGCCCGGCGCCTCGCCGAACGCAACCTGGAGCGGCCCGCCCCCGCCGACCTGGTCGCCGCGTTGGAGCGGCTCACCGACACGCGGGCGGCAGCCGTCCGCTGAGCGCACACCAGAAGGAGAGAGAGCCTTGGAGATCGGACTGGGTCTGCCCACCACCGTCCCCGACATCGACGGCCGGACGCTGCCGCAGTGGGCCCGCCGTGCGGAGGAGTGCGGCTTCGCCAGCCTCGGCGTTCTGGACCGGCTGGTGTACGCCAACTTCGAGCCGTTGATCTCGCTCGCGGCGGCGGCGGCCGTCACCGAGCGGATCAGACTGCTGACCACCATCCTGATCGCGGCCTACCGGGGCGACACCGCGTTGCTCGCCAAGCAGGCCGCCACCATCGACGCCCTCTCCGGCGGCCGGCTGGTGCTCGGGGTCGCCGCCGGCGGCCGGGAGGACGACTACGCCGCCACCGGCACCGGCTACCGTGACCGCGGGGCACGCCTGGACGCCGCGCTCACCGAACTGCGGGAGATCTGGGCGGGCCGCGGCAAGGTCCCCGGCATCGGCCCCGCCCCGGTCCGCCCGGAGGGCGTACCGCTGCTGGTCGGCGGTCACTCGCCGCGCGCGATGCTGCGCTCGGCGCGGTTCGGCACCGGCTGGATCGCGGGCGGCAACTCCGTCACCGCGTACGCCGAACTGGTCCGCCAGGCGCGGCAGACCTGGATCGACGAGGGCCGCACCGAGCGCCCGCGGATGGTGGCCATCCTCTACGCCCACCTCGGCCCGGACGCCGCCCGCGTCGCCGGTGACTACCTGCGCTCCTACTACTCGTTCGTCGGCCCGAAGGCCGAGCGGACGGCCGCCGGCGTCCTCACCGATCCGCGCCGCGTCCGCGACGCCGCCCAGGCGTACGCCGAGGCGGGCTGCGACGAGCTGATCCTGCTGCCTTGCACGGCGGACCTCGCACAGGTGCGGCTGCTGGCCGACGCGGCACTCTGACCGCGACCGCCGAAGGGCCCGCTCCGGAAGATCCGGAGCGGGCCCTTCGCGGTGCGGTCAGCGGAGTCCGGCCGACCTGCTCAGCACGTCCGCGAGCACCTGCTCGGCGTCCGCGCCGCCAGGGCCGGTGGCACGCCAGGCGACGAAGGCGTCCGGGCGGACCAGCACCGCACCGCCGGCGCCGACCCCGTACGCCTCGGCCCAGTCGCGGTCCTTCGGCCGCAGCTCGCTCTCCGGGCCGACGCGGTGCACCCGCAGCGGCACGCCGAGCCGCTCGGCCGCCGCGACGGCCGCCTCGGCCCAGGGGGACCCGGCGTCGTCGGTGAGCAGGACGTACGCGTCCCAGAACAGGTCGATCGTGGAGACGATCCCACCGTCGCGCTCGATCCAGACATGCGGGGCGCGGGTGCCGGGCTCTCCGGTGAGCTGCAGCTTCGGAGTGAGCACCGGGCCGGTGGCGTCGCTGACGATCGACGGCGACGTGTACCGGTAGCCGAGCGTGATGATGATGTCGTCCACCATGTCCGCGCGGTCCTGCTCGGTGGCGTGGCCGTGCCGGATGCGGTTGCGGACCATCGCCTGCGCGGCCATCGCCGAACCGACCGCGTGCCGCTCGTCGTGGTAGCTGTCGAGCAGCGGTTCGCCCGCCCAGCCCTTGAGCACGGCCGCCAGCTTCCAGGCCAGGTTGTGGGCGTCGTGGATGCCCGTGTTGGCGCCGAAGCCGCCCGCGGGCGGGTGCAGGTGGGCGGCGTCGCCGGCCAGGAAGACCCGCTGGGTGCGGAACCGCTCGGCGACCAGCTGGGCGCCCTGCCACGGCACCTTGTCGACGATCTCCACGGCCAGGTCCGCCTTGCCCGCCGCGGTCCGGACGATCTCGACGCAGCGCTCGTCGGTGAAGTCCTCCGGCTTCTCGCCGCGCTCGGGGTGGTAGATCGGTGCGGCCAGGTACGGGTCGCGGCCGTGCAGCCGGGACAGCCCCATCAGCGTGCCGTCGACATTCGCGTAGCAGAGGATGAACCTGCGGCCCTTGAGCACGGTCTCCAGCTCGGGCGCCTTGAAGTAGATGCTGAGTGCGTTGAACACCGTGCCGCGTCCTTCGCGGTCCACCCCGAGGTGTCCGCGGACGCTGCTGTTCGCGCCGTCCGCGCCCACCAGGTAGTCGGCGCGGATGGTGAAGCGCCGGCCGGTGGCCTTCTCCTCGGCGACGGCGGTCACCCCGTCCGCGTCCTGGGTGAACTCCACGAGCCGGGTGGCGAACCGGACGTCGGCGCCGTACTCCCGGGCCTTCTCCACCAGTACCTTCTCGTACCGGTCCTGGCCGCAGCCCATCACCCGCTCCGGGCTGACGGTCGGGCCGTCCAGCGACGGCGACTCGAGCACCACGGCGTCGTCGATCCCGGAGAAGGTGTCGACCTGGATGATGCCGCCCTCGAAGTAGGGGTGCGAGTCGCCCATCTCCAGCGCCCTGATGTCGGCGGAGACGCCGGCCGCCCGGAACAGTTCCAGGGTGCGCGCCTGGAGACCCGGGGCGCGGGGCAGCAGCGACGTGCCGTCGCGCTTCTCCAGCACCATCGTGCGGATCCCGTGCCGCCCGCTGAACAGGGCGGTGGAGAGACCGACCGGCCCCGCTCCCACGATCAGCACAGGGATGTTCACGTCATACATGCGTGTCCCCTCATGAACAGACGAACAGTGCCGGGTTGATCCGCCGCACTGCGACCGGGGAAAGAGTTACCGGCGGCGCCTCGAGGATTCCTGGCCTCGCGGTCGGGCGCCCTCGGGCCGGCGGCCGGCGCTCCGGGTCTCCAGGGAGGTTCGAGGGGCGCTCCACGCCTGGCTGACAGCCTCTCAGGCCGACAGGTGCGGCGCCTGGCAGGCAGGCGTCCAGGAAGGAGTCCTCACCATGACGACCAAGGCCCCGGACGTCGGCACTGCCGCCGGGATCCTGCGCCTCGGCAACGCGTTCTGCGATGCCAAGGCCCTGCTGACCGCCGTCGAGCTCGACCTGTTCACCCACTTGCACAACGCCCCGGGCGGGTCGGCCGGCGAGGCCGAGATCAGGCAGGCGCTCGGGCTGCACGGACGCGGCCTGCGCGACTTCCTCGACCTGCTGGTGGCGCTGCGGATCCTGGAGCGCCAGGACGGCCGCTACCGCAACGCCCCCGGCGCCGAACGGCACCTGGTGCGCGGCGCCGGCGAGTACGTCGGCGGCTTCCTGCTGCGCTCCAGCCGCAACCTCTACCCGGCGTGGGGCCGCCTGGAGGAGGCCCTGCGCACCGGGAAGCAGCAGTCGGGCAGCCACTACGACGAGGTGACGCAGAACCCCGCGATCCTGCGCCAGTTCATCGGCAGCATGGACGCCTTCACCAACGTCCTCGGCGCCCAGCTGATCGAGGCGTACGACTGGTCCGGTCACGCCTCGGTGCTCGATGTCGGCGGTGCCCGGGGCAACCTCGCCTCGCAGATCGTCCGGGCCCGGCCGCACCTCGCCGGGCACGTCTTCGACCTGCCCGAGATGGAGCCCTTCGCCAAGGAGCTGATCGCGGACCTCGGCCTCGGCGGCAGGCTGGAGTTCCACGGCGGCAGCTTCTTCACCGATCCGCTGCCCTCGGCCGATGTGGTGATCCTCGGGCACGTCCTGCACGACTGGGACCCCGGGCAGCGGAGCATGCTGATCCACAAGGCGTTCGACGCGGTCAACCCCGGGGGCACCCTGCTGGTCTACGACCGGATGCTGGACGACGAGCCCGAGCATGCCGAGAACCTGGTGATCAGCCTCGACATGCTGCTCGTCACCGACGGCGGCTCGGAGTACCCGGCCGCGGAGATCGTCGGTTACGCCGAGCACGCCGGCTTCGCCCGTACCGAGGTCGCTCCGCTCGGCGACTACGACACCCTGGTGGTCTGCCACAAGGCCTGACGGGTGACAGGAGCGGCACGAGCGCGGCAGCGCCCCCGGAAGGGCTTCCGGGGGCGCTGCCGCGCTCGTGGGCGGTCAGGGCTTGCGGGCGACGACCAGGGTGTCGAACGCGTCGAGCGGCCGGTGGGTGATCCCGGTGAACCCGGCGTCGCGGGCCTCGGCGGTCAGCTCCGCGACGGTGTACTCCGCGCCGCCGTCGGTGACGAGCAGCATGTTCAGGCTGGCGACCAGGTTCTCGGTGTCGTCCTGCCGTTCGCCGAGCATCCGGTCGTAGATCAGGACCGCCCCGCCGGGGCTGACCGCGTCGAAGGCCTTGCCCAGCAGGTGGCGGCGCTGCGCGGGGTCCCAGTCGTGCAGGATGTGGCCGAGGACCAGGACGTCGGCAGGGGGCAGCGGGTCGCGGAAGAAGTCGCCGGGGTGGAACACCGCCTGTCCGGTGCGGCCCAGTTCGGCCATGTGCTCGTGGAAGAACGGCTCCAGCTGCGGCAGGTCGAAGACGTGTCCTTCCAGCCCGGGCCGTGCGGTGAGGAGCTGGCCGAGCAGTCCGCCCCGGCAGCCGCCGACATCGAGCACCGAGCGGTGGCCGGAGAAGTCGTAGGCCTCGGTGAGCCGGGCGCCCAGGCCCTGGGTGAGCCCGTCCATCATCCGTACGAAGGCGCCGGTCGCCTCGGCGTCGTCGAGCATGCCCGTGTAGTCGGTGTACGCCTGCGGCTCGCCGGTGCGCAGGGCCTCCGCCAGTCGCCCGTACACCGGGTACAGGTTGAGGTCCGAGCCGCGCAGGAAGCCTCCGACGGCGCCGGGCCGGCCGGAGACCAGGAAGCGGGTGGCGCCCTCGGCGTTGCGGTAGCGGCGCCCCTCGTCGCGGCGCAGCAGGCCCAGCGCGGTGAGCAGGTCCAGGAAGTCGGTCAGGCCCCGCCCGTGCAGCCCGAGCCGTACGCGCAGCTCCTCGGCGTCGGCCGGGCCCTCGTCGAGGACGGTGAACAGGTCCAGCCGGACCGCGGTGAGCAGCGCCTTCGCGTCGCAGAACCGATTGCCGAGCCGGAGGATGCCGGCCGCCGTGCCGGTGTCCCAAGCGGTTGCTGTCATGCCGGGTCTCCTTCGTGTGGGCGAGCCTGTGGCCCGGAATCTTCCGGCGCCGGATGACGAGCGGCGCGAGCGGGGAGCAGGAACACCAGCAGGAAGGCCGCCGCGAGCAGCCCCGTCTCGTACCAGAGCACCTGGGAGAAGGAGACGGAGAAGCCGCGGTGGCCGGCGAGCAGGCCGAAGAACAGCACGCCCAGTACGGCGACACCGGCCGCCGAGCCCAGCTGGTTGACGGTGTTGAGGACGCCGGACGCCGCGCCGGCGTCCCGGTCGGGCACCCCGGACAGCACCAGCTGGACCAGGGGAGAGGCCACCAGGCCCATGCCGAGGCCCGTGACCAGCAGCCACGGCGCGAGCTGCCAGGTGCCGACGGACGAGCCGAGGTGCCGGACCGTCAGCAGGAGCGCGACCGTGCCGGCCGTCATCACGGCGATGCCGGCGGCCAGCACCACCCGGCCGAAGCGCCGGGCGGCCAGTGGGGAGACCGAGGACGTGGTCATGGCGCCGAGCGCGTAGGGCATCACCGCCAGGCCGGCGTCGAACGGCGAGAAGCCCAGGCCGTTCTGCAGGTAGTAGGTGAACGGGAAGAAGAACCCGGCCACCGCGGCGAAGAACACCGTGAGCAGCGCCAGTCCCACGGTGAAGGTCCGCCGTTCGAACAGCGCGGGCGGCACCAGCGCGAAGCCGTCCCGTCGTTCCTTGGCCCGCTCGTGGAGCGTGAACCCCACGGCGAGCGGGACCGAGCCCGCCATCAGCACGAACGACCAGGCGGGCCAGCCCAGTTCACGGCCCTGCACCAGCGGGAACAGCACCGCGAGCAGGGCCGCGGTCACCAGCAGCACCCCCATGAGGTCCAGCCGCCTGGCCACAGGAGCCCGCGAGTCGCGGACGCAGCCGGCGACGCCTGCCAGCGCGACGAGTCCCACCGGCAGGTTGATCAGGAAGATCGGCCGCCATGAAAGACCGAACAGGTCGGCGTTGATCAGCAGGCCGCCGAGCATCGGGCCGAGCGCCGAGGACAGCCCGGACAGGGCGCCGAACAGCCCGAAGACCCGGGCGCGTTCGTGGTCCGGGAACGACACCTGGAAGGTCGACATCCCCTGGGTGACCACGAGCGCGCCGCCGAAGCCCTGGAACGCCCGGCAGGCGATCAGGACGCCCGCGTCCGGCGCGGCGCCGCAGCCCAGCGACGCCACGACGAACACCACGATCCCCGTCAGCAACACGCGCTTGCGCCCCAGGAGGTCGCCGATCCGACCCGCCGTCACCAGGCTGAGCGCGAACGTGAGGGTGTACGCCTCCACCACCCACTGCAAGGTGGCCCCGTCGGCGTGCAGCTGCCGCTGGAGGCCGGGGAGGGCCACCACCACGATGGAGGTGTCGATCAGGTCCAGCGCCATCGCGACCAGGACGAAGACCGCGGCCCGCCACCGGGCCGGGTCGAGGCCGCTCGGATCGGCCAGGGTCACGGAGTCGGATGAAGTCGTCATGCGGTTCTCTCGGTGGGGGCTTGCAGGGGCGCGGGGGAGGTCAGGACGAGGCCGGCGCGGCCTCCAGCGCGTGGTACTGGTAGGGGCACGGCAGCGGGGTGGTCGCGGTGAGCTCCAGACCGGCCGCCGCGAACACCCGGCGGTACTCCTCCAGCGTCCGCTCCCGGCCGGTGGTCATCACCAGCATCTCGATGTCCGAGATGGCGGCGCCCAGCGCGTCGGCCGGATCCGCGTCCGCGCCGTTCTCGGGCAGCACGGAACTGAACACCACCACGCGGCCGTCGGCGGGCAGCACCTCGCGGATGTTGCCGAGGATGCGCACGCTCTCCTCGTCGTTCCAGTCGTGCAGGATGTTCTTCAACAGGTACAGGTCACCGCCCGCGGGCACCGAGTCGAAGAACGAACCCTCGGTGATGCCGCAGCGCTCCGACAGCCCGGCCTCCGCGAGCACGCCCACGGTCTCCGCCAGTCCGTTGTCGGTGTCGAAGACGGTGCCGCGCAGCTCCGGGTTGGCCCCCAGCACGGCCGAGAGCAGGGTGCCGCGGCCGCCGCCCACGTCCACCACGTGGCGGAACCGGGTGAAGTCGAAGTGCCGCACGATCGCCGGGGACTGCACGTCGCTGCCGCCGGTCATCGCGGCGTGGAAGGTCGCGGCCAGCTCGCCGTCCTTCTCGAAGTAGTCGAACAGCGGGGCGCCGTTGGCGATCTCGAACGCGGAGCGCCCGGTGCGCACCGACTCCTCCAGCACCTCCCAGGCCCGCCACACCGGCGCCGCCGCGTGCATGTCGGACAGCGGCCCGAAGTGCTCGGCGACCGGGGTCGCCCGGTATCCGTCGGCGTCCAGCGAGAGCACCCCCGCCCGGACGGCCGCGTACAGCAGCCGACGCAGACTGCGCGGGTGGGCGCCGGTGGTCTCGATCAGCTCCTCGGCGGTGCGCGGGCCGTCCTGCACCGCGGCGAGGACGCCGAGGCTGCTCACGGTCGCACCGATCTGGTGGAGGGCGAATCCGAAGGCCAGCGGCAGGTACTCCGCCGCGGTCGCCGGCTGCGTCGGGATCTGACTGCTCATTGCTCTCCCTCTGGGTTCCGTACGGAGGTGTACCGGGGGGAATCTCGCAGCGCCCGATGGAGTCTCGCTCGACCTGCGCTGGGCCGTACCGCGTCCGCGGCGTTCGACCGTGCTTCGAGCGGGTCCCCAGGACGGATGCGCACGCTGGCCCGGTCCGAGCAGTGCGCACAGGAGAGGGCGGTTCAGACATGAGCGGCGATCGGTGCCCCGTCGGGTATCCCCTTCCATGGGCCCCCGCCCCCGACATACCGGAAGGCTGGACGACGCTGCGCGAGCGGCCGCTCCTTGAGATCACGCTGCCCAGCGGCGAACCCGCGCTGCTGGTCACCCGGTACAAGGACGTACGGCGGCTGTTCGCCGACGAGCGGCTCAGCCGCAACACCTTCGGCCGGGCCTCCCGCGTCTCCGCCAGCAACGACCTGTTCGGCGATCCCCGGATCGACAACGACCCGCCCCGCTATCTGACCGAACGCGCCGTCGTCATGCGGGCCTTCAGCGCGCGCCGGATCGAGGCGCTGCGCGTGGTGGTCAAGGAGATCGTCGGGCAGCTCCTCGACGAGATGGCCGCGGGGCCGCAGCCGGTCGACCTGATGGAGGCGTTCGCCTACCCGCTGCCGATCCTGGTGATCTGCCACATGCTGGGCGTGCCGCCGCAGGACCGGGCCAGGTTCCGCCGTCTGATCGACGGCTTCCTGTCCGTCTCCCGGCTGCCCGAGGACGAGGTCGAGGAGTGCCGGCGGCAGTACTGGGACTACCTGACCGAGCTGATCGACGCCAAGCGCGAGCGGCCGGGCGACGACCTGATCAGCGAGCTGATCGAGATCAGCCGCGAGGACCCCACGAAGCTGACCGACTATCAGCTCCAGCACTGGGTGAAGACCCTGCTGATCGCCGGCTACGTCACCACCGCCTCCCAGCTCGGCACCGGCATGGCCGTGCTGCTGCACCGGCCCGAGGTGGCCGCCGAGCTGAAGGCGGACCTGTCGCTGGTGCCCTCGGCCGTCGAGGAGCTGCTGCGCTACCAGATCATGGGTACCTCGCTGGGCACGCTGCGCTACGCCGTCGAGGACATCGAGCTGCTCGACGGCACCACGGTCATCCCCAAGGGCTCCACGGTGCTGCTCTCCCAGGAGGCCAACATGGACGCCGACGAGTTCGAGAACCCGCTCGATCTGGACATCCGCCGCACGGAGAACCACCACCTGACCTTCGGCGCGGGCATCCACTTCTGCGCCGGCGCCGCGCTGGCCCGGATGGAACTCCAGGAGGCCACCGAGGGCCTGCTGCGCCGCCTGCCCGGCCTGCGGCTCGCGGTGTCCGGCGAGGAGCTGAAGCGTCCGGAGGGCGGCTTCCTGGCCGGTTACGCCGAGATCCCCGTGAGCTGGTGACGGCGATGGGCTCCCTGCGCGTCTCCGCCGACCGGGAGACCTGCGTGACCAGCAGCCTGTGCGTCTACCGGCTGCCGCAGGTGTTCGACCAGGACGAGGAGGGCCGCGTCGTGGTCCTGGACGGGCGGCCCCCGGACACCCTGCGCGACGAACTGCGACGCGCCTGGCGAGGCTGCCCGACCCGCTCCATCCAGGTCGAGGGCCTCACTTCCGAGGAGGGCGACACCACTCCATGACCAGCGAACCGCTGCACGCCGAGTCCGCCGCCGGCGAGGCACCGGCCCCGGCTCCCTTCCGCGTCATCGTCATCGGCGCCGGCACCGGCGGCATGGCGCTGGCGCACGGGTTGCGGCGGGCCGGGATGGACGTCGTCGTCTACGAGCGGGACCGGACCCGAAGCGCCGGACTGCACGGGTACCGCGTCGGGATCGGGCCCGACGGGAGCGCGGCCCTCAAGCAGGTGCTGCCCCCCGAGCTGCACGAGACGTTCAAGGCCACCTGCGCCCGGCCGCCACGCCACTTCGTCATGCTCACCGAGCGGCTGCGCACCAGCATCGACCTGCCGTTGCGCCCCGCCGTGGACGAGGAGAGCGGCGAACGCTCGGTCAGCCGGATGACGCTGCGTCAGGTGCTGTTCACCGGCATGGAGGACGTCATCCGGTTCGGCCGGACGTTCACCCATTACGAGCAGCGCCCCGACGGCAGGGTCACCGCGTACTTCGCGGAGGGCGGCGAGGACACCGGCGACCTGCTGGTGGCGGCGGACGGCGTCGGCTCCCGCGTACGCAGGCAGTATCTGCCGCACGCCCGGGTCGAGGACGCCGGCATCATCTCCATCGCCGCGAAGCTCCCGCTCACTCCGGAGTCACGCGCCCTGCTCCCGCAGGCCGTCGCCGACGGCATCGGCCTGGTCCTCGCCCCCCGGGGGTACAGCTGCATCCTGCACACCATGGAGTTCCCGTGGGACGGGGACGGCCGGCCCAAGAACGGTATCGGCGGCGACGACGCCGACCTGGTCCGGCAGTGGCCCGGCCTGCTCTTCGACAACACCCGCGACTACGTCAACTGGGGCTTCTGGGCGTCCACCGACAAGTTCCCGCCGGACGTGCTCAAGCGAGACGGCCGCCAACTGATCGAACTCGTACGGGAGATGACCGCCGACTGGCACCCGAACCTGCGTGAGCTGTTCCGGCTCGCGGACCCGAGCACCTGCTTCCCCATCAACATCCGCACCTCTGTGCCCGTGCCCCAGTGGCCCACCGGCAACATCACCCTCATCGGTGACGCCATCCACACCATGACGCCCGGCCAGGGCGTCGGCGCCAACACCGCGCTGCGCGACGCCGCCCTCCTGACCCGCAGGCTCACCGCCTTCCGGGACGGCCGCAGCAGCCTGCACGACGCCGTCCGCGCCTACGAGACCAGGATGATCGACTACGGCTTCGAGGCCGTCCTCGCCTCCCGGGCCCAAACCGGCGGCGACCAGCCGATCCACCGGCCGTACCTCGGCCGGCTCGCCCTCGCGGCCCTGCGCGCCCAGCTCCACGTCGCGTCCCGGATCCCGTCCGTGAAGCGGCGGATGGCCGACGCCATGCACACCCGTCGCGGCGGCGACCGCGACGAGGACTGACCGACCCACGTACCGTCACCCGAGGAGGAACCACCGTGGACATCGGCGTTTGCCTGCCGATCGGCGTGCCCGGCGCCCAGGGCAGCCGGTTGATCGAGTTCGCCCGCCGGGCCGACAGCCTCGGCTTCAGCAGCCTGACCGTCACCGACCGGGTGGTGTACGACAGTTACGACAGCATCGTCGCCCTGTCCGCCGCCGCCGCGGTCACCACCCGGATCAAGCTGGTCACGGCCGTCCTGCTGCCCGCTTACCGGCCCAGCGCCGTCGAGCTGGGCAAGCAGCTCGCCAGCCTCGACCGGATCTCCGACGGCCGCCTGGTCGTCGGAGTCTCCGCCGGCCTGCGCGAGGACGACTACGCCGCCACCGGCACCGACTTCCACACGCGCGGCCGCCGCCTGGACACCACGATCGAGGAGATGCGGCAGATCTGGGCCGGGGAGGGACCCCACGCCGGCGTCGGACCCCGCCCCGCCCGCGGCGACATCCCGCTCTGGGGCGGCGGCCACTCCCCGGCCGGCCTGCGCCGCGCCGCCCGCCACACCATCGGCTGGATCTCGCCCGGCGGCCCGCCCCAGCGGTACGCCGAGCAGGTCGAGGGCTTCCGCAAGCTCTGGGCGGAGGAGGGCCGCGAGGGCGCCCCCCGGATGGGCGCCAACTGCTACGCCGCGCTCGGCCCGAACGGCGCGGAAGACGCCCGCGCGCACCTGCTCTCGTACTACGGCTACATGGGACAGCTCGCCGAGCACCTGGCGAAGGGCGCCATCACCGAGGGCGAGACGCTCCGCGCGGTCGCCGACGGCTACGCCGCGGCCGGCTGCGACGAGCTGTTCCTGCTGTCGGTCACGGCCGACCCCGGCCACCTGGACCTGCTCGCCGAAGCGGTCCTGCGCTGATGGCGCGGATGCCCGCCACCGGGCGCAGCGCCGTCGTGGTGGGCGGCGGGATCGGCGGCCTGGCCGCCGCCGTCGGCCTGCACCGGACCGGGTGGCGCGTGACCGTTCTCGAACGCGCCCCCGAACCGCGCGAGACCGGTGCGGGCATCTCGCTGCTCACCAACGCCCAGCGCGCGCTCGACCTGCTCGGCGTCGGCGACGGCGTACGACGGCGCGCTGCGTCCATGGCACCCGGCGGCGAAGGTCTGCGCCTCGCTTCCGGCCGCCGCCTGCAGCCACCCGCCGACCCGGCGTTCCTCCGCGCACACGGCCTCTCCCTGATCGTGCTGACCCGCCCGGAGCTGCACGCCGTGCTCCGCGAGGCCCTGCCGGACCGCGCCCTGCGCACCGGTGCCGAGGTCACCCGCGTCGTCGACCTCCCCGACGGCGCGGAGGTCGTCCACCGTACGGCCGTCGGCGAGCGGACCGTGTGCGCCGACCTGGTCGTCGCCGCCGACGGCGCGTTCAGCCGGATCCGGCGCGCGCGGTGGCCACGGGTTCCACCGCCCGTGTACAGCGGCCACAGCGTCTGGCGCGGCATCGCCGAGGGCGTCGACGGCGCGGCCGAGCCCGGCGGCAGCACCTGGGGCCGCGGCCTGGAGTTCGGCCGCATGCCGCTCGGCGGCGACCGCGTCTACTGGTTCGCCGTCGCCAACACCCCGGAGGGGCTGCGTCTCGCCGACGAACACGCGGAAGTGCGACGCCGGTTCGGCCACTGGCACCACCCGGTGCCCGAGCTGATCGCCGCCACCCCGGCGGGCCGCGTCCTGCGCCACGACGTCTACGAGCTGGCCCGGCCGCTGCCCTCGTACGTCTCGGGACGGGTCGCGATGCTGGGCGACGCCGCCCATGCCATGACCTCCGACCTCGGCCAGGGCGCCTGTCAGGCCCTGGAGGACGCGGCCGTCCTGTGCGCGGCGCTCGCCGCAGAGCCCGACGTCCCGACGGCCCTCGCCCACTACGACGAGCAGCGCCGGCCGCGTTCCCAGGGCATCGTCGAAGCCTCCCGCCGCATGGGCGAGTTCAAGCTCACCGAACACCGCTGGCGCATCCTGCGCCGTAACGCCCGCCTCCGCCGCACCCCGCCCACGGCAAGCCAGCAGGGCCTGGCCGCGGTCGGCGACTGGCACCCCCCGGCCCTCGACCCGACCCCCCTGAGGGAAGCGACGTGACCCAGAGAGAGGAACCGACGTGTTTGTCGTGATCGGTGCCGGCGGTACCGTCGGGCGCGAGGTGGTCGCCGGGCTGCGAAGCGGCGGCTGGGCGGTCCGGGCGTTCGTACGGGACGCGGGCCGGGTCCGGTTCGGGCCCGGTGTCGAGGTGGCCGTCGGGGATCTGGGACGGCCGGAGACCGTGCGGGCCGCGCTGGACGGGGCCGAGGGGGTCTTCGTGCTGTCCGCCGGGCCGGACGCCGCCGCGCAGGAGGCGGTGGTCGCCGAGGAGGTGCGCCGGTGCCGGGTCGGCCGGGTCGTGAAGGTCTCCTCGGTCGCCGCGGACGGGCCCGCCCTCGGCTCGTACGGCCGCGCCCACGCGGAGGCCGAGCAGGCGTTCGCCCGTACCGGTGCCGAGTTCACCGCGCTGCGCCCCGCCGCCTTCATGTCGAACGTGCTGCAGTGGCGGGCCTCGATCGCCGCCGAGGGGACCGTGTACCAGACGTACGGGCACATTCCGCGTGCCGTGGTCGACCCGGCGGACGTCGCCGCAGCGGCCGTCGTCTGTCTGACCACCGCCGGGCACGGTGGCCGGGTCCACCGGCTCACCGGACCCGAGGCGCTGACCTCGCCCCAGCAGGCCGCCCGCGTCGCCAGGCTCCTCGGCCGCCCGCTGACGTACGTCGAGGCGCCCCGTGAGGCGGCGGCCGAGGCGATGGCGGCGGGCGGCCTGCCGGCCGGGTTCGCCGCCGGCCTGCTCGACGCCCAGGCCGACCCCGACCCGCGCAGGGGCGGCCTCCCGCTGCCCACCGTACGGAGCCTGACCGGGCGGGAACCGAACGGCTTCGACTCCTGGCTGTCGCGCCACGGGCACCTGTTCGAGACGGGCTGACGCTCCGGCGGGACTCGAGCCGTACTCGATCGACGTGGTCGAGTTTCGAGGGGATCCACACCTGGTAGAACTCGCCCGACGGGGCAGGAGGGGGACGAGGCGCATGACGTTGCGTCAGAGGTTATGGGCGCGTGCCGAGCCGCTGCTCGCGCAGGTGCACACACACCCCTTCTGGACGGGCCTGTGCGACGGCACCCTGCCGCCCGAGGTCCTCCGGCACTTCGCCGAACAGGACTTCCGCTTCACCGTCCCCGCCTACGCTCGCGCCCTGGCCCGTACGGCCGCCGTCGCGCAGCGCCCCGAGCAGGGAGCGCTCCTGGCGGGCGCGGCCGGCGCGACGTTCGAGTCGCTCGACCGGATGGCGCGCGAACTCGACGTGCTGGCCGACCGGTTCGACACTCCGGAACCGGCCGACGGCATCAGTCCGACGACGCTCGCCCACACCTCCTTCCTCACCGCGGTCTCGACCGCCTCCTTCGCCGAGGCGATCGGCGGCCTGCTGCCGATGACCTGGTTCCACCAGCAGGTCTGCGTCGAGCTGCGGCGGCGCCTGGTGCCCGGCACGCGCTACACGGACTGGATCGCCCAGTACTGCCCGGGAGACGGTTTCGACGGCTACGTCGAGGCCTACCTCGCGCTCGTCGACGACTTCGCCGCGACCGCGTCCGAGGCCGAACTCGCTCTCCTGGAGGACGGTTTCCTGCACGGAGCGCTGTACGAACTCGCCTTCTGCGAGGCGGCCTGGCGGCTGCAGAGCTGGGCCGAAACCACATCGGAAAGGAATGCATGAAGTGACCCCGTACGACGAGACCGTGCCCGTACTGATCGTCGGCGGCGGCTATGCCGGGCTGGCGACCTCGCTCTTCCTCTCGCACCAGGGAGTGAGGTCGCTGCTCGTGGACCGGCACGCCGGTGTGGCGGTCCAGGGACGTGCCCGCGGCATCAACCCCCGTACGATGGAGATCTACCGGCCGCTCGGCCTGGAAGCGGAGATCAAGGAGGCCGGCCGCCCCTTCGACGCCGACTCGGGCGTCGTCCGCTGCGCGAACCTCAGCTCCGACTGGCACTGGATCATGGCGCAGGACTCTCCGCGTGCCCTGCCCGAGTTCACCGCCGGCGAGTTCGGCATGGCCGACCAGAGCACCGTGGAACCGGTCCTGGCCGAGAGCGCCCGCGCCCGTGGCGCCGAGATCCGGCACAACACCCGGTGCGTGTCGGTGGAGCAGGACGCGGACGGCGTCACGGCGGTGATCGAGGACCGCGGCACGGGCGAGCGCCGCACCGTGCGGGCCGGGTACCTGGTCGCCTGCGACGGCTACCGGGGCACCATCCGCGACGGCCTCGGCATCGCGCGCACCGGCCGCGGCACGATCCGCTCCTACGTCTCCTTCGTCGTCAAGGCCGACCTGTCGGACCTGATCGAGAAGACGGCGCTGTTCTGGATCATCGGCGGCGACGGCGTCGCCGGCGGATTCGTCACCCACGCCCTGCCGGACCACTGGGGCGTCGCGCTCACCTACGACCCCGCCGAGGAGTCTCCGGAGGACTACACCCTGGAGCGGTGCGCCGCCGCGGCCCAGGCCCTGATCGGCCGGGACGTTCCGGTCGAGGTCATCGACAAGGCCTCCTGGGAGGAGGCGGTCGGGGTCGCCGACCGCTACCGCGCCGGCCGCGTCTTCCTCGTCGGCGACGCCGCGCACGTCTGGCCGCCGGCGGGCGCGCTGGGCGCCAACTCGGCGGTGCAGGACGCCCACAACCTGGCCTGGAAGCTCGCCGCGGTGGTCAAGGGGCAGGCCGGCGACGGCTTGCTGGACAGCTACGAGGACGAGCGGCGCGCCGTCGCCGTGGAGCTGGCCGACCTCACCGTGCGCAGCCAGGAGTCGCGCTTCGGGCCCACCCCGCAGGAGGACCCGCTGGAGCCGACGCTGTGCATCCTGGCCCAGCGGTACCGCTCCTCGGCGATGATCGGCGCGGAGCACACCGGTGTCATCGGCGAACAGGTCGACCAGTACGCCAGGCCCGGCACCCGCGCACCGCACCTGTGGCTCGACCACGACGGCCGCCGCATCGGCGCGCACGACCTGTTCCACGACGCGTTCGTCCTCCTCACCGGTCCCTCCGGCGACGAGTGGAAGAGCGCGGCGGCGGAGGCCTCGGCGCGCGCCTCGGTGCCCGTGCGTGCCTACCGGGTCGGCCCGGCCGCCTCGGGCGCCGAGCTGACCGACGTCGAGTCCGAGTGGGCGACCCGTTACCGCCTCGGCCGGGGCGGTGCGGTCCTGGTCCGCCCCGACGGCTACGTCGCCTGGCGCGGCGAGGAGCTTCCCGCCGACCCGGCGGCGGCGCTCACCGACGCGCTCCGCCAGGTCCTCTCCGTCACCGCCTGAACACCACGAGGGCGCCGGTCCCACGCGGGACCGGCGCCCTCGGCGTTCCCCGCCGGCCTCAGGGCCTGTCTTTCGGATCTTGCCGGGCTCGCGGGGCCTGATCCGAAAGACGGGCCCTAGCCGGCCGTCGCCCGGAACACCGCGACCGCGCCGCGGATGCGCACCCGGTACTCCGGGAAGTACTTCGCCAGCTGGCGCTCCAGACCCTGCGGATCGTCGCCCTGGTTCTGGAAGTTGCCGCGCCGGTGCTGCTCGAGGAGCAGCTTGTGCGTCAGCCGGTTCATCGGCACGCCTTCGGCCAGCACGGTCGTGCCGAACAGCACGCCGCCGGGGCGCAGCGTCTGCGCGACGTGCTTGAGGATGACGCCCTTGCCGTCCCAGCCACCGGGGATGGTGTGGAACACCAGGTTCATGGCGGCCGAGTCGAAGTGCTGCGGGGGCAGCGGCAGCGGCTCCAGCAGGTTGGCCCGGCAGGTCCGCGGCCGGTAGCGGGCGATCCGCGCCGCCGACATCTCGAGGCACTCCTCGTTGAGGTCGAGCAGCGTGATCTCCGGATCGGGGTCCGGGAACCGGCACTTGTCGACGAAGTAGCCGGTGCCGGGCCCGATGTCCAGATGGCGCCGGCCGACGGAGGTGTCGTAGAGGCGGCGCATCACGTGCGCCGGGCAGCGCCACACCGCTGAGCAGAACAGCCCCAGCACCCACTTGTCGTAGATCGCCAGCTTCCCGCGCGTGTACACCTCCTGGGCGTGTGCGATGCGGGGATCGAGCGGTTCGGGCGCGAGGTCGGTCATAGGGGTCTCCGTTCAGATCGCCAGTTCGATGCCGTAGTGGCGCAGCCAGGTGTTGAACTGAAGGGCCATTTCCAGGTGCATCCGGCTCGGCCAGTCGTGCGCGTCGCCGGGGTGGTCCAGCGTGCGCCGCACCGCCTCGTGGTCGAGGTACGGCTGGATCGGCGCGCTGTCGTCGGCGGCCAGGGCGGCCAGCTCCGCGTGGAGCATCCGGGTGTACGCCGGGTCCTGGGTGACCGGCCACGGGCTCTTCTTGCGCTCCAGCACGGAGGCCGGCAGCAGGTCCCGGGCGACGGCCCGCAGGATGGACTTCTCCTGGCCGTCGAAGGTCTTGAAGCTCCACGGGGTGTTGTAGAGGTACTCCACCAGCCGGTGGTCGGCGTACGGCACGCGCAGCTCCAGACCGTGCGCCATGGAGAGCCGGTCCCCGCGGTCCAGCAGCATCGGCAGCCACCGGGTCAGGGTGAGGTGGCCGATGGTGCGCATCCGGGCCTCCTCGGGGCTCTCGCCCGTCTGGTGCGGCACCTGCGCGACCGCCTCGCGGTAGGTGTCGGCGTAGTGGCCCGCCATGTCCAGCTTCTCCAGGAAGCCGACGGCGAACAGGTCGCGCCCCTGGCCGCCCCGGTTGCTCGGGTGCAGACCCTCGTTGACCACCCAGGGGAAGACGTCGGCGCCCACGCACTCCGGCTTGAACATCCAGTTGTAGCCGCCGAAGATCTCGTCGGCGACCTCGCCGACCAGCGCCACGGTCGAGTGGGTCTTGATCTCGCGCGCGGTCAGGTAGTTGGAGGTGTCCATGTCGCCCAGCGTGGACGGGGCGTCCTGCGCGAGCACCACGTCCAGCCGGGTGCCGGGGTCCATCAGGGCGTCCGGGGCGAGCCTGATGTTGACGTGGTCGGAGGAGACGTGCGCCGCGACCTCGGCCGCGTACGGCTCGTCCGGCGAGAACCGCACGTCGTCCTTCTGGAAGTTCTCCACGTAGCCGTCGAAGGTGGTGACGAAGGTCCGGATCCGCTCGCCGTCCTGCTTCCACCGCAGGCCGGCGGCGACCGCGGTGACCGTGCTCGAGTCCAGGCCGCCGGAGAGCGCGGTGCACAGCGGCACGTCGGCGACCAGCTCGCGCCGCACGATGTCGTCCAGCAGATCGCGCACCGTGCCCACGGTGTTCCGCAGGTCGTCGGTGTGCTCGCGCGCCGTCAGCGTCCAGTACGTGCGCAGCCGCGCGCCGTTGCGGCCGATGGTCAGCGTGTGGCCGGGCAGCAGCTCCCGCATGTCCCGGAAGACCGCCCGGCCCGGCTGCTTGGCCACCGTGAACAGCTCGCGCAGGCCCTCCAGGTCCACCACCGGGCGGACCGCGGGGTGGGCGAGCAGCGCCTTGGGCTCGGAGCCGAACAGCACGCCCTGCGGGAGGGCGGTGTAGAACAGCGGCTTCACGCCCAGCCGGTCACGCACCAGCACCAGTTCCTCGCGGCGCACGTCCCAGATGGCGAACGCGAAGATGCCCTCGAGGCGCGAGGCGAAGGACGGCCCCCACTCCAGGTACGCCTGGAGCGCCACCTCGGTGTCCGTCCGGGTGCGGAACCGGCGCCCGCGTGCCTGGAGTTCGCCGCGCAGCTGCTGGAAGTTGTAGATCTCGCCGTTGTGCACGATCACGGCCGCCGTGCGGCCGTCCTCCTCCACCGCCAGCGGCTGCGCGCCGCCCGCCACGTCGATGACGGCCGTCCGGGTGTGCCCGAGCGCCGCGTGGCCGTTCAGCCACAGCCCCTGGCCGTCGACGCCGCGGGCGGCCAGGGCGTCGGTCATCACCTGCAGCACCGGCCGTTCCCGTGAGAGGTCCTGTCCGAAGTCCACCCAGCCCGTGATGCCGCACATAGGCGTCCCCTTCGTCGATTGGCGCTACCGCCCCGAGCGTCCGGCAGCCGCTTCGAGTACTCCTCGACCGCCGGTGGAACCCGCCGCTGCGACCGAGCACCGTTCCACCCGGATTCGAGCCGGCGCCGGGAGGCTGTCGGCGGCCGGAGCCCCCCCGACGAGAGGTGGACAAGGATGAACGCGCAGGACGGCCCTCCGCAGCCCGCGGGCATGGACGGATGGTTCGACCGCGGCCTGCCGCCGCGCCAGCAGGTGCTCGGATTCGTCTACGCGAAGTGGGCGATCGGTGCGCTACGGGCGATCGTGGAGGTCAAGGTGCCCGACGCGCTGGCCGACGGCCCGCGCACGGTGGCCGAGCTCAGCGCCGCGACCGGCACCGACCCCGACGCCCTGTACCGGGTGCTGCGGGCCGTCGCCGCCGCCGGCGTGCTCCACGAGGGCGAGGACGGCCGCTTCGCGCTGCTGCCGGTCTCCGAGGGCCTGGTCTCGGACGCCGAGGGCGGCATCCGCGACATGTTCCTGTTCGCCTCCGACCCGATGCTCTGGCGTCCCTACGAGGACGTCGCGCACACCCTGCGCACCGGCGGATCGGCGTTCACGCACGCCTTCGGTATGCCGTTCTACGCGTACACGAAGGCCAACCCCGACAAGGCGGCGGTGCTGGACCGGGCGATGCTGCAGAACCGCTACCCCGGCACGGAGCGCGTCTTCGACGAGTTCGACTTCGGCAGGTTCGCCAGGATCGCCGACGTGGGCGGCGGGCGCGGCCACTTCCTCGTCGAGCTGCTGCGCCGCAACCCCGGCACCACGGGAGTGCTGGCCGACCAGCCGCACACCGTCGCCGAGGCCAAGGAGGTCCTCGACGGCTCCGGTGTGGAGGACCGCGTCACCGTCGCCCCGATCGACTTCTTCACCGAGGTGCCGTCGGGCTGCGACGCGTACTTCATCAAGAACACGCTGCACAACTGGGACGACGACAAGGCCGTGCTCATCCTGCGCAGCATCCGGGCGGCGATCGGCGCCACCGACGCCCGGCTGCTGATCGTGGAGAACCTGCTGCGCGGCCCGGGCGAGTGGGACATCGGCAAGCTGATCGACGTCGAGTCGCTCGCCGTGCTCGGCGGCCGGGAGCGCGGTCGCGCGGAGTGGAACCGGCTGGCCGCCGACGCCGGATTCGCCCCGGCCAATGATCCGGCGCCCGGCGACGTCGCGCTCCTCGAGTACCGGCCGGTGTGACGAGCGGCTCCGCGGCCCCCGCCCGCCGGGGACCGCGTGAGGACCACAGAGGTTCAGAGGTTCACAGGCTCAGAGGACAGGTGTGCCCATGTCGATGCCGCTTCCCGACCCGATGACCCTGCCGGCGCGGCGCGGTTGCCCGTTCGACCCGCCCGAGGAGTACGCGCGGCTGCGCGCCGAACGGCCGATGAGCCGGCTGCGGCTGCCCGGCGGCCGGATCGGCTGGCTGGTCACCCGGTACGAGGACGTACGGGCCGCGCTGGCGGACCCGCGGACCAGCCCGCCGCTGATCCAGGTCACGCCGGCGACCGAACTCCCGCTCCCCGAGGAGGAGCTGGACGTGCCGCCCGGGGTCTTCTCGGCGCTGGACCCGCCGGAGCAGAGCCGCTACCGGCGGCAGGTGAGCCGCTACTTCACCCGCAAACGCTGCCGTGAGATCACGCCCCGGCTGGAGCAGATCATCGACGAGCAGCTGACCGGGATGATCGAGCACGGCTCGCCCGCCGACCTGGTCGAGTGGTTCGCGCAGCCGATCCCGACCAGGGTCATCACCGAGATGCTCGGCATCTCCGAGGCGGAGCGCCCGGACTACCAGCGCTGGATCCTCGCGATGCTGTCCCTGGACACCGCCGAGGAGCCGCTGCGCGAGGCCCGGGACGGGCTGTACGGCGGCCTCGCCGAGCTGGTCCGGGACCGCAGGGTCCGGCCCCGCGACGACATCCTCAGCGACCTGCTGCACGGGGCCGGCTCGCTGGCGGACGAGGAGGTCGTCGGCATCGGCGCGCTGCTGCTGATCGCCGGCCTCGAGACGACCGCGAACATGCTCGGACTCGGGGCGTTCGCGCTGCTCCAGCATCCCGGCCAGCTGGCGGCGCTGCGGGCCGACGAGAGCCTGTGGGACACCGCGGTCGAGGAACTCCTGCGCTATCTGACCATCGTCCAGTTCGGGCTGACCCGTACGGCCCGCGAGGACCTGGAGGTGGCCGGGCAGACGGTGCGAGCAGGGGAGACGCTGATCGTCTCGCTCGCCTCGGCCAACCGCGACTCGGCGTCCTACACCGCTCCGGACCGGCTGGACCTGTCCCGCGACGAGGCGCCTCACCTGGCCTTCGGGCACGGTGTGCACCAGTGTCTGGGCGCCCAACTGGCCCGGTTCGAGATGAAGCTGGCCTTCCGTGCGCTGCTGCGCCGGCTGCCGGGCCTGCGCCTCGCCGTCCTGCCGGAGCGGGTCCCGACGGCCGGCGAGGACAAGGTGTTCCACGGGGTGCACTCGCTCCCGGTCGCCTGGTAGCGGCGGCCCAGGGCCTGTCCGGCGGATCGGGGTCGGGCAGGCCCTAGCCGCGCGACGGGTCGTCGACGGTGGTGTGCCGGCGCTCCTTGAGCGCGCGCCGGGCGTCGTCCAGGTACTCCCGGGAGAGCATCGCGGACACGATGGCCACGCCGCCGCGGTGGACCCGGATCTCGCTGTCGAGGGCGGTGCCGTACAGGTGGATCCGGCGGCCCGTCGTGCCGTCGGGGCCCTGGGCGTCCTTCAGCCGGCCCTTGGCGGGCCAGGTGACGTCACCCTCGTCGAGGACGTCGCCGTCGCCCACCAGCAGCTTCAGGGTGCTGTGCCGCAGGTCCACGGTGATCTGCAGGTCCTCGGGGACGTCCGGGGCGCGCAGGTCGAGCACGACGCCCGCGTCCTGGCCGCGGACGTCGAAGGCGTCGGCGGCCGTCCATGTGCCCAGCCGCTTGGTCACGATGCCACGGGCGGTGATGCGCTCGGTGGTGGTCATGTCGGTGGTCCTTTCCGTCGACCCGTCGTGTCTTCTCCGTGCCGTTCTGCCGTCTTGCCGGCTCTTTCTCCGGCTCCTCATGGTTACACAGCAACTAGTGTCAGTGCAACTAGTTACGGTGAGGCTTAGACTGCTGCCATGTCCGCCTCAGCGCCGCGCAGTTCCCCGCTCGCCCTGACCGTCCTGTCGCTGCTGCACTACCGACCGCTGCACCCGTACGGCATGCAGCGGCTGATCAAGGAGTGGGGCAAGGACCAGGTCGTCAACGTCGGCCAGCGCACGAGCATCCACCGGACCGTCGAGCGGCTGGTCGCCGCCGGGCTGGTCGAGGTGCACGAGGTGGAGCGCGACGAGCAGTACGCCGAGCGCACCGTCTACCGGATCACCGAGGAGGGCCGCCGGGTCGCCCGTGAGTGGCTGCTCGACATGCTCGGCACGCCCAAGCCGGAGTATCCGCAGTTCCCCGTCGCGCTCTCCTTCGCGCTGATGCTCACCCCGGAGGAGGCGCTGCCCGTCCTGGACGGCCGCGCCGCGGCCCTCGCCCGCACCGTGGACGCCCTGGACGCCCGGCTCGCCGACGAGGACGACGACGGCCTCGGCCGCGTCATCTGGCTGGAGACCGAGTATCAGCGCGCCATGGCCGCGGCGGAGCTGCGCTGGCTCGGCGCCGTCACCGACGACCTGCGCGCCGGACGCCTGCGCTGGTCGTGGGAGGAACTGACCGGCCTCGCCGGACCCGGAGCCGGCTGACCGGTCGAGAGCGGCACCAGCCTCCTTCGAGCGCGCGTCACTACCGTCCCGAGCCGACGGACGACACGGCGAGAGGGAGAGCGATGCGGCAGGAGCTCCGCGAGATCTGCGCACCGGTGCTGCACGAGGTGCTGAACCATCCGTTCTGGACCGGCCTGCGCGACGGGACGCTGCCCGCCGCGGCGCTGGCCCGGTTCGTCCACCAGGACACCGCGTACCTGCTGCCCGCCTACGCCCGCGCGCTGGCCCGCTGCGCCGCCGACGCCACCGACGACGCCGGAGCCCGCCTGCTGGGCCAGTCCGTCGTCGGCACCCTGGACGCCCGCGACGGCCTGCGCGCGGCCCATGCCGCCCTCGCCCCCGGCCTCGGCCTGCCCGAGCCGGACTCCGTCGAGGAGCCCGTCGCGCCGGCGGTGGCGGTCCATGCCGCCTTCTTCACCTCCTCCGCGGCCTCCTCGTACCACGCCGGCGTCGGAGCGCTGCTGCCCATGGTCTGGTTCAACGCCGAGGTCTCCGACCACCTGCGCGACCACGCAGTACCGGGCAACCGCTACCTGCCCTGGATCACCGCCTACCACCCCGGCGAGTCGTACCGCTTCGCCGTCGAGGCGTTCGCCGAGCTGGCCGACCGCCTCGGCGAACGGTCCACACCCGCGCAACGCCGCCTGATCACCACTCACTTCACCCTCGGCATCCACCACGAACTCGCCTTCGCCGACGCCTGCGCCGCACCGGCCGCGCGGCCGACCGGAAGGGGCGCGCGATGACCGTCCGGAACCTCGACCTGATGGACCCGAAGTCCTTCGCCGACGGCGTCCCGTACGAGCACTTCCGCCACCTGCGCGACTCCGCGCCGGTCAGCCGCGGCACCGACACGGACGGCGAGCCGCTGTGGCACGTGGTGCGCCACCGGGACGTGTCCGCCGTCTCCCGGGACGCGCGGACCTTCTCCTCCAGCCCGACCACCATGACCTCGATCCGCAAGGTCGACCCGAGCCCGCCGATCATCACGTTCCTGGACGGCGCCGAGCACACCCGGGTGCGCAAGCTGACCTTCAAGGTGTTCGCTCCCGCCCGGCTGGCCGCCCTGCGGGCCCCGATCCGCGGCATCGTCGACTCCCTCCTCGAAGAGGCCCGGGAGAAGGGCGAGTTCGACCTCGCCGAGGACATCGCCCTGCGCCTGCCCTTCGAGGTGCTGCTCGAACTGCTCGACATCCCGCGGCAGGACCGCGCCACCATGCTCGGCTGGGCCCGCCGGACGGTGAACCTCGGCGACCAGGAGTACGGCGACGACGCCGGGCCCAACCCCTTTCAGCAGATCCACGCCTACCTGCACGACTTCGCCCACCACCGGGCCGCCCACCCCGCCGACGACTGCTTCTCGCTGCTGCTGAACGCCCGCCTGGACGGCGCCGAACGGCTCGGCCTGCCCGACCGGCTCACCCCGGACGAGGTCGGCCTGTTCGCCTCCACGCTCATCACCGCGGGCATCGAGACCACCTACTGCTCCGTCACCGGCGGCGTCCTGGCCCTGCTCGACCACCCCGATCAGCTCGCCCGGCTGCGCGAGGACCGCGGCATGCTGTCGGGCGCCGCCGCCGAGGTGCTGCGCTGGGTCACACCGGTCACCCACTTCGCCCGGCGCGCCGTCACCGACACCGAGATCGCCGGGCAGCCGGTGGCGGCGGGGGAGAAGGTCGTCGTCTGGTACAGCTCCGCCAACCGCGACGAGCGGGTGTTCACCGATCCCGACCGGTTCGACCTCGGCCGCACGCCCAACCCTCAGCTCAGCTTCGGCGGCGGCGGACCGCACGTGTGCATCGGCAACGGCCTGGCGGTCCTGGAGCTGCGCGAGTTCCTGGACGGCGTCGCCGACCTGCTGCCCCGGCTGGAACTCGTCGAGGCCCCCGCCCGCCCGGAGACCAACTTCATGAACAGCGTCAAACACCTGCACGTGCGCCTGCACTGACCGGCGCCGGACCCCAGGAGAACCGATGACCACCGGCACCGCCCTGATCACCGGCGCCAACCGCGGTATCGGCCGCGCCGTCGCCGCCGAACTGCACCGACGGGGCCTGGACGTCGTGCTCACCGCCCGCGACCCCGACCAGGCCCGCGCCGCCGCGGCAGAGCTCGGCACCCGATGGACGGACCTCGACACCACCGACCCGGACAGCGTCGCGCGCGCCGCGAAGACCGTCGGCGCGCCGGACATCCTGCTGTGCAACGCCGGCGTGCTGCTCGACGCGGGCACCGAGCCCCTCGCCGTACCGCTGGAGCTGGTCGAACGGACCCTGCGGGTGAACCTGCTGGGCACCTGGCGGGTGCTGCAGGAGTTCGTGCCGGCCATGGTCCGGCGAGGCAGCGGCCACGCCCTGGTCGTGTCCAGCGGCACCACCTCGGAGTTCGGCGGCCGGCTGTTCCCCGGCACCCCCGGCTACTCGCTGTCCAAGAGCGCGCTCAACGGCCTCACCACCATGCTCGCCGCGACCACCGAGGGCACCGGCGTCCGCGTCAACGCCGTCAACCCGGGCCGCGTCCGCACCCGCATGATGCCGGGCCCCCACCAGCCTCCCGAGCAGGCCGCCCGGTACATCGCCGACGTCGCGACGCAGCCGCACGGCGGCCCCACCGGACGCTTCTTCGCCGCACACTCATCCACGACACAGGAGTAGCCATGCGATTCGACCTGACCGGCAGAACCGCCGTGGTCACCGGAGCCGGCAGCGGGATCGGGCTGGCCTGCGTACGCGCCCTCACCGAAGCGGGCGCGCGGGTGCTCGGCGGCTCCCGCACCGTCGGCCCCGACCTGCGCGCCGCCACTCCGTACACCCGCACCGTCGACCTGGCCACCGAGGACGGCGCACGGACCCTGATCACGCACGCGCTGAGCGAGTTCGGCGGCATCGACATCCTGGTGAACAACGTCGGCGGCGGCGTGAAACTGGCCGCGGGCTTCCTCGACATCGACGACGACACCTGGCGCGAGGCGTTCGGCCTGAACGTCCTCACCGCGATCCGCACCACCCGCGAGGCACTGCCCAGCCTGGTCGAGCGCCGCGGCGCCGTCGTCAACATCGGCTCGATCAACGCCACCCTCGCCGACCCGCGTCTCGGCCACTACTCGGCCGCCAAGGCCGCGCTCGCCAGCGTCGGCAAGTCGCTGGCCGCGGAGTTCACTCCCAAGGGCGTCCGCGTCAACACCATCTCGCCCGGCCCGGTCCGCACCCGGGTGTGGACCAACCCGCAGACCGCGCGCAGCGCCGGACTCACCCCCGAGGAGTTCATCGAGGCCGTCCCGAAGATGACCGGTCTGGCCACCGGCCGCATCATCGAACCCGAGGAAGTCGCCACCCTGGTCGTCCTCCTCGCCTCCGGCAGGGTCCCGAGCATCACCGGCTCGGACTACACCATCGACGCCGGAATGACCCGCCCGGCCCTGCGCTGATCCGCCCGGACCCGCGCGCACCGGCGTCACGCCCTCCGGCGGCTCCCCGACGCGCCACCGCCCCCCACCGGGACACCGGCGGGAGGCGGGGCACGCGGGTCTGTCCGGAGCCGGAGTCACATCTGGCCCTCCGGGACCAGATCCGTTCGGCTCGCCGGGCCGGGCTGGGCCCGTTGGGTGCGGGGGCGCATCCAGAAGGCCGTCACGAAGGCCGCCGCGAGCAGACCGGCGGCGAGCCAGAAGGTGACGCGGAGGGCGCCGTCGGCGCCGTACCGGGCGTCCGGCAGGTAGCTGAAGAACACCGTGCCCAGCAGCGCGTAGCCGATGCTGTTGCCCAGCTGCTGGAAGGAGTTGAGCAGGCCCGAGGCCGCGCCGGTCTCCGGCAGGGAGACCATGGAGAGCGAGATGTCGTAGTACGGGGTCAGCACGCCGCCCATGCCGAGGCCGAGCAGAGAGAGCGGAACCAGCAGCTGCCATGTGGTGACGGCGTGGCCGCGCGAGACCACCGTGATCACCCCGACCGCCCCGACCACCAGCAGCGCGAGGCCGCCCAGCAGGGTGCGCCGGCCGCCGAAGCGCCGTACCAGCAGGTTCCCGGCGACGGCCGATCCGACGGCGGAGCCGAGCGTCCACGGCACCATGGCCAGGCCGGCGCCCAGGGCGGTGAAGCCGTGCGCGGTCTGCAGCTGGACCAGGAGCGCGAACATCATGCCGCTCAGCGCCGTGTAGTACAGCACGCCCAGCAGCAGCGCGGCGACGAACCCGCCGTCGCGGACGAGGCGCGGCTCGATCAGCGGAACCCGGCCGGCCCGTGCCCGCCGGCCCTGGTGGACGCCGAGCACGACCAGCACCGGCAGCGCCGCGGCCATGCTGACGAAGCACCACGCCGGCCAGCCCTCCGTGCGCCCCTGCATCAGCGGGTACGCGACCAGGACCATCGCGCCGACGGCCAGCGCGGTGCCGATCCCGTCCAGACGGCGTACCGACGCCCCGTCGGCGGGCGGCTGGTCGGGTATGTACCGAACAGCGCCGAACAGCGCCAGGACACCGAGCGGCAGATTGACGAAGAACACCGCGCGCCAGCCGAGACCGAACAGGTTCCCGGTCGTCAGCGCACCGCCCAGCACCGGCGCGACGATCGCGGCGATGCCCACCACCGGGCCCATCAGACCGATCGCCTTGGGCAACTCGCGCGGCGGGAACAGCTCGCGCATGATGCCGAGTCCCTGGGGCACCATCACCGCGGCACAGGCCCCCTGCGCCATCCGCGCGACGATGATCATCCCCGGGTTCACCGCCAGCCCCGCCAGCAGCGAGGCGCAGGTGAACCCCGCCGTGCCGATCAGCAGCATCCGCTTGCGGCCGGCGATGTCTCCGAGCCGCCCGCCGGTGATCAGGAGGGAGGCGAACGCCAGGGCGTAGCCGGCGCCCATCCACTGCAGGACGGCGTAGCTGCCGTGCAGCCCCTCGCCGATCGCCGGAGCGGCCGTGTTCACCATCATGCCGTCGAGCAGGTCCATGCAGTGGGTGGTCAGGATCGCCGCGAGGGCGTACCAGCGCAGTCTGTCCGCGGGAGTGGGGTCCATGGCCGGGCCTTTCGGGAATCGATGACGTGAATCCGGCGCGAATTGTGCGGCCGGCAGCTCCATATCCGGTCAAGCCGCGCTCGAGCGCCGTTCCCGAAGGTGGGGCAGGGACCCGGCTGACGGGCCCCTGCCGCACGACGTACGAGGGGACATGCCATGGATCTGGGACTGACGGACAAACGAGTACTGGTCACCGGCGCCACGAGAGGTATCGGCCGGGCCACCGCGAAGGCCTTCGCCGCCGAGGGCGCGCGGGTCGCGGTCACGTACAACCGGTCCGAGCGCGCCGCGAAGGAACTGGTCGAGGAACTCGGCGGCGCCGACCGCGCCTGCGCGCTCCCCTACGAGCTGGCCGACCCGGCATCGGTCGCCGCGACGGTGAGCGCCGTCGAGGAGCGGTGGGGCGGCGTCGACGTGGTGGTCGCCAACGCCCAGACGTGGGTGTGGATGAACCCCGAGGAGATGGTGCCGTACCACGAGTTCCCGATGGACTTCTGGCTGAGCCGCTACCGGGAGAACGTCGAGGGTCACCTCTGGACGGTGCGTCAGGCCCTCGGCGGCATGCGCGAACGCGGCTGGGGCCGCATCGTGCTGCTGTCCTCGGTGACGGCGACGTACGGCAATCCCGGCTCGGAGATCTACAGCGCCGCCAAGGCGTCCCTGCACGGCTTCGTCCGTGGCCTGATGTGGACGGGCGACGGCGTGCTCGCCAACGTGGTCGCGCCCGGCGGCACGCTCACCGAGAGTCTCGACGCGGTCGACCCGGCGCTCCTGGAGAAGGCGGTCGCGGACACCCCCAGCGGCCGTCTGAGCACGGCGGACGACGTGGCCAGACTGATCGTCTTCCTCGGTTCGGCGGCGAACGGGAACACCAACGGCCAGATCATCCACCCCGCCGGTGGCCGGTGATCCGCTTCGCGTTCGAGGGCGGCTCGACTCCCGCTCGAGCGGCTCTCGGCCGGGCGACCGCACCATCTCAGCCACGCTGAGACAGCGTCACGCCAGCAGAAGGAGCACCAAGCATGCGATCCACCCGAATACCGAGAACAGCGGCCGCGGGAGCGGCGATGGTCCTCGCCCTGTGCGCCACCCCGCTCGCCGCGGCCGGCCCCGCCTACGCCGACGGCCGGCAGTACTACGTCGACTGCTCCGCCGGCGACGACTCCGCGGCCGGCACGTCCACCACGACCGCCTGGCGCAGCCTCGCCAAGGTCAGCGGCACCACCTTCGGCCCGGGCGACTCCGTCCTCCTGCGCAGCGGCGTCACCTGCAACGGCGTCCTCGCGCCGAAGGGTTCCGGCACGGCCGCCGCGCCCATCACGGTCAGCACCTACGGCGGCAGCGCCCGCGCGTTCCTCGCCGGCGGCGGCGCCCGCGCCACGGTCTACCTGCACAACGTGCAGGGCTGGGAGCTGCGCAACCTCGACGTCTCGGACACCACCACACCGGACTCCACCGCGCGCACCGGCATCTACGTGCTGCTCAGCGACTACGGCACCGGCAGCCATTACGTCATCGACAACGTGAACGTGCACGACGTCACCGGCATCGACAGCACGGGGCCGGACAACGAGGACAGCGGCGGCATCGTCCTGAAGGCGGCCGGCTCGGCCAAGCCGACCACCTTCGACGGCATCACGGTGTCCAACAGCACCGTCTCCGGCACCGACGGCTACGGCATCGCCACCGAGTCCCAGTGGTCCAAGCGCGCCCTGTTCCCGGCCGGCGAGAACAGCTACGTGCCGATGACCAACATCCGCATCACCGGGAACCGGCTGTCGAACCAGGGCGGCGACGGCATCGTGGTGCAGAACGGTGCCGCCCCCAGGATCGACCACAACGTCGTCGACGGCTTCGGTCTGCGCGCCACCGCCTACCACTCCGGCGTCTGGGTCTGGAACTCCGACAAGGCCGTGATGGAGTACAACGAGGTCTCGCACGGCGCCTCCGCGCCGCCGATGATGGCCTTCGACGCCGACGGCGCCAACTCCGACGTCACCTACCAGTACAACTACAGCCACGACAACGGCGGCGGCTTCCTGGCCTTCTGCACCGCGCCCGGCCAGCTGAGCGACGGCGTCGTCGTCCGGTACAACGCCAGCGTCAACGACCACGACGCCAGCTACAACGGCTTCACCTTCCCGGTGATCTTCAACGGCTGCGGCGTCACCATGACCAACCTCTCCTTCTACGGCAACACCGTCCACACGTCGGTCGCCAAGGCACTGATCGGCAACTACGGTCAGAGCGTGGTCAATTACCACGACAACGTCTTCGTGGGCGCGCCGGGCGGTTCGACGATCACCGACCCCGTCAGCACCTTCAAAGGCAACGTCTACTACAACATCACCCAGGTCCCGGCCGGCGACAGGGGCCCGGTGTACAAGCGCTAGTACCGCGCCGCATCGCCCGTGTACCTCCCGTACGCGGGCGATGCTCCGCCGTCGTCAGTCCCGCGCCCGCTTGATCGACCACTCCGCGATCCGCAGTGACATCTCCACCCCCTCGGTCGCGTACTCCACCATCGCCTTCTGGTAGTCGCCGACGGCCTCCGCCAGTTCACGCTCCCCGCGGTCCACCGCGGCCAGCAGACCGCTGAGCGCCGCCGCGTCCCGCGCGGCGGTGTTCGCCCCCACGCCCCCCGACGGCGGCATCGCGTGCACCGCGTCACCGAGGGGCACCACCGGGCAGGTGTCCCACGCCTCCACGGGCCGGGTGGCCCGCAGCGCCACCGCGAACGACGTCGCGGGATCGGCGAACCGGAAGATCTCCCGCAGGTCGGGGTGCCATGCCCGGGTCCGCTCGACCACCAGCGCGCACAGCTCCTCGCCGCTCATCGCGAAGAACCCCTCGTCGGTGAGGCCGAGGTCCGCCAGGTGCACGTTGAACACCGACATGTAGTAGTCGTCACCGTCCTGGAGCCCGGCGTCCGGCCACAGCCGGGCAGCCGCCCGCGACGGGCGCTCGCGGAACAGCATCGGCATCAGGCCCAGGTGGTGGCCGTCGGTGCCGATCACATAGCTGAAGCGGTCCCGCAGCGCCTCCGGCAGCCCTGCCTCGATGGCCTCCCGCCGAGGAATCCGGGAGAAGATCGTCCGGATGCCCAGGTCCTGGGGCACGTCCCAGGGCCGGAGCTGGGCACGGACCCGCGAGTTGGTGCCGTCCGCCGCGACCAGTACGTCACCGACGGCCTCGCTGCCGTCCGCGAAATGAGCGGTCACCCGCCCGTCGGGCGTCCGTTCAAGGCGTGAGAAGTTCTTCCCGAAGTGGACGACCTCGTCGAGACCGGCCAGCAGGATCCGCCGCAGCGTCACCCGGTCCACGGCATCGATCTTGTCGTCCCGGCCGGCCCGCGGGTCCTCGAAGGCCGGCGCCCACTGCGCCCTCAGGTGCTCGTCGTAGGCCGCCAGCCCGCTGTCGTCGCGGGCGTTCGCCGTCGCCGCAAGCAGCTCGGTCAGCCGCGGGGGCAGACAGGCCCTGAGCGCCGCCTCGCCCTCGGGGCTGATCCGGAGCCGGTAGCCCTGCCGGCGCCCGTCGGCCGACTCGTCGCGCTCGTACACCTGGACGTCGACACCGGCCCGCCGCAGCCCCTGGGCCACGCAGAGACCACCGATACCGCCGCCGATGACCAGGACCCGGATGGGTGATCGGCTCGTCGTCACCGCCATGGACACCTCTCTCGTCGCCGTGAAGTCGCCGCGTGGTTACCGCGTACGGAACCAGGGCAGCATGCGCCGTCCCGCTCAGGTCTGGCTGGAGGCGCCCGCTCCGCCGCCGCGTCGAGCGGAACTCGAGCCCGTTTGAAGAGTTCCCTCCCACCCTGTGCGGGCCCAGCAGTCCACGGCCCCGCGAGCTCCCGGAGGAATCGTGTCCCGTCGTCTCTTCACCTCGGAGTCCGTGACCGAAGGTCACCCCGACAAGATCGCGGACCGGATCAGCGACACCGTCCTGGACGCCCTGCTCGCGCAGGACCCCGGGTCCCGCGTGGCGGTCGAGACCCTGATCACCACCGGCCAGGTCCATCTCGCCGGCGAGGTCACCACCACGGCCTACGCCGACATCCCCGGCCTGGTCCGCGCGACCGTTCTCGACATCGGCTACGACTCCTCGACCAAGGGATTCGACGGCGCCTCCTGCGGCGTCTCCGTCTCGATCGACGCCCAGTCGCCCGACATCGCCCAGGGCGTCGACCAGGCCCACGAGCACCGTGTCGAGGGCCTCCAGGACGAACTCGACCGGCAGGGAGCCGGCGACCAGGGCCTGATGTTCGGCTACGCGTGCGACGACACCCCCGAACTGATGCCGCTGCCCATCTCACTGGCGCACCGGCTCGCCCAGCGCCTCACCCAGGTCCGCAAGGACGGCACCATGCCCTACCTGCGGCCCGACGGAAAGACCCAGGTCACCATCGAGTACGACGGCGACCGCGCGGTCCGTCTCGACACCGTCGTCGTCTCCACCCAGCACGCCTCCCACATCGACCTCGACGCGCTGCTCGCCCCCGACATCCGCGCGTTCGTCGTCGAACCCGTCCTGGCCGACGCCGGCATCGACACCACCGGCTACCGCCTGCTGGTCAACCCCACCGGCCGGTTCGAGATCGGCGGCCCGATGGGCGATGCCGGCCTGACCGGCCGCAAGATCATCGTGGACACCTACGGGGGCTATTCCCGGCACGGCGGCGGCGCCTTCTCCGGCAAGGACCCCTCCAAGGTCGACCGCTCGGCGGCGTACGCGATGCGCTGGGTCGCCAAGAACATCGTCGCCGCCGGACTCGCCCGCCGGGCCGAGGTACAGGTCGCCTACGCGATCGGCAAGGCGGAGCCGGTCGGCCTGTTCGTGGAGACCTTCGGCACCGAGACCGTCCCCGTACCGAAGATCCAGGAGGCCGTCGGCCAGGTCTTCGACCTGCGGCCCGCCGCGATCATCCGCGATCTCGACCTGCTTCGCCCCATCTACGCCCGCACCTCCGCCTACGGCCACTTCGGCCGGGAACTGCCCGAGTTCACCTGGGAGCGCACCGACCGGGCGGACAAGCTCCGCGCCCTCGCGCTGGCCTGACCTCCCGCCATGTCGCCGTTGCCCAGAGGAGGCACCGCCGTGCACATCGCCGTCACCGGTCCGATCGCCACCGACCATCTGATGGTCCGCCCCGGGCACTTCGCGGACCAGCCGATCGAGGGCAGCCTCGACAGGACGTCCCCGGCGTTCCTCGCGGACGAGCGGGGCTGCGCCCTCGCCACGGAAGTCCTGGGGGCCGTCGGCACCCAGGAGCACCGAGTGAGCGCCGCCGAGCCGATCCGCCGGATCGAACGCAGCCCGGTGGGTGCGCCATGAGCCCCCTCACACAGGCGCAGCGCGCCGACGCGCTGCGCGAGGCCCTCGCCACCCGGGTGGTCGTCGCCGACGGCGCGATGGGCACCATGCTCCAGGCCGCCGACCCGACGCCGGACGACTTCCAGCAGCTGGAGGGCTGCAACGAGATCCTCAACGTCACCCGGCCCGACCTCGTCCGCGCCGTGCACGAGGCGTACTTCGCGGCCGGCGTCGACTGCGTGGAGACCAACACCTTCGGCGCCAACCACGCGGCGCTCGGCGAGTACGACAGCGCCGACCGGATCTTCGAGCTGTCCGCGGCCGGCGCCGGCGTGGCCCGCGAGGCCGCCGACGCCCACCGGGACGGCCGGATCCGCTGGGTGCTCGGCTCCATCGGACCGGGCACCAAGCTGCCGACCCTCGGCCACGCTCCGTACGAGACCCTGCGGGACGGCTACCAGCGCAACGCGGCCGGCCTGATCGCCGGCGGCGCCGACGCGCTGCTCGTGGAGACCAGCCAGGACCTGCTCCAGACCAAGGCCGCGGTGCTCGGCTGCAAGCGCGCCCTCGCCGAGGCCGGCCTCGACCTGCCGGTCTTCGCGCAGGTGACCGTGGAGACCACGGGCACCATGCTGCTCGGCTCGGAGATCGGCGCGGCGCTCACCGCGCTGGAGCCGCTCGGCATCGACATGATCGGCCTCAACTGCGCCACCGGCCCGGCCGAGATGAGCGAGCACCTGCGCCACCTGGCCCGGCACGCCCGAGTCGGCCTGTCGTGCATGCCGAACGCGGGCCTGCCCGTGCTCGGCAAGGACGGCGCCCACTACCCCCTCGGCCCCGCCGAACTCGCGGACGCGCACGACGCGTTCACCCAGGAGTACGGCATCTCGCTCGTCGGCGGCTGCTGCGGCACCACCCCCGAGCACCTGCGCGCCGTCGTCCGGCGCGTGCGGGGGCGCGCCGTCACCCCGCGTCGGCCCCGCCCCGAACCGGCCGCCTCCTCGCTCTACCAGCCGGTGCCGTTCCGCCAGGACACCTCCTACCTGGCGATCGGCGAGCGGACGAACGCCAACGGGTCGAAGAAGTTCCGTGAGGCCATGCTGGCCGAGGACTGGCAGGGGTGCGTGGAGATCGCCCGGGAACAGATCCGGGACGGCTCGCACCTGCTCGACCTCTGCGTGGACTACGTCGGCCGCGACGGCGTGGCGGACATGAGGGAGATCGCCGGGCGGCTGGCCACCGCGTCCACGCTGCCGGTCGTGCTGGACTCCACCGAACCCGACGTGCTGCGCGCCGGACTCGAGGCGCTGGGCGGCCGGGCCGTGCTGAACTCGGTGAACTACGAGGACGGCGACGGCCCGGACACCCGGTTCGGGCGCATCGCCGCACTCGCCCGCGAACACGGTGCCGGCCTCATCGCGCTCACGATCGACGAGGAGGGGCAGGCCCGCACCGCGGAGAAGAAGACGGAGATCGCCGAGCGGCTCATCGCGCAGCTCACCACCGAGTACGGCATCGAGGAGTCGTCGATCCTGGTGGACTGCCTGACCTTCACCCTGGCCACCGGGCAGGAGGAGTCGCGCCGCGACGGCATCGAGACCATCGAGGCCATCCGCGAACTCAAGCGCCGTCACCCCGAGGTGCAGACCACCCTCGGCCTGTCCAACATCTCCTTCGGCCTGAACCCGGCGGCCCGGCAGGTCGTGAACTCGGTGTTCCTGCACGAATGCGTGCGGGCCGGCCTGGACTCCGCGATCGTGCACGCCTCCAAGATCCTCCCCATGGCACGCATCCCGGAGGACCACCGCGAGGCCGCGCTCGACCTGGTCCACGACCGCCGCAGGGAGGGGTACGACCCGCTGCAGCGGCTGCTCGAGCTGTTCGAGGGCGTCTCCGCGTCCTCCAGCGCCGCGTCGAAGGCCGAGGAACTGGCGGCACTGCCGCTCGGGGAACGCCTCGAACGGCGCATCGTCGACGGGGAGCGCGGCGGCCTGGAGGCCGACCTCGACGCGGCGCTGGCCGAGCGCCCGGCCCTGGAGATCGTCAACGACACGCTGCTGTCCGGGATGAAGACCGTCGGCGAGCTGTTCGGCTCCGGCCAGATGCAGCTGCCGTTCGTGCTCCAGTCCGCCGAGGTGATGAAGGCCGCGGTCGCGCACCTGGAGCCGTACATGGAGAAGGCGGCCGACGGCGGGAACACGGCGGGCAAGGGCACGATCGTGCTGGCCACCGTCAAGGGCGACGTCCACGACATCGGCAAGAACCTCGTCGACATCATCCTGTCCAACAACGGCTACGACGTCGTCAACATCGGCATCAAACAATCGGTTTCGGCCATTCTGGACGCCGCCGAGGAGCAGGGCGCCGACGTGATCGGCATGTCCGGCCTGCTGGTGAAGTCCACGGTGATCATGAAGGAGAACCTGGAGGAGCTGAACCGGCGCGGGCTCGCCGCCCGCTTCCCGGTCATCCTCGGCGGGGCCGCCCTCACCCGCGCGTACGTCGAACAGGACCTGCACGAGATCTACGACGGCGAGGTCCGCTACGCCCGGGACGCCTTCGAGGGCCTGCGCCTGATGGACGCGCTCGTCGCCGTCAAGCGCGGCGTCCCGGGCGCGGCCCTGCCCGAACTGCGGCAGCGGCGCCACCCGCGCGTCGAGGTCACCGAGCAGGAGGCGCCCGGCCGCGGACCCGTCCGCTCCGACGTGGCGGTGGACAACCGGATACCCGTACCACCGTTCTGGGGCGACAGGATCGTCAAGGGCGTCCCGTTCGCCGACTACGCCTCATGGCTGGACGAGGACGCCCTGTTCAAGGGCCAGTGGGGGCTGAAGGCCCCGCGCGCCGGGACCGGCCCCTCCTACGAGGAACTCGTCGAGACCGAAGGCCGGCCACGGCTGCGGATGTGGCTGGACCGGCTGCAGACCTCGGGCTGGCTGGAGCCGGCCGTCGTCTACGGCTACTACCCGGTCAACTCCAAGGGCGACGAGCTGATCCTCCGCGACGAGGACGGCTCCGAACGCACCCGCTTCACCTTCCCCCGCCAGCGCCGGGGCCGACGGCTGTGCCTGGCCGACTTCTTCCGCCCGGAGGAGTCCGGCGAACAGGACGTGATCGGCCTGCAGATCGTCACCATGGGCAACCGGGTCTCCCGGGCCGCAGGCGAGCTCTTCGAGGCGGGCTCCTACCGCGACTACCTCGAACTGCACGGCCTGTCCGTCCAGTTGACCGAGGCCCTGACCGAGTTCTGGCACGCCCGGGTGCGCCGCGAACTCGGCTTCGGCGACGAGGACCCCGAAGACCTCCGCGACATGTTCGCCCTGAAATACCGCGGTGCCCGCTTCTCCCTCGGCTACGGCGCCTGCCCCGACCTCGAGGACCGCGCCAAGATCACCGGACTGCTGCGCCCCGAGCGGATCGGCGTCGTCCTCTCCGAGGAGTTCCAGCTGCACCCCGAACAGTCCACCGACGCCCTCGTCGTCCACCATCCCGAGGCCACGTACTTCAACGCGAGGTAGACCCTGGCCCCCTGACCGCCGCGTGACCACCACCCCGACCGTTCGACCGACCCGATCCCCAGGAGTGCCGGATGCCTTCCCCCTTCTCCGACTTCAAGGTCGCCGACCTCTCCCTGGCCGCCTTCGGCCGCAAGGAGATCACCCTCGCCGAGCACGAGATGCCCGGCCTGATGGCGATCCGCCGCGAGTACGCCGAGACGCAGCCGC
>NZ_JBIARL010000023.1:0-129293 GCF_042889835.1 Streptomyces sp. NPDC002463
ACCGCCGCGGCGAACGGAGCGATCTTCGCCTCGGCGAGGGCACGCACCGACTCCCGGAGCATGTCGTGCTCCTCCGAGGGCCGATACAGGTCGAAGTCCTTACCCATGATGGAGCTCCCCTAGACGCTTGTGGCACTGAGTACCCTCAGCAAAACACACTCAGTGCCATATACGCCAGAGCGCCCCGACACTGTTCTGTGTCGGGGCGCTCTGTTCTCCGAGGGGCCACGCGCATCTGTGGTGGGGCCACTCGAAGAACCGGTCAGTCGGTTTTCTTAATCTTCGGTTTCCGCGGAGTTCGCCGCGTCTCTACGTCGCCATTCCGCGTCGTAATCGGCGCCGAGCTTCCGTCCGTACTCCTCCGTCAGGCCGAGTCCGGTCAGCAGCGCCGGCGTACAGATGCTCGGCATGAAGTGCTGGAGCAGGACCGATACGCGGTGGATCAGGTCTTTGCGGTCGCACAGGATCTGGGACATCGCCTGGACTCCGGAGAAGGCGCCCGAGAACAGCGAGGCCGTGTCCGTCACGTCGACGTGGACGAGCAGCTCGCCGCGCGCCTTCGCGACCATCAGGATCTCCGAGACCTGATCGATCCACGCCTGGAACGGGGCGACCCGGTCGACTCCCGTGGCGCCACTGTCGAGGGCCAGGGCGACGCTGGCCCGCACGAGCGCGTCGCGCTGCAGCCGGTGGGCCAGCAGGAACGCCTGGTCCGCGAGCTCCTGGAGCTTGATCGCCTGCGGGGGCAGCGGGATGTCGAGCATCTGCGCGTCGAGCACTCCGAGGGCGAGGTCTTCCTTGGAAGCAAAGTGGAAATAAAGAGCTCCCTTGGTCACCCCCGCGCGAACCAGGATCTCTCCGATGGTCGTGCGCTCATAGCCCCGCTCGGCGAAGACGGCCGCAGCCGACTGCAGGATCGCCTGCCGGGTCTTTATCGCGCGCGCTTGCTGCGCCAAGGCGCCTCCCGCTGTATCGCTGTCTGTGCTCGTCGTGTGACGTGAAGCATTGAAAAGAAAACCGGGCTGTACGTATTCTAATCCGGGCGGACGCGCCGCCCAGGGGCGCGGGGACGCTAGGGGGATCCATGGATCAGAACTTTCGAGGAGCGACGTCGACACGCGTCCCCGGGGAGTTCGTTCACCGATCGGATCCCACGGACATCATCCCCACGGGGTGGACCCGGTTGACGGAGAACCGGTTTTTCGTCTCCGCTCGCTGGCTCGCCGCACATCCCTTCTTCTCTCCGGTGGCAGGGGACCGGCACGACCCCGTACTGGTGGCCGAGACGATACGCCAGACGACCATGCTGCTCGCTCATGCCGAATTCGCGGTACCCGTCGAGGATCAGTTCGTCATGTGGGGCCTCCATTACACGGCCGACGCCGAGGCCCTCGCCTTCGACGGCCCCTCCTCCGACGTCACCGTCGACGTCATCTGCTCGGACCTCGACATCCGTCGCGGCAGCCTGCGGAACATCCGTACGACCATGGTGCTCACCCGCGACGGCCGGCACCTCGCCACCGGCGGCACCCAGGCACGCTGCACCTCCGCCCTCGCCTACCGCAGGATCCGGGGCGAGCGGATGGCCGCGCTCGGCCGGCCCGTCCCGCTGCTCCCGGCCGTCGCGCCCCAGCTGGTCGGCCGGGAGCACGCCAAGGACGTCGTCCTGGCCCCGGGGACGCGCCCCGGCCAGTGGCAGCTGCGCATCAACACCGGGCACTCCACTCTCTTCCGGCGCCCGAACGACCACGTGCCCGGCATGCTGCTCGTCGAAGCCGCCCGGCAGGCGGCCACGGCGACCCTCGGCAGCCGGGCGTACCTGCCGACCGACATGGACGTGTCGTTCTCGCGGTACGTCGAACTCGACAGCCCCTGCTGGATCGAGGCCGAGGTCCTGCCCGGCTCCGACCCCGAGGCGGCCACCGTCCGCGTCAGCGGCGCGCAGGACGGAGAGCCCGTCTTCCTCTGCACGCTCACCGCCCCGTCCCGGGACCTCGCGGTGGCCGGAGCCGGCCTCGGCACCTGCCTGACCGGCTGAGCAGGACCGCAACGGAACAGAACAGAACGGAACCATGGGGCCTCGCATACTGATCACCGGCGCGACCGGATTCATCGGCGGCCGGGTGGCGGCGTCGGCCGCGGCCTCGGCCGAGCCGGCGCGCGTACGGCTGCTCGCCCGCCGCCCGCTCACCCCGCCGGCGGTCCCGGGCGTCGAGGTCGCCCCGGGCGACCTCCGCGACCCCGACTCGCTGCGCCGCGCCTGCGAGGGCGCCGACGTGCTGATCCACTGCGCCTCGGCGATCGGCGCGGACGAGGACCTGTCCCGTGCCGTCAACGACGAGGGGACCCGGGCCCTGGTCGACGCGGCCGTACGCGCCGGGGTGACCCGGATCGTCTCCCTGAGCACCGCCTCCGTCCACGGCCGCGGCCCCTTCCGCGCGGCGGCGCCCGGCACCCTGCCGCTCGCCCCGGGCTCGGCGACCAGCCGCACCCGGGCGGCGGGGGAGCGGTACGTCCTGGACGCGGGCGGGACCGTCCTGCGCCCCCACCTCGTGTACGGCACGGGGGACCGGCAGTTGATGGCCGGCATCGTCCGGCTGCTCGCCGCGCTCCCGGGCCCGCTCGACGGGGGCTCCTCGCTGCACTCCCTGGTCGACGTGGACAGCCTGGCGGGGGCCCTGCTCGGCGCGGCGCTCTCCCCGCGGACGCGGCCGGGCGCCCACTACGTCAACCACCCGGATCCGGTTCCGGTGGCGGAACTGCTCGCGGTCGCCGAGACGCTCCTCGACGGGCGGGCCGGGACCCGGGGGCCGGCGGTGGACATCGCCGAGGCCCGGGAACTGCTCGCGGACCTCCCCTTCGCGCAGCACCACCTCGCGATGCTCGCCACCGACCACTGGTTCGAGGACGACCGCCCCTGGCGGGAGTGGGGCCGGGAGCCGGGGCCGGGCTTCACCGCGACGATCGCGGACCACCTGCCGTGGTACCGCGACAACATCGACCCCTCCTGACCCGGAACCTCCCCGCACAGCAGATCCGAACGGAAAGAAGGCACCACCGACATGTCCGCGCTGGCCGGAAAGACCGCGATCGTCACCGGGGCGAGCCGAGGCATCGGAAGAGGCATCGCGGAGCGGCTGGCCAGGGACGGCGCCCTGGTCGCCGTGCACTACGGCCGCAGCGAGGCGGCCGCCCGCGAGACGGTGCGGGCCATCGAGGAGGCGGGCGGCCGTGCCTTCGCGGTCCAGGCGGAACTGGAGAAGCCGGACGCCCTGGACGCGTTCTACGCCGCCCTGGACGCGGGTCTCGCGGAGCAGGGCGCCGGTCCGGATTTCGACATCCTCGTCAACAACGCGGCGGCGAGCGGCTCGGGACGGATCCACGAGCTGACCGGCGAGGTCTTCGACAGGCTCTTCGCGATCAACGTCAAGGCCCCGCTCTTCCTCGTCCAGCGGGGTCTCGACCGGCTGAGCGACGGCGGCCGGATCGTCAACATCTCCTCGGCCGCGACGAAGCGCGCCTTCCCCGAGTCCGTCACCTATGTGATGACCAAGGGGGCCGTCGACACGATGACCCCGGCCCTCGCGAAGGAACTGGCGCCCCGGGGGATCACGGTGAACTCCGTGGCCCCCGGGTATGTCGCGACGGACATGAACGCGCACCGCCGCACGACGCCGGAGGCGAGTGCCGCCCTCGCGGCCCACTCGGTCCTCAACCGGCTCGGGACGCCGGCCGACATCGCGGACGTGGTCGCCTTCCTCGTCTCCGACGACGCGCGCTGGATCACCGGCCAGTGCGTGGACGTGTCGGGCGGCTACAAGCTCTGACCGGGCCGGACGCTCAGCCGACGGGCGCGTGCACGAGACCGGTCACGGCCGGGCTGCCCGCGGGTTCGAGCCCGGCGAGCGCCCCCGGGTCCGCCAGCATCGGGAGCAGCGTCCGCCACAGGCTCGTGACGGAACGGGGCGAGAGCCATTCGTCGTTGTCGCGGCAGAGGGCCTCCAGGCCGATCGTGGCGGCCACGATCATGCGGGCGAGGTCCTGCTGGCGCCCGGTGCCGGCGGCGAGCAGGCCCTCGTCGGCCGCCTCGGCGAGCCGCTGCTGCACACAGCTCTGCCACTCCTGGCGCAGATTGAGCTCCGTACGGGAGTCGTCGGCGCAGCTGAGCCGGAACCCGGCGCGGACGACGACGTCGTCGCGGAGCAGCCCGGCCAGGGCGTGCGAGGTGTCGGCCAGGTTCTGCAGGGCGTTCGACCGTCGCCCGTACACGATCCGGGCGGCCCGGCGCAGGGTGGCGCAGGCCTCGTCCTCGACGGCGCAGGCGACCGCGGCCTTGTTCTCGAAGTGGAAGTGGAGCGCCCCGGGGCTCACGCCCGCTCCCGAGCTGATGGCGGACAGGGTGGCCAGGGCGTAGCCGTGCCGCTCGAACTCCCTGGCCGCCGAACTGATCAGCGCGTCACGGGTCCGTGTGGCCCGCTCTTGTTTGGTCACCTCTGGCTCCAGTAGCCCCCGTGCCGACGTCAAACCGACTGAGCGGTATTGTACGGGGCTTTGATGTGCCTTGATGCGCCTTCAGGGCGCTTCGGTGAACCCGGCCTCCGGACGCCTCGGTCGGGTGAGGACCACGACCGCGCCGGCGAGCAGCACCACGTTCTTGACGACGAACTCGCCCACCAGCGTGAGCAGCAGCGGGTTGGAGTGGGCGAAGGCGACCGCCGGGGTGAGGACGAGCACCGCGAAGGTGCCGCTGAGGTGGGCGGTGAGCACCGGGAGCGCGGCGGCGCGGGCGCGGCCCGACATCAGCCAGACGCCGAGGGCGATCTCCGCCCAGCCGAGCGCGGGCACGAACCAGCTCCCGGCGGGGAACGGCAGGACGGCGACGACGAGCGCGGCCGCCGGGCTCAGCCCGATGACCTTGAGCACGCCGAACCAGACGAACACCCCGCCGAGGCCGGCCCGGAGCATGCCCAGGCCGTACCGGTGCAGCCGTGGCGCGAGCCGGTCGAAGGCACCGGTGCGGGGCGGCGGTGGCGGCGGAGCGGTGGGCGTGACGGGAGGCGAGAGTTCCGAGGAAACGGTCATGGGCGGGCATCTCCAACACGAGTCGACGCGGGGCCGGACGGGGCGGATCGAGGCCGGACGGGGCGAGCCGGGCAGGGCGGTCAGAGGCCCGGCCGGGGCGGGGCAGGGCGGGCGGACCGTTCGGATCACGCCGAAATCGCGGCCGGAGGGGTGGACGCCGTGGGCCCACGCTAACGAGCTTCCGAGGCCCCCGGCGACGCCCATCGCTTCCTTGCATGCCCGCGATGGAAGAAGTCGATCGGCCGTTGCCGGGCCCGATCGGATCTCGCCAGCCTGAAGACCGTTCGAGTTTGTGTTTGATCTCCGGCCGGTCCGGGGCTGATGCACAGGCCCGGACCCCGAGTCCGTCCACTCCCCGGCCCGTCTGCGCCCGTCTGCGAAGGAACCCCCGGATGACCCACCGCCCCGCCACCCCCGCCCGCACCCCGCTCACCCGGCGCCGGGTGCTCACCACGACCGCCGCCGCGGCCGGCGCGTTCGCCCTGACCGGCACCGCCGCCCGGGCCGTTCCCACCAGCTTCGAGGCCGAGACCCGCACCGGCCGCCGGGCCCCCGGCGCCGTGGCCGACCCCAGCGTCGTCGTCCGCTGGAACCAGGCCGCGATGGACGCGATCCTCGGCCGCTACCACGCCGCCGGCAACCGCTTCGGCCCCGCCACCGTGAACGCCCGTGCCCTCGCGGTCGTCCACAACGCCATCTACGACGCCTGGGCCTGTTACGACCGCCACGCCGTCGGCACCCGCTTCGGCGGCTCCCTGCGCCGCCCCCGTGCCGAGCGGACCCTCGACAACAAGAACGAGGCCATCAGCTACGCGGCGCACCTCGCCCTGCTCGACCTGTACCCCGAGTACAAGGTCGCCATCGACTCGATGCTGCGCAGCCTCGGCGGCGACCCCGAGCTCACGGACCCCCGCCCGTACAGCCCCGCCTGGATCGGGCTCCGCACCGCCCGCGCCGTCCTCGAGTACCGGCACGCCGACGGCGCCAACCAGCTCGGCACCCCCGCGTACGGCGACACCACCGGCTACCAGCCGCGCAACAGCCCCCAGATCGCCGGCGCCTTCGACCCGGCCACGGTCACGGACCCGGCGCACTGGACCCCGCTGATCGTGAACGGCAAGACGCAGAAGTACCTCACCCCGCAGTTCGCGGTGATGCAGCCCTTCGCGCTGAGCAGCCCCGACCAGTTCACGGTCCCCGCCCCGCCCGCGTACCCCTCCGTCCGCATGACGGCCGCCATCGAGGAACTCCTCGACATCAGCGCCAACCTGACGGACGAGCACAAGGCGATAGCCGAGTTCTGGCTCAACGACGACGTCACCCCGCCCGGCGCGCAGCAGATGTGGGGACGGTACGTCTCCGCCCGCGACGGCCACGGCGTCGACGAGGACGCCCGGCTCTTCTTCGGCCTCAACATGGCCGAGTGCGACGCCGCCATCGGCTCCTGGGCGGTCAAGGCGAAGTACAACTTCGCGCGGCCCTCCACCCTCGTCCCGTACGACCGGCGCGGGCAGCGGATCCGCGCCTGGGGCGGCCCCGGACAGGGCACCGTCACCATGGACGGCGTCGACTGGCAGGCGTACGTGGCCGTTCCGCCGTTCCCTTCCACCGTCTCCGGGCACAGCACGTTCTCCGGCGCCGCCTCCGAGTTCCTCCGCCGCTTCACCGGCTCGGACTCCTTCGGCGACTCGTACCGCTTCAAGGCGGGCGCCTCCACCGTCGAGCCCGGCCTCACCCCGCGCACCGACGTCGTCCTGCACTGGGCCACCTTCAGCGAGGCCGCCCACCAGGCCGGCATCTCCCGCGTGTACGGCGGCATGCACTGGAGCTTCGACAACGAGCCCGGCATCGAGATGGGCCACCGCATCGGCGAGGTCGTCCACCGCAAGGCCATGCGCTACTTCAACGGCTCCCACCGCTGAGCCGACCGCCGTCGATCCGCCCCCGCCCGTCGCACGAGGAGTACACCGTGAGCAACCAGACCCAGACCCCCGCGGGTGCGGCGGCCCCGCCCGCCCCGAGCCGATGGGCGGGCGGCGCCCCGCCCTTCCCCGGCCCCCGGCCCGCCGTGCTCGGCAGCCTCGCCACCGTCGTGTCGCTGCTGATCCTCGTCGCGCTCGGCGAGGCCACCGGCCACCTCCTGATGATCGCCCCGCTCGCCGCCACCGCAATGATCATCTGCAGCACCCCCGCCCTGCCCCCGGCCCAGCCCCGGGGCGTCCTCCTCGGCCAGCTCGGCTCCGGTGCCCTCGGCCTCGTCGCGGTCGCCGTCCTCGGCCGCTCCCTGTGGGTGGCCGCCCTCGCCGCCGGCCTCGGCGTCGGACTGATGCTGCTGCTGCGGGCCGTCCACGCGCCCGCCGCCGCCACCGCCGTCCTCGCCGTCCTCCAGGACCCCGCGCCCCTGCGCTTCCTCGTCCTGCTCGCCGTCGGCAGCGCCCTGCTCGTCCTGGTAGGTCTCGTCGCCTCGCGGCTCGGCGCGATCGGCAAGTACCCGTCGTACTGGTGGTGACCCCCGCCCCCCTCCCGCCCACACCCTCAACGGAGCCACCATGAACCGAGACAGACTGCTCGTCAGCTGCGAGCAGCTCATGGAGCAGCTGCGGAACCCGACGACCGGGGACGAGCGCACGGTCGTCGTCGAGATCACCGACGGCGGCGGCTCAGGAGGCCGGATCCCCGGCTCCGTCCGCCTCGACTGGACCGCCGACCTCCAGGACCCGGTACGCCGGGACCTCATCGGCCCCGAGGCCTTCGCCGCGCTCCTCGGCCGGCACGGCATCACCGCCGATCACACCGTCGTCTTCCTCAGCGGCAACAACAACTGGTGGGCCGCCGCCGGATACTGGCAGTTCCGGCTGTACGGCCACCGGGAGCTGCGGCTCCTCGACGGCGGCCGGGCCCGCTGGCAGGCGCTCGGCGGCCCCCTCACCGGGGAGGTCCCGGAGCGCGCGCCCGTCACCTACCCCGTACCCGCCGTCGACGAGACCGTCCGCGCCCGTCGCGAGGACATGCTCGACCACATCGGCCGCCACCAACTCCTCGACGTCCGCTCCCTGGAGGAGTACCTCGGGCGGAGCAACACCCCGCCCGGCGTGCCCGAGGACCTCGGCGTGCGGTGCGGGCACGCGCTCTCCGCCGAACACATCCCGTGGAACACCGCCGTCCGCGCCGACGGCACCTTCCGCGCGCAGGAGGAGCTGGCCGCCGCCTACGCGGCCGTCCGCACCGACGCCCCCACCGTCCTGTACTGCCGGGTCGGCTGGCGCTCCGCCCACAGCTGGTTCGTCCTCAGCGAGCTCCTCGGGCTTCCCGACGTCCGCAACTACGACGGCGCCTGGCGCGAGTTCGGCTCGCTCATCGGCGCCCCCATCGTCAACGGCCCCCAGCCGTGGGGCCCCGACGGCATCCCGTCCCTCGTCGCCCAGCGCGCCCCGGAGGTCCCCGCCCATGCCTGACGTCACCGTCTTCCGCAACGTGCTCCGCAACGGCTTCGACCAGACCGACCTGCCCTGGGTGCCCTGGACCGAACCCGGCCGCGTCGGCGTCGAGTACGTCGTGCTGTGGGGCCCCGATCCCGCCCAGGACCAGGACTCCGCCTCCCTCCTGCTGCGCTTCCCGCCCGGCGCGCACGGCGACTTCCACGAGCACCTCGGCCACGAGCTGATGCTCGTCCTCGACGGCACCCTCGACCACAGCGACGGGCGCCGCTTCCACCGCGGCGACCTCGTCGTCGAGGAGCCCGGCACCCGCCACCAGATGTCCAGCACCGAGGGCTGCACCGTCCTCGCCGTCCGCGCCCGCCCCGCCGCCGCCCGCACCCCGAAGCCGGGCGAGATCACCACGGGCGTCGGCGCCGCCGCCTGACCGAACGCCCCGAGGCCGCCGGGCGCTTTCGCGCAGGCCCGGCGGCCTCGTTCCGTACCCGCGCCCGCCCGTCCCCGCCCCCTTCCGGAGAGAGACGCCATGACACCGTCCGCACGGCCTCAGTCCCTGCGCAGTCCCCAGCCCTCCCGCCGGGTCCTGCTCACCACCGGTTCCTCCGACGCCCACACCTGGAACCTGGTCCACCTCCAGCTCCTTCTGGAGGAGCACGGGCACTCCGTGCTCAACCTCGGCCCCTGCGTCCCCGAGCAGCTGCTCGTCGACACCGTCGGGATGACCGACCCCGACCTCGTCGTCTTCTCCTCCGTCAACGGCCACGGCCACCAGGACGGCCTGCGCGCCGCCCGCGCCCTGCGCGCCGACGACCGGACCCGCTCCGTTCCGATGGTCATCGGCGGACTCCTCGGCATCTCCCCGGAGGGCGCCTCCACCCGCACCGCCGAACTCCTCGACGCCGGATACGACGAGGTGTACGCGGACGGCACCCCGCCCACCGCGCTGCTCCGCCGGCTCGCCGGCCTCGACGGCGCGTGTAGAGGGAGGGCAGCGGCGTGACCGTCCTCGCCCCGCCCCCGACGCGGCCTCCGACGCCGCCCCCGATCGCACCCGGAGACCTCGGCGCCTTCGTCCAGCAGTCCGCCGACGCCGGAGAGCTGGTCGTCCAGCCCCGCATGGGCATGGCGGGCCCCGGGGACATGGCCCGCGGAGTCGCCGCCGTCGCCGCCCTGCCCGAACGGACCGTCGCCACCCTCACCATCGACAGCTACACCCGCGTCGGCGACCACGCCGCCGCCACCGCCGCCCTCCGCGCCGGACGCCCCCTCAACGGCTTCCCACTGGTCAGCCACGGTCCGAGGACCGGCGCGAAGGTCGCCGCCGCGGCCGGCCGCGGCACCCCCGTCCAGGTCCGGCACGGCTCCGCCGACCCGATGGCCATCTTCCGCACCATGACCGCCGCCGGGCTCGCCGCCTCCGAGGGCGGCCCCGTCTCGTACTGCCTGCCCTACGGCCGCACCCCGCTCGCCGAATCCGTCGCCGCCTGGCGCGACTCCGTCCAGTTCCTCACGGAGGAGAGCCGTACGCACGGCCGCCGGGCCCACCTCGAATCCTTCGGCGGCTGCCTGCTCGGCCAGCTCTGCCCGCCCTCGCTGCTCGTCGCCGTCTCGGTCCTCGAATGCCTCTTCTTCGTCGCCAACGGCGCGACCAGCGTCTCCCTCAGCTACACCCAGCAGACCCACCCCGGCCAGGACGCGGGAGCCCTCACCGCGATGCGGAGACTCGCCGACGAGTTCCTGCCGCCGGCCGTCGACCGGCACATCGTGCTCTACACGTACATGGGCGTGTACCCGAAGACCGTGCAGGGCGCCCGGCTGCTGCTGCGCCGCAGCGCCGAACTCGCCGTGCACGGCGGGGCGCAGCGCCTCATCGTGAAGACCGAGACCGAGGCGCACCGGATCCCCACCGTCCACGAGAACCTCACCGCCCTGCGGATCGCCGCCGAAGCGGCCCGCGGCGCCCACGGCACCCGCCTCGTCGCCGGGACCGACGCCGAGGACACGTACGCCGAGGCCCGCACCCTGGTCACCACCGTCCTCGCGCTCTCCGACGACCTCGGCACCGCCCTCCTGAAGGCCTTCGACCGGGGCCTCCTCGACGTGCCGTTCTGCCTGCACCCGGACAACCGGGGCGCCGTCCGGTCCACCGTCGCACCCGACGGGCGCCTGCGGTGGACCGACCTGGGCGCGCTGCCGCTGCTCACCACCAGCAGGAGGACCGTTCCGATGACCTCACGACAGCTCTCCGGAATGCTGGGCCGCGTCGCCCGCGAGCACGACCGGCTGGGCGAGACCCATCCGACCCCCGACCCGGCGCCCCCGGCCACCCCGCCGCCGACGACCGCACCCCTGCGGGTCGCGTTCGCCGGCATGGGCCCGCGCGGCCTCTCCGTACTGGAACGGCTCGCCGCCCGCTGCGCCGAGGAGCAGCCCGCGCGACCCGTGGAGGTGTTCGCGGTCGATCCGTACGAGGCGGGGGCCGGGCGGATCTGGCGTACGGACCAGTCGCCCTGGTTCCTGATGAACACCCCCGCCCAGGAGGTCACCATGTTCTCCGGGCCGGCCGACGACGGACCCCACCGGCCCGGCGCCGGACCCACGCTCGGCGAGTGGTGGGCGCAGGACGACCCGGCGGCCGCCGAACCCGACGGGTACGCGCCCCGCGCCGTCTACGGCCGCTACCTGACGTACGTCATGGCGAGGATCGAGGCCATGCTGCCGTCCCGGCTCACCGTCCACCGGGTCCCCGCCCGGGTGATCTGCGCGGACCGGACGCGCGAGGAGGACGGGCCGGACGCGGGAGCGCACCGGCTGCGACTCGACACCGGCGACGTCCTCACCGTCGACCGGCTCGTCCTCGCCACCGGACACCCCCTCACCGAACTCGACCCGGAGCAGCGCGCCTGGCAGCGGTTCGCCCGCGAGCACAGCACCCCCGCCCGGCCCGTGCGGTACGTGGCCGGCGGCTCCGCCGGCGAGATGCCGCTCTGCCACATCCCGGCGGGCGCGACCGTGGGCGTCCTCGGCATGGGCCTCACCTTCTACGACGTCCTCACCGAGCTCACCCTCGGGCGCGGCGGCACCTTCACCGAGGGCGAGGACGGACTGCTCTACCTGCCCAGCGGCAAGGAGCCCCGGATCCTGGCCGGTTCACGCGGGGGAGTGCCGCTGCTCACCCGGGGCGCCAACCAGAAGGGACCCGAACACCGCTACCGGGCACGGCTCTTCACCCCCGAGCGGATGGCCGAGCTCAGGGCGGCCGAGGCGCCGCTCGACTTCGAGCGGACCGTCCTGCCCTGGCTGCTCGCCGAGGTGAACCTGGTGCTCCTCGCCACCCGCATCCGCCGGTTCCACGGCACGGCGGCGGCCGAGGAGTTCACCGAGCGGGCCGTGGCCCTCCTCGCCGACCGCTCCGACCCCCGCCCGCGACTGCTGGAGCCGCTCGCCGCCGGCTACGGCTACCGGGTCGACCCGCGGCCGCTCACCGGGCTCGACGCGCTCGCCCGGCCGTTCGCCGGCCGGCGCTTCGGCTCCACGGCCGAGTACCACAAGGTGCTCACCGAGTGGCTCCGCGCCGACCTGGCCGAGGCCCGCCGGGGCAACGCCGACGGACCCCTCAAGGCGGCCGCCGACGTGCTGCGGGACGTCCGGCAGACGATCCGCTCCGTGGTCGACTTCGGCGGGCTCACCCCCGACTCGCACCGCTGGTTCCTGGCCGAGTTCGGCCCCGTCGCCGCGGTGGTCTCGACGGGACCGCCGCAGCTTCGCTCGCGGCAGTTCCTCGCCCTGCTCGCCGCCGGGGTCCTCGAACCGGTCGGACCCGGCGCCCGCTTCGAGGCCGACCCCGTCGAGGGCCGGTTCGCCGTGGAGTCCGCGCAGGTCGAGAACTCCTGGACCGCCCTGGACGTCCTCGTCGACGCCCGGGTGCCGGGCACCGACCTTGCGGCGGACCGGGACCCGCTGATCCGGGGCCTCATGGTCGACGGCGAGATCCGCACGTTCACCAACGCGGCGGAGGGAGCAGGGGAGTTCGCCACCGGCGGTCTCGACTGCACGGACGCGCCGTTCCACCCGGTCCGGGCGGACGGCTCGGTGGACCTCACCACGCACGTGCTCGGCATCCCCAGCGAGCACACCCGCTGGTTCACCCAGGTCGGCAGCGGCCGGCCGGGCCCCTGGGGCTCCTTCACCCGGGACGCCGACGCGATCGCGGAGGCCCTCCTCGCCGGTGGTGCCGCGTGAGCACCGTCCGAACGCCCGCCCACGAGGAGTACCGGGCCGCCCGCGACCTGCTGCTCCGGCTGCGCGGCGACCGGAAGGCGGCCCGCGCCGCCTTCCGGTGGCCGCGGGCCGAGCACTTCAACTGGGCCCTCGACTGGTTCGACGTGATCGCCGAGGGCAACGACCGGCCGGCCCTGGAGCTCCTCGGCCACCCGGACCCGGACGGCGCCGTCCCCGTCGTCGACCGGGTCTCCTTCGCCGAACTCTCCGCGCGCTCCAGTGCGTTGGCGACCGCTCTGCGGGAGCGGGGGGTCGCCCGGGGCGACCGCGTCCTCGTCCTGCTCGGGACGAGGACCGAACTCTGGGAGACCCTGCTCGGCTGCGTCAAGCTCGGCGCGGTCGTCGTCCCCGCCTACCAGGACCTCACCCGCGACGAGGCGGCCGACCGGATCACCCGCGGCCGCATCCGGCACGTGGTCTGCGCGCCCGAACTCGTCCCGATGCTCGACGAGTTGCCGGTGCCGGGGCTCCGGACGGCGCCCGGCGCCGACCGGCCCGGCTGGTCCCCGTACCCCGACACGCGCGGTCCCGGCCGGCCGCCCTTCGTCCCCGACGGGCCCACCCGCGCCGCCGACCCCTCCTTCTGCTACTTCACCTCCGGGACGACCTCCCTGCCGAAGCTCGTCGAGCACAGCCACGCCGGCTACGGCGTCGGACACCTCTCCAGCCTGTACTGGAGCGGGCTGCGCCCCGGCGACCGGCACCTCAACCTCTCCGCCCCCGGCTGGGCCAAGCACTCCTGGTCCAGCTTCTTCGTGCCCTGGGCGGCCGAGGCGACCGTCCTCGCACCACCCGACGGCGGCCTCCCGCCGGCCGTCCTGCCCCGAGTTCTCGCCGCGCACGGCGTCACCAGCTTCTGCGCGCCGCCCAGCGCCTGGCGGGCGATGCTCCCGCACGTCACCGGGGGAGCGGACGCCCCGCGGCTGCGCGAGGCGACGGCCGCGGGGGAGCCCCTGACCGCCGAGACGGCGGACCGCGTCGAGGCGGCGTGGGGCGTACGGGTACGCGACGGGTACGGCCAGACCGAGGCCACCGCCCTCATCGGCCGCGCCCCCGGCGGCCCCGCCCCGCTCGCCCCGCTCGGGCACCCGCTGCCCGGCTACCGGATCGTGCTGCGGGACCCGGAGACGGGCGAGACGGGCGAGGCCGGGGAGGTGTGCGTGGACCTGACGGACCGCCCGCCCGGCCTCATGCGGGGCTATGCCGACCTGCCCGCACGCACGGCGGAGGCCTTCGCCGACGGCCTCTACGGCACGGGCGACCGGGGGGAGCGGTGCGCGGACGGCTCCATCCGGCTGCTCGGCCGGATGGACGAGGTCTTCAAGTCCCACGGCCACCGGGTCTCCCCGCCGGAGATCGAGGCGGTCCTGCGCACCCACCCGGAGGTCGCCGACGCGGCGGTGATCCCCTGCCCGGACCCGGACGGCGGCCTGGCTCCGTACGCCGTGGTGGAACTCCACGAGGAGGGCGCCGAACCGCCCGCCGCCCGGCACCCGCGGGTCGGAGCCGAACTCCTCGCCCTCGCCGCCGGGCGGCTCGCGCCCGTCTTCGTCCCCCGGGGCGTCGACGTCGTCCCCCGGCTGCCCCGCACCCGCTCCGGCAAGGTGCGCCGGGGCGAGCTGAGCCCGGGATCCGGGCCCGTCAGTGTCTGACCGGCTCCCGGTCCGCCGCGCGCAGCAGGACCTTCGCCACGCCCCCGGCGCGTACCGCCGCCTCGGGCGTGCCCTCGCGCACGGCCGTGACGATGGCGCCGTCGCCCAGCAGGGCCAGCTGGCGGGCCAGGCGCTCGTGGTCGCGGTAGCCGGCCTGGGCGAGGAGCCGGTCGAGGACCTCGATGACCTTCTCCTTGTGCGCGGCGGCCACGCGGTGCGCGGGGCTGTCGGGGTCGGCGGTCTCGACCATCGTGTTGATGAAGGCGCAGCCGCGGAAGTCGTTCGCGGAGAACCGCTCCGCGAGTCCGTCGAAGAGCGCGAGCGGCAGCTCCTCGGGGGAGCGCCCGCTGGCCGTGATCCGGTCGTCGAGCCAGCTGCGCCAGAGGGTGTCGCGGCGCCGCAGGACCTCGACGACGACGTCGTCCTTGCTGGGGAAGTGGCGGTAGAAGGAGGCGCGGCCGACTCCGGACTCGGACAGGATCCGCTCGATCCCGACGGCCCGGATGCCCTCTTCGTAGAAAAGCCGCTCCGCCGCGCTGAGGAGCCGCTCTTTCGCGTTCGTGGCCATACGAGACGGTACCACTCGGTGCCGTATCAGGGATTCCGATGCGGAGGGGCGGAGCGGAGCCTTCCCGTTGCGCCGGACGGAACCGATCGGTACCGTCCTGATGGTACCGATCAGTTCCGTCTTGTTCACGCCCGAGGAGAGCACGATGCCCCGTCTGCCCCAGCTGACCGTGGAGACCGCGAACGAGGAGCAGCGCGAGCTGCTCGAAGGCACCCTCAAGCAGCTCGGCAAGCTGCCCAACCTGTACGCCTCCCTCGCCAACGGGCCCGCCGCGCTCCGCGGTTACCTCGCCATGCGCGAAGCCCTCGTCGGCGGCAGCTTCAGCGCCCGGCAGCGTGAGCAGCTCGCGCTCTACATCGCGCAGCGCAACGACTGCACGTACTGCGTCTCCGCGCACACCCTGCGCGGCGGCAAGGTCGGCCTGAGCGAGCAGCAGCTGCTCGACACCCGCCGCGGCGGCGACGCCGGCGACCCGCACATGGACCAGGTCCTCCGGTTCACCGGCGCCGTCATGGAGACCGGCGGCCGCGTCACCGACGAGGCCCTCGCCGACGCCCGCGCCGCCGGCGTGACCGACGCCGAGATCGCGGAGGTCGTCGGCCACGTCGCGCTCAACGTGCTGTCGAACTTCTTCAACCACGTCGCGCAGCCGGACTTGGACTTTCCGTTGGTCCCGGCCCAGCTCGCCGAGTAGAGTCCTTGCGGCCGAGCAGGGGTGCCGGGCGCGAGGACGCGACCGGCACCCCTGCGGCTTTCCGGCCGACCGGGGCGATCGAAACGGGTGGACGACCAACCACCCCGTGCGAGGACACTGCCGCCCGCGCGGCAGGGGGGAATTCACGTGGACATCGACGCAAGAACCCTGCGGACCTTCAGAGAGGTGACGCTCACCGGCTCGTTCACCCAGGCGGCGCGCCGCCTCGGATACTCGCAGTCCAGCGTCACGGCACAGATGCGCGCCCTGGAACGGCAGGTGGGCGAACCCGTCTTCGAGCGGCTCCCCAGCGGCGTCCGGCTCACCCAGGCCGGATCGGTCCTGCGTGACTACGCCCGCCAGATCCTCACCCTCGTCGGCGAGATGGAGACCGCCCTGCGCCGGCCCGCGGCCAACCCGCCGCGCCTCACCATCGGCATCGTCCCCGCCCTCGCGTACGGACAGCAGCTCGCCCGGGTCACCCACGTCGGGCGGCGGCTGCTCTCCGGAGTCCAGCTCGCCCTGCGCGTCATGGGGACGGCCGAGGTCCACGACGCCTTCCGGGCCGGCACGATCGACGGCGCGCTCGTCCTCACCGTCCTCGACGCCGACGATCCGGCCGAGCTGCTCGCCGACCAGCCGTACAGCGACCGCTCCGACGAGCTCACCGAGATCCGGCTCCAGGACGTGGAGTTCGTCCCCGTCACCGGGGCCGGCCGGCGCCCCGGCGACCCCCGGCAGGTCGCCGTCGCCGACCCCGACTGCCCCTCCCAGCGCTGGCTGCCCGAGTTCCTCCGGCTCCGCTGCGACAGCCCGCCCGAGATCCACGAGCTCGGCTCCATGGCGGGCGTCCGTGCCGCCGCCCAGTCGGGTCTCGGCTGCGCGATGCTCCCCTCGGCCCTCGCCGCCGACCACGAGGAGGCCGGCGGCCTGCGCCCCCTGCACGGCGTGCCCCGGATGCGCTGGAACGCCTCCCTGATCCTGGGCCGCCACGACACCCGGCCCGCCGTCGACCGGCAGAACCTGACGGAGACCCTCCGTCAGGCCGTCGCCCTCGGCGGCGCCGGCCCGAGGGACGACGTCCTCTCCGGTGACGTCCTCCCCGGAGAGGTCCTCGACGGCGGTGTGCTCGGGGGCGATGTCCTCGGTGGCGGGACCGCCGGCCTCGATCCGGACCCGAGCGTCGCCTCGGGACCCTGACCCGGCACGGTCAGGACGTCGTCCCGTACCGGGCGAGCAGCCGGGCCCGGCGGGACGGCTGGAGGTTCGCACGGGTCACGTCGCCGTCGTAGTGGGCGAGGACGCGGTGGTCCATGACCCGGCGCCAGAGCGGGGGGACGTACGCGAGGACGATCATCCCCGCGTACCCCGTCGGCATCTCGGGGGCCTCGTCGAAGTGGCGCAGCGACTGGTAGCGGCGGGTGGGGTGGGCGTGGTGGTCGCTGTGCCGCTGGAGGTGGTACAGGAAGACGTTCGAGGCGACGTTGTCGCTGTTCCAGCTGTGGCGCGGGGCGCAGCGCTCGTACCGTCCGCTCGCCGTGAGCTCCCGCTTGAGGCCGTAGTGCTCGGTGTAGTTGATGACCTCGAGCAGGCAGAAGCCGAAGACCGCCTGGACCGCCAGGTACGGCAGGACCCCGGGACCGAAGGCGAGCGCGAGTCCCGTGAAGAGGACGAACGACAGCGCCCAGGAGCCGAGCACCCTGTTGTGGAGGCTCCACACGGACCGGTCGCGGCGGGCGAGCCGGCGCTTCTCCAGGCGCCAGGCCGAGGTGAGGCTGCCGAGGACGGTCCGGGGCAGGAAGCGCCAGAAGCTCTCGCCGAGCCGGGCGCTCGCCGGGTCCTCCGGGGTGGCGACGCGGATGTGGTGGCCGTGGTTGTGCTCGACGTAGAAGTGGCCGTACCAGGTCTGGGCGAGCGCGATCCGGGAGAGCCTGCGCTCCAGGGACTCCGTCTTGTGGCCCAGCTCGTGGGCGGTGTTGATGGCGATGCCGGCGACCCCGCCGAGGGTGAAGGTCAGCCCGATCCGGTCGACGGGCGAGAGGTCGCCCCGGGTGATCAGCCAGCAGCCGAGGACGAGCCCGGCGTACTGGAGGGGGAGGTAGAGATAGGTGCACCAGCGGTAGTAGCGGTCCTGTTCCAGGTGGGCGATCGCACTGTCCGGGGGGTTGGCGGAGTCCTTGCCGATGAGGTGGTCGACGACCGGGAAGGCCACGTACAGGACGAGGATCCCGGTCCACCAGAAGACACGGAGCCCCGTGGCGGCCACCAGCCCCCAGGAGAGGAAGGGGAAGGCCGGGATGAGCAGGCCGAACAGCCAGAGCCGGCGCTTGGGGTCGCGCCAGGCGGCGGGGGCTTCGGGGGAGTCGCTGTGCAGGGCCAAGACCGGCTCCTCGGGATGTTGGACACTTCACATGCCTACTGTCCAGTTCATAGACGGAATGACGGTAGAGCGTCAATGCTCTGGACGGTGTCCGGTGGATAAAGTGGGGGCACGATGACACGTTTCCGCGAGAGTGTTCGGTCCCTCCTGCGCGAGCAGGTGCTCGACGCCGCCTACCGGCTCGTCGCCGCCGACGGCTGGGGCGTCCTGCGCATGGCCGGCATCGCGCGGGCCGCCGGCATCAGCCGCCAGACGCTCTACAACGAGTTCGGCTCGAAGGAGGCCATCGGCCAGGCCCTGATCCAGCGCGAGCTGGAGGGCTTCCTGGTCGGCATCCAGCGCGAACTCGACGACCACCGGGGTGAGTTGGAGGCGGCGGCCGCGGCCGGCGTCGGCTACACGCTCCAGCAGGCCGTGGACAACCCCCTCATCAAGAGCGTCCTGCTCGCGGCGCGCGGCGGCGAGGACGATCTGCTCGCCTACCTCACGACCCGCCCGGAACCGGTCTTCGGCACGGCGATGGCGATGCTCGACGCGTACGCGATCGATGCCTGGCCCGACGTCGACGAGGAGTCCCGTGGACTCGCCGTCGAGACGATCGTGCGGCTCACCGTCAGCCACATCGTCCAGCCGGTGGCCCCGCCGGAGGAGTCGGCGCGGCGCATCGCCCGGATCACGGCGCGGATCGCCTACCCGGGCGGCGGCGGCCGCGACTGAGGCGCGCGCCTCGGGATGTGTGTCCCGGGGCGTGGGCCCCGGGAAAGGGGCGAGGCCTGCTGGCGGACACGGGGGATCTCCGACAGCAGGCCTCTGTTGAACATTGTACGAGATCGTCGGAGGTGATCCGTACACGCGGTGGCGGAGGCCGGACGGACGGGGTACATCTCCCCTGAGGCCCGGACACGACGAGGAGGCCGCAGTGGAAGGCAGAAGCAACGGGTTCGTGCAGTCCTTCAACCGTCTCGGCGGGTACGGCTTCGTCGTCCCCGTGGGCTCCGAGGAACAGGTGTACTTCAGCGCCGACGACATCGAGAGCGCCGAGCGGACGGTCTCCGAAGGGCAGCAGATCTCCTTCGTCCTCGTCCTCGGCGACGGCCGCTTCGAGGCGAAGGAGATCCGCCTCTGATCTCGGTCGCACCTTTCTGTACGCACTTGAACGGGTAGGAGAATGCTCATGCGGATCCACGTCACCAGCGTCTTCGTCGACGACCAGGACAAGGCCCTCGGCTTCTACACCGAGAAGCTGGGCTTCGTGAAGAAGACGGAGGTCCCCCTCGGTGACTACCGCTGGCTGACGGTCGTCTCCCCGGAGACCCCCGACGGCACCGAACTGCTCCTGGAGCCCGACGCGCACCCGGCGGCGAAGGCGTACGCGAAGGCCCTGCTCGACGACGGCATCCCCGCCACCTCCTTCGCCGTCGACGACGTCCGCGCGGAGTACGAGCGGCTGAGCGCCCTCGGCGTCCGCTTCGCCCAGGAGCCGACGGAGGCCGGCCCGGTCACCATCGCGGTCCTCGACGACACCTGCGGCAACCTCATCCAGATCGTCCAGCTCCCCTGACCGGACCCTTCGGCAGACCTCAGTACACGTCCCGGACGTAGCGCTTGTCCGCGGCGAGCCGTCTCACGTAGGCGGCGGCCTCGTCGTCGTCCATGCCCCCATGGGCGGCGACGACCTCCCGCAGCGCCCGGTCGACGTCCTTGGCCATGCGCTCCGCGTCGCCGCACACGTAGAAGTGGGCGCCGTCCCGGAGCCACTGCCACAGACGGGCGCCGTTCTCCCGCATCCGGTCCTGGACGTACACCTTGTTCCGCTGGTCCCGCGAGAAGGCCAGGTCGAGACGGGCGAGGTGGCCCGACTCCAGGTACGCCTCCAGCTCCCGCCGGTGGTAGAAGTCCGTGGCCTCGCGCTGCTCGCCGAAGAACAGCCAGTTGGGGGCGGTGTGGCCGCGGGCGAGACGGTCCTGGAGGAAACCGACGAACGGGGCCACGCCCGTGCCGGGACCGACCATGACCATGGGCGTCGACGGGTCGGCGGGCGGCCGGAAGCCGGGCGAGCGCCGCACGAAGACCTGCACCGGGCCGTCGTCGGCGCAGTCCGCCAGATACGTCGAGCACACGCCCCTGCGGTCCCGGCCGAGGTCGTTCGTGTAGCGGACCACGGAGACGGTGAGCCGCACCTCGCCGGGGTGCGCGAGGGGGCTGGACGAGATCGAGTACAACCGGGGCCGCAGGCGCCCGAGCGCGTCCGCCCACTCCGCGGCCGGGGCCCGGACGGGGAACGCGGCGGCGACGTCGGCTGCCTGCCGGCCCCAACTCCACTTCGCCAGCGCCTCCTTGTTGTCCGGACGAAGGAGCCGCTTCAGCTCCTGGCTGCCGGTGCGCGCAGCCAGGAACCGCAGCAGCTCGGAGCTGATGCGGGAGATGTCCAGGCGGGTGCGCAGCGCCTCCTCGAAGGGCAGCGGACCGTCCCCGAGGTCCACGGGCCCGGCGGGGTCGAGGCCGGTGAGGGCCAGCCATTCGGCGACGAGCCCGGCGCCGTTGACCGGCCACACGCCGAGCGCGTCACCGGCCTCGTAGGCGAGCTCGCCGTCCCGGGTGTCGAAGGCGAACTCCCGTACCTCCTTCTGCGAACCGGGCAGGCTCAGCAGCCTGTTGCCGACGAGGAGGGTGGCGAAGGGAGAGGTCTTGGTGGCCGTGGCCGTGGCCGTGGCCGTGGCCGTGGTTGTGCTCGTGCTCGTGGTGGGGGTGGAGGCGGCTTGCCGTTCCCCGGTCGCGTCCAGGGCCGTGACCACCTGGCCGAGCCACCTCTCGGCGGCCTCCTCGAAGTCGGGTTCGCAGTCCGTACGAGGGACCAGGCGGGTCCCGCCGAGCGCGGCGAGCCGTTCGTCGACGCGCCGGCCGTGCCCGCAGAAGTCGTCGTAGGCGGTGTCGCCGAAGGCGAGCACGGCGTACCGGACGCCCTCCAGGGGCGTGGCGTCCGGGGCGGACAGCGCCTCCCAGAACCCGGCGCCGTTGTCGGGGGCGTCCCCGTCGCCGAACGTGCTGGTGACGACGAGCAGATCGGTGCCGGGGCCGAGCCGGGCCGGGGCGATGTCCGTCATGGGCAGCAGCTCGGGGAGCCGGCCGGCCGCGGTCAGGCGCGCGGCGGCGGTGGCGGCGAACTCCTCGGCGGTACCGGTCTGCGAGGCCCAGAGGATCAGCAGGCGGCGGGCGGGTGCCTCGGGTGCTCCGGGGGAGGCCACCACGGGCGCGGTCGTACGGGAGAACATGCCGGCGAGCACGCCGTTGACCCAGGAGGCGGGTTCCGGGGCGAACGGCGCGTCGGGCGGCAGCACGGGCACGCGCCCGTCGGCCGGTGCGAGGGCGAGCCCCGAGAGGAAGCCGGCGAGGTAGCGGCGCTCCGGTCCGGCGAGCGCCACGGGGGCGAGGTCGTCGATCCCGAACAGCGCGGCGAGTGCGGGGACGGGCTCCGCGACCGCGGGGACGGGGGCCGCGACCTCGGGCACATCCGCCGTCGTCGGCGCGGTCGTCCTGGTCAGGGTGACGGCGCAGGCCTTGAACCCGGGCTGGGAGGAGACGGGGTCGACGGCGTCGTGGGTGACGGCGTTGATGCTGACGTACTCGCCGAACAGGTCGTTCCAGTGGAAGGGGGCGAAGCAGTTCCCGGGCAGGACCCGGTCGGTGACGACGGCGGGCAGGACGGCGCGCCCGCGACGGGACGCGATCTCCACGTGGTCGCCCTCCGCGATCCCGAGGCCCTCCGCGTCCCCGGGATGGATCTCGACGAACGGGCCCGGGTGGAGCCTGGCCAGCTTCGGAACCTTGCCGGTCCTCGTCATGGTGTGCCACTGATGCGGAAGGCGACCGGTGTTGAGGACGAACGGGTAGTCGTCGTCCGGCAGTTCGGCGGCCGGCAGGTGCGGGCGGGCGAAGAAGCGGGCGCGGCCGCTCGGGGTCGGGAAGGCGAGGCGCGGACGGGTGCCGTCGGCGCGCTCCAGGAGGGTCTGGCTGACGCCGTCGTTGAGGTACCGGATCGGGTTGCGGTCAGGTCCTCCGGCCGTGGGGGCCGGCCACTGGACCGGCGCGGCGCGCAGCCGTTCGTACGAGACGCCCCGCAGGTCCCAGCCGGTCGCGGGGTTCCACGCCTGCTTGAGCTCCTCGAAGACCTCCTCGGCGGAGGAGTACGCGAAGGCGTCGGCGAACCCCATGGCGCGGGCGACCCGGGCGATCAGCTCCCAGTCGGGCAGCGCCTGCCCCGGCGGGTCGACGACCCCCTGGACGAGGGTGAGGTTCCGCTCGGAGTTGACCAGGACGCCGTCGGACTCCGCCCACAGCGTCGCCGGGAGGAGGACATCGGCGTACGCGTTCGTCTCAGTCTCGGTGAACACGTCCTGGGCGACGACGAGTTCGGCGGTCTCCAGGCCGGCGATGACCGTCTTCCGGTTGGCGACGGAGGCGACCGGGTTGGTGCAGATGATCCAGCAGGCCTTGATCTCGCCCGCGGCCATCCGCTCGAACATCTCGACGGTGCCGCTTCCCGCCTCCGTGCGCAGCGAGCCCTCCGGTATGTCCCACAGCCGCTCCACGAACGCCCGCTCCTCGTCGACGAGGACCGACCGCTGTCCGGGCAGACCGGGCCCCATGTAGCCCATCTCGCGCCCGCCCATGGCGTTGGGCTGGCCGGTCAGCGAGAAGGGGCCCGCCCCGGGGCGGCAGATGGCGCCGGTGGCGAGGTGCAGGTTCACCAGGGCATTGGTGTTCCAGGTGCCGTGCGTGGACTGGTTCAGGCCCATGGTCCAGCAGCTCGTCCAGGCACCGGCCTCGCCGATCCACCGGGCGGCCTCCCGGATGTCGGCCTCGGCGAGGCCGGTGATCTCCGCGACACGATGCGGTGGATGGTCGGCGAGGAGCCCGGGCAGCTGCTCCCAGCCCTCGGTGAACTCGGCGATGAACTCCTCGTCGGTGTGACCGTTCTCGACGAGCAGGTGCAGCAGGCCGTTGAGGAGCGCCAGGTCGGTGCCGGGCCTGAGCGGCAGGTGGAGGTCCGCCTTGTCGGCGGTGGCGCTGCGGCGCGGGTCGACGACGATCAGCCTGGCGCCGGCCTTGACCCGCTCCATCATCCGCAGGAACAGGATCGGGTGGCAGTCCGCCATGTTGGAGCCGATCACGAGGAACACGTCCGCGTGGTCGAAGTCCTGGTACGAGCCGGGCGGGCCGTCCGCGCCCAGCGACAGCTTGTAGCCGGACCCGGCGGAGGCCATGCAGAGCCGGGAGTTCGACTCGATCCTGCTGGTGCGGACGAAGCCCTTGGCCAGCTTGTTCGCCAGGTACTGCGCCTCCAGGGACATCTGCCCCGACACGTAGAAGGCCAGCGCGTCGGGACCGTGCTCGTCCACGACCTGCTTCAGCCGGGCGGCGACCGACGCGATCGCCTCGTCCACGTCCGTCTCGACCGGCTGCGCACCCCGTTCGGGCCGTACGAGCGCCTTCTCGGCCCGCCCGGGCGCGGCCAGCATGTCCGCGCTCGTCGCCCCCTTGGTGCAGAGGCGGCCCGCGTTGGCGGGGTGTGCCCGGTCCCCGGTCGCCTTCACCGCGAGGCGGCGGCCGGTGGCGGGGTCACGGCGTACGTCCAGGACGATCCCGCAGCCGACCCCGCAGTAGGAGCAGACGGTGCGGACGCTGCCGTCGCCCACGTCCGCGTTCGAGCCAGATCCCACCGAAATCCCACCTCACGGTGCGCGTACCGTCCAGAGACGGGGCCGGTCCGCCGCGACGGAACAGGCCCGTGAACAGCACCGTAGGAAGATCGAATTTCGGTCCGTCACACCTCGGACGCCCCCGGCGTTACACCCGCCGCACGCACCGGCCCGGCCGGGTGTGAGATCGCGCGGCGACTCAGCCGACGTGGACGCGGGGGCGGCGGTCGCGGTCGGGTTCGGCCTCGCGGAGGATCTCGCGGGTGGTGGGGGCGACCTCGCCGCGGCCGAGGAGGAAGAAGCGGAAGAAGTTGGCGAAGGGGTTGCCCTCGGTCCACTCGAAGTAGATGTGGGGGCGGACGCCGGTGAGGTCGCGGGCGTGGAGCAGGAGGGCGGCCAGGGCGTTGGGGACGGAGGACGACTCGACCGTGAGGACGCGGTAGCGCTCGTGCAGGACCTCGCCGCGCACGGTCAGGCCCGCCTCGAACTCGGACGGGTCGGTGACCGTCACCTCGATGAAGACGAAGTCCTCCGTGGTCGGCAGATCGTTGTCGGCGCGGATCTGCTCGATCTTGTCGCGGTACTCGACGATGTCCCGCTTGTCCGGTTCGTTGGCGATGAAGCGGGGGGTGCGGCGGGAGATGTCCTGGATGAAGCGTTCGGCCATGGCGTCGAGCTCGATGTGGGTGACGCGGAGTTCGAAGGCGCGGCCGAGGCGGGAGAGGAGCGAGATGAGGATGATGCCGGCGATGAAGCAGGCGCCGATCTTCACGCCGTCGGGGCGTTCGATGATGTTGACGACGGTGGTGTAGAGGAAGACCACCGAGATGACGCCGAAGCCGATGGCCCAGTTCTTCTGGCGGGCCTTGCGGGCGGCGATGGTCACGGCGATCGCGGCCGAGGAGATCAGCACCAGGACACCCGTCGCGTACGCGCCGCCCTGGGCGTCGACACTGGCGTCGAAGATCCAGGTCACCAGGAAGGCGACCAGGGTGAACACGATCACCATGGGGCGTACGGCACGGGCCCAGTGCGGCGCCATGCCGTACTTGGGCAGGTAGCGCGGCATCAGGTTGAGCAGCCCGGCCATGGCCGAGGCGCCCGCGAACCAGAGGATCGCGATCGTCGAGATGTCGTAGACGGTGCCGAAGGTGTTGCCCAGGTACTCGTGCGCGAGGTAGGCCAGCGCGCGGCCGTTGGCGCTGCCGCCGGGCTCGAACTCCTGCTCCGGGATCAGCACGGTCGTGATGAAGCTGGTGCAGATCAGGAAGACGCTCATGATCAGGGCGGCCGTGGTGAGGAGCTTCTTGGTGTCCCGGATGCGGCCCGTGGGCTCGGTCTCCGTGTCGTCCGGATCGCCCTGGACGTGCGGCATGACCGCCACGCCGGTCTCGAAGCCGGAGAGACCCAGCGCGAGCTTCGGGAAGACGAGCAGGGCGACTCCGACCATGGCGAAGACGTTGCCGTGTTCGGCGGTCAGGGCGGTGGTCCAGTCGGTGACGACGTGGCCCTCGGTGATGACGTGCCACAGGCCGCTGACCACGACGACCGCGTTCAGGGCGAGGTAGATCCCGACGAGGACGACGGCGACGCCGATGGCCTCCAGGAAGCCCTTCAGGAACACCGCGCCGAGCAGGGCGATCAGCGCGAGCGTGATGATCATCTGCTTGTCGTGCAGTGCCTCCTCGAGATGGGGGTTCTCGACGAGGTGGGTGGAGGCGTCGGCGGCCGACAGGGTGATCGTGATCAGGAAGTCGGTCGCCGCGAAGCCGAGGAGGGTGAGGACGAACAGCTTGCCCTTCCAGAACGACAGCAGTCGGGAGAGCATCGCGATGGAGCCCTCGCCGTGCGGGCTCTCCTCCGCCACCCGCCGGTAGACCGGCAGCGCGCCGGCCAGCGTCACGATCACCAGGACGATGGTCGCGATGGGGGAGACGAGCCCTGCGGCGAGGGCGGCGATGCCGGGCTGGTAGCCGAGGGTGGAGAAGTAGTCGACGCCGGTCAGGCACATCACCCGCCACCAGCGCTGGCCCTTGTGTCCGGCGTCCGGCTCCGGTTCCTTGGGGCGGGAGGGCTTGCCCTTCCCCATGTCGGAGAGGCCCTCCAGCATCCACGCACGCAGGCGTCCGGAGCGGGCGTCGTTCGTGGCGGCCATCGGATGTCCCTGAGGTGTGGGCGGGTGTCGACGCGGCGGTCGACCCGGCTGTCGGCCCCCGGCCGCCGGATGGACGGCCGTGCGAGCCTGAACAGCACATATGCCCCGGATCCCCGGGTCACGTGTCACGGAGGCGGCAAGATCCCCCTCTCGGACGCCGTCCTCGTACGGAACACCTGATGCCTCCGGCCTCAGCGGCTGCCGAAGGCCTGCGTCCAGTAGGGGCCGCCGGAGGTGTGGATCCCGATGCCGATCTCCTTGAAACCGCAGTTCAGGATGTTCGCCCGGTGGCCGGGGCTGTTCATCCACGACTCCATCACCTGCGCCGCGGTGGTCTGGCCCTTCGCGATGTTCTCGCCGTACGACGACCACGCGTACCCGGCGGCCGTGATCCGCTCGCCGGGGCCGTCGCCGTCGGGGTTGGTGTGGTCGAAGAAGTCCCGCGCGGCCATGTCGTCGGAGTGCCCCTGGGCGGCCTTGGTGAGCAGGGAGTTCTCGGTCAGCGGTCCGCAGCCCGCCTTGGCGCGCTCCGAGTTCACCAGGCTGATCACCTGCTGCGCGGTGGAACCGGAACCGGAACCGGAGCCGCTGCTCGTGCCGGTGGGCCGGGGCGCGGGTGCGGTCGCGGACGCGGTGGTACGCGTCGGGCGGGGCGGTGCCGGCGGCGAGGTGCGGGTGGCGGTCGGCGTGGGGCGCGACGGCTTGGGGGTCTTGCGGGGGGTCTTGGACGGCGACGGAGAAGGGGTGGCCGAGGAGGAGGTCGCCACCGGCGCCGTGGTGGTCTCCTGCGGGGTGGGCAGGCCGGTGTCGGTCGTCGTGGCGAGGGTCGTGTCCCTGGTCTCCGTACCCTCCTCAGGGCCCGTGGTCAGCAGGAACGCGCCGCCGGCGACCGTCACCACGGCTATGCCCGCGGCGACGACGGCGCGCCTGCGGCCCCGCCGCTGCCGCCGCCGACGGCGGGTGGCACGGGTGCTCCGGGCGCCACGGCCGGCGGACGCTCCACCCGGCCCGGAGCCGGACCCGGCTCCGCCCCCGGGGCGGGGTGAGGCGAGCGGGGTACCGAGCGGAGCGGTCGTGGTCGTGGCCGCCGCCGTCTCGAAACCGGCCGTCTCGGCCCCGGTCGTCCCGAAGCCGGCCCGCTCGCGGACGTCGGCGAGGAGCAGCGCGGCCGGGGGCACCAGGAGGAGCCCGGCGAGGAGACCCTCCGCCGGTACGAGCCCGCTCCACATCCCGGCGCAGTACGCGCACGCGCGCGCGTGCCGGGCGATGCGCTTGCGCCACAGGGCGGACGGACGGCCGTCCCAGGTGCCGGTCTCGTACCGCAGCGTCTCGCAGGCCGGGTTCTGCGACAGCGCCCGCACGACGACCCGCGCGGTCTCCAGCCGTTCCTTCATCCGCTGGACCCGCACCGCGGTGTGCTGCGGGGACAGCTGAAGCGCGGCCGCCACCTCGTGGCGGCTCAGCTCGCCGGCGCATTCCAGCCACCACAGGGACAGCAGGTCCCGGTCGTCCGGCTCCAGCCAGCGGGTCGCCTCGGCGGTCTCGCGCCGCTGGCCGGACAGGTTGAGCCGGACCACGGCCAGCTCGACGAAATCGGACCCCGGCTGCGGGATCTCGCGGGCGTCGTCGAGGTCGTCCGCGGGGAAGCCCGCCTGCTGCTGCCGGTGCCAGTGGGCCCGGACGCCGTTCATGGTGATGGCGACCAGCCAGGACCGGAAACTGTCCGGGGACCGCAGGTCGCCGAGTCCGGCGAGCGCCCGCAGCATCGTCTCCTGCACGACGTCGTCGACGTCGTGGTGCCCGTTCATCGCCCGGCCCACGATGTTGTAGACCAGCGGCAGGTGGAGCGCGATGAGCCGGTCCTGCGCCCGCGGATCTCCACTCTGTGCCGCTCTGACCAGTTCCGTACCGTGCTGTGCGCCCATGCCTCGAATCACCCTGTCCGTTCCCGCTGTCGTCGACGGCCAACATGAGGGGAGATCACCGGGAGCGGGCCCGATAACAGGAATCGGCGGAGGAGATCCGGAATCCGCGTCGGCCGGACGGAACCGTACGCCCTCCCGTACGGGAGGCCATCGCGGGGTCCCGGACTTCGTGGGATCTGCCAGTACGGAGTACCGCGGCTGTCCGGCAAGACTGCCGAGGCGCGACTGATCATCAGGAGCACGACCGAGCACGGGGAGGGCAGCGCGATGAGCGTGCAGCTGTACGACGAGATCGGTGAGGCGTTCGAGGGATTCAAGTCCCTGCCGCTGACGAAGTACGGGGAGGTGCCCAGCTTCCTGGCCATGGTCGGTGACGTACGGGGCAGGTCGGTGCTCGACCTCGCCTCCGGCACCGGCTTCTACAGCAGGGAGCTCAAGCGGCGCGGGGCCTCCGAGGTGCTCGGCATCGACATCTCCGGCGAGATGGTCGCCGCCGCACGGGTGTTCGAGGAGAGCGAGCCGCTGGGCGTGCGCTACGAGGTGGGCGACGTGGCCGAGCTGCGCGAGCTCGACGAGCCCTTCGACCTCGCGCTGGGCGTCCAGCTGCTCAACTACGCCCCGGACGTCGCGGCCATGGAGCGGATGTGCCGCAACGTGCACCGCAGCCTGAGGCCCGGTGGCGAGTTCTTCGTGCTCGCCCAGAAGCCCGACTACCGCTTCGACGGGCCGTCCCTGGAGAAGTACGGCTTCCTCTGCGAGGCGACCGGCGAGGAGATCGAGACCGGGCCGCGCGTCCGGATCACGGCGCTGCTCGACCCGCCGATCTCGTTCGTGGGCGCCTGCCCGCGCCGCGAGGTCTACGAGGGGTCCCTGCGGGCGGCCGGTTTCAGCGAGCTGACCTGGGTGCCGCTCGATGTGTCCGAGGCCGGCGTCCGCGAGTACGGCGCGGACTTCTGGGCGGACTGCCTCGCCAACCCGCCCTTCGAGCTCCTGCACTGCCGCGCCTGACGGCCGGCCGGGTTCCCCGGGGCACGCGCGCGCGTGCGTCCGGGGAGCCCGAACGGCCGCGTCCGGATGCCTTCGGCGCCGGGAGCGGTCAGGCTGGTACCCCGGACGAGGCACGGGACCGCACGGTCGCGTGGCGGCCCAGCGGCCTGGCGGTCGAACGGCCTGAGGGGCGCCTGGCTTCGGCGGTCGCTCGACTTCCGAGTCGCCCGGCCTCGGGGTCATCCGATCTCGCGGTCGCCGGCCTCGGGGTCGCAGACGGCAGGGGAGAGGACGGCATGGAAGGGTCAGGCCCCGCAGGGAGTCCGGCCGCGCGGCTGCTGGCCCGGCTGGCCGTGCTCGCGGCCGCCGGTTCACTGGTCGTGCTCCTCCTCGCGGTGGGGGACGGCGGCCTGATCGTGGTCGTGGCAGGGTTCCTCGGCCTCGTCCTCTGTGCCGCCGGCATCTGGTGGTTCGTCGCGCACCGCGGAGTGACGCGCCTCTTCGGGGCGCTTCTCGCGGTCGCCGCACCCGTCGGGGTCTTCGTCCTCTTCGCGTACGAGGGCCTCTGGCTGCTGGCGCTGGTCCTGGCCGTGTGCTGGGCCGTGGCCCTGGCCTGCGCGCGGCAGGCGCTGCGCAGATCGCGCCCGGAGCGGTCGAAACAGGCGGCGGTCGTGGCGCCCCCGCCGAGGCGACCGGTCCTGATCATGAACCCGAAGTCCGGGGGCGGGAAGGTCGGCCGCTTCGGACTGGTCGAGCGGGCGGAGGCGCTCGGCGCCCGGGTGATCCTGCTCGACCCGTCCGTCCACGCCGACGTCGCCGCACTGGCCCGCGGGGCGGTGGCCGAGGGAGCGGACCTGCTCGGCGTCGCGGGCGGCGACGGCACCCAGGCCCTGGTCGCGGCCGTCGCCGCCGAGCACGACCTGCCGTTCCTGGTCGTGTCGGCCGGCACCCGCAACCACTTCGCCATGGACCTGGGCCTCGACCGCACCGACCCGTCGCGCTGCCTCGACGCGCTGACCGACGGCGAGGAGCTCCGGATCGACCTCGGTGACGTCGCCGGCCGGCCCTTCGTCAACACCGTGTCCTTCGGGGTGTACGCGGACGTGGTCCAGCGCCCCGAGTACCGCGACGCCAAGGCGGGCACGATCCTCACCGTCATGCCGGACCTGCTGCTCGGCGAGGGCGTGCGACGGCTCGACGCACGGGTCGACGACACGACGCTCTCGTCCCAGCAGGCCCTGCTCGTCAGCAACAACCCGTACGTCTCGCCCGACGAGCTCGGCGGAGCCGGCCGCCGGCCCAGTCTCGACGACGGCGAGCTGGGGGTGGTCGGGATCAGGGTGGAGGACGCGGCCCAGGCCGCCGACCTGGCCGTACGGGGCTCGCAGTCCACGGGTCTCACCGTCCTGACCGCACACCGCGTCGAGGTGGACTCCGACGCGGAGGAGATCCCGGTGGCGGTCGACGGCGAGGCGCTGCGGATGCCGACGCCGGTCGTGTGCACGCTGCGCCCCGGCGCCCTGCGCGTCCTCGTCCCCCGCGACCGCCCGGGCGTCCCCGCACCGGTGCCGGCCGTGCGGTGGCGCCGGATCTTCGACCTCGCGTTCGGCCGCACGGAGCGGCCCGCCGGGTCCTCTCCGTGACGGAGCCCGAACCGGCCTCCCGGCGTCGCCGGAGCCGCTGGCTCTCCGAGCGTCGCCGGGGGGCGGTCAGCGGGCTCATCGCCGCGGGAACGGCGGCGCTCCTCCTCGTCCTCGACAGCAGCGGGGCCGACGTCTCCGGGGCGGACGTCTGCGTACTGCTGCTGCTCACCTACCTCTTCCCGTACCTCATGCTCACCGTGGTCGCCTTCTCCACCGCGTCCCCGGAACGGGTCCGCGACTGGGCCGACCGCGAGTCGCGGGGCACGGTGCTCCAGCGGTACGTGTACGGCACGGCGCCCGGGCCGGGGGTGTCGATCCTCATCTCGGCCGCCGCGCTCGGGGTGGCCGTGGTGTGGCGGCCCGGGCACATCGGCACCACGCTCGAACCGGTCGGCCGGGCCGTGGTGGCGCTCATCCTGGTCGCCCTCGCCTGGGTCTGCGTGGCCGTGTCCTTCGCGGTCGCCTTCCAGGCCGACAACCTCGTGGAGGACCAGCGGGCGCTGGAGTTCCCCGACGAGGAGAACCCGGTCTGGGCCGACTACGTGTACTTCGCCCTCTCGGTCATGACGACCTTCGGCACGACCGACGTCAACGTGACGTCCCGGGAGATGCGCCGGACCGTGACGGTCAACGCGTGCATCGCGTTCGTGTTCAACACCGTCACGGTCGCGAGCCTGGTCTCCGCCCTGGACAGCATCTGACGGCCCGGAGACCAGGAGCCGGAGAGCGGGCGGAGGGGAACCGGCCGCGAGGATCAGGAGGCGGGGAACGGTCGCTGGTTCCAGCCCGCGACCACCGGCAGCCCGTGCTCCGTCGAAAGCCGTCCGACCGTCGCCGTCGTCAGGAGGAACAGCCGCCCGTCGGCCGCCGGCAGGCCCGGGTACCGGGCGGTGAGGACCCGCAGCAGATGCGCGTGCGCCACCACCACACCGTCGTCCCCGGAGCCCGCGAGGACGGGCGCGACGCGGGCCAGGACCCGGTCGGCCCGCCGCCCCACGTCCTCGGCGGACTCGCCCGGGCGCCCGTCGGGATGCGGAGGCACGCCGTCGCGCCACAGCGACCAGTCCGGCCGGTCCTCCTGGATGCCGGCAGTGGTCGACCCCTCGTACCCGCCGTAGTCCCACTCGCACAGGTCCTCGTCGGTCTCCGCACCCCGCAGCCCGGCCAGCTCGGCCGTGCTCCGGGCCCGCCGCAGCGGACTGGTGAGCACGAAGGCGAACGACCGGCCGGAGAAGGACGGCGCGAGCGAGCGCGCCTCCGCCTCACCGTCCGGGGTGAGCGGCAGATCGGTCCGTCCGGTGTGCCGCCCGGCGGCACTCCACTCCGTCTCCCCGTGACGGATCAGGAGGAGGTCACCCATGACCCACCGCTCCTTCCTCTCCGGCTTCCTCGACAGCTTCCCGAGGACGACATACCGGCCCACACACGCCCGCCCCCTGCGGCACCGCGCCCCGCTTGCCCGCGCGCGGTCGAGGTGGGTCCATGGAACGAGGGAGGACGTCATGAGCAGCCCCGGGACGACCCGCATCACGGTGCTGACCGTGCCCGACTGCCCGAACGCCCGACTGGTCCGCGAGCGGATCGCCGAAGCGCTCCAGGGGCGGACGGTGCCCGTCGAGTGGATCGAGGTGACGGACGAGGACGAGGCCGTCCGGCAGGGGATGACCGGCTCGCCCACACTTCTCCTCGACGGCACCGACCCGTTCGCCCCGCCCGGCTCCGTACCGAGCCTGTCCTGCCGGATCTACCGCCACGTCGACGGCACGGTCGACGGCGCCCCGGCGGTCGTGGACCTGCGGAGGCTCCTGGCCTGAGGCGCCCGCCGGCCATCGCGGAAGAGGCGCCCGCTCTCTTGTGAACGGCACCACGGCAGTTCACCATGGGGCGCATGGTGGACCCCCGCATGGACGCGCGCGCGTCGGGCGCGGCGCGGATCGTCCAGGCGGGCCGGGACCTGCACGTGTCGGAGTTCCATCAGCACGCGGAACCCACGGGACCCGTCGCCGTCGTCGAGCCCGTCCTGCCGGCCGACGAAGCCGTCCGGGACGTCTTCGTCGGCCGGAGCACCGAATCGGACGCGGTGCTGGGGATCATCGACCCGGCGAACGACGCCTCCGCGATGGTCGTCGTCTCCGCGGTCGCGGGGCTCGGAGGCATCGGGAAGACCGCACTCGCCCGGTCGTGCGCGGCAGAGGCCGTGTCGAGGGGCTGGTATCCGGGCGGCGCCGTCTTCGTCGACCTCAACGGCTACGCCCCCGACCCCGCCGAGCACGTCCAGCCCGAGCACGCGTTCGCCCCGATGCTGCACGCGCTGGGGTGGGAGGGCCCGGTGGACGGCCATCCGCGCGGCCAGGCCGCCCAGTACCACCGGCTCCTCGCCGATCGCGCGGCCGAAGGACGTCCCGTACTCGTCGTCCTCGACAATGCCGGCGCCACGGCCCAGGTGGCCGACCTGCTGCCGCGCTCACGGATCCACCGGGCCGTCGTCACGTCCCGCCACACCCTGGCGGTGCGCGGGTCACGCACCCTGGAACTCGGCTCCCTCACCGAAGCCGACTCGACGGATCTGATCACCGAACAGCTCGCCCTCCTGCGCCCCGGTGACACCCGCACCCGGGACGACGAGGAAGGGGTCGTGCGCCTCGCCCGGCTCTGCGGACGTCTTCCCCTGGCCCTCCACATCGCCACCGCACTTCTGGCGGCCGACCCGGAACAGACTCCTGGCTCGCTCGCCGACGATCTGGAGGGGGCGCACAGCAGGCTCGACGTCCTCGACGACGGCGAGCGGGCCGTGCGCGCCACCTTCGAGCTCTCCTACCGGCGTCTGACGGACGACCAGGCCAGACTCTTCCGGCTTCTCCCCGTCAACCCCGGACCGCACATCACCGCGGACACCGCCGCCCGCCTCATCGGCCGCCCGGCCCCGCAGACCAGACGGCTCCTGCAGCAGCTCGGCAGAGCCCATGTCGTCGAACGGGCCGGAATCGGCATGTGGCGCCAGCACGACCTGATGCGCGTCTTCGCCATCGAACTCCTGGGCCGGCACCAGGACGACCAGGACGCCGCCGCGAACCAACTCGTCGACCACTACGTCATCCGGTCGGCCGCGGCGGTACGGACCCTCCGCGGCACCGGCGGCCCCTCCGCGGCGTTCGAGAACGTGGACCGGGCACTGGAGTGGTTCGAACGGGAACAGCCCAACATCCAGGCCGTGGTCTCGATGGCCGCGACGTTCGGCGACAGCGACGGCGCCCTGCGGCTCCAGGAGGCCGTCGTCGCCATGCACGCCCATCACGGCAGGCTCACCGAGTGGGAGTCGGCCGCGCGCACCGCGCTGCGCTTCGCGGAGGGGGAACGGGACTCCGACGGCAAGAGCTGGGCCATGAGCAATCTGGCCCGTGCCCTGGAGGAGTCGGGGAGACACGACGAAGCGGCCGCGACGGCACTGGAGCTGATCCTCTTTCACCGTGACGTCGTACGGGAGTTCCGCCGCGACCTCGTACGGGAGGCGACGCGTGGCCCCGAGGGCTCGCGGCCGACGCGGGCGCAGGAACGCTCGCAGCCCCGGCAACCGGCGTACACCACGGCGACGGGTCCGCTGCGCGACGCCCTGCGCGCGGTCGTCGAGGCGAGGCCCGTCCTCGACCAGGACGGCCCCGGGCACGCCGCGTACGACCTCCTCCTGGAGATCGCCGATGCGGCGACCGGTCTGGATCGATCCGTGAGCGCGACGGCCCTGCGCGAAGCCGTCGCGTTGAGCCACCGCGCAGGAAAGGTCCGTCCCGAGGCTCTGGCCTGTGCCCGTCTCGCGCTGGTGGAACCTCTCGACATCACGGACGCGGACGCCGCGTATCGCTGGCAATTACGCGCTCTGCGCGTGATGCCGCCGGATCCGGCACCGGAGGAACGAGACGCGTGGCGCGAGGTCTGCGACGTGATCGCGGCCTTCCCCAGGCGGTTGACCGCCGCCGACGGCGCCTCTCTCACCGCCGGTCGCGTTGCCACCGATGACGAGACGGACACGGTGCTCACGGGGTTCGTACGGGCCTTCACGAACGCGGTGGAGGCGTACGGCCGCATCGACGACAAGTCCGCCCAAGCGCGTCTCTGGGAGGACCTGGGCGACATCGCCCTCCGCCACGGCGCCCATGAGCACGCGTGGGCCAGTCACCGTCACGCCCTGAACATCCGGACGGCCCTCGGCGACCTGCCGGGGCAGGGGAGGTCCCTCGCCGGCCTTGGCGAAGTCGCCCTGGCCCGCGGTGACTTCGCTCAGGCCGCCGGCCGCTGCCGCGAGGCCGCCGAGCTCCTGGAAGCGGCCGGCCTCCCCCTCGACGCGGGCAGATCGCTGACCACCGCGGCCTACGCCCACCAGAACCTGCGCCGGCCGGACCAGGCGGCCGACGCCGCACGGCGCGCCGCCGAACTGGCCCTGGCCGCCCATGACGACGCCGGACGCGTCTCCGCCCTGCTCGCCCTCGGCCTCGCCCTGCGCGACAGCGGCCAGGCGAAGCAGGCGTCGCACTCCTGGAAGCAGGCCCTCCGCCTGGCCAAGGCGGCCGGGGACCCCTCCGTCTACTACCCGGCACGCCGCTTCCTCGGGGAAGTCGGCTTCGAGAAGGGCTGACACGACGTCCCCGCGCGTCAGGAACGCGTGAAGAGCGGGCGTACGGGCGCAAAGATCCCGCCAGGAACGGCGGAGGCCGTTCCGGCCGGGGCGCACGCTGAGCGGACCTGAGTCCGAAGGAGTCCGCCCGCATGACGACCGCCCCGACCACCGAGAAGGACGCCCTTCCCGGTACCGAAGAGCCTCCCGATACCGGCGCGCGGCACAAGCTGACCGCCGTCACCGGTCTCGCCGCGCTGTCGCTCGACGCGATGGCCTCCGTGGCGTACGGCCCCGAGGCGATCGTCCTCGTCCTGGCCGCCGCCGGCGGTCACGGCCTCGGCTTCACGCTGCCGGTCACGCTCGCCATCGCCGGTCTGCTCGCGGTGCTCGTCGCCTCGTACCGGCAGGTCATCGCCGCCTTCCCGGACGGCGGCGGCTCCTACGCCGTCGCCAGGACGCACCTCGGCCGCCGCACCAGCCTCGTGGCGGCCGGCTCCCTCGTCCTGGACTACGTGCTCAACGTGGCCGTCGCCGTCACGGCGGGCGTCGCCGCCCTCACCTCCGCCTTCCCCGGCCTCTACGACGACCGGCTGTGGATCTGCCTCGCCGTCCTCGTGCTCATCACGGCCATCAACCTGCGCGGCATCGTCGACTCGGCCCGCGCCTTCATCGTGCCCACCGCCGTGTTCGTCGGCGCGATCCTGGTCCTGATCGTGGCCGGTCTCTTCCGCGAGGCCCCGGTCTCGACCGAGGCCTCGGCCGGGCACGCCTCGGTCCTGGCGGACAACGCCACCGCCGTCGGCGCTCTGCTCCTGCTGAAGGCGTTCGCGTCCGGCTGCTCGGCGCTCACCGGCGTCGAGGCCATCGCCAACGCCGTGCCGTCGTTCCGCGCCCCCGCCGCCCGGCGGGCGATGCGCGCGGAGGTCGCGCTCGGCGCTCTGCTCGGTGTGATGCTGATCGGCCTGTCGGTACTGATCTCCCGCTTCGGCCTCCAGCCCGTCGAGGGCGTCACCGTCCTCGCCCAGCTCGCCGACGCCTCCCTCGGCCACAACGCCGCTTTCTACGTCGTCCAGTTCGCGACCATGGTGCTGCTCGCCCTGTCGGCGAACACGTCGTTCGGCGGCCTGCCGGTCCTGCTGAAGCTGCTGGCCCGTGACAACTACGTCCCGCACGTCTTCGGCCTCAAGGCCGACCGGCAGGTGCACCGGCACGGAGTGGTGTGGCTCGCCGTCGTCTCCGCCGCCCTGCTCGTCTTCTCCGGCGGTGACACCAACACCCTCGTCCCACTCTTCGCGATCGGCGTCTTCATCGGCTTCACCATCGCCCAGACCGGCATGGTGCTGCACCGGCGGGCCCGCCGGCAGTGGGGCAAGGCCCTGCTCAACGGCCTGGGCGCGCTGCTCACGGGGGTGTCCGCGGTGGTCGTCACCGCCGCCAAGTTCCACGACGGCGCCTGGCTCATCGTGATCGCCCTGCCCGTCCTCGTCCTGGCCTTCGAGGCCGTCCACCGGGCGTACGGCAGGCTGGACGAGCGCCTGGGCATCGGCCGGATACCCGAGGCTCCGCACCGCGAGCGCTCGCTCGTCCTCGTCCCGGTCTCCTCGCTCACCCGCCTCACCAGCGAGGCCCTCACCGCAGCCGTCTCCCTCGGCGACGAGGTCCGCGCGGTCACCGTCTGCCACCCGGACCCGGAGGACCTCGCCCAGACCGGGGCACTGGAGCGGGACTGGGCGCTCTGGAACCCCGGTGTGCCCCTGGTCCGGCTCCCCTCCGAGCGGCGCTCCCTCGGCCGGCCGATCACCGCGTACGTACGCGCACTGCGCGAGACCGAGCCGGACACCCGGGTCACCGTGCTCGTACCGGAGGCGGAGCCGGAGCACCTGTGGCAGCGGCTGCTGCAGAACCAGCGGGGCGCGGTCGTCGCCCACGCCGTACGCCGGGACACGGACGCCGTGGTCTGCCGGCTGAGGTTCCGGCTCGGAGCCCGCTGTTAGAGCGTCCTCGCCGGCCGTGCCTCGAAGCCGTCGAGGATCGCGTCCAGGCCGAACTCGAAGGTGCGGTCGGGGGCCGCGCCGTACCCGGTCGCGGCGGAGTCGCCGAGCGCGCTGCCGAGGACGTGGACATGCCGCCGGACATCGCCCCCGCCGCCACGGGCTTCCTGCCCGGCGACGGCGACGAGTACGTCCTCACCGAGGGCACCCTCGCGGGCCGGCGCCTGGCTAGCCGACGTGGACGCGGGGGCGGAGGTCGCGGTCGGGTTCGGCCTCGCGGAGGATCTCGCGGGTGGTGGGGGCGACCTCGCCGCGGCCGAGGAGGAAGAAGCGGAAGAAGTTGGCGAAGGGGTTGCCCTCGGTCCACTCGAAGTAGATGTGGGGGCGGACGCCGGTGAGGTCGCGGGCGTGGAGCAGGAGGGCCGCGAGGGCGTTGGGGATCGAGGAGGACTCCACGGTCAGGACGCGGAAGCGGTCGTGGAGGACCTCGCCCTTCACGGTCAGGCCGGACTCGAACTCGGAGGGGTCGGTGACGGTGACCTCGACGAAGACGAAGTCCTCGGCGCCGGGGACGTCGTTGTCGGCGCGGATCTGGTCCTTCTTCGCCCGGTACTCGTCGGCGTCGCGGGCGCCGGGTTCGTTGGCGATGAAGCGGGGGGTGCGGCGGGAGATGTCCTGGATGAAGCGTTCGGCCATCTCGTCGAGCTCGACGTGGGTGACGCGCAGCTCGAAGGCGCGGCCGAGGCGGGAGAGGAGCGAGATGAGGATGATGCCGGCGATGAAGCAGGCACCGATCTTCACGCCGTCGGGGCGTTCGATGATGTTGACGACGGTGGTGTAGAGGAAGACCACCGAGATGGCGCCGAAGCCGATGGTCCAGCCCTTCTGCCCCGCCTTGCGGGCGGCGATCGTCACGGCGATGGCCGCCGAGGAGATCAGGACCAGGACGCCGGTGGCGTACGCGCCGCCCTGGGCGTCGACGTCGGCGTCGAAGATCCACGTGACGAGGAAGGCGACGAGGGTGAAGACGATGACCATGGGGCGTACGGCGCGGGCCCAATGGGGTGCCATGCCGTACTTGGGCAGGTAGCGCGGCATCAGGTTGAGCAGCCCGGCCATGGCCGAGGCGCCGGCGAACCAGAGGATCGCGATGGTGGCGACGTCGTAGACGGTGCCGAAGGTGTTGCCCAGGTACTCGTGCGCGAGGTAGGCCAGCGCGCGGCCGTTGGCCTTGCCGCCGGACTCGAACTCCTTCGCCGGGATCAGCACGGTCGTGATGAAGCTGGTGCAGATCAGGAAGACGCTCATGATCAGGGCGGCCGTGGTGAGGAGCTTCTTGGTGTCCCGGATACGGCCGGTCGGCTTCTCCTCGGTGTCGCTCTCGTCGCCCTTGACGTGCGGCATGACCGCCACGCCGGTCTCGAAGCCGGACAGGCCGAGCGCCAGCTTCGGGAAGACGACCAGGGCCACGCCGATCATGGCGAAGACGTTTCCGTGTTCGGCGGTCAGGGCGGTGGTCCAGTCGGTGACGACGTGGCCCTCGGTGATGACGTGCCACAGCCCGTTCACCACGACCACCGCGTTCAGCGCGAGATAGACGCCGACCAGGGCGACGGCGACGCCGATGGCCTCCAGGAAGCCCTTCAGGAACACCGCGCCGAGCAGGGCGATCAGCACGAGCGTGATGATCACCTGCTTGTCGTGCAGCGCCGACTCCAGGTGCGGGTTCTCCACCAGGTGGGTGGAGGCGTCGGCGGCCGACAGGGTGATCGTGATCAGGAAGTCGGTCGCCGCGAAGCCGAGGAGGGTGAGGACGAACAGCTTGCCCTTCCAGAACGAAAGGAGACGCGCCAGCATCGCGATGGAGCCCTCGCCGCGCGGGCTCTCCTCCGCCACCCGCCGGTAGACCGGCAGCGCGCCGGCGAGGGTGACGATCACCAGGACGATGGTGGCGACGGGGGAGAGCAGGCCGGCGGCGAGGGCGGCGATGCCGGGCTGGTAGCCGAGGGTGGAGAAGTAGTCGACGCCGGTCAGGCACATCACCCGCCACCAGCGCTGGCCCTTGTGTCCGGCGTCCGGCTCCGGTTCCTTGGGTCGGGAGGGCTTGCCCTTCCCCATGTCGGAGAGGCCCTCCAGCATCCACGCGCGCAAGCGCCCGCTGCGCATGCGCGTATCGGTCGTGGTGGCCATGGGTGCTCCTGAGCTGTTCGGGTGAAGGTTTCGGCCATCGCACGGATGGCCGAGTCAGCGTAAGCACGCCGGGGCACGTCGACCCGCCCGTAGGCGTCAGGGAAGCGTCAAGATCCCCGGTCCGGGCGTCGGATGCCTCACACCCACGCGGCTTGCGCAGGACCCGGACGGCGGCCGTGATCCCCGTGTGCGTCAGGGATCCGTCTCATCAGGGATGCGTCAAAGACCCCTCCGCCCGACACCCCCGGCGCCGTGCCGGGCGGACTCTGGACGCAGGGGCCCGCCGCCAGGTTCTGCGAGGTGCGTCATGACGTTCCCGTCGCTCTCGACGTCCTCCGTCCGCGAGACGTTCACGCTCCATGAGACGTTCTCGGCCCGCGACGTGTTCGCGGTCCTCGCCGGTCTCGTCGGACCGTTCCTCGCGGCTCTCGCCCTGCTGCCGCTCCGCGCGAGCGTCACCCACACGAACCTCGCGCTGCTGCTCGTCGTCGTGGTCGTGGCGGTCTCCGCGCTCGGCAACCGGTTCGCCGGCGCGCTCGCGGCCCTCTCGGCCGCCGCGTGGTTCGACTTCTTCCACACCGAGCCGTACCAGAGCTTCCACATCCAGGACCGGGCCGACGTCGAGACGGCCGTCCTGCTCCTCGCCGTCGGCCTGATCGTGTCGCAGCTCGCCGCGCGCGGCCGGACCCTGGGCCGCGCCGCGCTCGCGGACGCCACGCACCTGGAGCGGCTGCACGGCGTCACGCGCCTGACCAGGCACGGTACCGACGCCGACGAGGTCGTCCAGCGGGTACGACAGGAACTGGTCGACGTACTGGACCTCCAGGCGTGCCGCTTCGTGCACGGGGCCTCCACCGGCGACTCGGCCCGCCTCGAGCCGGACGGGAGCGTGACGGTGCCCGGCTGGATCTGGGACCTCGAACGGCAGGGATGGCCGTACGAGGAGATCGAACTGCCCGCCGTCGTCCACGGGCGCTCCCGGGGACGTTACGTGATGACCCCCGTGCCCGTGCCCGTACCGCCGCCCCTGGAGGCGCGGCTGGTGGCCGTCGACCTGGCGGTCCAGGCCGCCGCCGCGCTGGACGGCGACCCGGCGCCGGGTGCCGTGCAGCTGTGAACGCCGAGACCGTCGCCGGCCTCCTCGGTGTACTTGAGGAACCGGGCAAGGGCTGACGGTCCGACTACCTCCTCGCTTCGCGTCGCGACAGCCGCCGGTGTTCCCGGTCGGCCCAGCGGCGGACCCGGTCGGGTTCCAGTGGGGTGCCGTGGCCGACGTGGAGGCGGGCGGGGTTCAGGGCGAGCATCTCGCGCAGGCTGGCGAGGTTGTGCAGGGGGTCGTCGTGGAAGGGAGGGTCGGCGGGCCGGCCCCGGACGAGACCGAAGAGGGAGTTGGCGATCAGGTCGCCGGCGACGAGGTCTCCTCGGTCGGTGAGGACGGAGACCGATCCGGCGGTGTGGCCGGGGGTGGGCATGATGCGCGCCGCGATCCCGAAGTCCTCCAGGCCGGTCTCGCCGGTCACCAGGACGTCGGGTTCGAACGGTTCGGCGCGGACGTGCAGGTTCTTGTTCCTGGCCATGAGCCGGCCCATGAGCCCGGTGGGCAGGTAGGGTTCGCGGGCCCGGCCGCTGCGGTACGGCCCCAGGTCGGCGGCGTGGCCCGCCACAGGCGCGCCCGTCAGCCGGTGGAGCTCGGCGGCGGAGCCGAAGTGGTCGATGTGGCCGTGGGTGATGACGATCAGCGACACGTCGGTGGGGTCCACCCCGTGGGCGGCGATCTGCTCGTGGATCTTCCGGCCGCTGCCGGGCGTTCCCGCGTCGACGATGACGGGGCGGCGGCCGAGCAGCAGGTACGCGTTGATGTTGTGCCGGCCCATGACCGGGATGGGGACGACCTTGGTTCGGGACACGGCTCTCTCCTGGGGCATGGCCGACTTCCGCCGCGCGGCGGTTCGCGGGCGGTCGGTGAGTACGGCGGGGTTCAGCGGAAGCGGCGCCGGTACTGGGCGGGGGTGGTGCCGAGGCGGCGCCGGAAGGAACGGTGCAGGCTCTCCACGGAACCGAGGCCGCTGAGGGCGGCGATCTCGGGCAGGCCGTGGGCGGTGTCCTGGAGCAGCCGGCGGGCGGCGTCGAGGCGGACGGACTCGACGTACGCGGCCGGAGTGGTGCCCGTACGCTCGCGGAACAGCCGGGAGAAGTGGCGCACGCCCAGATGCAGCCGACCGGCCAGGACTTCGGCGGAGAGGTCCTCGGTGAGGTGCTCGCCGATCCACATGCGCAGGTCGTCCAGCCGGTCGCCGGGCGCCGCGGGAGGCGCGAGCGGGGCACTGAACTGGCTCTGTCCGCCCGCGCGTTTGACGTACATGACCATCGTCCGGGCTGTGGCGAGGGCGTGTTCGGGACCGTGGTCCTCGGTGACCATGGCCAGTGCCATGTCCATCCCCGAGGCGATGCCGGCGCAGGTCCACAGCCGGCCTTCCCGGATGAAGATCGGGTCGGGATCGACGGTGACGAGCGGGTGGTCGGCGGCCAGTCGCGCGGCCGTACGCCAGTGGGTCGTGGCGGTACGGCCGTCCAGCAGGCCCGCCGCGGCCAGCAGGTGGGCGCCCGAGCAGATGGATCCCAGGCGGTGGGTGCCGGGTCCTGCTTCGCGCAGCCAGTCGATGATCCCCCGGTCGAGCACCGGCTCCACCTGGTGGTCGTGCACGCGGACGGCCCCCGACACGAGCAGGGTGTCCATGTCGCCGTTCACCTCGTCGAGCGTCAGGTCGGCCATCAGCCGGACCCCGCTGGAGGTGGTCACCGGTTCGCCCCGGGCCGTGGCGATGCGGACGGTGTAACCGGGCCGGTCGGTGTCGGCGATCCGCGTCGCGACGGAGAACACCTCGGCGGGACCGGTGACGTTGAGCAGTTCGACGCCGGGGAAGGCCGCGATGACGACTCGGTGCGGTGGGGGCATGCGCTGATCATTTCGCCCCGCTCCGGCGGCCGCAATGACCATGTTCTGTCAGATCCGGACATCGAGCGGGGTCGGCCGCTCCCCGCCGACCGCTCCCTGACGACCGCTCCTAGAGCCAGTCCCGCCGCTTGAAGATCACGTACAGGCTCGTGCAGACGAGCGCCATCAAGCCGATCGCGAACGGATACCCGCCCACCCAGTGCAGCTCGGGCATGGTGTCGAAGTTCATCCCGTAGATGGTCCCGACGAGTGTGGGCGCGAAGAGGATCGCGGCCCAGGCGGAGATCTTCTTGAGCTCCTCGTTCTGTTCGAAGCCGGCTTCCGCCAAGGCGCGCATCTCGGCGTTCTGCTGCTGGGTGACCAGGGTCGCGTTCACCGTGAGGATGTCCGTCAGGGCCTGGCGGAAGCCGTCCACGCGCTCGCTGGTGTGGGTGACGTGGTCGGCGACGTCGCGGAGGTAGCGCTGGAGCTCCTCGTCCGTGCCGTACTTGGCGAAGCCGGCCATCAGGGCGTGGAGCATGCCCACCAGGGGGCGGGTGGCGCGCTGGAACTCGACCATCTCGCGGGAGAGTTCGTAGATGCGGCGGGAGACCGCCGGGTCGCCGCCGAAGACCTCCGTCTCGATCTCGTCGATGTCGTTCTGGACGCCCGCCACCACCGGGGCGTAGCCGTCGACCACCGCGTCGAGGATCGCGTACAGGACCGCCTCGGGACCCAGGGCGAGCAGGTCCGGGTCCTCCTCCATGCGGTGGCGGACGGCCGAGAGGTCCGGGGCGGCGCCGTGCCGGACGGTGATGAGGAAGTCCGGGCCCACGAACACGTGGAGCTCGCCGAAGTCGACCTCCTCCGGGGCGTCGAGGTAGCGGGCGGCGCGCAGGACGACGAAGAGCGTGTCGCCGTACCGCTCCAGCTTCGGGCGCTGATGGGCCTCCAACGCGTCCTCGACGGCGAGCTCGTGCAGGTCGAACTCGGCTGCCAGGGAGAGGAGTTCCTCCTCGGTCGGGCGCTGGAGGCCGATCCAGGCCATGCCGTCGGGGTGCTCGCGCAGCTGGCGGAAGGTGTCCGCGAGGGTGGCGGGGGAGGAGACCCGGCGGCCGTCCCGGTAGAGCGTCGACTGCACCACGCTCGGCTCCACCGAGGGCGGCCGTCCGGCCGAGGCCTCGGGCGGCGGTTCGGGGTGGCGGCGCCGGGCCGCGCGGGGGCGGCGGTCGGACATCGTCGCTCACCTCCTCCTCGGTCTGGGGCCGATAGCAGGATATATGGGGTGAATGTCCGCGGCCCCGGTCTGCCGAACCGATCAGCCCGTCGATCCGCCGAACCGATCTGCCGAACCGACCCGCCGAATCGATCTGTCGGACCGATCCGCCCCTGCATATAGGACAGAAACTGTCCGCGATCATCGGTAGCGTGCCGGTCATGGCCCTCAAGACGACCCACCCCGTGCTCGGACGCCGCGCCCTGAACCGCGCCACCCTCGACCGGCAGCTCCTCCTGCGCCCCGCGCCGCTCGGCGTCGAGGAGGCCGTCGCCCACCTCGTCGGCCTCCAGGCGCAGAACACCAAGCCCCCGTACTACGCGCTCGCCGCCCGGCTCGACGGCTTCCGGCCCGAGGACCTGTCCGCCCTGATGGAGTCCCGGCGGGTCGCCCGTATCGTCTCGCTCCGGTCCACCGTCCACACCCACACGGCCCGCGACGCCGTCGGCCTGCGCCGGCTCGTCCAGGCCGGGGCCATCGACCGGGAACTGCAGATGTTCCGCAAGGGCCTCGACGGCGTCGACCTCGACCGGCTCACCGCCCTCGCGACCGCGTACGTCGAGGAACGGCCCCGCACGCCCAAAGCGCTGCGGGAGCATCTCGGCGAGGAGTGGCCGGGGGCCGACCCGCTGGCGCTGACCATCGCCGCCCGCTGCCTGCTCCTGATGGTGCAGGTCACCCCGCGCGGCCTGTGGGGCCGCAGCGGGCAGGTCGCGCTCACCACCACCCGCGCCTGGTTCGACGGGCAGGAGGACGAGGCCGCCGACGTCGACGAGACCGTACGGCGCTACCTCGGCGCCTTCGGCCCCGCCTCCGTCAAGGACATGCAGACGTGGTGCGGCCTGACGCGACTGCGCCCCGCCTTCGAACGGCTGCGGCCCGAGCTCCTCGTCTTCCAGGACGAGCGGGGCACCGAGCTCTTCGACCTCCCCGACGCGCCCCGCCCCGACGGGGACACCCCGGCGCCGCCCCGCCTCCTGCCCGAGTTCGACAACCTGCTCCTCTCGCACGCCGACCGCACCCGCGTGATCCCCGCCGAGCACCACGGCCGCACCTGGACCGGCAACCAGGCCCACCGCACGTTCCTCGTCGACGGCTTCCTCGCCGGCACCTGGCGCCTCGACGAGGCGAAGGACCGCACGACCCTCACGATCGAACCCTTCGCACCACTGCCGCGCACGACGCGAACCGCCCTCGAAGCCGAGGCCGAGCGCACCCTCCGGCTGATGACACCTCCCGGCACCCCGTACGACATCGTGCACGCGAAGGGCACGGAGGCCTGACGTGCCGCGGATGACGACGGCCGAGGTCGAGGCCGTCCTGACCGAGGCCGGCTGGTCGCGCGGCCGCGACGTCGGGGCGCGGCTGCCCGGGCTCCTCGGCTTCGTGACCGCGCGTTTCGCAGGGGAAGGCCATCCCGTCGAGCCGTTCCGGGCCGCCCGGGACTTCGTCCGGGAGTTCGGCGGGCTGCGCCTGGTGATTCCGGGCAGGCCGCCGGACGCCGTCGCATTCACCCCGCACTGGATCTACGAGGAGAGCGGCGAGGACGTCGCCGCACTCGCCGGGGACCTGGGGAGGAGGCTCTTCCCCGTCGGGTACGAGACGTTCGACGGGGCGATGGTCCTCATCGACGACACCGGACGCTTCTTCCTCCTGCACCACACCGGCCCCCAGTTCCTGGGAGCGGACGCGTACGAGGCCGTCAGCTGTCTGCTGCGCGGCCCCCGGCAGGACGCGCGGGACCACTTCGTGTGACGGCCGGGCGCCGCTCACGGCAGCGCCCCCGCCCGCCTGGCCGCCACCACCGCCTCCAGGCGGGTGTGGGCGCCCAGCTTGCGCATGGCCGAGCGGAGGTAGCCCTTCACCGTCTCCGGACGGAGGCCCAGACGCTCCGCCGCCGTCGCGTTCGTCGCGCCGGAGGCGACCGCCGCGAGGACGTCCGTCTCGCGCGGGGTGAGGGTCACGCCCGGCGCCGGCGACGGGGCGGAGGCGGCCGTCTCCAGGCGGCCGCACACCGCGAGGAGCCGCGCCCGCAGCTCCGGGTCCAGGACCTTCGGCGCCAGCTCCCGCAGCTCCCCGTACGCCTGGCGGACCTCCTCCCAGGACGGGCCGGGCGCCGGCGGGGCCATCAGCTGCCGCACCTCGTCCCGTACCGCGAGGGCCTGCTCGACGTCACGCGCCGCCGCCATCGCCGCGTCGAAGACCCGCTCGCCGATCGGGAGGGACTCGCGCAGCGCCCCGTACAGCACGCCGCGCACCTTGCGCCGTACGACGACGGGGACGGCGATCACCGAGCGCAGGCCCTCCGCCGAGACCGGGACGTCGTACTCGTGGGTGATGTGCCGCGACGTCGGATAGTCCGTGACCGCGCACGGCCGCGACAGCGCCAGGCACTTCCCGCCCAGACCGGAGCCCGCCGAGATCGCCAGGCCCCGCAGCGCGGGCGTCACCGCCCCGCTCAGCTGGGCGATCCGCATCGTGCGGCCCTCCTGGAGCAGTCCGCCGAAGACGACGGGCAGCCCGCTGACGCGCCTCAGCCGCAGCAGCGCCGTACGCAACTCCACCGCTTCCACCATCTCGGGCACGGAAACACTCCTTCACCCCCGAACGGGGGTAGTGAGACCTGGGTCACCGATTACACGATGTCCGGGACAGGTCCCGCAATGAGGAGGACACATGACGCCCACGAGCGCGACCGGCGCGACGGAGAGGTTCCGGGCCGCCCGGGACTTCCTGCTGCAGCATCGCGAGGACTACGAGACGGCCTACGAGGGCTTCGCCTGGCCCCGGCCCGACCGTTTCAACTGGGCGCTCGAATGGTTCGACGTCATCGCACGGGACAACGACCGCACGGCGCTGCACATCGTCGAGGAGGACGGCTCCGAGACGCGGGTCACCTTCGCCGAGATGTCCGCCCGCTCGAACCGGGTCGCGAACTGGCTCCGGGCCCAGGGCGTCCGCGCCGGCGACCGGATCATCCTGATGCTCGGCAACCAGGTCGAGCTGTGGGAGACCGTGCTCGCCGCGATGAAGCTGCGCGCCGTCCTCATCCCCGCCACCCCGCTCCTCGGCCCCGCCGACCTGCGCGACCGCGTCGACCGTGGCCGAGCCCGGCACGTCATCGTGCGCGCCGAGGACACCGCCAAGTTCGACGACGTCCCCGGGGACTACACCCGGATCTCGGTCGGCGGCAACGGGGTGAACTGGCTCGGGTACGAGCTCGCCGCCCAGGAGTCGGACGTCTTCGAGCCCGACGGCGTCACCCTCGCCGACGACACCCTGATGCTGTACTTCACCTCCGGCACGACCGCCCGCCCCAAGCTGGTCGAGCACACCCACACCTCGTACCCCGTCGGGCACCTCTCGACGATGTACTGGATCGGCCTCAAGCCCGGCGACGTGCACCTCAACATCTCCTCGCCGGGCTGGGCCAAGCACGCCTGGTCCAACCTCTTCGCGCCGTGGAACGCCGAGGCGACCGTCTTCATCCACAACTACACCCGCTTCGACCCGGCCCGGCTCATGGACGAGATGGAGCGCAACGGCGTCACCAGCTTCTGCGCCCCGCCGACCGTGTGGCGGATGCTGATCCAGGCAGACCTCGGCCAGCTGAAGACCCCGCCGCGCGAGGTCGTCGCCGCCGGCGAACCCCTCAACCCCGAGGTCATCGAGTCCGTGCGGCGCGCCTGGGGCGTCACCATCCGCGACGGCTTCGGCCAGACGGAGACCGCCGTCCAGGTCTCCAACAGCCCCGGCCAGCGGCTCAAGGAAGGCTCCATGGGCCGCCCCAGCCCCGGCTTCCGGGTCACCCTCGTCGACCCGGTGAGCGGCACGCCGGACGTCGAGGAGGGCGAGATCTGCCTCGACCTCGCCGCCAACCCGGCGGGCCTGATGGCCGGCTACCACGGCGACCCGGAGCGTACGGCGGAGGCGATGGCGGGCGGCTACTACCGCACCGGCGACATCGGCTCCCGCGACGCGGACGGCTACATCACGTACATCGGGCGCGCCGACGACGTCTTCAAGGCGAGCGACTACAAGATCTCCCCCTTCGAGCTGGAGAGCGCGCTCCTGGAGCACGAGGCCGTCGCCGAGGCGGCCGTCGTCCCCGCCCCCGATCCGCTGCGGCTCGCCGTCCCCAAGGCGTACATCGTCCTCGCGGCGGGCTGGGAGCCGGGCGAGGAGACCGCGAAGGCCCTGTTCGCCCACTCGCGCGCGGTCCTCGCCCCGTACAAGCGCGTCCGCCGCATCGAGTTCGCCGACCTGCCCAAGACGGTCTCCGGGAAGATCCGGCGCGTCGAACTGCGCCGGCTGACGGCGGAGGGCGGCGGCGTGGAGTACGTGGAAGGGGACCTGCGATGACCGTCTCGTACGCGCACGGGGTGTCCGGGACGACGCTCCTCGGCGACACCATCGGCGCCAACCTCGACCGCGCCGTCGCCACCTGGCCCGACCGCGAGGCCCTCGTCGACGTCCCCACCGGGCGCCGCTGGACGTACGCCGAATTCGGCGCGGACGTCGACCGGTTGGCGTCCGCGCTGCTCGGCAGCGGGGTCCGCAAGGGCGACCGGGTCGGGATCTGGGCGGTGAACTGCGCCGAGTGGGTGCTCGTCCAGTACGCCACCGCCCGCATCGGCGCCATCATGGTGAACATCAACCCGGCCTACCGCGCGCACGAGTTGGAGTACGTACTCAAGCAGGCCGGCATCTCGCTGCTGTTCGCCTCGCTCACCCACAAGACGAGCGATTACCGCGCGATGGTCGAGCAAGTGCGGGGCGAGTGCCCGGAGTTGCACGAGGCGGTCTACTTCGGCGACCCGAGCTGGGACGAGCTGCTCGCCCGGACGCCGGGGGAGCTCCGCCCGGAACCGCTCTCCTGCGACGAGCCCGTCAACATCCAGTACACCTCGGGGACGACGGGCTTCCCGAAGGGCGCCACGCTCTCCCACCACAACATCCTGAACAACGGCTACTTCGTGGGCGAGATGATCGCCTACAGCGAGCAGGACAGAATCTGCATTCCCGTCCCGTTCTATCACTGTTTCGGCATGGTCATGGGAAACCTCGCGGCCACCTCGCACGGTGCCTGCATGGTCATCCCGGCCGCCTCCTTCGACCCGGCGGCCACCCTCCGGGCGGTCCAGGAGGAGCGCTGCACCTCCCTCTACGGGGTGCCGACGATGTTCATCGCCGAGCTCAACCTGCCCGACTTCGCCTCGTACGACCTCTCCACGCTCCGCACCGGGATCATGGCGGGTTCGCCGTGCCCGGTCGAGGTGATGAAGCGGGTCGTCGCCGAGATGAACATGGCGGAGGTGTCGATCTGTTACGGCATGACCGAGACCTCGCCCGTCTCCACCCAGACCCGCCGCGACGACGACCTGGAGCGCCGTACCGGCACCGTCGGCCGGGTCATGCCGCACGTCGAGGTGAAGGTCGTCGACCCGGCGACCGGGCTGACCGTCGAGCGCGGCACGGCGGGGGAGCTGTGCACCCGCGGCTACAGCGTGATGCTCGGCTACTGGGACGAGCCGGAGAAGACCGCCGAGGCGATCGACTCCGGCCGCTGGATGCACACCGGGGACCTCGCGGTCATGCGGGACGACGGCTACGTGCAGATCGTCGGCCGCATCAAGGACATGATCATCCGGGGCGGGGAGAACGTGTACCCGCGCGAGATCGAGGAGTTCCTCTACGGGCACCCCAAGATCGCGGACGTCCAGGTCGTCGGCGTACCCGACGAGCGGTACGGCGAGGAGATCCTGGCCTGCGTGATCCCGCGCGACCCCGCAGCCCCGCCCACCCTGGACGAGATCACCGCCTTCTGCCGCGACCGGCTCGCCCACTACAAGATCCCGCGGAGGGTGGAGATCCTGGCCGAGTTCCCGATGACGGTGAGCGGGAAGGTACGGAAGGTGGAGCTGCGGCAGAAGTACGGTTCGTAGGGGTCCCGGCGGTTCCGGGCGGTTGCTAGACCACCTCCCGGCGCATGCAGACGCGCGGCCAGAGCGACAGGCCGTGGGCCGCCTCGGCGAGGCTGATCGCGCGCAGGCCGTCCGTGAGCGCCGGGTCGGAGTCGGCGAGCGGGCGGAAGCCGAGGCGGGCGTAGTACGGGGCGTTCCACGGGACCTCGGTGAAGGTCGTCAGGGTCAGGGCCGCCAGGCCCTGCTCCCTGGCGGCCGCCGCCAGGTGCTCGATCAGCGCCCGGCCGACGCCCCGGCGGGCGGCGTCCGGATGCACCGACACCTGCTCGATGTGGGCGGCGCCGTCGACCGTGTCCGTGAGCAGGTACGCGACCGGGCGGTCGGCGGCGTCCACCGCCACCCACGCCCGGCCCGCGCAGCGGTACGTCTCCAGGACGTCCAGGGGCAGCGGATCGTCGTCGGCGATGGCCGCCATGCCGAGGGAACGGAAGGGCTCGCCCGCCGCCCGTTCGATGTCCTGGAGCAGCGGGAGTTCGGCCGGAGCGGCCGCTCTGATGCGCATAGGACAGTATGGCGCGGGCTCAGCAGGGGGCGCCGCCCGCACTCCTACCGGGACCGCCGTCGTCCTCCTGGGGGCGGTCGAGCAGCCCGCCGTCGCGCGAGAACCGCGGCAGGAACAGGGCCAGGGCGGGGTCGCCGTACAGTGCCACGTACAGCTGGACGAGCCACCCGTCCGTCACCTCGCGTCGGTGCGCCGGCAGCGGATACCGCTCCCGCAGACCGGTGAGGAGCCGCCGCGCCGCCGTCGTCGTGTCCGGCAGCCGCAGCAGCGCCACGGCGACGAGGACCGCCGGGGCCCCGGCCGCGAGCGCGCCGACGAGGGCCGTCCCGGAGGCCCCGGTCGCGAACGGTCCCGCCAGCGCGGTCAGCGGCACGCACCCCAGCAACACCCTGGCCGTCCACAGCCGCGCGAGCGGCCGCAGCAGCCCCGCCCCGCGCAGCTCGCCGCGCAATGCGTCCACGGCCCGCCGGGCCTCGGGGCGCTGCGCGAGCGTCCGCAGCGCGAGGGCCCGGTGCAGGGCCCCGTGCACTCCGAGCTGTACGGGGTCACGGGTGCGGCCCGGACCGCCGTTGGCCCGAATCGTACGTTTACGGCCCGCAGCGACGGCCCCGCGCTGGTGCAGCGCCACGAGCGCCACGGTGACGGCCGCGCGGCGCCCGCCGCGCAGCAGCGCGAGCGCCTGGGGCGGTGGCACGGCGGCCGCCCCGCCCTCCCCGCTGCGCGTTCCGCCGCTCCTCAACAGCAGGGCGGCGAGCAGCAGTTCGCCCCATACCGCCCCGATGAACCACCACGTCCCCGTCGGCATCACGCCCACCCCCGAGGGTGTTGTGCCCGGCCGAGCGTGATCGTCACGCGTGAATGGCCGATTTCGGATGCCGAGGAGTTGTGAGGCTCAGGCGCCGCCGGCCGCGAGTTCGGCCGCGGCGTGGTTGACGGCCTGCGGGGTACCGGTCAGGTCCAGGACGAACAGGGGGAGACCGACCTCGGCGGCGCGGGAGCGGGCCTCCGGGGTGTAGCCGGCGAGCGAGAAGAACACGCTCACGGTGGCCCTGCTCAGCCCGTTGAGCCAGAGGCACTCGACGGCTCGCAGCCCGGTGGGCCGGGTGCTCGGGTCGACCTGGGCGACGAGCCCCGGAGCCCGCAGATCCACACCGGACGAGGACCGCTCCTCGGGCTGGACGACGTCCCGGAACCCGAGCCACCGCAGATACCCGGCCGCCGCCGCGACGGCGTCCCGAGAGGTCCGGATCGTCACGGGCCGAAAGACCTCACGGAGGGGAACGGGCCGGGGTGCGGCGGGCGGCAGGGACACCCGCACGGGATACCGCTCGGCGAAGGGCCGGGGCCGCCCGGGGCCGGCACCGTCCGCGCCGCGCCCTGCCGGGCCCGTCGCGGTGGTACCGAGCCCGGTCGGGCCGGTCTGGCCCGCGCCGCGCCCGGCATCGCCCCCGGCCTTCGGCCCCGGTCCGAACCACGGGGAGCCGGCCTCGCTCGATACGGAGGGAGCCCCGTTCCGGGGGCCCTCGCTCCCGCCCCGCCCGCCGGCGTCCCCGCCGGGGCCACTACCGGGTTCCTCGCCGGCCCGGTCACCGTCGGCCCCGGAGGGGGAGCCGGATGCACCCCCGGCCGCCCCGCCGGACCCGGCCCCGTCCGTCCCGGGGCCGTGCCCCGTACCACCCCGGCCCGTGGCCGCGCCGCCCGTATCGACCTCGCCCGGACGAATCCCGTCCGCACGGGGACCGCCCGTCCCTGGCCTGCCGGTGCCGGGCCCGCCGGTGCCGGGTGCACCCGTACCGAATCCGCTCGAACCGCGGCCACCCGCCCCGGGCCCGCCCGCACGAGGTCCAACCGCCCCGCGACCGTCCGCCCCGTCCGATCCGGCCACCCCGTCCCCCGGGTCGTTTGAAGCGACGTCCACCCCTCCCGGCGTCGGGGCCGGCAGGTGGACCGGCACCCGGAGGACCGTCCCGCACGGGCAGCCCAGTTCCGGGTGGGGCCAGTCGTTGTCGCGGCCGCAGGCTCCGCAGCGGACCGTGACCCATTCGTCCGCCCAGTTCCGGTGCGTGATCGCTTCCGCGACGGCCCCCGCCGCGACCGGCGCCGCGACCGGGCTCCCGCACGCGCAGGGGAAGACGGGTGCCGCGTACGCCTGCGTGCGCAGGCATTCCGGACAGCGCACCGGTACCGACTCGCCCACAGCCCAACCCCCTGTCGTTCCGCCCCATCGTCCACCCATCCGACGGCCCGGGGGAGGGTGTTCGGCCACTTCCGTGATCCCGGCGGGCGGACTTCTCTTGACGGCTCTCCGAACCCCGACCTACATTGCTTCCGTATAGCAGAACAGCATTTCCGCATTACGGAAACAGTCGGGCCGGTCTCCCGAGACGAGCCGCCCGCCTGGATCCGCCCGGCCGAAGCAGGAGCACTCCCATGCCTCGTATGACCGCCGCCGCAGCGGCCGTTGAGATCCTCAAGCGCGAAGGCGTCACCCAGGCGTTCGGCGTCCCCGGCGCGGCGATCAACCCCTTCTACCGCGAGCTCAAGAACGTCGGCGGCGTCGGCCACACGCTCGCCCGCCACGTCGAGGGCGCGTCCCACATGGCCGAGGGCTACACCCGTGCCAAGGCCGGCAACATCGGTGTCTGCATCGGTACGTCCGGCCCCGCCGGCACCGACATGATCACCGGCCTGTACTCGGCCATCGCCGACTCCATCCCGATCCTCTGCATCACCGGCCAGGCCCCGGTCTCGAAGCTCCACAAGGAGGACTTCCAGGCCGTCGACATCGCCACGATCGCCAAGCCGGTCACCAAGGCCGCGACGACCGTCCTGGAGGCCGCGCAGGTCCCCGGCGTCTTCCAGCAGGCCTTCCACCTGATGCGCTCCGGCCGTCCCGGCCCGGTCCTCATCGACCTGCCGATCGACGTCCAGCTGACCGAGATCGAGTTCGACCCGGAGACCTACGAGCCGCTGCCGGTCTACAAGCCGTCCGCGACCCGCGCCCAGGCCGAGAAGGCGCTGAGCTTCCTCCTGGAGTCCGAGCGCCCGCTGATCGTCGCCGGCGGCGGCATCATCAACGCCGACGCCTCCGACCTCCTCGTCGAGTTCGCCGAGCTGACCGGCGTCCCGGTCATCTCCACGCTCATGGGCTGGGGCACCATCCCGGACGACCACGAGCTCGCCGCCGGCATGGTCGGCGTCCAGACCGCGCACCGCTACGGCAACGCGACCTTCCTGGAGTCGGACTTCGTCCTCGGCATCGGCAACCGCTGGGCCAACCGCCACACGGGCTACAACCTGGAGGCGTACACCAAGGGCCGGAAGTTCGTCCACGTCGACATCGAGCCCACCCAGCTCGGCAAGATCTTCGCCCCGGACTACGGCATCGCCTCGGACGCCAAGGCCGCCCTGGAGCTCTTCGTCGAGATCGCCAAGGAGTGGAAGGCCGCCGGCACGCTGCCCGACTTCTCCGCCTGGGCCGCCTCCGCGCAGGAGCGCAAGGCCACCCTCCAGCGCCGCACGCACTTCGACAACGTCCCGATCAAGCCGCAGCGCGTCTACGAGGAGATGAACAAGGCCTTCGGTCCGGAGACCCGCTACGTCACCACCATCGGTCTCTCCCAGATCGCGGCCGCGCAGTTCCTGCACGTCTACAAGCCGCGCCACTGGATCAACTGCGGTCAGGCCGGCCCGCTCGGCTGGACGATCCCGGCCGCGATCGGTGCCGCCACCGCCGACCCGGAGACCCCGGTCGTCGCGCTCTCCGGCGACTACGACTTCCAGTTCATGATCGAGGAGCTGGCGGTCGCCGCCCAGCACAAGGTCCCCTACGTCCACGTCCTCGTGAACAACGCCTACCTCGGTCTGATCCGGCAGGCGCAGGGCGGCCTCGGCATCAACTTCGAGGTCAACCTCGAGTTCGAGAACATCAACACCCCGGAGATCGGCGTCTACGGCGTCGACCACGTCAAGGTCGCCGAGGGCCTGGGCGTCAAGGCGATCCGCGTCGAGGACCCGAACAAGCTGGGCGAGGCACTGGAGGAGGCCAAGAAGCTGGCCGTCGAGCACCAGGTCCCGGTCGTCGTCGAGGCCATCCTGGAGCGCATCACCAACATCGCCATGAGCAAGACGGTCGACATGAGCGACGTCACCGAGTTCGAGGACCTGGCCACCGAGCCCGGCCACGCGCCGACCGCGATCAAGGCCCTCCAGGTCTGATCACGGAGCCGTGAGACGGCCCCCGCCCCGAGGAGCACCGGGGCGGGGGCCTCACCCTTTCCCGCGGACCTCGGCCTTCCTGCGCCCGTACGAGCACCGCGCCCGCCGCCGTCCACTCGTAGAGGACCGAGCGGCCCGACCGCCCCCGCCGTACGAGCCCGGCGTCGAGCAGCACCTTCAGATGGCGGCCGACCGAGCCGAGCCCCTGCCCCGTGAGCGCCACCAACTGGCTGGTGGAGAGGGGGGTTCCGAGCCGTACGAGCACTCCCGCGCGGGCCGTTCCGAGCAGGGCCCCCAGGGCCTCGGGGACCGTCGGGCCGGCCGCGTCCGCGAGGGCTCCCGCGCAGGCGTAGACGACCGCGTAGCGCTCCGTACCCTCCCAGGACACCCAGCCGTTGGACGGCGTCACCGGAACGAAGAGCAGCCGCCCCCGGTCGACCGAACGCGGAGGATAGTCACGGGTGTTGACCTGGAGCCGCCCGTCGCCGAGCCAGCGCATCTTCCCCGGGCACAGCTCGTCGAGCGCCGCCGCCCAGCCTCCCCGGCTCAACAGGGCCGTCCGGGCCGTCACATCGGCCTCCAGGACTCGCCGCCGCCGCGCCCAGTCCGGCAGCACGGTCTCCCGCCACACCCAGCCGAGCACGCCGGCGAGCCGGTCCGGAAGGTCCCGTGCCGAGCGCAGCGGCTCCGGGACCGGTCCGCCCACCGCCACCGCCAACTGGTCGACGGCGTCGGCGGGTTCGGCCGAGCGGACCGCCTCGACCTCCTCCTCGAAGCTCCGCTCGCGGTCGCCCAGCGGGGTCGGGGTGAGGAAGTCCGCGTTCCAGGTGGGGCCGATCGCCGCCCGTACGAGCAGGGCGTCGAGCGGCTCGGCCGCGAGCCGCTCCCGGTACGCGGGCAGATGCCGGGCGAGCCAGGCCCGCTCGCCCGGATGCGCCGACGCGGCCGAGTGGAGGGTCTTGAGCGAGGCGACGGTCTCGGCGAGCGGCGAGAGCACGAACGAGCTCGCCGCCAGGGTGTCCGTACCGATCTGCCACCAGCCCATGTTTCGCCTCCCCGCGAAACATTACCGGTGCTCGCCGTACTCTCCGAGACTCCCCGCATGCCCCGCTACCGCGCTCTCTTCCGCACGCCCGAGTTCACCCCGCTCTTCCTCACCGGCGCCGCGCACACCGCGGCCCAGACCGTCGCCGGGCTCGGTCTCGCCACGCTCGTCTTCCGCGCGACCGGGTCCCCCTTCCTCTCGGCCCTCGCCCTCTTCGGCCCCTCGCTCGCCCAGCTCCTCGGCGCGACGACGCTGCTCTCCGCCGCCGACCGGCTGCCGCCGCGCGCCGCGATCTCCGGCATCGCCCTCTTCTTCGCGCTCGGCACCGCCGTCCTGGCGATCCCCGCCCTGCCGACCTGGGCGGTCTTCGTGATCCTGCTCGCGGAGGGGCTCGCGGCCTCGCTGGGCGGCGGGGTGCGCTACGGGCTCCTGAACGAGATCCTCCCGCGCGAGGAGTACCTCCTCGGACGCTCCGTGATGAACATGGCCACCGGCGCCTTCCAGATCGGCGGCTTCGCCACCGGCGGGCTCCTGGTCGCGATGCTCTCGCCCCGCGGCACGGTCCTGGTGGGCGCGGGTCTCTACCTCGCCTCCGCCCTGACCGCCCGCCTCGGCCTCGGGGCCCGCCCGCCCCGCGCGGCCGGGCGACCCTCGGCCGCCGAGACCTGGCGCACCAACGGCCGCCTCCTGTCCGTCCCCGCCCGCCGCCGCGCCTACCTCGCACTCTGGGTGCCGAACGGCCTGATCGTCGGCTGCGAGTCCCTCTTCGTGCCGTACGCCCCCGAGCACGCCGGGCTCCTCTTCGCCTGCGGCGCGCTCGGAATGCTGGCGGGCGACACCGCCGTGGGCCGCTTCGTACCGGCACGCCTGCGCGACCGCATCCGCTTCCCCCTGCAGGCACTGCTCGCGGCGCCGTTCCTGGTGTTCGCCTTCAACCCCGAGCTCCCGCTCGCGCTCGTCCTGGTGACGGTGTCTGCGGTCGGCTACGGCGCGAGCCTGCTGCACCAGGAGCGGCTCATGACCCTGGTCCCGGAGAACCTGAGCGGCCACGCCCTCGGCCTCCACACCTCGGGAATGCTCGCCCTCCAGGGGGTGAGTGCCGCGCTGGCCGGCACCCTCGCCCAGTACACGTCACCCCGAGCGGGGATGGTGCTGCTCGCCCTCGCCTCGCTCACGGTGACGTTCCTGCTCGCCCGGGCGGAGCGGAGGGGGGCCGGATCGCGCGAGCGATCCGCTGTGGAGGCGTAGAAGCCGGGGAGCCGTGGAAACGAAGAAGAGCGCGGAACCAGGGACCGTAAACCTGGTTCCGCGCTCTCCCGTTGTGACCGCCCGACGGCACGAGGCTGGCGCGACAGGACGTTCGTGTCGCCGGGCGGAGTCTGTGGGATCCCCCGGAAGGGGGGCGTTGGGACCGCGGCGGTACCGACGGGCGCCGGGGCGGTTCCCCTTCCTTCAGGTCAAGAAGGGGGCCCGGCGTCCTTACCACCGCACTGGCTCGGAGCCGCCGCGGTCCTCACGCTTGTCCGGTTCGCCGACCACCCCTCATCCGGGCCGGCGATCCGGACCACGTACGGCACCGACCTCCCGTCAGGTGCCGTACGCAGTCTGGGTGGTCAGTCCTCGCGCAGGGCGCGGACGGCCTCCTCGACACGCTTGCCGTAGTCCGCGTCGGCGGCGGCGAAGTGCGCGAGGTTCTTCTCGATGACGTCCTCGCGGGAGACCTGGGACAGGCCGCCGGCGATGTTGGCGACGAGGCGCTTCTTCTCGTCCTCGGACATCAGGCGGTAGAGCTCGCCGGCCTGGAAGAAGTCGTCGTCCTTGGTGTGGGCGGGCGCCGCGTGGGTGCCGGTCCAGCCGTGGATGGCGAGCGGCGCGGAGAGCGCGGCGTCGGTCTGGGCCGGGCCCTGGTACGAGTTGGGCTCGTAGTTCTTGTCGTGGCGCGAGCCGTTGCGGGTCGCCATGGCGCCGTCGCGGCCGTAGTTCTGGGCCGTGGTCGCCTTGGGGGCGTTCACCGGGAGCTGGGTGTGGTTGACGCCGAGGCGGTAGCGGTGGGCGTCCGCGTAGGCGAAGAGACGGCCCTGGAGCATCTTGTCCGGCGAGGGGCCGATGCCCGGCACGAAGTTGTTCGGGGAGAACGCGGCCTGCTCGACCTCGGCGAAGACGTTGTCCGGGTTGCGGTCGAGGACCAGGCGGCCCACGCGCTGCAGCGGGTAGTCGCTGTGCGGCCACACCTTGGTGAGGTCGAACGGGTTGAAGCGGTAGTCCGCGGCCTCGGCGGCCGGCATGACCTGGACGTACAGGGTCCACGAGGGGTTCACACCGCGCTCGATGGCCTGGAGCAGGTCCGTCTGGTGCGAGTTGGCGTCCTTGCCGACGAGCTCGGCGGCCTGGTCGGCGGAGAGGGAGCGGATGCCCTGGTTCGTCTTGAAGTGGTACTTGACGAAGAAGGCCTCGCCCGCCTCGTTGGTCCACTGGTAGGTGTGGGAGCCGTAGCCGTTCATGTGACGGTACGAGGCCGGGATGCCGCGGTCGCCCATGAGCCAGGTGATCTGGTGGGTGGCCTCGGGGGCGTGCGCCCAGAAGTCCCAGACGTTGTCCGCCTCCTGCTTGCCCGTGAAGGGGTCGCGCTTCTGCGAGTGGATGAAGTCGGGGAACTTGATCGGGTCCTTGATGAAGAACACCGGGGTGTTGTTGCCGACGAGGTCGTAGTTGCCCTCTTCGGTGTAGAACTTCAGGGCGAAGCCGCGGGGGTCGCGGACCGCGTCCGCGCCGCCGAGCGAGTCGGCCACGGTGGAGAAGCGGATGAAGGTCTCGGTCTTCTTGCCGACCTCACCGAGGAAGTTCGCCTTGGTGTACGCGGTGACGTCGTCGGTCACCTCGAAGTAGCCGTACGCGCCGGAACCGCGGGCGTGCACCACGCGCTCCGGGATCCGCTCACGGTTGAAGCGCGCGAGCTTCTCCAGCAGGTGCTGGTCCTGGAGGAGGAGAGGGCCACCGACGCCGGCGGTGGCGGAGTTCTGGTTGTCGGCGACGGGGGCGCCGGACTCGGTCGTAAGCACGCGCTTCGACATCGTGACCTTCCGTACGGGAGCTCTGCTGACGGTCCGAGGAGCGTAAATTCGGCTTGAACGTAACGTCAACAGTTTGTTGAAAATGAAGTGTGGTGTTCCGGTCGGCGGCGACGCCTGGGCGCGACAGGACAGGTTGTCAGCGCCGCCGCCGACCGGAAATCAGGGGCCCCGATGGAGGGGCGTGGGGTCAGACCTGCTGGCCGGAGAGGCGCTCGACGGCGCGCAGCAGGGCCGAGTGGTCCAGGCCGCCGTCACCCTGTGCGCGCAGCGAGGCGACGAGCTGGGCGACGACCGCGCCGACCGGGAGGGCGGCACCGACGTTGCGGGCGGCGTCGGTGACGATGCCCATGTCCTTGTGGTGCAGGTCGATCCGGAAACCGGGCTTGAAGTCGCGGTTCAGGAAGTTGTCCTTCTTGCGGGTCAGCACGGTCGAGCCGGCCAGACCGCCGTTGAGGACGTCGAGGGCGGCGTTCAGGTCCACGCCCGACTTCTCCAGGAAGACCACGGCCTCGGCGCAGGCCTGGATGTTGACCGCGACGATCAGCTGGTTGGCGGCCTTCACCGTCTGGCCGGAGCCGTGCGGGCCGCAGAGCACGATGGTCTTGCCGAGGGCCTCCAGGATCGGGAGGGCCTCGTCGAAGTCGGCCCGCTCGCCGCCGACCATGATCGAGAGCACGGCCTCGATGGCGCCGGCCTCGCCGCCGGACACCGGGGCGTCGATGACGCGGATGCCCTTCTCCTTGGCGTTCTTCGCCAGGTCGACCGAGGTCTGCGGGGTGATCGAGGACATGTCCACGATCAGCGCGCCCTGCCTGGCGTTCTCCAGGATGCCCTCGGGGCCGTAGGAGATGGCCTCGACCTGCGGCGACGCGGGCACCATCGTGATGATGACGTCGGCGTCCTTGACGGCCTCGGCGATCGAGCCGGCCGCGGAGCCGCCGGCCTTGGCCAGGCGGTCCAGCTTGTCCTGCTCCAGGGTGAAGCCGGTGACCGAGTAGCCGGCCTTGAGGAGGTTCTCGGACATGGGGGAGCCCATGATGCCGAGGCCGATCCAAGCGATCTTGGGGAGGTTGCTCATGAGGGTGCCTCTCAAAACAAGGTGATACGGGGAGGGGGCCTGCGTCAGCGAGCCGGGCGGGCCTCGGCGGGCAGCCACTCGAAGGAAGCGGCGGCGTCGGCGGCCTTGTACTCCAGGCCGACCCAGCCGTCGTAGCCGGCCTTCTTCAGCTCGTCGAGGAGCTGCTCGAGCGGCAGGTCGCCGGTGCCCGGCGCGCCGCGGCCCGGGTTGTCCGCGATCTGGACGTGGCCGGTCTTGGCCGCGTGCTCCGCGATGACCTGGCTGACGTCCTCGCCGTTCATCGACAGGTGGTAGATGTCGAGGAGGAACTTGGCGTTGCCGAGGCCGGTGGCCGCGTTGACCTTGTCGACGACCTCGATCGCGGAGGGGGCGCTCACCAGCGGATAGAGCGGCGACTCCGGCTTGTTCAGGGTCTCGACGAGGAGGATCGCGCCGATGCGGTCCGCCGCGCGGGCGGCCAGGACCAGGTTCTCCAGGGCGAGGGTGTCCTGGATCTGCGGGTCCACGCCTTCGACGCGGTTGCCGTAGAGGGCGTTGAGCGCCTTGCAGCCGACCGAGGCGGCGAAGTCGGCGGCCACCTCGATGTTGGCGCGGAAGCGGTCCGACTCTTCCCCGGGTACGGAGAGGGCTCCGCGGTCCGGGCCGGGGAGCTGCCCGGCGTAGAAGTTCAGGCCCACCAGCTGGGTGCCGGCGTCCTCAAGAGCCTTCTTGAGGCCGTCGAGCTCGCTCTGCTCGGGGGTGGCGGTGTCGATCCAGGGCCACCACAGCTCGACCGCGGTGAAGCCCGCCGCGGCGGCGGCCGCGGGGCGCTCCAGGAGCGGGAGTTCCGTGAAGAGGATCGACAGGTTCACATCGAAGCGCTGGTCCGTGTATCCCATGAGGGGCGGCGCTCCTTCCGTATTGCGGAAGTAAGTTTCTGTCTGACGGAATGTTGCAAGGCGGCCCTCGCACTTGTCAAGAGGTCCCCGCAGGTCCGGGGCTCCCGCGGGGCCGGGTGGGGCCGTAGCGTGGGGGCATGGAGCGTTTGAGAGTGGAGTTCACGACCGAGCCGTTCGACCTCGACGAGGCGCCGGCGCACGCGGTCGTGGCTCGTGAGGTCATCCAGTCGGCCCAGCTGGACGCGGTCGACGTCGGCCCCTTCGGCAACACGGCGGAAGGCGGCGCCGACGCGGTGCTCACCGCCGTCGACGCACTGCTGCGCAGGTCGCTCGCGGCCGGCGCCACCCGCGTCTCGCTCCAGGTCAACGTGATCGGGGAGGGTGAGAAGTGAGCGAGCACCCCTTGGTGGCGGCGGTGAAGCCCCTGGTGGACGCCATGGGCGCCGAGCTGCTCGGCCCCGCGCAGGCGGAGGTCGACGACGTCGTCCTGTCCTGGGAGGGCGAGGACGTGCTCGCCGTGCGTCTGCCCCAGCTCTCGGAGTCCCTGGACCACATCCTCGTCGCGATGGAAAGACGGCACGGGATGCCGCTGGCCGAACTGGACCGCAAGGCGAAGCAGGAAGTCGTCCGGATCCTGGAGGCGCGGGGTGCCTTCTCGGTGCGCCACGGAGTGGAGACGGTGGCCGGGGCGCTCGGTGTCAGCCGTTTCACGGTGTACAACTACCTGAACCGCGAGACCGCTCTGAGCAGGGAAAAGGCCGCCAGGGGCGAGTAGTTGATCACGCGTGGCAGGGAGCCGTCGTCCAGATGTCGGGACGACGGCTTTTGTATGGCCGAGTTTTCAACAAAGTGTTGACGTTGTGTTGCGGAGGGCGTTAGCTATCCGCAGCCCGTCCGACGCACAGCGAAAAACAGCCACGGAGGCTTCCCGTGACTTCAGGTACGACACCGGGCCTCACCCGGTTCAACACCTCCTCGGACAGCGAGGCCGCGGCCGCGCTCCACGAGGTGTGTTCCAGTTCGGCGTGGGGGAGCGAGCTGCTCGCCCAGCGCCCGTACTCCACCGCCGAAGCCCTCTTCCTCGCCAGCGACGCCGCCATGGCCGAGCTGACCGCGGAGGACCTGGCCGAGGCGATGGCGGGGCACCCGCCGATCGGTCGTCCGAAGGCCGGGGACCCGACCTCCTCCCGCGAGCAGAGCGGGATGGCCGGCGCCTCCGCGGAGCTCAAGGCCGAGATGCTCGAACTCAACCTGGCCTACCAGGACAAGTTCGGTCATGTCTTCCTCATCTGCGCCACCGGCAGGACCGGCGAGCAGATGCGCGACGCGGTCCGGGAGCGGATCGGCAACTCGCCCGAGACGGAGCGGGAGATCGTCCGCACCGAACTGGGCAAGATCAACCGCATCCGGCTGACCCGTCTCGTAGAGACTCCCGAGGAAGAGAGCTGAGCATGAGCACCGACACCACCGCCTCGGTGTCCACACACATCCTGGACACCAGCATCGGCCGCCCGGCCGAGGGCGTGGCCATCACGCTCGCGGCCCGCAGCGGCTCCGACGCGGAGTGGGTCACGCTCGGCGGCTCCGCCACCGACGCGGACGGGCGCTGCAAGGACCTGCCGGCGCTGCCGGAAGAAACCACCCACGTGCGTCTCGACTTCGAGACCGAGACGTACTTCTCCAAGAAGCAAGCCGAGGCGCAGCAGGACGCCCCCCGCGTAAGGGACAGCGGTGCGTTCTTCCCGGAGGTGGCGATCACGTTCGCCGTCAAGCCGGGCGAGCACTACCACGTACCGCTGCTGCTCAACCCGTTCGGCTACTCCGTTTACCGAGGGAGCTAGCAGACATGCCCACGATTCTCGGCCAGAACCAGTACGGCAAAGCAGAGAACCGCGTCGTCAAGATCACGCGGGACGGCGCCACCCACCACATCAAGGACCTGAACGTCTCCGTCGCCCTCTCCGGCGACCTCGACGACGTCCACCTCACCGGCTCGAACGCCCACTGCCTCCCCACCGACACGACGAAGAACACCATCTTCGCGTTCGCCAAGGAGTACGGCATCGAGTCCGCCGAGCAGTTCGGCATCCACCTCGCCCGTCACTTCGTGACGAGCCAGGAGCCGATCAAGCGGGCGCGCATCCGGATCGAGGAGTACGCCTGGGAGCGCATCGCCTCCTCCGACGCCAACTCCAAGTTCATCGGCGCCGACGAGGTCAACCACTCCTTCGCCCGCAAGGGCCAGGAGACCCGCGTCACCCAGATCACCTACGACGGCGAGAAGTGGGAGGTCATCTCCGGCCTCAAGGACCTCGTCGTCATGAACTCCACCAACTCGGAGTTCTGGGGCTACATCAAGGACCAGTACACCACCCTCCAGGAGGCGTACGACCGCATCCTGGCCACCCAGGTGTCCGCCCGCTGGCGGTTCAACTGGACCGACGACGACCAGCGCATGCCCAACTGGGAGCGGTCCTACGAGCAGACCAGGAAGCACATGCTCGAGGCCTTCTCGGAGACGTACTCGTACTCCCTCCAGCAGACGCTGTACCAGATGGCCACGCGCATCATCAACCACCGCTCGGAGATCGACGAAGTCCGCTTCTCGCTCCCGAACAAGCACCACTTCCTGGTGGACCTCGAACCCTTCGGCCTGAAGAACGACAACGAGGTCTACTACGCCGCCGACCGCATGTACGGCCTCATCGAGGCCACCGTCCTCCGCGACGGAGCCACGGCGCAGATCCCGGTCGACATGACCAACCTCTAAGCGGCATCCGCGTGACCGGCCCCGCCCGCCCGCAGTCGGGCGGGGCCGGTGCACCGGACCGGAGGGAACAACAATGGCTCAGCCTGCAAAGGGGCCGGCACCCGCCGAAGGCCCGTGTTCCACCCCGTCCACCACCACCTCGGCCCCCGCCGAGTGCCACCCGGTGGACGAGAGACTCCCCGCCTCGCGGCTCGTCCCCGCGGCACTCCAGCACATCGCCGCCATGTACGCCGGCGTCGTCACCCCTCCGCTCATCATCGGCCAGGCCGTCGGCCTGGACGCCGCAGGAATGACCCGGCTCATCGCGGCCAGCCTGCTCATCGCCGGCTGCGCGACCATCCTGCAGACCCTCGGCCTCGGACGCTTCGCCGGAAACCGGCTCCCGTTCGTGAACGCCGCCTCCTCCGCAGGCATCGCCCCGATGCTCGCCATCGCCGAGACCAGCGCCCCCGGACACCAACTCCCCGCCATCTACGGCGCGGTGATGGTCGCCGGAGTCTTCTGCCTCGCCGTCGGACCCTTCTTCGGCAGGCTCCTCCGCTTCTTCCCGCCGCTCGTCACCGGCGTCGTGATCACCCTCATCGGCGTCACCCTGATGCCCGTGCCCGTCGGCTGGGCCCAGGGCGGCGACAAGACCGCCGACGACTTCGGTTCCATGAAGTACCTGGCGCTCGCCGGCTTCACCCTCGTCGTCATCCTGCTCTTCCAGCGCTTCGGCAAGGGCTTCGTCAAGCAGATCGCCCTGCTGCTCGGCCTGCTCATCGGCACCCTCGCCGCGATCCCCTTCGGGATGGCCGACTTCAGCGCCCTGCGCGAGGCGCCCGTCGCGGCCCTGCCCGCGCCCTTCGCCTTCGGCGCCCCCGAGTTCCAGCCCGCCGCGATCCTCTCCCTCTGCATCGTGATGCTGGTCCTCATGACCGAGTCCAGCGCCGGCATGCTCGCCCTCGGCGAGATCTGCGAGCGCCGCAGCGACGGGAAGACCATCACCCGCGGCCTGCGGACCGACGGCATCGCCACCCTGCTCGGCCCCGTCTTCGGCGGCTTCCCGACCTCCGCCTTCGCGCAGAACGTCGGCGTCGTCTCGCTGACCCGGGTCCGCTCCCGGTACGTGGTCGCCGTCGCCGGCGGCGCCCTCCTGGTCCTCGGCGCCTTCCCGGTCCTCGGCGCGGTCGTCTCCATGGTCCCGATGCCCGTCCTCGGCGGCGCCGGCATCGTCCTGTTCGGCTCGATCGCGGTCAGCGGCATCCGTACCCTGTCCGAGGCCGGACTCGACGACAGCTCCAACATCATCCTGGTGGCCGTCGCGCTCGGAGCGGGCATCATCCCGCTCGCCGCGCCCACCTTCTACGCCGGCTTCCCCGCCTGGGCGCAGACAGTGCTCGGCTCCGGCATCAGCGCGGGCGCGCTCGTCGCCGTCCTGCTGAACCTGTTCTTCCACCATCTCGGCACCCGGAGCCGTCACACCGCTCCGGCACTCAAATCCTCCTAGGGTCCTGCCGTGCCCGAACCATCCCCGAGGAATGAAGGAAGCACCGCCATGGCAGCACCTTCGGCAGCCCAGCGCATCGTCATCGAGAACGCGGCGATCGCGACCGTCGACGCGAACGACACCGAGTACGCCTCCGGGTACCTCGTCGTCGCCGACAACAAGATCGAGTCCATCGGCGCCGGCAAGGCGCCCGAGGGCCTGGAGAACGTGGTCCGCCGGATCGACGCCACCGGTCATCTGGTGACGCCCGGTCTGGTCAACACCCACCACCACTTCTACCAGTGGATCACCCGCGGCCTGGCCACCGACCACAACCTCTTCAACTGGCTGGTCGCGCTCTACCCGACGTGGTCCCGGATCGACGAGTCGATGGTCCGCGTCGCCGCCCGGGGCTCCCTGGCGATGATGGCCCGCGGCGGTGTCACCACGGCCATGGACCACCACTACGTGTACCCGCAGGGCTCCGGCGACCTCTCCGGCGCCATCATCGGCGCCGCCTCCGACATGGGCGTCCGCTTCACCCTGGCCCGCGGCTCCATGGACCGCAGCGAGAAGGACGGCGGCCTGCCGCCGGACTTCGCCGTCGAGACCACCGAGGGCGCGCTCGCCGCGACCGAGGAGACGGTGCGGAAGTACCACGACGCCTCCTTCGACGCCATGACCCAGGTCGCCGTCGCCCCCTGTTCCCCCTTCTCCATCTCCACCGAGCTGCTCCGCGAGGGCGCCGCGCTCGGCCGCCGCCTCGGCGTGCGCATGCACACCCACGGCTCGGAGACCGTGGAGGAGGAGAAGTTCTGCCACGAGCTCTTCGGCATGGGCCCGACGGACTACTTCGAGTCCACCGGCTTCCTCGGCGAGGACGTGTGGATGGCCCACTGCGTCCACATGAACGACTCCGACATCGAGGCCTTCGCCCGCACCAAGACCGGTGTGGCGCACTGCCCGTCCTCCAACGCGCGCCTCGCCGCCGGCATCGCCCGCGTACCGGACATGCTCAAGGCGGGCGTTCCCGTCGGCCTCGGCGTCGACGGCACCGCCTCCAACGAGTCCGGTGAGCTGCACACCGAGCTGCGCAACGCGCTCCTCATCAACCGCCTCGGCGCGCACCGAGAGGCCGCGCTCAACGCCCGCCAGGCCCTGCGCCTCGGCACCTACGGCGGCGCCCAGGTCCTCGGCCGCGCCGACAACATCGGCTCGCTGGAGGCCGGCAAGCTCGCCGACTTCGTCCTCTGGAAGATCGACGGCCTCGGCCACTCCTCGATCGCCGACCCGGTCACCGCCATCGTCTTCGGCGCGGCGGCACCGGTCACCGCCTCCTTCGTCAACGGCAAGCAGATCGTCGAGAACAACCGACTGCTGTTCGCCGACGAGGAGCAGATCGCGCGTGACGCGCGCGCGGAGGCGCAGCGCCTGGCCCGGATCACGGCCCAGAGCTGACCCTCCCCATGGAGTCCGACCGAGGGGGACGGCCCTCGGTCGGTCGCCGCGGACCCGAGCGGGGTCCGCGGCAGCCCGACCGGGTGGTGCCGTACGCAGAAGTCGTACGGCACCACCCGGGACGGTGAAGCGTGCCCGCACCCCACCGGGCACCCGCCCCGTCCGGCACCCCGCACTGCCCCGCATCCCGCCCCGTCCGGCACCCGCATCGCATCGCACCAACCTCCTTGACCCCCTCGTCGCCGCCGACGTGTAACCGACCGGAGGAACCGCCGTGGCCGCCACGCCCCAGGTTCGCAATGCACCAGACGAAGGCTCCGCCCCCGAAGACCGTGAGAAGCATCCGGTCGACGAGACGCTGCCCCCACTCAAGATGGCCACCAGCGGCCTCCAGCACGTCGCCGCGATGTACGCGGGCGTCGTCGCCCCGCCCCTGATCGTCGGAGCGGCCGTCGGCCTCTCCGGCACCGAACTCACCTTCCTCACCGGCGCGAGCCTCTTCACCGCAGGCCTCGCCACCTTCCTGCAGACGCTCGGCGTCTGGAAGATCGGCGCCAAGCTGCCGTTCGTCAACGGCGTCACCTTCGCCGGCGTCGCGCCCATGCTGGCGATCGTCGACACCACCGAGAACAAGGCCGACGCGCTCCCCGTGATCTTCGGCGCGATCATCGTCGCCGGACTCCTCGGCTTCGCCGCCGCCCCCTTCTTCTCCCGGCTCGTGCGGTTCTTCCCGCCGGTCGTCACCGGCACCGTGATCACCCTCATCGGTGTCTCCCTCCTCCCGGTCGCGTTCGGCTGGGCCCAGGGGCCCAACCCCAAGGCCGAGGACTACGGTTCGACCACGTACCTCTCGCTCGCCGGCATCACGCTCCTCGTGGTCCTGCTGCTCCGCCGGTTCACCCGCGGCTTCCTCAAGCAGGTCGCGGTCCTGGTCGGCCTCGTCATCGGCACGCTGATCGCCATACCCTTCGGGGTCACCGACTTCTCCCCGGTGACCCAGGCGGACATCGTCGGCTTCCCGTCCCCGTTCCACTTCGGCGCCCCGCAGTTCGCCCTCGCCGCGATCATCTCCATGTGCGTGGTCATGCTCGTCTCCATGACCGAGTCGACCGCCGACATGCTGGCGCTCGGCGAGATCGTCGAGCGGCCCGCCGACGAGAAGACCATCGCGGCCGGCCTGCGCGCCGACACGCTCGGCTCGGCGCTCAGCCCGCTCTTCAACGGCTTCATGTGCAGCGCCTTCGCGCAGAACATCGGCCTGGTCGCCATGACCCGGATCCGCAGCCGCTTCGTCGTCGCCTGCGGCGGCGGCTTCCTGGTCCTCATGGGCCTCTCGCCGGTCGCCGCCTCGCTCATCTCGGTCGTCCCCAGGCCGGTCCTCGGCGGCGCGGGCGTCGTCCTCTTCGGCTCGGTCGCCGCCAGCGGCATCCAGACCCTGGTCAAGGCCGGCCTGGAGAAGGACAACAACGTGCTGATCGTGGCCGTCTCGCTCGCCGTCGGCATCATCCCGATCACGAAGCCGGAGTTCTACCACGCCTTCCCGGAGACCGCCCAGATCATCCTGGACTCCGGCATCTCGACCGGCTGCGTGGCCGCCGTCCTGCTCAACGTGGTCTTCAACCACCTGGGCCGAGGCCGCGACGCCGACGAGGTCACCGCGCCCATGGAGCCCGGCGAGGAGATCTCCGGCAGCGCCACGGCGAAGGCGGCGCACGCCCACTGAACCCGCTCCTCGTCCCACCGCCCGCCCCGGCCCCCGCGCACACCGCGGGGCCCGGGGCCGCGGTGCGTGCCGACCGTACGGCGCCCGGGGCCGTGGTGCTGGTCAACCCCAACACCTGCAGCGCCACCACCGCGATGATGACCGCGATCGCCCGGCGCACCCTGGGGCCGGCCCGCCCCGTCCGGGGCGTGACCGTCGCCCGGGGCCCGCGCATGCTCACCGACCCGGACGCCCTGCGGGCCGCCGCCCCCGAGGTCCTCGCCGCCGGCCTGCGCGCCACGGCCGGGGGCGACTGCGCCGCCCTCCTCGTCGCCGCCTTCGGCGACCCGGGCCTCGCGGCACTGCGCGCGGCGCTCGCCCCGACCGGGGTCCCGGCGGTCGGCCTCGGCGAGGCGGCGCTCCTCGAAGCGGCCGCCGACGGAACGCCCTTCGGCATCGCCACCGCCACCCCGCTCCTCGCCGACGCCATCCACGCGCGCGTGACCGCCCTCGGCCTCGGCGACCGGTACACCGGCCTCCGGCTCACCGCCGGCGCCCCCGAGCGGCTCTCCGCCGACCCGGCGCTCCTCCTCGACCGCCTCGAGCGTGCCGTCCGCGCCAGCGCCGAACGCGACGGCGCCCGCGCCGTCGTCATCGGCGGCGGCCCGCTCGGCGAGGCGGCCGAGGAACTCCACGCCCGCTGCGCGGTCCGGGTCGTCGCCCCGATCCCGGCGGCCTGCCGCGCGATCACCCGCCTGCTGACGGGCTGACGCCGCCGGGCCGGTGAGAGACGGGCCGGCGGGCGCCGGACCGCCGGCTGTCGGCCGCCGGGCGACCGGCTGACACCGGAAGAGCGCCGGCTACCGTGCCGACGGGCCGCCATCCGCGGACACCCGGAGTTCACCGCTCCACCGCGATCCGCCGTCGGCACTCCGCGCCCAGCGAGGGGTAGGCGGCGGCGATCGCCTCGTACAGCCGCCGCCTCAGCAGCCGCTCGGCCTCGCCCCGGCCGGTCGCCCCGTACAGCCCGTCGAGCAGCGACTCGTACCGCGACAGGGCGTGCCGCAGATAGCTCACCTGCCACCGCACGAGCGCCCCGACGGGCGGGCCGCCCCGGTCCGGGCCGGGACTTCGGGCCTCCAGGAGGTGCCGGTGCCGCGCGGCCCGCCGTTCCAGTTCGGGACCCGGCAGCAGGGGCACCTCGATCGGTTCCGCGCGGATCGCGGTCAGGACGGCGGCCCGCCGCCGCTCGGCGTGGACCCCGGCGGCCGAGGCCCGGGCCCGGCAGAGCGACGCCGTCTCGGTGAACTCGGGCGTCCGCTCCACGGTCTCCACCCGGGCGAGGAGATAGAGCCGTACGGGCGCGAGGGACCAGCGACGCGGATCGCGGCCCTGCACGTCGGGCGTGCCGAGCAGGTCCCGCACCATCGCGTCGGTCCAGCCGCGCCCGCGCACCCCGGCGAGCGAGACATAGGTCGTACGGTCCGTCATGATTCCCCCTGAGTCGACTACGGAGCGTGACGCTTCCAGTGAAGCGCACCCCACTGACAACACCCCCTTGCCGGCCTCTTGCCGTCCCGGCTCCGGCTGTGCGATATAGGTCTGGACCTTTTCGACGGACGGAGGCCGGCCCGTGCAACGCCCGCTCGCCACAAGCCTGTTGACTGCCCTCGCGCTCGCGATGACCCTCACCCTCGCCGCCTGCTCCAGCGCCGCCGTCCCCGCGCCGAAGGACACCCGGGCGCCCACCGTCCCCACCGGAGTCACCGCCGTCGCCGGCAGCGCGAGCACCGTGCACGTCATGTGGAGCGCGGCCACCGACGACCGCGCCGTCGCCGGATACGCCGTCTACCGAGAGGGCCGCAAGGTCAGGGACCTCCCCGCCACCACCCTGATGACCGACGTGGTCGGCCTCGCCCCCGCGACCCGCCACCGCTTCACCGTCCGCGCCCGCGACGCCGCCGGCAACGTCTCGCCCCCGAGCGCCGCCGTCACGGCCACCACCCTCCCCGCCGCCGCCGAGGACCGCACGCCCCCGACCGCCCCGACCGCCCTCCGCGTCACGGCCGAGGGCAGCCGCGCCGCCACCCTCCGCTGGTCTCCGGCCCGCGACGACACCCGGGTCACCGCGTACGACGTCTACCAGGCCGACACCCGCATCCACACCGTCCCCGGCACCGCCACCACCGCCCGCCTCGCCGGCCTGCGCCCCGGCACCGCCTACGCGTTCACCGTCCGGGCCCGCGACGCCGCCGAGAACTCCTCCCCGGACAGCACCCCCGCCGACCTCACCACCGCCCCGTCCCCGGGCGCCCCGCCGAACACCGCCCCCAAGGACCTCACCGCCACGGCCGGCAAGGGCGAGATCACCCTCACCTGGACCCCGCCGAAGACGGGCGCCCCCGTCACCCGCCACGAACTCCACCTCAACGGCCGCTTCGCCACCACCATCGTCTGGGGCACCACCCCACCCCCCGGCCGCGCCACCTACGCCTTCCCGGTCCAGGACCCCCCGGGCACCCGCTACACCATCACCCTCCGCGCCCAGCTCCCGGACGGCACCTGGGGCGACTTCTCCGCACCGAGGACCGTGGTCGTGCGCTGAGCGGGCTGAGCGCACCGATTGCGCTGAACTTCCCTTCCTTTGGCCGAAATCGCACCCTTTCGCTCAAGCTGACGGCACCTCACCCTGCGAACAGGGGAAGCGACAGGCCGTTGGGGGGCGCCGATGTCCGAACCGACCTCCGACCCGCTCTACGTACCCGCCCTGCCCGCCCGCCCGAGCGCGCTCGTCGCGTACGGCCTGCTGGCACCGGAGCTCCGGGCCGTCGTCGCGCCGCTCTGGACCGTCCCGCCCCGCGTCGGCCACGAACGGACCCCCGGGTGCCCGTCCCGCCCCCTCGACCCCGACCCCGCCGCACTCGGCGACCACGTGCGCCTGGCCCTGGCGCGCATCGCGCGCGTGCAGCGCGACCGGCCCGCCTGGGTCGACACCAGGCACGTCGAGCGCGAGCCGGGCTTCCCCGGCCTCGGCGCGGTCCGGCCCCCGCTGCGACCCGTCACCGGCATCGAGCGCGCCGCCGGCGCACAGGTGGCCTGCGCCGAGGCCGCCCGCGCGGGCGGCACCGGCCTCGGCATCCGTGTACGCCCGGACACCGGCGGGCGGACCGCGGAAGCGCTGGGCCGGCTCCTCGAACGGATCGAGTTCGCCCGGTGCCCCCTGGACCTCCTCCTCGACCTGGGCGCGGTCGACGAGGACCAGGGCGCCGACCTCACGGCGCTCCGGGCCCTGAACGTCCTCGCCCCCCTCCACCCCTGGCGCACCGTCGTGCTCCTGGCCGGCGCCTTCCCGCGTACCCGCCCCGAGGCGTACGGATCGCCCCTGGCCGAGACGTGCCGGGCCGACCGTCTCCTCCCCGGGCTGCTCCGCCACTCGGGCGGCGGGCCCGGCTCGCGGCCCGTCCACGGCGACTACGGGGCGCACGACGCGGCGAGCGCCGACCGGGTCTCCGACACGGGGGACGACCCGTTCCGCGGGGCCCTGCGCTACACCGCCGATCAGGCCTTCCTCATCGGCGAGGTCCCGGCCGAGTCCGGCCACCACCTCCGGGTCCGCGCGCTCGCCCGCGAGATCGTCGCCTCCCCGCACTACAGGGGAGCGGAGTACAGCGAGGGGGACCGCTGGCTCCGCGTCTGCGCCGACGGCGGCGGCCTGCCCGACACCGGGCACCCCGACCTCTGGATCCGGTCCGGCCACAACCAGCACCTGACCCATGTGGCCCGCGAACTGCGGCGACACTCCTGAGCGGTGGTCCTTGCCCGCCGTAACCGGTTCCCCGGAATTACCCTGGGAAGCGTGGCCGGGACCGTTCTCACCAACACCGGGCTCGACAGCTTCCTCGACGGAGCGCCCGAGCATCGTGACCCCGCGTTCGCGCGGGCCGCCGAAGCGGTCCTCGGGCTGCTCGCCCTGCGCGGCGCCGACCGGACGACGGGCGTGCCCGAACCGACGCCCGGGCTCGTGCGGCAGCTCCTGGTGGAGGACCTGCCGATCTTCGTGTACGCGCCGCCCGGACAGCTCGCCGCCTATCCGGCCGTCCTCGGGGCCCTCGCCGCACGGTTCGACGGAGGGCGGCGCGAGCGGATCGCGTCGGTCGTCGCCGAGTCCGCGCCCGACTTCGAGCGCGCCATGAACGACCCAGGCAACCTCACCTGGCACCGCTGGTACGCCTCGCTCCTGCGGACGGTCGGCGCCGACCTCGCCGACCCCGAGGACGTGCGCCGCAGGCTCGCCGCCCTCGACGGGGCGCCGCTCCCCGACGGGGTGCGCCGCGCCCACCTCATGGGGCGGACCGCCCTCGCCGACGTCCTGCTCTCGGAGGCCCTCACGCGCGCGTACGTGCGGGACGCCGAAGCGCCCCCGGCCGCCGGGCCGCTGCTCACCGACCACGCCGTCGCGACCGGCATCGGGCAGCTCGCCGCAGCGCTCCAGGACCGGTGGACCGCCGCCGGGCTCGCCGAGCAGCTCGCAGGACCGTACGCACGGTTCGCGCCGGGACCCGACGCCTTCCCCCACCTCGTCCTCGCCGACGCCCTCCTCGACGAGCACCTCGACTACTACGGGGACCCCGCCGCCCCCGTACCCCCGCCGCCCGCGATCGAGGCCGGGCCCGTCGAGGAGGACGCCGACAGCCTGATCGGCGCCGTCGAGGAGCTCGCGGAGGAGGAGTTCGAGCCGTACGGGGGAGAGGCGCCGCACCTGCTGTACGCGGTCTACCAGCGGGGCTGCGCGGCCGAGTCCGTCGCCCGCAAGGCCGCCGAGTACGAGGACTGGTCCGTCGACCCGGCCCTGGAGGACCTGCCCGTGGCGGTGCCGGACACGGCGCCCGACGCGTACACCGTCCCGCCCGTTCCGGAGCTCGTACGGCTCCTCGGCACGGCCGACCTGAACGAGGCCGACCGGGACCGGCTCGAAGGACCGGGCCGCGACCTCGCCATGGTCATCGACCGCCTCGCCGCCACCGGCCTCGTCTTCCGCAGTGGCGACGCCTTCGGGCTCACCCCGCGTGGCGCGGGAGCCGTGCGCTACCTGCTCGCCGTGCGAGGGGTCACCGCGCCCGACGCCGCCGAGGCCGCCGCCTGGACCGCGCCGGACGTGGTCGCCGCCGCCGGGGGCTGGTCGGCCTCCGTCGCCGCGCGCGTACTGGCCGACTGGCTCCACGCGCGCGTGGACTCCGCCGAGGCCTGGTCCCAGCTGCTCGCCGCCCTCGGCACCGTCCATGCCGGCGCCTCCGAGGCGGCCGCCACCCGTGGCCTCTTCGCCGTCCTGGACACCGCCGGCGCGCCGCCCGATGCGCTGCGCGGAGCCCTCCGCGACCCGGTCATCGGCGCGTACGCCCTGGAAGCCCTGAGCGAGCGGGGCGAGCCGGCGGACCCGATCCAGGTGCGGCTCTCGGCCCGGGCCCTGCACGTCCTCGACGCGCTGCCCGCCAAGAAGGGCCCGCTGGAGTCCCGCCGCGCCGCCTTCGACACGGCGGCGGCCGGCTGGCCCGGCGGTTCCGCCGCCCTGGTCCGCGCGATGGCCGCGGCGGACCGCCACGAGACCGAGCGGGTCCTGCGCCCGCTCGGCATCACGCTCCCGTGACGGCGATCGCTAGTTCGCCGTGAGGTACATCCCGGACGTCCCGGTCCCCGCCGTGTTCCGGCAGCTCCGGTTCCCCGTCGGGACGGCGTTGATCAGGGCCAGGCACTTGCCGAGGGCCTGCTGGCCGTAGGCGTTGGGGTGCATCGACTCCTGGACGAGGCCCTGCGTGCTCTGGCTGTCGATCCAGCGCGCCCACTCGCTCGTCGTCGCCGACGGGGGCACGGTCGACGTGACCTGCCGGCTCGCCTTCGCGCAGACCTCACGGCCCTGGAGCGCGTCCCGCAGGTCCAGGAACTGCACGCCCTTCGCCGCGGCGACGCCCTTGAGGCGGTCGGCGATCCGGGGCACCAGGGAGTCGCGGGCCCAGTCGGAGTCGGCGTTCCAGAACGGGCAGCCGCCGGTGTTGGTACGGCTCCAGCCGCTCTCCCCGTACCGGTTGTCGGCGGCGCGCGGAATGGGAGAGGGGTACGACTGGAGGACGATCCGGTAGTCGCCGGCGGTGTACCCGGCGGCGGTCATGACCGCCCGGATCTCGTCGACGGACCGGCCGACGTCGGCCATCACGCCGTCGATCTTCGCGTCGACGACGGCCTGCTGGTCGTCGTGGCAGTACGAGTACCAGACGATGTAGTCGCTCGCACAGGTGCTGATGATGTCGGCGAAGCCGAGGTCGTTGCCGCCGATGGACAGCGCGATCAGCTTGACGTCGTTGGCGGCGGCCACGGCCGCCAGCTGGTCGGCCTGGGGCGCCTCGCCCTTGTAGGCCCGGCCGCCCTGGGAGGCGCGGAAGACGTTCTCCGTCGTCGCCCCGGAGCAGGCGAGGTTGATCAGCGAGCTCGCGATCGGTCCGGCGCTCTTCACCTCGGCGGTGTCCGAGCGGTCGCAGCCGCCGGCGGTGCCGCCGTACACCCGGGACGGGTCGTAGGTGCTGCCCGTCCAGGCGCGGTCGGTGCCGTTGCGGCTGCCGGAGTTCGTGAGGCTGTTGCCCAGCCACCGTCCGGCCTCGCCGGAGATGTAGCTGTCGCCCATGGTGACGACGGCGGTGGGGCCGGCGCCGGGGGCGGCATGGGCGGCCGGGACGGCGACGGAGGCGAGCCCGGCGGCGGTACACAGTGCCAGGAGTGCGCGCAGCGCACGGTGGGGGGTAGAAGGCATGGCTGTGCTCCTGCGGTATGCGGTACGCAGTGACGTGGGGGACAGCCGCCGGCCGGTGGCATGGCGGAATCTCGCACGGCGCGGCTTATTACCGCTAGGTAGCTGCATATCTCGGTTCCGTCACGTCCCCTGTGCCCCGCCCGGGAACGCGACGGGGCCCCGCCCCGGTGCTGTGCGACACCGAGGGCGGGGCCCTGTTCAGAAGGCGTGCGGCCGCTGTGCGGTCGGCCGACGTGCGTGCGTCAGCCGACCAGCTGCTCGTACGCGGGAAGGGTCAGGAAGTCCGCGTAGTCCGCGTCCAGGGAGACGTGGAGGAGCAGGTCGTGGGCCTGCTGCCACTTGCCGGACGCGAAGGCCTCCTCGCCGATCTCGGCGCGGATCGCGGCCAGCTCCTCGGCGGCGACCTTGCGGGCCAGCTCGGGGGTGGCGGTCTCGCCGTTCTCGAAGACGACGCCCGCGTTGATCCACTGCCAGATCTGGGAGCGGGAGATCTCGGCGGTGGCCGCGTCCTCCATCAGGTTGAAGATGGCGACGGCGCCGAGGCCGCGCAGCCACGCCTCGATGTAGCGGATGCCGACCTGCACGGCGTTGCGCAGACCCTCGTACGTGGGCTTCGCGTCGAGCGAGTCGATCGCGATGAGGTCGCCCGGCGCGACGGAGACGTCCTCGCGGAGGCGGTCCTTCTGGTTGGGCTTGTCGCCGAGGACGGCGTCGAAGGAGGCCATCGCGATCGGGACCAGGTCGGGGTGGGCGACCCAGGAGCCGTCGAAGCCGTCGCCGGCCTCGCGGTCCTTGTCGGCCTTGACCTTCTCGAAGGCGACCTTGTTGACCTCGGCGTCCTTGCGGGACGGGATGAACGCCGCCATGCCGCCGATCGCGTGCGCGCCGCGCTTGTGGCAGGTGCGCACGAGGAGTTCGGTGTACGCGCGCATGAACGGGGCGGTCATCGTGACCGCGTTGCGGTCCGGAAGGACGAACTTGGCTCCGCCGTCACGGAAGTTCTTGACGATGGAGAAGAGGTAGTCCCAGCGGCCCGCGTTGAGGCCGGCGGCGTGGTCGCGGAGCTCGTAGAGGATCTCCTCCATCTCGTACGCGGCCGTGATGGTCTCGATGAGGACCGTGGCGCGGACGGTGCCCTGCGGGATGCCGACGTAGTCCTGGGCGAAGACGAAGATGTCGTTCCAGAGGCGGGCCTCCAGGTGCGACTCCGTCTTCGGGAGGTAGAAGTACGGGCCCTTGCCGAGGTCGATCAGACGCTGGGCGTTGTGGAAGAAGTACAGGCCGAAGTCGACGAGCGCGCCGGGCACCGGGCGTCCGTCGAAGGTGAGGTGACGCTCCTCCAGGTGCCAGCCGCGCGGCCGCATCACGACGGTGGCGAGCTCGTCGGCGGGCTTCAGGGCGTACGACTTGCCCGAACGCGGGTCCGTGAAGTCGATGTTGCGGGTGTACGCGTCGATCAGGTTGACCTGGCCGAGGACGACGTTCTCCCAGGTCGGCGCGGAGGCGTCCTCGAAGTCGGCGAGCCAGACCCTGGCGCCGGAGTTGAGCGCGTTGATCGTCATCTTGCGGTCGGTCGGGCCGGTGATCTCGACGCGGCGGTCGTTCAGGGCGGCCGGGGCCGGCGCGACCTTCCAGGAGTCGTCGGCGCGGATCGCGGCGGTCTCCGGAAGGAAGTCCAGGGTGGAGGTGCGGGCGATCTCGGCGCGACGCTCCGCCCGGCGGACGAGGAGCTCGTCCCGGCGCGGGGTGAACCGCCGGTGCAGTTCGGCGACGAAGGCCAGGGCGGCCTCGGTGAGCACCTCCTCCTGGCGGGGCAGGGGCTCGGCATCGACGACGGCCAGGGGGGACGGCGCTGGTGCGGACATGAACTGTCACTTCCTTCAGCGGACTTCACGGGCGGTGCCAGGCGGCCGCCGGGCGTCACGGGACGGCACGGAGTGCCGTAGGCGCCGAGATACGGCCGCGAGCGCCCTCTCAACGACCAAGGGCTTCTGAACAGTGGATACTAGTTTCCTCATGGTGGAAGTTCAATGGTTTGTTGATGTCGAGATTCTCCGGATCGACAGAACGCGGCGCTCGGTGCCAGTCCGTTCACTCCAGGTGGGACAGGTCCGCCTCCGTGTCGATGTCGTACGGCTCGGCCACATCCGAACAGTCCACCGGGGTGATCGCATCCCGGTGTGCCGCCAGATAGTCCCGCGCCCCCCGGTCGCCCACCGCCGTCTCCACGATCCCCGCCCAGCGCCCCGCTCCGAAAAGCACCGGATGGCCCCGCTGCCCGTCGTACGAGGCTGCCGCCAGCGAATCCCGCGATCCGTACGCAGCCCTGACCCGGGCCACCGCCTCCGCCCCGATCCCCGGCTGGTCGACCAGGAGGACGAGCGCCGCGTCCACCCCGCGCGGGTCGGCCGCCAGCGAGGCGAGCCCCGCCCGCAGCGAGGAACCCATCCCCTCCGCCCACTCCGGGTTGTCCACCAGGACGCAACCGGGCAGCTCCGCCCGCTCCCGTACGACGTCCGCCGACGCCCCGAGCACCACGTGCACCACCTCGCAACCGGCCCCGCGCAGCACCCCCACGGCATGCTCGACCAGCGGCCGCCCCCGATGGGAGAGGAGTGCCTTCGGACGCCCCCCGAGCCGCCTCCCGCCCCCGGCGGCGAGCAGCAGTCCGGCGACGACGGGGGTTCGATCTTCTGCAGCTGTCATGCCACCTGCATACCTCATCCGGCCGAATCACACGGTCGCCTGAATTCCGACCACCAAGGGTGGCGCGCCGGGGTGGCGAAGGAGTTAACTGGCCCGCGGCTCACGGCGCCCGGCCGTCGTCCGGGGGGTCGGCTCGGGGTGTCCGGAGCGGAGTTCTGCGCACATCGTCGTGCGAGGGGGAGATCCATGTTGCGAAGCGTGGGGCAGAGGCGAGTGACCGGCGAGGGCATGGACCCCAGGGTGGCCGAACTGCGGTCCGCCGTGTCCCGGCTCCGGCGCGAACTGGCCGCGCTCCGGATCGATTTCGCCGACCGCGGCATCGCCGAGGACGAGCTCGCCGCGCTTGACGCCATGGCGCTCAGCGGCGACCCCGAGGTACGGCGGCTGCGCCGCTCGCTGCTGCTCGTCGCGGGCTGCGTCGGCTCCGTCAGCGCTCTCGCCGAGGCGCTCGCCGGCGTCCGGCGAGCCGTCGAGCTCTTCGGGCCCCCGCAGCCCGGGCAGTAGGCCCGCCACCGGGCCCTTCCGGGTACCCGGAAGGGGACCTTCGGGTACCCCACAGGGGCCTGCGGGGCTCTGTGCGGTGGCCGACCCGGGGAGAAGGCTTCCATCCTGAGGGAGGGTTCCGCCTCGGCGGTTCCGGCCGGAAGGTGGTGGTGGTCGTGGCGGCCACGGGTGGTGACGACGACGGGTGGGACGAGCCGCGACCCGGCAGAACCGGCGACGGCCCGGCCCTGCTCCCAGGAGGCGCCGGTGGGCGGGGCGCCCCGCTCTCCGCTGCCGTCGACCCGCTGGGCGACCCGTTCCTGCAGACGCGGTTCGCCCTGCCAGGTCGCCCCGGGACGTTTCTGCGTCGTGAGCGGCTGGTCGGGCAGCTCGGGCAGGCGCTGTCGACCCCGCTGACCGTGGTCAACGGCAGCGCGGGGGCAGGGAAGACCCTCCTGGTCGCCGACTGGGCCGCGAACCTCGGGCAGCCGGTCGCCTGGCTGACGCTCGACGCCGCCGTGGACGGCCCCGGGATGTTCTGGGCCCAGCTGCTGCAGTCCCTGAACGCCGCCGGTGTGCCCGTACCCGCCGCCATCGGCTTCCCCGCCGACGCGACCAGGGCCCATCACACCCTCCTCAGCCGGATCGCCTCGGAACTCGCCGGGCGCGACCAGCCCGTCACCGTGGTGATCGACGAGTTCGACGAGGTGGCCGACCCCGAGGTCGCACGGCAGCTGGAGTTCGTCCTGCGGCACGCCAGGCCGGGACTGCGCCTCGTCCTCGTCAGCCGCAGCGAACCCCTCCTCCCGCTCCACCGCTACCGGACGGCCGGGGAGATGACCGAGATCCGGGACGCCGAGCTGGCCTTCACCACCGAGGAGGCGGTCGAGCTCCTCGATCTGCACGGCCTCTCGCTGTCCGTCCCGGTGGCCGAGGCGCTGGTGGAGCGCACCCGGGGATGGGCGGCGGGCCTCCGGCTGAGCGCCCTGGCGGCGCGGTCCAGCCCGGATCCCGAGCTCTACCTGAAGGAGTTCGAGGCGGGACGGAGCACGATCGCCGACTTCCTCCTGGCCGAGGTCCTCGACCGGCAGCCTCCCGAGACCCAGGACCTGCTCCTGCGGATCAGCGTCCTCGACCGCTTCTGTCCCGACCTGGCGGACGAGCTGACCGGGCGGCGCGACGCCGCGACGATCCTCGCCGGACTGCACCGCGCGAACGCCTTCGTCGAGCACTACGGCCACGGCTGGTACCGGCTCCATCCGCTGTTCCGGGAGATACTCCGGGCCCATCTCCGCAGCCGCGCCCCCGGCCTCGAACCCCAGCTGCACCGGCGGGCCGCGCACTGGCTCCGGCGCTCCGGCACGCTGCGCGAGATGCTGGTCCACGGCGCCGCCGCGCGGGACTGGACGTACCTCGCCGGCGCCCTGGTCGAGGATCTGGCGATCGGGCAGCTCCTCACCGGCCTGGGCTCCGGAGAGCCCGTGGACTGGTTCGCCGCGATGGAGGGGGAGACACCCGACGCGGCCACGAACCTCGTCCGCGCCGCGTGCGAGCTGTCCCGGACGCACCGGTCCGTCCGGTCGGACCGGGCGGCCCTCGAACGCGGCATGGCGCACCTCCGCCTGGCGGCGGAACAGCTGTCGGCCGAGGACCGCGGCACCCCCGCGGCCCTGCTGAGCCACGCCCTCCTCGGGGCACTGGCCGGGCGCCTCTCCGGCTCGGTGCATCTGGCCGAACAAGCAACCCGGTCGGCCCGCCGCCTGATGGAGCAGATGCCCTCCCGGCTCCTCGACGCGCACCCGGAACTCCGCGCCCTGCTGCTGACCCACGGGGGCGCGTCCCGGCTGTGGGCCGGACGCCTCGACGAGGCCAGGGCCGCCCTCGCCCAGGTGGTCGCCGCCCCCCGTACGGCCTCCGTCGTGCTCCCGCGGATGGAGGCACTGGAACACCTGGCGCTCGTCGACCACCTCAACGGATGGCCGAGCGCGGCGGAACGCCAGGTGCTCGCGATGACGGTCGAGGCCGAGCGGTACGGCCTCGGCCGGCCGCAGGGCTCCGGACTCGGACAGCTGGTCCTGGCCGCGGTCGCCCTCGGCCGGGACGACGTCGACCGCGCCGAGGCCCTCCTCGCCGGGCTGCCCGAGCAGCCGCCGGTGGATCCGGTGGCGGCCGCGACCAGACGCGCCGTCACGGCCGACGTTCTGCTGGCCCGGGGGCGTACGAGCGCGGCCCTGACCGTCGCGACCCGACCCGTGCCCGCCGCCGACGTCTCGCCCTGGGCGCGGGGCCGTGCCGCCCTGGCCGTCGCGCACGCGCACCTGGCCGAGGGCCGTCCGGACGCGGCCGTCGACGTCCTCCGGCAGGTCGCCGGGGACCAGCCGCTGTGCACCGTCGGCACGGCGCGGGCCCATCTCGCCGCCGGGGACCCCGGCACGGCCCTCGACCTGCTCGAAGGCCTCACGGTCGAGGGGCGGTCAGGACCGGCGGTGGCCGTGCCGGCCGCGCTGGTGCGGGCCCGGGCGGCGGCGCTGAAGGGCGACACCGCCACCGCCCGCAGGCTGCTCGCGCGGGCTCTCGCCGAGGGCCGCCGCGAGGACCTCAGGCGCGCCTTCCGGGACGCCGGGCCCTGGATCGGGCCCTTCCTGGCGGAGCCCCCGCTGCGCGCGCTGGCCGCCGGGTGGCTCGTACCGGAACCGGAGCCGCCGGGCGGACCGGCCAGAGACGGACCCGGGGCCGTGATGCCGACGGAGGAGCTCACCGAACGGGAACGCGAGGTCCTGGAGCGGCTCGCCGGAGCGATGTCGACCGAGGACATCGCCGCCGACCTGTACGTGTCCGTGAACACGGTGAAGACCCACCTCAAGGCCGTCTACCGGAAGCTGGCGGTGCACCGCCGCAACGACGCCGTCCGCCGCGCCCGCGAACTGCGGCTGCTGTGACGTCCCGCGCCCACCGCCCCCTCTCACCCGCGGCGGGTGAGGCGGCCGGCGGCCGTCCGGGATGTGATGGCGACGAGTGTGGGCTCACTCCCTCCGCTGCCGCCGGACATCGGCGGCCAGGCCCGGCGAGGTGGCGAACGTGAAGAAATGGCGCGCTCTGATCGTGCTCGGGACGGCCCAGTTCCTGATGGTCCTGGACACGTCCGTCATGAACGTCTCCATCAGCCAGCTGGTCGAGGACTTCGACACCGAGGTGACCGCCATCCAGGCCGTCATCACCCTGTACGCCCTCGTCATGGCCGCCTTCATGATCATCGGCGGCAGGTTCGGGGACATCCTGGGCCGACGCCGCGTCTTCCTGATCGGCATGACGGTCTACGGAGTCGGCTCGGGCCTGACCGCCGTCGCGCCCACCCTCTGGGTGCTGGCCCTGGGCTGGTCGATCATCGAGGGGCTCGGCGCCGCCCTGGTGCTCCCGTCCATGGCGGCCCTCGTCGCCGAGTCCTACCGGGGCCGCGACCGTTCCGTCGCGTACGGCGTCGTCGGCGGCCTGGCCGGCGCCGGCATCGCGGTCGGTCCGCTGCTCGGCGGCTGGGTGACGACGTACCTCACCTGGCGCCTGGTCTTCGCGGGCGAGGTCGTCGTGGTGCTTGCCGTACTGCTCCTGCGGCGGGCGATTCCCGAAACGCCCCTGCCCAGCCGTCGTCCCGGCCTGGACGTCGTCGGCGCCGTGCTGTCGGCGGCCGGTCTGGGGCTCGGCGTGCTCGGCGTGCTGCAGAGCGGCACCTGGGGATGGGTGGAGCCGCGCAACCCGCCCTTCACCGTCTTCGGCTTCGCCCCCACCCTGTTCGTGATCGGGGCCGGCGTGGTGATCCTGTTCCTCTTCCGGGTCTGGGAGGAGCGGCGGGAGGCCCAGGGCGCCGACCCCCTGGTCCATCTGGCCCTCTTCAACAGACCCGCCCTGCGCTCGGGGCTGATGACCCTGCTGAGCCAGAACCTCATCCTGCTGGGGCTGTTCTTCACCATCCCGCTCTACCTGCAGGTGGTGCAGGGGCTCGACGCCTTCGAGACGGGACTGCGGCTGCTGCCGGTCTCCGTCACCATGCTCGCGGCCTCCCTGGGCGCGGCGAAACTCGGGCGCAGGCTGGGCCCGAGGTGGATCGTACGGATCGGCCTCGGGCTGCTCCTCGCCGCCATCGTCTGGCTCCTCGGCACCATCGACCCCGTCATCGACGACGCCCAGTTCTTCTCGGCCATGGCGCTCCTCGGCCTCGGCATGGGCCTGCTCGCCTCGCAGCTCGGCAACGTCGTCCAGTCCAGCGTGGGGGAGCGGGAGCGCAGCGAGGTCGGCGGTCTGCAGTTCACCGCGCAGAACCTCGGGTCCGCGCTGGGAACCGCCCTCATCGGATCCCTGCTGATCGGAGCCCTGGCCCAGGCCTTCACCACCGAAGTGGAGAACGACCCGAGGCTCTCGGAGGAGGCGCGCGCGCAGACCAGCGTCGCCCTGGAGGCCGGGATCAACTTCGTCCCGACCGACCAGGTCCGCTCGGCGGCGGAGAGCGCCGGGCTTCCGCCGCACGAGGTGGACGCCGTCACCGAGTCCTACGCCTCGGCCCAGCTCGACGGCCTCAAGGCGGCCATCCTCGCGACCGGGGGCATCACCCTGCTGAGCCTGCTGGTGACACGAGGGCTGCCCGGCGCCGGCGAGACCGGGGGCGCGGGCCGGGACCGGGCCGCGGCCGGCCCCACCCCGCCGGAGACGCCGGAGCCGACGGAGCCCCGCCCGTGAATCACCCGTGCAGGGTGAGGCCGGCGGGGACGCGGAGGCGGACTCTGGAAGCAAGGGCCGACCGGCCCGGTGACAGCCGCTTCCGGGAGGGGCACGTCATGCAGCACGAGCAGTGCGAGATCCGCGTCGACGGGCTCATGTCGGAGACGCTGATCGGATCGTTCCCCGAGCTGGAGCACGTGATGGTCTCCGGCCAGACGCTGCTGTACGGCCCCCTCCTGGACGAGGCCCACCTCTACGGCCTGCTCGCCCGCCTCCAGTCGCTCGGACTGCACGTGGTGGAACTGCGGCGGCTGCCGGAATGACCGAGGCGGGTCCCGGCGGGAGCCCGACGGGAGAAGGACCCGGAAACGGAGCACGGACATGGACACACCGACGTACCTCGCCTACGACTACCCGCTGCTGAGCATGTTCTGGACCATGCTCTGGATCTTCCTGTGGATCCTCTGGTTCATCCTGCTGTTCCGGATCATCGCCGACATCTTCCGCGACGACTCCATGAGCGGCTGGGGCAAGGGCGGCTGGCTCGCCTTCGTCATCCTGCTGCCGTTCCTCGGCGTCCTCGTGTACGTGATCGCCCGCGGCAAGAGCATGGGCGGCAGGGAGATCGCGCACGCCCGCGAGAAGCAGCAGGCCTTCGACGCCTACGTCCGCGAGACCGCCGCCGGTGACAGCCGTCCCAGCCGGGCCGAGGAACTCAGCCGGCTCGCCGAGCTCCGCGCCAAGGGCGACATCAGCGAGGAGGAGTTCCTCCGGGCCAAGAACCTCGTCCTGAACGACGACCGACCGTCCGCGCCCGCCGACACCACCACCGCCCCTCAGTGAGACGGGCGCGAGGAGAGGAGAGACCGGGATGAGCGCCACGCACACCCCTCACGCGTCATCGGCGAAATACGCCTGGGCCGGGGGTCTGAGGGTCTTCGCCGCCGTCATGCTCGGCATCGCGGGACTGCTCGCCGTCTTCCGCGGCATCATGGCCATCGCCGAGGACGACGTCTTCGTCACCACGCCGAACTACGTCTTCCAGTTCGACCTCACCGGGTGGGGCTGGGTCCATCTCGGTCTGGGCATCGTCGCCGCGCTCGTCAGCTTCGGGCTCTTCACGGCGGCGTCCTGGGCGCGGTACTCCGGCATCGCCATCGCCGCGCTCGTGATCATCGCGAACTTCCTGTCGCTGCCGTACTACCCGTGGTGGTCCGTCATCATGATCGCGATGTCCGGCTTCATCATCTGGGCCCTGTGCGTCGACCGGGGCGAGGACACGGGCGTAGGGAGGCAGTCGTGAGCGATCTGAAGTTCGAGCAGAAGAGCGCGATGTCCCGTACCGAGGCCGCGGCGCAGCTGGAGGCGCTGGCCGCAGCACTCAGGGAGGGCGGCGAGGCCGACCTCCCCATGGGGCTCGGGGTGCTGAGCCTGAAGATCCCCGACGAACTCCGCACCGAGGTGGAGTTCGAGGTCGGCGACGGCGAGATCGAGCTGGAGATCGAGCTGAAGTGGCCGGTGGGCGGGGGCAAGGCGAAGCCGAAGGAGCCGAAGAAGCCGGAGGCCGAGGCCGAGCCGGAGGCGAAGAAGCCCGAGGCCAAGCCGGAGCCGAAGAAGCCCGTGGTCAAGGCGACGGCCAAGCCTGAGCCGAAGAAGGCCGCCAAGACCGTGCGCACCGCCGCGAAGCGCACATGAGCCGGGGGGCTCTCGGGGGTCCGAGTGCTCCTGTTTCACCCGCATGACCTGGCCGCCGTGCCGGTGCGGCCCGGCGGGAGTTGGGTGGAACCGGGACACCCGGACCCCGGAGAAACGGAAACTGCCATGTACGAGATGCACATCGCGCCCGACGACTCCAGCGGACTTCTGGTCTGGCACGTGATCGCCAAGGAGGCGGGCAGCAGCCTCTGCGGTCAGCCAGTCGACCGCGGCACGGACGGCGTGCAGACGGACCGGCACTGCCTGTCCTGCATGCGGTCCTTCCAGGACCTGATGAGCGCCAAGGCCTCCTCGTCGGCCCAGGGCCGACCGGACGGCCTCACCGCCTGATCAGCCGGCGGGCCGTCGCCGTCGCCACCGCCGCCGTGCGCGAGTCCACGCCCAGCTTCGCGAAGATGTGGACGAGGTGGGACTTGACCGTCGCCTGGCTCAGGAACAGCGCCTTGCTGATCTGCTGGTTCGACAGGCCCTCGCCCACCAGCTGGAGCACCTCCAGCTCGCGTTTCGTCAGCGCCTCCGCCGGCGTCCGCATCCGGTCCATCAGCCGGTGCGCGACCGCCGGCGCGAGCGCCGACTGCCCGGCGGCCGCCGTCCGGACCGCCGCCGCCAGCTCCTCCGGCGGCGCGTCCTTCAGGAGGTAGCCGGAGGCTCCCGCCTCCACCGCCGCCAGGATGTCCGCGTCCGTGTCGTACGTCGTCAGGACCAGCACCTTCGGCCCGCCCGGCGCCGCCGTGATCGCCGCCGTCGCCTCCGAGCCGTGCATCCCGGGGCCGAACTGCAGGTCCATCAGGACCACGTCCACGCCCCCGGCGGCGGCCAGCTCCACCGCGCGCTCGGCGGTGGCCGCCTCGGCGACCACCGCGAAGTCCGGCTCGGTGTCGAGGACCGCGCGCAGGCCCGCCCGTACCACCGGGTGGTCGTCGGCGAGGAGGAGTCGGATGGTCATGCGGAGGCTCCAGCGGGGAGGGGGAGGGAGACGGCGACGGCGGTGCCCTGGCCGGGCGCCGACTCGACGGCGAACGAGCCGCCGAGCGACTCGGCCCGCGAGCGCATCGCCGGAAGGCCGAAACCGCCGTCCGACGAGGGGCGTACGGACGCGGGGTCGAAGCCCCGGCCGTCGTCGACCACGTCCAGGGTCACCGACGCGTCCATGAACGACAAGGTGATCTCGGCACGGGACGCCGAGGCGTGCCGCACGGTGTTCGCGAGCGCCGACTGCGCGATCCGCAGCAGCGCCACCTCGTATGGCGTCGGCAGCTCCGCCGGCGTGCCGCTCACCGAGAAGCGGACCCGGGGCCCGTTCCCCGGCCCGTACGGACCGGCCTCGACCGGCTCGCACAGCCGCTCGAGGGCCGCGGCCAGCGAGCCGTGCTCCAGGTCCGGCGGCGACAGCGCCCGGACGAAGCGCCGCGCCTCCGCCAGGTTGTCCTGCGCGGCCTCGCGGGCCCGGCCGATGTGGCCCGCGGCGGGGGAGTCCGGCGGGAGGAGCCGCTCGGCCGCCCGCAGCAGCAGCTGGATCGAGGACAGTCCCTGCGCGAGCGTGTCGTGGATCTCCCGCGCGAGCCGCTCCCGCTCGGCGAGCGTCCCCGCGTGCCGTTCGGCCGCCGCCAGCTCCGCCCGCGTCTCGATGAGCTCCTCGATGAGCCGGCGGCGCCGCTCGCTCTCCCGGTACAGCGCCTGGTAGCCGAGGACCGTCGCCACCGCGACCGCCGCGCCGAGCAGCGGCCCGATGAAGACCCCCGGATTGATCGGGGCGCCGTGTCCCACGTACGAGAGGATCGCCGCGCCCGCCGTGAGGGCCACGACCGGCAGCGACCAGCGGGTGGGCAGCAGGTGCAGCTGGAGGAAGTACAGGGGGAAGGCCAGCCAGAGCGCTTCCGGGGTGAGCCAGAGCAGCCCGAGCCAGGACGCTCCGAGGACCCCCAGCCATACGGCGGCGGCGCGCTGCGAGCTCCGGACGGACGGCAGGTACGAGCCGGCCGCGTACACCGCGCCCATGACCACCGCCGCGACCGTCCCGGAGGCCGAGTCCGCCCGTACCGCCGCCAGGACGAGCAGGCCCGCCATGAGGAGGTGCAGGCAGAGACGCAGGGCGCGGAGGGCAGGGGTCAGAGAGCGCGGATCCATGATTCCTCCAGCGTAGGGAACGGGAGACAATCCGGACTCAACCGAAAGTTTGATTACGGAGCCATCCGTGGCGCGATGCCGGTGGGGCACCCCGCGGACCACTCTGGTCAGCATGTTCGTGGCATGGAGAGACCTGAGATTCGCCAAGGGGCGTTTCACCCTCATGGGCACCGTGATCGTGCTGATCACGCTGCTCGTGGGGTTGCTGTCCGGGCTGACCGCCGGACTCGCGCGAGAGAACATCTCCGCGATCACCGGTCTGCCCGCCGACCGGCTGGCCTTCGCGGCTCCGCCGTCGGGGCAGTCGGCCTCCTTCACCAATTCGACGGTGACGGAGAAGCAGTGGAGCGGGTGGGCGAAGCAGCCCGGTGTGACGGAGGCCGACCCGCTCGGCATCCGTACCCTCAACGCCGTCGCCGGGGAGCACACCGCCGCGGTCTCCGCCTTCGGCACGGAGCCGGACGCGGGTCTCGCTCCCGGGAAGGTCGGCGCGGGGAAGGCCGTCCTGTCCGAGTCGGCCGCGGAGGAGCTGGCCGTGAGCGCCGGCGACACCGTCCGCCTCGGCTCGCTGGAGGTCACGGTCACGGCGGTCTCCGGCGACGCCTCGTACAGCCACACCCCCGTGGTGTGGACCTCGCTCGACGACTGGCAGAAGGTCGGCCACAACGGCACCACCTCGCAGGACGAGGCCACCGTCATCGCGCTGAGCGGCGACGACGTCGACTGGGCGGCCGGCGACAAGGCCGCCGGCACCGAGGCCCGCACCCTCGACGGGGCCCTGACCGCCATAGGGTCCTACCAGTCCGAGAACGGCTCGCTGCAGCTGATGCGCGGGTTCCTCTTCGCCATCTCCGCGCTGGTCATAGGAGCGTTCTTCACGGTCTGGACCATCCAGCGCAGCGGTGACGTCGCCGTCCTCAAGGCGCTCGGCGCCTCCACCCCGTACCTCCTCAAGGACGCCCTCGGGCAGGCCGTGCTCATGCTCACCGCCGGAACCCTGCTCGGCACCGCGCTCGCGGTCGGCATCGGCGCCCTGGTCAGCGGCGGGAACGTGCCCTTCGTCCTCGAACCGCTCACCGTCCTCGGCCCGGCCGCCGTGATCGTCGTCCTCGGTGTCCTCGGCGCAGCCCTGTCCATCCGGCGGATCACCGCCGTCGACCCCCTCACCGCCCTCGGGAGCGCCCGATGAGCCTCGTCCTCGACGCCGTCACCCTCACCTACCCCGACGGCGACGGCCGGCTCACCGCCCTCGACGCCGTCTCCCTGACCGTCCCCGCCGGCACGCTCACGGCCGTCGTCGGACCGTCCGGCTCCGGCAAGTCCAGCCTCCTCGCGGTGGCCGCCACCCTGGTGACCCCGGACACGGGGCGGGTCGTCGTCGCCGGTACGGACACGGGGCCGCTGACCGCCGCCGCCAAGGCGGAGCTGCGCCGGGAGCACATCGGCATCGTCTTCCAGCAGCCGAACCTGCTGCCCTCGCTGAGCGCGGTGGAGCAGCTCCAGGTGATGGCCCATCTGTCGAAGCGTTCGCCCAAGGCGGTACGGGGCCGGGCGATGGACCTCCTCGACGCGGTGGGCCTCGCGGACCAGGCCCACCGGCGGCCCCACCAGCTGTCGGGCGGTCAGCGGCAGCGCGTGAACATCGCGCGGGCGCTGATGAACGAGCCGTCCGTGCTCCTGGTCGACGAGCCGACGAGCGCCCTCGACCACGAGCGGGGCGCGGCCGTCATGGACCTGCTGGCCACGCTGACGGCCGAGCGGGGGACGGCGACGGTCCTGGTCACCCACGACCGCACGCACCTGGCCCGCACGGACCACACGGTGACGGTCCAGGACGGCCGCCTGACGGAGTCCGTACGGGCCTGAGGCCGGCTTCTCATCCCGTCCGGTGGGCCCGGGCGCGGGCCCGCCATCCGAGGGCGACCGCGGCCAGGCCCACGAGGACGGCGACGTACGCGCCGCCGAGGCCGTTGCCGGTGCCGAGGCCGCCGTCCGCGGTGGCGGCGACCGCCGCGCCGACGGCCACGGCGACCGGACCGGCGACGAGGGCCGTGACGGCCCCGTGCCGGCGGGCCCAGGTGCGGACGTGGCCCCGGCCGGTCGTACGGGCGAGCGCCAGACCGCCGTCGACCACTCCGAGGAGGCCGACCAGCGCGGCCGACGCGGCCGCGACGCGGCCGAAGCTCAGGGTGTGGACGCCCGTGGCGACCGGCTGGACGGCGGGGTCCGCGGCCGCCGGCACGGCGAACGCGAGACCGCCGATCACGACGGCTCCGGTCAGGGCGAGCACGGTACGGACGGACATGGGGTGCTCCTTCTCCTCGGCGTTCCCCGTACGGGGAACGGGACCACCCGAGGATGGCCACCGGGCCGGCCGCGCGTCGTCCGGCGGGCGTGGTCACTTCGCGCTGCCGCCGCTCTGGAGGACCTGACCAACCGTGAACGCGAGGCCGTGACGCCGGTGGCCCGGGGCCTTCCCAACGACGAGATCGCCGGCAGCATGGTGATCACGCCGCTGACCGCGAAGACCCACGTCAACCGGGCCATGACCAAGCTCGGCGCCCGGGACCGGGCCCAACTGGTCGTCCTCGCCCACGAGTCGGGCCTGGTGTCACCGCGTACGGCCGGGTCCTGACGTACGGCGTCAGCCGAACCGGACGACCAGGCGGACGTTCTCGTCCCCGTGGGTGGCCGCGAGGCCGCGCATGGCCGCCCACACCGGGGCCCAGCTGCCGTCCGGCGGGGCGAACATGCGGGCGGTGAAGGTCACCGGGCGGTAGACGGCGCCCCTCCAGTGGACCTCGGCGGGCCACTCCGGGGGCATCAGGTCCTCGCCGAAGACCTCCTCCGCCCGGTCGAGGACCTCGACCGGCGTCCAGGGCACCTCGTCCAGGACGAGTGCGCCGTCGGGGCCCGGTCGCCAGACGCCGACGCGGTTCCCGTCGACGCCGTCGCAGAGGGGGCCGTCCCAGTCCACGGCCGCGACCTCGGCCCAGGTGGCGTACGAGTGGCTGTGGTGCAGTTCGTCGTACGCGTCCGGGACCGGTTCCGAGGCGTCGTCGGGGCGGCCTCGACGGTCGAACAGGGCCCGATCGACACCCAGGCCGCCGCCGAAGCCGAAGAGACACTCCCAGGTGTCCCGCTCGCGCCCGAGCCCGAAGGCCAGGAGATCGTGCGCGAGCGCCCAGCGGCCACCGGGTCCGCGGACCTCGATCACCCCGTCGATGTCCGCCCCCACGGCGGCGTCAGCCCTGGCCGTTGCCCGAGGTGTTCGCCAGGGCAGCCGAGAGTTCGCGGGCGACCTCCTGGAGGATCGGGACGATCTTCTCGGTGGCGGCCTCGGTGACCCGGCCCGCCGGTCCCGAGATGGAGATGGCCGCGGCGGTGGGGGAGTCGGGGACGGAGACCGCGAGGCAGCGGACCCCTATCTCCTGCTCGTTGTCGTCGACCGCGTAGCCCGTCTCACGGACCGCCACGAGCGCGTCGAGGAAGCCGTCCGGCGTGGTGATGGTCTTCTCGGTCGCGGCGGGCATGCCGGTGCGGGCGAGCAGCGCCCGGACCTCCTCGGCCGGCGTGTGCGCGAGGAGCGCCTTGCCGACGCCGGTCGAGTGCGGCAGGACCCGGCGGCCGACCTCGGTGAACATGCGCATCGAGTGCTTGGACGGCACCTGCGCGACGTACACGATCTCGTCGCCGTCGAGCAGCGCCATGTTCGCGGTCTCGCCGGTCTCCTCGACGAGCCGCGCCAGGTAGGGGCGGGCCCAGGTGCCGAGAAGGCGGGAGGCGGACTCGCCGAGCCGGATGAGCCGGGGGCCGAGGGCGTACCGGCGGTTGGGCTGCTGGCGCACGTAGCCGCAGGCGACGAGGGTGCGCATGAGGCGGTGGATGGTGGGGAGCGGGAGTCCGCTGCTGGCGGAGAGCTCGCTCAGCCCGACCTCGCCCCCGGCGTCGGCCATCCGCTCCAGGAGGTCGAAGGCGCGCTCGAGGGACTGGACGCCCCCGCTCGCGGCGGGCTTGGCGGCGTCGGTGGTGCTGGCGCTGGACGTCGGCACGTCAACGGTCCTTTCGGGGCAGGCGGGCAAGGCAGCAGCCTACCGGGCCGCCGGCCGGGGCACACGGTCCCGGTACCGGCGTCAGCGCCGGTCAGGGGGTGTTTGTCCGGTGTCGGTGACGGCCCGGGGTGATCCGGGTCCGGCTCGCATGTGCGGAGCTACGTTCTACTGTACGGAATTCTGATTCCACTTTGTGGAAACATCCAAGTCGGGTTCGCCGACGGCCGATGCTGGAAGTGTGCCCTTGACGGCCCCTCGCCCGGAAGTGAAGACTCCTTTTCAACAGTTCGTTGAATTTCTCGGTTTTCTGCGAGTCACTTGAAGAGAGGGGTACGGGTGGACGTCAACCTGGTCCTGCGCTCGACACGCGTCATCACCCCCGAGGGGACGCGCCCGGCGTCGATCGCCGTCTCCGGAGGGACGATCGCGGCCGTGCTGCCGTACGACGCCGAGGTGCCCGCCGGCGCCCGGCTCGAGGACGTCGGCGACGACGTCGTCCTGCCCGGACTCGTCGACACCCACGTGCACGTGAACGACCCCGGCCGCACCGAGTGGGAGGGCTTCTGGACCGCCACCCGCGCGGCCGCCGCCGGCGGCATCACCACCCTGCTCGACATGCCGCTGAACTCGCTGCCCCCGACCACCACCGTGGAGCACCTCCGGGTCAAGCAGGAGGTCGCCCGCAGCAAGGCCCACATCGACGTCGGCTTCTGGGGCGGCGCCCTGCCCGACAACGTCAAGGACCTGCGCCCCCTCCACGACGCCGGCGTCTTCGGCTTCAAGTGCTTCCTCTCGCCCTCCGGCGTCGAGGAGTTCCCCGAGCTCGACCAGGACCAGCTGGCGAACTCGCTCGCCGAGATCTCCGGCTTCGACGGCCTGATGATCGTGCACGCCGAGGACCCGCACCACCTCGCCGCCGCGCCCCAGCGGTCGGGCGGCGCGTACGCCGACTTCCTCGCCTCCCGCCCCCGGGACGCCGAGAACACGGCCATCGAGAACCTGATCGACCAGGCCCGCCGGCTCAACGCCCGCGTCCACGTCCTGCACCTCTCCTCCTCGGACGCGCTGCCGGCCATCGCCGCCGCCAAGGCCGAGGGCGTGAAGATCACCGTCGAGTCCTGCCCGCACTTCCTCACGCTCACCGCCGAGGAGATCCCGGACGGCGCCACCGAGTTCAAGTGCTGCCCGCCCATCCGCGAGGCCTCGAACCAGGACGCCCTGTGGCAGGGGCTCGCCGACGGCACGATCGACTGCATCGTCTCCGACCACTCGCCGTCCACCGCCGACCTGAAGACCCCGGACTTCGCCTCCGCCTGGGGCGGCATCTCCTCCCTCCAGCTCGGCCTGCCCGCCATCTGGACCGAGGCCCGCCGCCGCGGCCACTCCCTGGAGGACGTCGTCCGCTGGATGTCCGAGGGCCCGGCGCGGCTCGCCGGACTCACCCGCAAGGGCGCCATCGAGGCCGGCCGCGACGCCGACTTCGCCGTCCTCGCCCCCGACGCCACCTTCACCGTCGACCCGGCCGACCTCCAGCACCGCAACCGGATCACCGCCTACGCGGGCAGGACCCTCAGCGGCGTCGTCACCTCCACCTGGCTGCGCGGAGAGCGGATCGCCGACCGGGGCACCCTCGCCGAGCCCTCCGGCCGCCTCCTCGAAAGGAACAACTGACGTGTCGTCCATACCCAGCTTCACCGGTGACGCCAGCCCCTACGGCGGCGGCGACCCGTACGCCGACTACCGGACGGCCGACTTCCCCTTCACCCGGTACGCGGACCTCGCGGACCGGCGTCTGGGCGCGGGGGTCATCGCCGCCAACGACGAGTTCTTCGCCGAGCGCGAGAACCTCCTCAAGCCCGAGGCCGCCGAGTTCGACCCCGAGCACTTCGGCCACAAGGGCAAGATCATGGACGGCTGGGAGACCCGTCGCCGCCGCGGTGTCTCGGCCCGGCAGCCGCACCCCACCGAGGACGACCACGACTGGGCCCTCGTACGCCTCGGCGCCCCCGGCGTCGTCCGCGGCATCGTCGTCGACACCGCCCACTTCCGCGGCAACTACCCGCAGGCCGTCTCCGTCGAGGCCACCTCCGTGGCCGGCTCGCCCTCGCCCGAGGAGCTCCTCGCCGACGACGTGAAGTGGACGACACTGGTCCCGCGCACCGCGGTCGGCGGCCACGCCGCCAACGGCTTCGCCGTCGACGTCGAGCAGCGCTTCACGCACCTGCGCGTCAACCAGCACCCGGACGGCGGCATCGCCCGCCTCCGCGTCCACGGCGAGGTCGCCCCCGACCCGGCGTGGCTCGGCGTCCTCGGCACCTTCGACCTCGCCGCCCTGGAGAACGGCGGCCGGGTCGAGGACGCCTCGGACCGCTTCTACTCCCCGGCCACCAACACCATCCAGCCGGGCCGCTCCCGCAAGATGGACGACGGCTGGGAGACCCGCCGCCGCCGCGACAAGGGCAACGACTGGATCCGCTACGGCCTGGTCGCCGAGTCCGAGATCCGCGCCGTCGAGATCGACACCGCCTACCTCAAGGGCAACAGCGCGGGCTGGGCCGCCCTCTCCGTCGCCGCCGAGGGCTCGGAGGAATGGACCGAGATCCTGCCCCGGACCCGCCTCCAGCCCGACACCAACCACCGGTTCGTGCTCGACACCCCGGCCGTCGGCGCCCGCGTCCGCATCGACATCTACCCGGACGGCGGCATCTCCCGCCTCCGTCTCTTCGGCTCCCTCACGGACGCCGGTACGGCGCGGCTGACCGCCCGCCACCAGGAGCTCGGCGGCTGACCGGCTCCTCCACCGACTGGGCGGGCACGACACCCCGCCCGGCCCGCGAGGGCGCACCGGCCCGACAGCACCGGTGCGCCCTCGCGCCCCCTTTTCCGGGCTCGGCTCGCCTCCGGGCGCCTGGAGCCGGGCTCACGGCCCCGACCGTGCTCGCCTCCCTCGTTCCTCGGGAGGCTCCGCGCGCTCGGGACCGTTCCCCGGCGGCGCCCTTCGGCTCGCTCGCCAGGTCCCTCGGACGAGGCGTTACGCGGCGTGCCCGCCGTCCACCGAGAACTCGGCGCCCGTCACGTACCGACCGCCCGGGCCCGCCAGGAAGGCGACCATCGCCGCCACCTCGTCCGGGGTGCCGAAGCGGCCGAGCGCCGTCATGGCCGCCTGCCCCTCCGCGTACGGCCCGTCCGCCGGGTTCATGTCGGTGTCGACGGGACCGGGGTGGACGATGTTCGCCGTGATGCCGCGCCCGCCCAGCTCCCGCGCGAGCGCCTTCGTCAGGCCGATCAGCGCGGCCTTGCTCATCGTGTAGAGGCTCCCGCCGGGGCCCGGCACCCGCTGGGTCATGCAGGTGCCGATCGTGACGATCCTGCCGCCCTCGGGCAGCCGCGCGGCCGCCGCCTGCGAGGCGAGGAAGGCCGCCCGGACGTTCACCGCCAGGACCCGGTCCACGTCCGCGAGGGAGAGCGACTCCAGCGGCCCGAGGACGCCCGCGCCGACGTTGTTCACCAGGACGTCGAGGCGGCCGAGGGCGTCCGCCGCCCACTCCACCGCGCCCGCCGCGTCCCCGGCGTCGGCCGCGTCCGCCCGCAGCGGCAGCGCCTTGCGGCCGGCCGCCTCGATCCGCGCGGCGACCTCCTCGGCCCGCGCCTCGTCCTGGACGTAGGTGAAGGCCACGTCGGCGCCCTCCTGGGCCAGCCGCACCGCCGTCGCCGCGCCGATCCCCCGGCTGCCACCCGTCACCAGGACCGCCGTGCCGTTCATCGTGGACATCCCGAAACCTCCGTGAGTAACGCCAACTGGTTGCGGGTTCAATGAAAGTCGGCGGGGCGCCCGGACGCTGGCGGGAATCGGACCCCGACCCACCGATGACTTCCGCCGGGCGGTGGAGTCGGAAGGGGTGGGACACGATGGTCCGGAGAACAGAAAGGGCACCCACCATGGCCACCCTCAGCCTCACCCAGTTCCTCACCCTCGACGGCGTCATCCAGGCCCCCGGAGGCCCGGAGGAGGACCCCAGCGGCGGCTTCGAGCACGGCGGCTGGTCCGCGCCGTACGACGACGAGGACTTCGGGCGGCGCGTCACCGAGATCTTCGCCCGGCCGACCGCCTTCCTGCTCGGGCGACGCACGTACGAGATCTTCGCCGGCTACTGGCCCAAGCACACCGACCCCGCCGACCCCGTCGCCTCCAAGCTCAACGCCCTCCCCAAGTACGTCGCCACGACCACCCTCACCTCCGCCGACTGGGAGAACACCACCCTGCTCCGCGGCGACATCGTCAAGGAGGTCACCGCCCTCAAGGAGCGCACCGACGGCGAGATCCAGATGCACGGCAGCGCCGGCCTCGCCCGGACCCTCCTCGACCACGACCTCATCGACACCCTTCACCTGCAGGTCTTCCCCGTGGTCCTCGGCACCGGCCGCCGCCTCTTCAGCGACGGGGTCCGCCCCACCGCCTTCCGTCTCACCGACGCGCGCACCACCAGCACGGGCGTCACTCTCCACACGTACGAACTGGCCGGCCGCCCCACGTACGGCAGCTTCTGATCAGGGCCGAAGGAAAGGTGTAGCCGCCACGGGCCCGTCCGGGTACGGTGATCGCTCCGAGTGCGAGCCGTCGAAGTCTCCACCCCGCCCGAAGAGTTGGAGAACCGGCCCGCGATGTCAGCTTCGTCGTCGATCGCCGCACCCGTACCCCTCGGCGCGCCGCGCCGCGCCTGGCTCACCGACCTCCCCGTCCTGCTCGTCGCCGTCGTCTGGGGCGCCAGCTATCTCGCGGCCAAGGGCATCACCACCGGCCACACCGTCATCGCGGTCCTCGTGCTGCGGTTCGCGGTGGTGCTGCCCGTCCTCGTCGCCGCCGGGTGGAGCAGGCTCCGGGCCCTCAGCGCGGCCCAGTGGCGCGGCGCCGCGATCCTCGGTCTGATCCTCAGCGGGATCTTCCTCCTGGAGACGTACGGAGTCGTCCACACCTCCGCCACCAACGCGGGCCTGATCATCAGCCTCACCATGATCTTCACCCCGCTCGCCGAGTCGGCCGTCACCCGGGCCCTGCCGTCCCGCTCCTTCCTCGCCGCCGCCGCGCTCTCCGTCGCCGGTGTCGTCCTGCTGACCCAGGGCGGAGGCTTCACCGCCCCCTCCCCCGGCGATCTGCTCATGCTGCTCGCCGCCCTCGCCCGTACCGTCCACGTCCTGGCCATGTCCCGGATCAAGGCGGTCCGGTCGGCCGACTCGCTCTCCCTCACCACCGTCCAGCTCGGCTCCGCCGTCGCCGTGTTCGCCGTCATCGCCGCCTTCCCCGGCACCGGCGCCTCACCCCGGGCCGTCGCCCTCGACTTCGGCCCGCGCGAATGGGCCGGGCTCCTCTTCCTCTCCGTCTTCTGCACGCTCTTCGCCTTCTTCGTGCAGATGTGGGCCGTCCGCCGCACCTCGCCCTCCCGGGTCAGCCTCCTCCTCGGCACGGAGCCCCTCTGGGCCGCCGCCGCGGGCATCGCCCTCGCGGGCGACCGCCCCGGCGTCCTCGGCCTCGCCGGCGCCGTACTCGTCCTCGCGGGCACGAGCTGGGGCCGCCGCACCGCGGACGAGGACGCCCGGTAGGTTCTTGCGCCATGCGTTCACTGCCGTACGACATGGACTTCCGCGCCCGGGCCCGCCGCACCCGGGCATGGGGACTCGGTCTCCTCGCCGTGGCCGTGCTCCTGTGGATCTGGCTCGCGGTGCTCCTCTTCACGCCCTACGAGACCGATACGTACGGCAGAGAGTGCACCTCCCGGTTCACCAGCGAGAACCTCCACAACAGCGACAGCCGCTGCGTCAACGAGCGCGACTGGCCCGAACTCCTCGCCGTGCTCGGCGCGTCCGTGCCCGTGGCCGTCATCGGCGGCGTCCTCTACACCAGCGGCTCCGTGTCCCACCGCATGGCCGAGCACCTCGCCGAGGTCACCCGCCTCAACGAGGCGAGCGCCTGACCGTCCGGAAGTCGCCCGTTCAGGCCTTGGCCGTACGGCCGCCCGCGATCGCGAGGACGAGGCCGAGGACCGCGACGACGATGTTCGCGAACAGCTCCCGGCCCTCCAGGAACCACACGTTCTCCGTGAGGAACCGGGTCAGACCCATGAAATGGAACCAGCCGTCCGTCAGCTCGCGGATCACTCCGGCGACCCCGGCCACGAGCAGCAGTCCGCCGAGACCCTCAAGAAACCTCTTCATGAGTCGATCATGGCGAGGACGGCCGAGCGGCCGCGTCCGCCGTTCGTCCACGGCGGCCGATACCAAAGTATCGACCTGCGCGACTCCCGTAGCAGGACGGCCCGCACGACCGGTGGACCGCGCCTGACCTGCGTACATTTACGGACATGACGCGTACGGACCGGCAGCACCGGCTGCTCCCCTCCCACCTGGTCGAACCGGGCGGGAGCGGAGCGCCCCGGCCCCGCCGTACCGCCCGTGACTGGGTCGTGGACACCACGCTCTTCCTCCTCGCCGCGTTCGTCGGCCTCCTCGCCGCCGACGCGAGCGCGGAGTACACCAGCGCGACCGTCACCCTCCTCGACCAGCTCGCCGGCGCCGCCGCCTGCTGCGCCCTCTGGCTGCGCCGACGGTGGCCCGTCGGGCTCGCCGTCGCCCTCGCCCTGGTCAACGCCGTGGCGCCGGTCGCCGCCGGAGCCCTCCTCGCGAGCCTGTTCAGCGTCGCCGTACGCCGCCCGTTCCGCGAGATCGCCTGGATCGGCGCGCTCGCCGTCGCCACCTCCGTCGTCCAGGTCTTCGTCCGCCCCGACCCCACCACCAACGCGGGCCTCTCCGTCGCCCTCGGCTTCATCCTCGTCCTCCTCGTCACCGCCTGGGGCATGCTCGTCCGCGCCCGCCGCCAGCTCTTCGAAGCCCTCAGGGAACGGGCCCGCCGCGCCGAGTCCGAGGCCGAGCTGCGCGCCGCCCAGGCCCAGCGGCTCGCCCGGGAGGCCATCGCCCGCGAGATGCACGACGTGCTCGCCCACCGGCTCACCCTGCTCAGCGTCCACGCCGGGGCCCTGGAGTTCCGGCCGGACGCCCCGCCCGAGCAGATCGCCCGCGCCGCCGGAGTCATCCGCGACAGCGCCCACGAAGCCCTCCAGGACCTCCGCGAGATCATCGGAGTCCTGCGCGCCCCCGGCGAGAACGGCGACGGCGCCAGGCCCCAGCCCACCCTCGCCACCCTCGACGCGCTGGTCGACGAGTCCCGCGAGGCCGGCGCGGACGTCGTCCTCGACACCACCGTCGACGACCCGGCCGCGGTGCCCGCCGCCACCGGCCGCACCGTCTACCGCATCGCGCAGGAGGCCCTCACCAACGCCCGCAAGCACGCCCCCGGCACCACGGTCACCGTCACCGTCCGCGGCCGGCCCGGCGAGGGCCTCACCGTCGACATCCGCAACCCGGCCCCCACGGGCCCGGTCCCGCACGTCCCCGGCTCGGGCCAGGGCCTCATCGGCCTCACCGAACGCGCCGCCCTCGCCGGCGGCCGGATGGAGCACGGCCCGGCCCCCGACGGCGGATTCGCCCTGCACGCCTGGCTACCGTGGCCCTCATGACCATCCGGCTGCTCATCGTCGACGACGACCCCCTGGTCCGTGCGGGCCTCACCCTCATGCTCGGCGGCGCCGACGACCTCGAGATCGTCGGCGAGGGCGCCGACGGCCGTGAGGTCCCCGAACTCGTCGCCCTGCACGCCCCGGACGTCGTCCTCATGGACATCCGCATGCCCCACGTGGACGGCCTCACCGCCACCGAGCGCCTCCGCGCCCTCCCCGGCGCCCCCGAGGTCGTCGTCCTCACCACCTTCCACGCCGACGAGCAGGTGCTGCGCGCCCTGCGGGCCGGCGCCGCCGGATTCGTCCTCAAGGACACCAAGCCCGCCGAGATCGTCGCCGCCGTCCGCCGGGTCGCCGCGGGCGACCCCGCCCTCTCGCCGGCCGTCACCCGCCAGCTGATGGCCCACGTCGTGGAGCGGCCCGAACAGCAGCCGAGGCGCGCCACGGCCGCCGGGCGGCTCGCCGAACTCGCCGACCGCGAACGGGAGGTGGCCCTCGCCGTCGGGCGCGGCCGGTCCAACGCCGAGATCGCCGCCGAGCTGTACATGGGCGTCCCCACGGTCAAGGCCCACGTCTCCCGGATCCTCGCCAAGCTCGGCCTCAACAACCGTGTCCAGATCGCGCTCCTCGTCCACGACGCGGGCCTCGGCGACGAGGGCGAGAGCGGCTAGTCGGATAGTCTGATCCGATGTCCGTCATCGAACTGGGGGAGTACGGCGCGGACTTCACCGCGAACCCGTACCCCTACTACGCGAAGCTCCGTGAAGCAGGTCCCGTCCACGAGGTGCGGATGCCCGACGGCTTCCAGTTCTGGCTGATCGTCGGCCACGACGAGGCGCGAGCGGCGCTCGCCGATCAGCGACTCGCCAAGTCCCCGTCCGTCATCGGCGTACGGCCGCCGGAGGAGGACGTCATCGGCGTCCACCTCCTCTCGGCGGACGCCCCCGACCACACCCGGCTGCGCCGCCTGGTCACGGCCGAGTTCACCGGTCGCCGGGTCGAGAGCCTGCGCCCCCGCATCGAGCGGCTCACCCACGAGCTCGCCGACGCCATGGAACCGGCCGGCCGCGCCGACCTCGTCGACGCCTACGCGTTCCCGCTGCCGATCACCGTCATCTGCGAGCTCCTCGGCGTCCCCGCCGAGGACCGCGACACCTTCCGCGGCTGGTCGAACGAGCTCGTCACCCCCACCGGAGAGCGGGGCATCCTCGACGCCCTGGAGGGCTTCGGCGGCTACCTCGACGGACTCATCGAGGACAAGCGGGCCGCCGGCCCCGCAGACGACCTGCTCTCCGGCCTGATCGCCGCCCGCGCGGAGGACGGCGACCGGCTCTCCGGGCCCGAACTCCGCGCCATGGCCTATCTGCTGCTCATCGCCGGCCACGAGACGACCGTCAACCTGATCTCCAACACCGTCCGCAACCTGCTCACCCACCCCGAGCAGCTCGCCGCCCTGCGCGCGGACCCGGACCTCCTCGACGGGACGATCGAGGAGTCCCTGCGGTACGACGGTCCGGTGGAGACCGCCACCTTCCGCGTCACCCGGGAGCCCGTCACCATCGGCGACACCGTGATCCCGGCGGGGCAGAGCGTCATCGTGGGGATCGGCGCGTCCGACCGGGACCCGGCGCGCTTCCCCGAGCCCGACCGCTTCGACATCCGGCGCGACACCCGGGGCCACCTCGCCTTCGGGCACGGCATCCACTACTGCCTGGGCGCCCCGCTCGCCCGCCTGGAGGGCCGGATCGCCCTCCGGACCCTCCTGGACCGCTTCCCCCTGCTGGAACTCGACCAGGAACCCGCTTCGTTGGACTGGCTGCCCGGCATGCTCATGCGCGGGACCCGTCGACTCCCCGTCCGGTGGTGAACCCTTGAGCGATCAGACCCCCGCCCTCGACCTCGACCTCGCCCGGAAGGTCCTCGACGCGCAGCCCTTCAGCCGGCTCGTCGGCGCCCGCCTCACCGAGTTCGGCGCGGGCCGAGCGGTCCTGGAGCTGGACCACCGCGACGACCTGAGACAGCAGAACGGCTTCCTGCACGGCGGGGTCGTCTCGTACGCGGCCGACAACGCGATCACCTTCGCCGCGGGCGCCGAGCTCGGCGCGGCCGTGCTGACGGCCGGGTTCTCCATCCAGTACGTCCGGCCCGCGACGGGCGGCGTGCTGCGGGCCCGGGCGGAGGTGGTCCACGCCGGGCGGCGGCAGGCGGTGGTGCGCTGCGACCTGTCGACCGTCGACGAGCAGGGCGCCGAGACGCTGTGCGCGGTGGCCCAGGGCACGGTGCTGTCAGCCGGCTGAACCGGCCCCGCCGCCCCCGGCCGGCTCGTCCACCCCGGCGACCCGGACCGGTGCCCGCTCCCGCCGCGAGCGCTCGCACGCGTCGGCGATCCGCAGGGCCGCCAGCGCCTCCCGGCCGTCGCAGGGGTTGGGCGCCTCGCCGCGCACCAGCCGTACGAAGGCGTCCAGTTCCGCCTCGTACGCGGGGGCGAAGCGCTCCAGGAAGCCGGGCCAGGGCTTGCCCGGGGCGGGAGGGCCCTGCGGCTCCACCGAGGCGAGCGGGGTCCGGTCGTCGAGGCCCACGACGATCTGGTCCCGCTCGCCCGCCAGTTCCATGCGGACGTCGTACCCGGCGCCGTTGCACCGGGTCGCGGTCGCCGTCGCCAGCGTGCCGTCGTCCAGGGTGAGCACGGCCGCGGCGGTGTCCACGTCGCCCGCCTCCCGGAACATCGCGGGGCCGGCGTCCGAGCCCGTCGCGTACACCTCGACGACCTCCCGCCCGGTCACCCAGCGGACGATGTCGAAGTCGTGCACGAGACAGTCCCGGAAGAGACCGCCGGAGAGCGGCAGATACGCGGCGGGCGGCGGCTCCGGGTCGGAGGTCACCGCCCGTACGGTGTGCAGCCGGCCGAGCCGCCCCGACCGCACCGCCTCCCGCGCGGCCCGGTACCCCGCGTCGAAGCGGCGCATGAACCCCAGCTGGAGCACCGTGCCCGCCTCCGCCACCGCGTCGAGCGCGCGCAGGGTCCCCGGCACGTCCAGGGCGATCGGCTTCTCGCAGAAGGCCGGCAGGCCCGCCCCGGCGGCGCGGGCGATCAGCTCCGCGTGCGCGGCCGTCGCCGAGGCGATCACCACGGCGTCCAGGGCGTGCCCGAGGAGCGCGTCCACGTCCGGCGCCGCCTCCGCGCCGAGCGCCCCCGCCACCCCGGCCGCCCGGACCGGGTCCGCGTCCGCCACGACCAGCGACTCGACCTCCGGATGCCGGGCCAGCACACCCGCGTGGAAACTCCCGATCCGTCCCGTACCGATCAGTCCGATGCGCATGGCCCCACCGTGGAGCCGGGCCGCCCGGGTGTCAAGGATTTGTCAGGACATCCGGACGTCACGACCTCCCGTCATCGGCGTCCCGCACCGCCTTCCTGTCCTCGGCGCCCCGGGCTACGCTCCCTGCGTGTCCAAGCAGTCCGGCTCCCCCCTGCCCCCGCTCTCCGTGGACCGCACGAGTCCGGTTCCGCTCTACTTCCAGCTCGCCCAGCAGCTGGAGAGCGCCGTGGAGAACGGGACGCTGTCCCCGGGCACCCTCCTCGGCAACGAGATCGACCTCGCCACCCGCCTGGGCCTCTCCCGGCCCACCGTCCGCCAGGCCATCCAGACCCTCGTCGACAAGGGCCTCCTGGTCCGCCGCAGGGGCGTCGGCACCCAGGTCCTGCCCAGCAGGGTCCGCCGCCCGATGGAGCTCAGCAGCCTCTACGACGACCTCGCCGCCGCCGGCCAGCGCCCCGCCACCCGCGTCCTGGTCAACCGTCTCGAACCCGCCGCGGGACCGGTCGCGGCCGCCCTCGGCGTACCCGAGGGCACGGAGGTCCACTACCTGGAGCGGCTCCGCACCGCGCACGGCGAGCCCATGGCGTACCTCTGCAACCACCTGCCCGCCGGGCTCCTCGACCCCGACACCGGACGCCTGGAGACCACCGGCCTCTACCGCATGCTCCGCTCCGCCGCCCTCACCCTGCACAGCGCCCGCCAGGCCGTCGGCGCCCGCGCCGCGACCCCCGACGAGGCCGCGCTCCTCGACGAGCCGGAGGGCGCCCCGCTGCTGACCATGGAGCGCGTCACCTTCGACGACACGGGACGGGCCGTCGAGTACGGCTCCCACCTCTACCGGGCCACCCGCTACTCCTTCGAGTTCCGGCTGATGGCCCGTCCGTAGCCACTCGAGGGGGCCCCTGACCAGTGCCAGGACCCGCATGACCGATACTGCAATGCACGCAGAAGGACACAAAGGAGGGCACGGCCTCGTGACCAGGCTTCGGACAGGAGGGGTACGCGCCGCAGTCGGCGCCGTGCTCGCCCTCGCACTCACCGCGGCGCTCGCCGGGTGCAGCAGCACCGGCGGAAAGCGGGCGGAGGACGCCCGCAAGGCAGCCGAGGCCCAGGGCAGGGCGGCCGTCGACACCCCCCGGTGGACCTTCGCCATGGTGACCCACTCGGGCGACGGCGACACCTTCTGGGACATCGTCCAGAAGGGCGCCAAGCAGGCCGCCGTCAAGGACAACATCAACTTCCTCTACGCGCACAACGACGAGGCGCAGCAGCAGGCGCAGCTGATCGACTCGTACGTCGCCAAGGGCGTCGACGGGCTGATCGTCACCCTCGCCAAGCCGGACGCCATGAAGGCCGCCGTCGAGAAGGCCGTCAAGGCCGGCATCCCGGTGATCACCGTGAACTCGGGCGCCGAGCAGTCCAAGGCCTACGGGGCGCTCACCCACATCGGCCAGGACGAGACCGTCGCCGGCGAGGCCGTCGGCGAGGAGCTCGACAAGCGCGGCAAGAAGAAGGCCCTCTGCGTCCTGCACGAGCAGGGCAACGTCGGCCACGAGCAGCGCTGCGCGGGCGTGAGGAAGACCTTCGACGGCGAGCTCGTGAACCTGTACGTCGACGGCACCAACATGCCCGACGTGAAGGCCTCCATCGAGGCCAAGCTCCAGTCCGACAAGGACGTCGACGCCGTCGTCACCCTCGGCGCCCCCTTCGCCGACACCGCCGTCCAGGCCGCGAAGAGCGCCGGCAGCAAGGCCGAGGTCGACACCTTCGACCTCAACGCCAAGGTCGCGACCGCCCTGGAGGCCGGCACCCTCGGCTTCGCCGTCGACCAGCAGCCCTACCTCCAGGGCTACGAGGCCGTCGACCTGCTCTGGCTGTACCGCTACAACGCCGACGTCCTCGGCGGCGGCAAGCCCGTCCTGACCGGCCCGCAGATCATCACCAAGGACCAGGCCGCCGCGCTGAAGCAGTACGCGGATCGGGGCACCCGATGAGCTCCACCGCCCCGCCGTCGGACGGTGTCGACCACGTCGACGAACGGCTGATCCGCACCACCCCCCTGAAGAAGCTGCTCGCCCGCCCCGAGCTCGGCTCGGTCGTCGGCGCGATCGCCGTCTTCGTCTTCTTCGCGGTGGTCGCCGACAGCTTCCTCAAGCCCTCCAGCCTCGGCACCGTCCTCTACGCGGCCTCCACCATCGGCATCATGGCCGTCCCGGTCGCCCTCCTGATGATCGGCGGCGAGTTCGACCTGTCCGCCGGTGTCCTGGTCACCAGCTCCGCGCTCGTCTCGTCGATGTTCAGCTACCAGATGACGGCGAACGTCTGGGTCGGCGTCGGCGTCTCGCTGCTCGTCACCCTGGCGATCGGCGTCTTCAACGGCTTCATGCTGACCCGCACCAAGCTGCCCAGCTTCATCATCACGCTCGGCACCTTCCTCATGCTGACCGGCCTGAACCTGGGCCTCACCAAGCTGATCAGCGGCACCGTCTCCACCAAGAGCATCGCCGACATGGAGGGCTTCCCCTCCGCGCGGAAGCTCTTCGCCTCCGAGGTGACGATCGGCGGCGTCGAGTTCAAGGTCACCATCCTGTGGTGGCTCGGCCTCGTCGCGCTCGCCACCTGGATCCTGCTCCGGACCCGCTTCGGCAACTGGATCTTCGCCGTCGGCGGCGGCGCCGACGCCGCCCGCGCGGTCGGCGTCCCCGTCTACCGCACGAAGATCGGCCTCTACATGGGCGTGGCCTTCTGCGCCTGGATCTCCGGCCAGCACCTGCTCTTCTCCTTCGACGTCGTCCAGTCGGGCGAAGGCGTCGGCAACGAGCTGATCTACATCATCGCGGCCGTCATCGGCGGCTGCCTGATCACCGGCGGATACGGCTCGGCCATCGGCTCGGCGGTCGGCGCCCTGATCTTCGGCATGACCAGCAAGGGCATCGTGTACGCCGAGTGGAACCCCGACTGGTTCAAGTTCTTCCTGGGGGCGATGCTCCTCCTGGCGACCCTGCTGAACGCCTGGATCCGCAAGCGCGTGGAGGCGACCAAATGACCACGGAGCCGACCCCGCTCGTCGAGCTGACCGACGTCAGCAAGTACTACGGCAACATCCGCGCCCTCGAAGGGGTCTCCCTGGAGGTCCGCGCGGGCGAGATCTCCTGCGTCCTCGGCGACAACGGCGCCGGCAAGTCCACCCTCATCAAGATCGTCGCCGGCCTCCACCGGCACGACGCCGGCACCTTCCGCATCGAGGGCGAGGAGGTCACCCTCGCCAACCCGCGCGACGCCCTCGACCGGGGCATCGCCACCGTCTACCAGGACCTCGCCGTCGTCCCGCTCATGCCGGTCTGGCGGAACTTCTTCCTCGGCTCCGAGCCCACGAAGGGCAAGGGCCCCTTCAAGCGCCTCGACGTCGAGCAGATGCGGACGACCACCCGCGAGGCGCTGCTCCGCATGGGCATCGACCTCCGGGACGTCGACCAGCCGATCGGCACCCTCTCCGGCGGCGAGCGCCAGTGCGTGGCCATCGCCCGCGCCGTCCACTTCGGCGCCAAGGTCCTCGTCCTCGACGAGCCGACCGCCGCGCTCGGCGTCAAGCAGTCCGGGGTCGTCCTGAAGTACGTGGCGGCCGCCCGTGACCAGGGCCTCGGCGTGGTCCTCATCACGCACAACCCGCACCACGCCTACCTCGTCGGCGACCGTTTCGTCCTTCTCAAGCGGGGCGCGATGGCGGCGAGCCACACCAAGGGCTCCGTCACGCTCGACGAGTTGACCCGGCAGATGGCGGGCGGCAGCGAGCTGGAGGACCTGCGCCACGAGCTGGAGCGGCCGACCGCCACGTAACGGCCCCTTCACACCGCACCTGGCAGAATCGGAGCCGATGAGTACCTACCGTGACCTCGCCCACCGGGGAGCCGCCCGCGGGACCGTGCTGCGCACCGTCGGGACCCGGGAGCGGCGCTCCCACCTGACGGCGCCCCGGGTGCCGACCGTCGGCATCGACATCGGCGGTACGAAGGTGATGGCCGGCGTCGTCGACGCCGACGGCAACATCCTGGAGAAGCTCCGCACGGAGACGCCGGACAAGTCCAAGAGCCCCAAGGTCGTCGAGGACACCATCGTCGAACTGGTCCTGGACCTCTCCGACCGGCACGACGTGCACGCCGTCGGCATCGGCGCGGCCGGATGGGTCGACGCCGACCGTGCCCGGGTCCTCTTCGCCCCGCACCTCGCCTGGCGCAACGAACCCCTCCGCGACGCCCTCCAGGGCCGCCTCGCCGTCCCCGTCATGGTCGACAACGACGCCAACACCGCCGCCTGGGCCGAGTGGCGCTTCGGTGCCGGACGCGGCGAGGACCACCTCGTCATGATCACCCTCGGCACCGGCATCGGCGGCGCCATCCTGGAGGACGGCCAGGTCAAGCGGGGCAAGTACGGGGTCGCCGGAGAGTTCGGCCACATGCAGGTCGTCCCCGGCGGGCACCGCTGCCCCTGCGGCAACCGCGGCTGCTGGGAGCAGTACAGCTCCGGGAACGCGCTGGTCCGCGAGGCCCGCGAGCTGGCCGCCGCCGACTCCCCGGTCGCGTACGAGATCATCGAACGGGTCAAGGGGAACGTCCCCGACATCACCGGCCCCCTCATCACCGAGCTCGCCCGCGAGGGCGACGCCATGTGCGTCGAGCTGCTCCAGGACATCGGGCAGTGGCTCGGCGTCGGCATCGCCAACCTCGCCGCCGCCCTCGACCCCTCCTGCTTCGTCATCGGCGGAGGCGTCTCCGCCGCCGACGACCTGCTCATCGGCCCCGCGAGGGACGCCTTCCGCCGCCACCTCACCGGCCGCGGCTACCGTCCCGAGGCCCGCATCACCCGCGCCCAGCTCGGCCCCGAGGCCGGCATGGTCGGCGCCGCCGACCTCGCCCGGCTCGTCGCCCGCCGCTTCCGCCGCGCCAACCGGCGCCGCGTCGAGCGGTACGAACGGTACGAGCGCTACGCCCAGGCCCTGCGCAACGGGACCTCGGGCCGGGCCGCACGTACCCCCGAGGACCCCTCTTCATGACGACCACCCTGCCCCACCAGTCCGCCCCGCCCCGCCCCCCTCGGGAGAAGCTGCCCGAGGACCGGGGGCACATGATCCGCCGCCGCTGGCTGACGGCCGTCATCATCGTGCTGCTCGTCGGCATCCCGGCCGGCTACCTCGTCGTCTCCGCGAACCAGAGCCGTGACAGCGGCCGCGACAAGGAGCGCGAGTCCTCGGCGGCCGGTCTCCAGGACAACTGGCCCTCGCTGATGAAGCGCCGGGTCTTCGAGGTCCCGATCCCTCCCGGGGCCTGGGACGTCGCCTACTACGAGACCAGCAACTGGAAGACCAGCCGGCTGTACGTGCAGTTCTCGACGACCGCCGGCGGCCTCGACGCCTTCCTCGCCGAGGCCGGGACCTCCCGCTCGGCACTGACCCAGGGCCGGATCACCGTCGGCGAGCGCGACGCGGACATCGCCGGCTGGACCTTCGCCGACGGCATGACCTGGGCGGGCGGCGTCGTCACCCGCGAGGAACCCCGCCCGCGCCTGGACGTCACGGTCGATCTCACCGAGCCGGCCTTCCCCCGCGTGTACGCGGTGTCGACCACGAGCCCCTGACGCCCCGGGATTCCCCCGGACGGTCGGCCCCGGCTCGCACGGGCGCGCGGGCTCGCGTCCAATGGCGGCACGGGCCGGGCAGGGGTCGGGAGGCGGGATGTCGTGGGCGACCCGGTTGCGCAGCATCCGGACGGGGGCGGAGAGCCGCTTTCCCGTGCTCACGGAACTCACCGGCCGGCTGGTCAGCGGGAACCTCCTGGACGCCGGCACCCGGCTCGCCGCCCAGGCCTTCCTGGCCGCCGTGCCCCTGCTCTTCGCCCTCGCGGCCTTCGCCCCGCTCGCCGTGCGCGACCAGCTGCGCGAGTCGCTCCGCGTCATGTTCGGGCTGACCGGCCCGGCCGACCAGGATCTCCAGCAGGTCCTCGACCAGGCCACCACCGACGGAGTGCGGGAGACCACCGGCATCGTGGGCGCGATCGTGGCGCTGGTGTCGGCCACGAGCTTCAGCCGCGCCATGGCCAGGGTGTGCGAGCGGGCCTGGGGGCTCCCCAAGGCCGGGACCCGGATCGCGGCCTGGCGGTGGCTGGTGTGGCTGCTCGCGCTGGTCGTCGTGGTGCTCCTCCAGGCCCCCCTCCGCGACGGCTTCGGGGCCGGCACCTGGCTCGGCCTGCCGCTGTACTTCCTGGTCAGCACGGGGGTGTGGCTGTGGACCCAGCACCTCCTGCTAGCGAAGCGGGTCCCCTGGCTGCCGCTCCTGCCCGGCGCCGTCCTGGGCGGCGTCGCCACGACCGTCCTCGGCATCACGGCACGGCTCTACATGCCGGCCGCCCTCAACCGCGCCCTCGGCGAGTACGGCTCGCTGGGCCTGGTCCTGACGATGCTGTCCTGGCTGATCGTGGTGTGCGCAGCGATCACCTTCTCCCTCACCATCGGCGCCGTCCTGGCCCAGGAGCCGCCGCTCGACCGGTACCTGGGGACGGACCGGGGCGAGGGGGAGTCAGCGGATGCCGAGGCTCTCCAGTAGCCGGTGGAGGTCGAGGGCGGCCTCGCCCGCCGCGAGCAGCGCGGCTGCGGGCACGGCGAGGGTGACCGCGGTGAGCAGGGGGCGGGGGCCCCGGGGCGGTGCGAGGAGCGCGGCGACGCGGCGCGGCACGGGGCCCGGGGTGCCCTTGCCTCCCCGGCCGAGGAAACCGAGCGCGCCGCGCGGGGTCCGGTCGGCGTGGCGGGCGGCGAGTGCGGCCTTGCCGACGGCCCTGGCCACCTGGCGCCGGTCGCCGGTGGCGGCCGCGGCGCTCTCGTCGGCCCAGCGCTCGATGGTGTACGTGACGGCGCGGGCCAGCGGGCGCAGGAGCGGGTTGGCGGCGGCGCCGAGCTGGGCGGCGGCCACGAAGGCGTAGTGGTGGGAGGTCAGGTGGGCCCGCTCGTGGGCCAGGAGGATGCGGTGCTCGGCGGGTTCCAGGGTGTGCAGCATGCCGGTGGAGACGACGACGCGGCCGGGCAGCCCGGGCAGGGCGAAGGCGTCGGGGGCCTCGTCGTCGACGACGACCAGGCCGTCGTGGGTGGGCATGCAGGCCGCGTCGAGCGCGGCGGCGGCGAGCGTACGCGCGCGCCGGAGGAGGAACCGTACGGCCATCAGGGTGGCGCCGCCGAGCAGCAGCCCCGCCGCGAGGGAGACGGGCACGGCGGCGGGGTCGTCGCGGGCCGTCAGCGGCGCCCAGTGGCCGAGGGCGGCCAGCCGGGGGACGCGGACCAGGCCGGCGAGGGCGAGCAGGCCGAGGCTGAGCGTGCTCGCGGCACCGAGCACCAGCGCGCAGAGGCTGAGCAGCCAGGTGCCCAGGCGCGGTTCGCACCGCTCGGCGAGGAGACGGACGCCGAGCGGGGTGAGCAGCGGCAGCAGGAGCGGCAGGTAGACGGCGAGGCGCATGGCGGCGGGTTCCCTTACCGGTCGGTGCCGTGGTCGGCGCCGTCCGTGCCGCCGCCGTCGGTGTCCCCGAGCATCTGGCGCAGCAGGTCGGCGTCCGCGTCGGAGAGTTCGTCGGCGAAGCGGGCGAGGACGGCCTCGCGGTCGGGCCGGTCGTCGAGTACGGAGCGCATGCGGCGGGCGGCGAAGCCGGCGTCGTCGGTGACGGGAGCGTAGGCGTAGGCCCGGCCGCGGGGGGACCGGTGGAGCATTCCCTTGCCGTGCATCCGGGTCAGGATCGTCACGACGGTGCTGTACGTGAGCTCGGCCTGGAGGCGCTCGACCACCTCGCCGGGCGTGAGTGCGCCCCCGGCGTGCTGGAGCAGAGTGAGGATCTGGGTCTCGCGGGCGCCGTTGGGCTGTCTGGGGGTCTGGCCGCGCGTGTTGCCGTCCATGGGGTTTGTCGTTCTCCCGGCTTTCTTCTACAGTCGCGTAGAAGTTCTACGCACGCGTAAATGCTGTTCCACGAGTGTGCCATGCGCCCCTGCCCCGGGACAGCCGGACCCCCGGTCGCGCACGGCGGAAAGGAACCCAGGTGCCCCAGGCCCTGAACCCGCTGGACGCCACCTCCCTGCTGACCGCGTTCGGCGCGCTCGGCGTGTTCCTCGTCCTGTACGCCGAGACGGGCCTCCTGATCGGCTTCTTCCTGCCCGGCGACTCCCTGCTGTTCACCGCCGGCCTGCTGTGCACCACCGGCACCGGCGGCGTCCACCTCTCCCTGCCCGGCGTGCTGATCGCCGCCGCGGCCGGAGCCCTCCTCGGCGCCCAGACCGGCTACCTCATCGGAGCCCGCGCCGGCCGCGCCCTCCTGGAGCGCACCCGCAGCCGCCACCTGCGCGAGGGCGCCGCCCGGGCCGAGAAGCTCCTCGCGCGGTACGGCCACGGCAAGGCCGTCGTCCTGGCCCGCTTCCTCCCCGTGGTCCGCACCGTGCTCAACCCCCTGGCGGGCATGGTCGGCATGCCCGCCCGCACCTTCGCCCTCTGGCAGGTCGCCGGCGGCCTGCTGTGGACCGCGGGCCTCGTCCTCGGCGGCTACGCGCTGGGTTCGAGCATCCCCGACGTCGACCGCTACCTGCTCCCCCTGATCGCGGCGATCGTCGCGGTCTCCCTGCTCCCGCTCGCCTTCGAGGTCCTGCGGGCCCGCCGGTCGTCCGGCGGCGCCGGCCACTGACACCCGGCCCCTTCCCGTACCCCTGCCCCTCCCACCCAGACAGGACCCCGATGAGCGTCATCAGCCTCGGTCAGGCCACCGTCCTCGGCATCGTCGAGGGCATCACCGAATTCCTCCCCATCTCCTCCACCGGCCACCTCAAGATCACCGAGGGCCTGATGGGCATCCCCGTCGACGACCCCTCCGTGGTCGGCTTCTCCGCCGTCATCCAGGTCGGCGCGATCGCCGCCGTCCTCGTCTACTTCTTCAAGGACATCGTCCGCATCGTCACCGCGTGGGGCCGCGGCCTGGTGGACAAGGAGGAGCGCTACCACCACGACTACCAGTTCGCCTGGTGGGTCATCTTCGCCACGATCCCGATCGTGGTGGTCGGCCTCGCCGCCAAGCCCCTCATCGACGGACCGCTCGCCTCCCTGTGGGTGGTCGCCGGTTCGCTGATCGCCGGCAGCGGCGTCATGTGGGCGGCCGACCAGATGGGCCGCCACAAGCGCGGCGAGGACGACACCGGCTTCAAGGACGCCATGCTCGTCGGCTGCTCGCAGATCCTCGCGCTGCTCTTCCCCGGCTTCTCCCGCTCCGGCGCGACCATGTCCACCGCCCTGATGCTCGACCTCGACCGGGTCGCCGCCACCCGGCTGTCCTTCTTCCTCGGCATCCCCGCCCTCACCGGCGCCGGCCTGTACGAACTCAAGGACGCCGCCGGCAGCGGCGCCGCCATCGCCCCGCTCGTCGTCGGCACCGCCGTCTCCTTCGTCGTCGCGTACGCCTCCATCGCCTGGCTGCTCAAGTACGTCGCCCGGCACTCCTTCAACGCCTTCGTCGTCTACCGCGTGATCGTCGGCGTGCTGCTGCTGGGCCTGCTCGGCACCGGAGTCATCGCCGCCTGACACACCCGATGTGAGAACGGGCTGCCGGAGGCCCGTGACGAACCCCGCCCCCCGCACCCCCGAGGAACGCACAGACCATGGGCGTCGCCGAACTCGGCCGCGAGCTCGGCGACGCCGGAGGCCCCTCCTGGTCGCCGCCGTCGCCACCGCCGCGACCCTCGCGTACGGATACGCCGCCCCGGCCCTGCTCATCGGCGCGGGAGCCGTCCTGGCGGCGTCGGGTTCGACCCGGCTCCGCGCCCGGGAGCGGGAAATGAGAGGCTCTGGCGAGTGAGCGAGACAACGACGAACACCCTGCAATACCGCGTGGACGGACCGGAAGACGCTCCGGTCCTCGTCCTGGGACCGTCCCTCGGTACGACCTTCCACATGTGGGACCGACAGATACCGGAGCTCAGCCGCGAGTGGCGGGTCGTCCGCTTCGACCTCCCGGGGCACGGGGGCGCACCCGCGGAACCCTTCACCTCCGTCGCCGAGCTCGGCGACCGGCTCCTCGCCACCCTCGACACGATCGGCGTCCAGCGCTTCGGATACGCGGGCTGCTCCCTCGGCGGAGCCGTCGGTCTCGACCTCGCCCTCCGCGCGCCCCACCGGGTCGCCTCGCTGGTCCTGGTCGCCACCTCGCCCCGGTTCGGCACCGCCGACGAGTTCCGCCAGCGGGGGGTCATCGTCCGCGCCAACGGCCTGGAGCCGATGGCCCGCAGCGCCCCCGAGCAGTGGTTCACCCCGTTCTTCGCGGGCGCGCAGCCCGCCATCGTGGACTGGGCCGTCCAGATGGTCCGGACGACCGACCCCGGCTGCTACATCGCCGCCTGCGAGGCCCTCGCCGTCTTCGACGTCCGCGCGGCGCTCGGCAGCATCGGCGTCCCCGCGCTCGTCCTCGTCGGCTCCGAGGACCAGGTCACCGGCCCCGCCGAGGCCCGCACCCTGGTCGCCGGCATCGCCGACGCCCGGCTCGCCGTCGTCCCCGGCGCCTCGCACCTCGCGCCCGTCGAACAGCCCGCCGCCGTCACGGACCTGCTCACCGAGCACTTCTCCGGCATCGCCCAGGAGGCCAGCGGCACCCTGGCCGTGCCGCCGCCGCTCGCGCCGCCCGTCCCCGCCGCCGAGCCCGCCCCGGCCGCCCCGGACGGCGAGCCCGCCGAGGCCGGCCGGCCCGACCCGTACGAGAAGGGGCTCGGACTGCGCCGCGAGGTCCTCGGCGACGCCCATGTCGACCAGGCCCTCGCCGACGACCCCGACGGAGCCTTCCAGGAGCTCGTCACCCGCTACGCCTGGGGCGAGGTGTGGAGCCGCGAGGGCCTCGACCGGCGCACCCGCAGCGCCGTCACCCTCACCGCGCTCATCGCCGGCGGCCACCGCGAGGCCCTCGCCGACCACACCCGCGCCGCACTCCGCAACGGCCTGTCGCCCGAGGAGCTCCGCGAGATCGTGCTCCACGCGGGCGTGTACTGCGGATTCCCGGCCGCCGAGACGGCGCTGCGCGTGGTCCACCGGGTCGTCACGGAGGAGACGACGCCCCCGGCGTAGCTGGCTAGCCTGGCCCCATGAAGCTGACGAAGAAGTCCCACGCCTGCGTCCGCCTTGAGAAGGACGGCCGCACGCTCGTCCTCGACCCCGGCATGTTCACCGAGGAGGACGCCGTCCTCGGGGCCGACGTGCTGCTCGTGACCCACGAGCACGCCGACCACTTCGACGAGGGCCGGCTCCGCGCCGCCCTGGAGGCCAACGAGGCCGCCGAGATCTGGACGCTGCGCAGCGTCGCCGAGAAGATCTCGGCGGCCTTCCCGGGGCGGGTGCACACCGTCGGGCACGGCGACACCTTCACCGCGGCCGGATTCGACGTCCAGGTCCACGGCGAGCTGCACGCGGTGATCCACCCGGACATCCCGCGCATCACCAACGTGGGCTTCCTCGTCGACGGCGCCGTCTTCCACCCCGGCGACGCGCTCACCGTGCCCGACCACCCCGTCGACACGCTGCTGCTGCCCGTCATGGCCCCCTGGAACAAGATCTCCGAGGTCATCGACTACGTGCGCGAGGTCAAGCCGCGCCGGGCGTACGACATCCACGACGCCCTGCTCACCGATCTCGCGCGGCCCATCTACGACCGCCAGATCGGCGAACTCGGCGGCACCCGGCACGCGCGCCTCGCCCCCGGCGCGTCCGCCGAGCTCTGAAACCGCCCCCTGTCACACCCCGCCAGTAGGCTTGCGCACATGCGCATCGCCACCTGGAACGTCAATTCGATCACCGCCCGGCTGCCCCGGCTCCTGGCCTGGCTGGAGAGCAGCGGCACCGACGTGCTGTGCATCCAGGAGACCAAGTGCACCGCCGAGCAGTTCCCCGCCGAGGAGCTGCGCGCCCTGGGCTACGAGTCGGCGGTCAACGCCACCGGACGGTGGAACGGCGTGGCCCTGGTCTCCCGGGTCGGCCTCGCGGACGTGGTCACCGGACTGCCCGGCGGCCCGGAGTACGAGGGGGTGCAGGAGCCCCGCGCGATCTCCGCGACCTGCGGTCCGGTCCGCGTCTGGTCGGTGTACGTGCCGAACGGCCGCGAGGTGACCCACGACCACTACGCGTACAAGCTGCGCTGGTTGGAGGCGCTGAAGGCGGCCGTCGCGGAGGACGTGGCGGGGGAGCGGCCCTTCGCGGTCCTCGGCGACTACAACATCGCCCCGACCGACGAGGACGTCTGGGACATCGCCGTCTTCGAGGGCGCCACGCACGTGACGGAGCCGGAGCGCGCCGCGCTCGCCGGGCTCCGCGAGACCGGTCTCGCCGACGTGGTCCCGCGCCCCCTGAAGTACGACCACCCGTTCACGTACTGGGACTACCGCGCGCTCGGCTTCCCGAAGAACAAGGGCATGCGCATCGACCTGGTCTACGGCAACAAGCCCTTCGCCGAGGCCGTCTCCGACAGCTATGTGGACCGTGAGGAGCGCAAGGGCAAGGGCGCCTCGGACCACGCGCCGGTGGTCGTCGACCTCGACGTCTGACGCCGGTCCCGACGATCACCGCGCGCCGGGTGGTCGACCGGGAGGTGGCGGTGCCACGCTGGACGGATGAACATCCCCTTTCTGGACAGCTGGCGCAAGCGGCACGAGCCCGAGTCCACGGACGCCCCGCCGGCCGCGGCCTTCGACGGCGACCCGGAGGGGGTGGCCGAGCTGCTCTCCGAGTGCGAGCTGCTGCGTTCCCGTGTCGCGGAGCGCGGGGTGGAGCTGGACGACACCCCGCGCTCGCTCCAGGAGCTCGACCAGCTGCCGCCCCGCTGGCGAAACGATCCTGAGGAGCTCCCCTGGTTCGGGAACGACGCCGGGCTCTACCTCGGCACCGTGATCGTCCGGAACGTGCCGGGCGCCCGGTGGCAGGTGTGGCCCGGCGGCGGCCCCGTGGTGCGGCTCGTCTCAGGACGCGAGATCCAGGTCGTCGAGGCCGGCCTCGACTGGGCGATGACGGGCGCGCCGCAGCTCTCCCAGGTGTACGCGGAGGCCTCCGAGTACTGAGTCCGTCGCTGGCGCCGCAGCCGGTGATTCACTCCGACCGCAGCGGGACCGACACGTACGACGGGTCGGCCGCGGGGGACGAGAAGGTCAGCTGCGCGCCGGTCGGGTTGTGCTCGATGTAGAGCGGGTCGACGGTGTCGACGACCAGTGCGAGCCGGTGCCCGGCCGGGACGTCGTAGGCCGTGGAGAACAGCTCCAGATCGACGCCGAACGGCTGCCCGGGGGTCCGGCCGTGGAAGGTGTACGGGGCGTTGCTCACCAACTTGCCGAGCCCGAGCGGGCCCACGTCGTAGAGGTATGCGACGAAGGTGCCGCTCTCGTCGGTGGAGCTGACGGTGGTGTGCACCTTCACCGTGCCCCGCACCCGCTGCGGGCCGTCGTACCGCTCCGACTGCCAGACGCCGGCGAAGGCGCGGGGGAGGAGGGGGATCGAGGCGACGGGCGGGGCCTGGAAGAACTGGTCCAGGAGGTTGGAGAGCATGACGACACCGCCGTCGGCGCCGGAGTCGACGTTCGCCCAGATCCGCTGCGTACCGCCGAGGCCGAACTTCCGCCGGTTCGCGTCGACGGACTTCCAGTCGGCGTAGCCCTCGTAGGGCGCGTCCGAGCGGGGCTTGAGCTGGACGGGCTGCTCGCGGTCGACGCCGTTGTCGACGCCCTTGAGGTAGTGGTCGAACCAGCGATGGGCGCTCGTCCAGGTGTCGTTGGGCAGTCCGAGGAGGCCGGTGGCCTCGGCGGTGGCGTGGTCGCCCGGGCGGAACTCCAGGCGCTTGGGGCCGGTGAGCTTCTCGTAGAAGCTCGCGTACTGGTTGGGCGGGAAGATGGTGTCGCCCCAGGCGTTGCCGAGCATGATCGCGGCGCCGTTGGCGTTGATCCGGTCGAGCTGCTCGACGGCGGAGCGCTTGCGGCCCCAGGCGATCATGTCCTCCTCCTTGGCGAGGTCGGAGGAGAGGAAGTCGCCCAGGATCTCCTGGAGTTCGGGACCGGGCCGCCCGGTGAGGTAGCCGGCGCCGCCGAGCAGGGCGGCGGCCTGGAGGTGCTGGGTGCGGCCGCTGTAGATGGACTCGATGAGGTCGGCCCAGCCGCTGAGTGCCGCGACGGCCTTGATCCGCGGGTCGTGGGCGGCGGCGAGGAGGCTGATCCCCGCGCCGTACGAGACTCCCGCCATGCCCACGTGCGCCGGGTCGGCGGGGGTGTTGGCGAGGGCCCAGTCGATCACCTTGGAGGCGTCGGCGACGTCCCTGGGACCCGCGGTCTCGATCTCCCCGCCGGACTGCCAGAAGCCGCGCGAGTTGTAACTCACCACGACATAGCCGGAGTCGGCGAGCTTCTGCGCCTGGGCGAGGTACTCGATCTGGGGCACGGCCCAGCTGGTGGGCAGCACGATCACGGGGTAGCGGGCGGTGGAGCCGGCTCCGGCGGGCGTGACGACGTTCGCCTTGAGGACGGTGCCGCCGTCCCCGGTGATGTCGACGAAGCGGAGGGAGCCGGCGGTGTCGGCGGCCTGGGCGGCGGGCGCGAGCCCGAGGGCCGTCCCGGCCACGAGGGCGGCCGAGACGGCGAGGGCCAGGGATGTGCGCACGGGGGCACTCCTCACGTTGCACTGTGGGGGGCAGTGAAAGTGACCCGACGGTAACCGGAGTGCTTTACCCGTGGTAACCGGTCGGTAAGTTACGTGCGGGTAACGATTGGCTGGAGGGCGGTGGCCTCCGTGAAGTCCGCGTGCGCCTCCTCGTACCGCTTGACGGCGAGAAGGAACATGGACCGGTCGGTGAGGGCGCGGGTGAGTGCGCCCGGGTCGGCGGACGGGTGGCGGGCGAGGTCCACGCCCTCGTCGAAGGACGGGAGGAGCGACTCCTCGGCCCGTCGGCCGGACGACTCCCAGCGGAGCGCCCGGCGGACGGTCAGGCGGCGCTGGGCGGCGATGAGTCCGGGGAGATCGCCCGACTCGCGCAGGGCGTCGGTCTGCCGTTCGAGCTCGGGGATCGAGGCGACGTACTCCTCCCGCACGTCCGGAGACCATCCGTGGACCGGGTGGACCCCGAACGCCGGCAACGGGGCCTCCGGAGTCGCGGCCGGTTCGCCCGGCCGGCCCGAGAGGGCGAGGAGGGTCACCCAGGAGGCCTGGATGCCGCTCCAGCTCACCGGCTCGCCGCCCCGTGCGAGACGGCCGAGCAGGCCCAGCGTCTCGCGCCGCGCGGCGGCCTCGTCGGCCGGGCGCCCGGCGGCCCGGAGCATCCGGGCGTGCTGCTCCAGCTTCCACACCAGGGAGGCCAGCGGGGCGCGGTCGTCCGCCGCCTTGCGCCGTGCCTCGTCCACGACGCGCGCGAACACCTCCAGGGCCTCCTCGTGCCGTCCGGCCGCGTCGAGTGCGGCCGCCCACTCGATCAGCGTCCACTCGGACACGTCCGCGTCCCCGGGCGCGATGCGCCGGCCGAGCAGGTCGGCGGCCTCCCCGTGCCGGCCCTCCTCGGACAGCAGGACCGCGAGACGTCCGTACCGGCCGGCCTCCGCCAACTCCTCGCACACCGCGTGCCCTTCGGCCCGCCGGCCGGCGGCGAACAGTCGGTGCTCGTAGCCGCTCAGGGCCTGGCTCAGCCGTTCCCCTCGGTTCGGCGCGTCCAGGTCGATCCGCCGTGCCGCGGCCACTGCTTCGGCGTACAGGGCCAGGTGCAGTTGCGGATCGCCGAGCCAGTGGGTCCGCTCGATCAGCGCGTCCACCAGCTTCGGCAGGTACGCCCGCGGGCTCACCTCCGCCAGTACCCGATAAGCGTCCAGCCGCTCCCGGAGGCTCGGCTCCTCCGACCCGAGCAGCAGGACCCGCGCCCGCAGCACCGCGTCCTGGCTGTACTTCCCTGCGTTCCCCATGGGCCCCCTGTTCTCCGCGCGATGCAGCTCCGTGTGCTGCACGACGGAGATTCTGGGAGTCGCGGGACACCCCGGACAAGGCTCCCGAACTGTGCGTTCCGTCCTACGAAAAACGGCTCTGACCTGTCATGATGGTGACGTCTTCACCCCTGGATCACCCCGGACGGGAGGCGCACGGTGGGGGACGCGAGCGACGTGCCCGATGTCTTCGACCCGCGGATCTATGCCGCGGGCATCCCGCACGACCGGTTCCGCGTCCTGCGCGACCAGGCCCCCGTCGCCCGGCAGGAGGAGTCCGAGGTCCTCGGCTGGCCCGCCGGACCGGGGTTCTGGGCCGTCACCCGGCACGCCGACGTCGTCCGCGTGCTCAAGGACTCGGAGTCGTACTCCTCGTACCTCGGCGCCACCCAGATCCGTGACCCCGCCCCCGCCGACCTGCCGTTCATCCGGCGCATGATGCTCAATCAGGACCCCCCGGACCACGGGCGGTTGAGGCGGCTGGTCAGCCGGGCCTTCACACCCGGGCGGATCGAGCGGTTCGCCGGCACCGCGCGCGACCGGGCCCGCGAGCTGCTCGGTGCCGCGTTCGCGGACGGCGGCGAGGTGGACCTCGTCCGGGCCGTCACCGACGACTACGCGCTGCTCAACCTCACCGACCTGCTCGGCATCCCCGCGAGCGACCGGGGCCTCCTGCACACCTGGACCGAGCGGGTCATCGCCTACCAGGACCCCGACGAGCCGCCGGTCCTCGATGCCGAGGGGCGGCCGGTCAACCCCCGCTCGCCCGCCATGCTCGCCGAGATGTTCGGCTACGCCCAGGAACTCGCCGCGCACAAGCGCGCGCACCCGGCCGACGACGTCATGAGCGTCCTCGCCGCCTCCGAACTCGCCGACGCCGAACTGGAGATGTTCTTCTTCCTGCTGACCGTCGCCGGGAACGACACCGTCCGCAGCGCGGCCCCCGGCGGAATCCTCGCCCTCGTCGAACACCCGGCGGAGCAAAGGAGATTGTGGGACGGCGAGGTGTCCATGGACACGGCCGTGGACGAACTCCTGCGCGTCCACCCGCCCGTGCTCTCCTTCCGCCGCACCGCCGCCCGCGACACCGAGCTGGCCGGCCGGAAGATCAGGGAGGGCGACAAGGTCGTCGTCTTCCACGCCTCCGCCAACCACGACGAGCGCGTCTTCGCCGACCCGCACCGACTGGACCTCGGACGGACCCCGAACCCGCACGTCTCCTTCGGTGACGGGCCGCACGTCTGCCTCGGCGCCCACTTCGCCCGGCTCCAGCTCCGGGTGTTCCACGAGGAGGTGCGCGCGGCCTGCGGCGGCCTGACCCTCGCCGGGCCGCCCCGCCGGCTCGTCTCGAACTTCATCAACGGGATCAAGTCGCTGCCGGTTCGGCCGCAGGAGCCGTCCGCGCCGCGCTCGTGACGTCGGCCACCAGCTCCACCACATCGGGGCCGTACGCCTGCGAGTTGACCACCTTCAGGAGGAGCACGAAGGAGCCGGAGCGGTGACGGCGCCCCAACGACTCGCAGTGGCGGGCGAGATAGCGGGTCGCCGCCTGGTTGGTGATCGCCCGCTGCCCGCAGAAGAGGAAGACCGGCCGGCAGTCCTCGCCCACCATGAGACGGGCCAGGATCACGTACTCCTCGACCCCGGACTCCATCCGGTAGCGCTCCGAGCCGATCAGGAACGACCCCTGGTCCGGGCCCCGTTCCACGTCCGTGTTCACCGTGAGCCCCGGCAGCAGCGTCGCGAGGTGCGCGGCCATGCGGCGGTTCGATCCGGGCCCGCCCACGCAGAACTCCGTCCGGTCGCCGAAGCCCTGGAGCGCCTGGTCGTGCTGGAGTATGCGCGCGTGCGCCCCGCAGTCCTTGACGAGCGCGCAGAGTTCGAGCAGCGCGAACACGTCGTACCGGTGCACGGCCGTGCTGCCGCCGGCCTCCTTGTTCACCACCAGCAGGCACTCCGAGCTCCCCGGCAGACCGAAGAACGCCTGCTTGCGGCGGAGCCTGCGCCGCCATTGGTACGTGCGGCCCAGCCAGCCGAAGGAGGCGCTGACCCCGGTCGCCAGGACCCCGAGCACGATGTTGCGCACGTCGTCGTTCATGTGCGCGCATGCTAGCGGCGAAACGGCCTTCAGTTCGAGGCGGTCCTGACGGGAGGCGGCCGGGGAAGTTACGCTGCGCGGACGGTCGTTGACTGGAGGTAGGAATGCGTCGCTCCGCCGCTGGCAAGGTCTCCCTTCTCGCCGTCGCGGCGACGGTGCTCTCGATGGGCGCCGCCGCACCGCCGAAGGCCCCGCCCGCAGCGGACCCACCCGTCAAGGAACCCGTCGCCGTCGGGTACGGCGGCGCCGTCGCCAGTGTCGACGCCGACGCATCGGCGGCCGGTATCGAGGTGCTCCGCAAGGGCGGCAACGCGGTCGACGCCGCCGTCGCCGTCGCGGCCGCCCTCGGCGTCACCGAGCCGTACTCGGCGGGCATCGGGGGCGGCGGCTACTTCGTGTACTACGACGCGAAGAGCCGCACCGTGCGGACCATCGACGGGCGCGAGACCGCCCCCCGCTCCGCCGACGCCGGCCTGTTCACGGAGAACGGCAAGCCCATCCCCTTCGAGGAGGGCCAGACCAGCGGCCTCGGCGTCGGCACCCCCGGCACCCCCGCCACCTGGAAGGCCGCCCTCGACGCCTGGGGCAGCAAGCGGCTCGGCACCCTGCTCGAACCCGCCGAGCGGCTCGCCCGCGAGGGCTTCACCGTCGATCCCACCTTCCGTTCCCAGACCGCGGCCAACGAGGCCCGGTTCCGCGACTTCCCCGCCACCTCCGAGCTGTTCCTGCCCGGCGGGCAGCTGCCCGTGGTCGGCTCCGTCTTCAAGAACCCCGACCTGGCCCGTACGTACGAGACGCTCGGCCGCGAAGGCGTCGGCGCCCTCTACCGGGGGCCGCTCGCCCGGGACATCGTGAACACCGTCCGCACGCCTCCGGTCCGCGACGGCGCCACCCGGACCGTCCGCGCCGGCGACCTCACGGAGGCCGACCTCGCCGCGTACCGCACCGAGTCCCGCAGGCCGACGAAGGTCTCGTACCGCGGACTCGACGTCTACGGCATGGCCCCGTCCTCCTCGGGCGGCACGAGCGTCGGCGAGGCCCTGAACATCCTGGAGGGCACCGACCTCTCGAAGGCCTCCCAGGTCCAGTACCTGCACCGCTACATCGAGGCCAGCCGCATCGCCTTCGCCGACCGGGGCCGCTGGGTCGGCGACCCGGCCTTCGAGTCCGTGCCGACCGGCGGCCTGCTCTCCCAGCGGTTCGCGGACTCCCGGGCCTGCCTCATCCGCGACGACGCCGCCCTGACCAGCCCGCTCGCCCCCGGCGACCCGAGCGATCCGGTGCCGTGCGCGAGCGGCGGAACCGCCGCCCCGACCACGTACGAAGGCGAGAACACCACCCACCTCACCGTGGCCGACAAGTGGGGCGACATCGTCGCCTACACGCTCACCATCGAGTCCACCGGCGGCAGCGGCATCACCGTGCCCGGCCGGGGCTTCCTGCTCAACAACGAGCTGACCGACTTCTCCTTCGCCCCGGCGAACCCGGCCGTCCACGACCCGAACCTGCCCGGCCCCGGAAAGCGGCCGCGCTCCTCGATCTCGCCGACGATCGTCCTCGACCGGGCCGGCCGGCCCGTCCTCGCGCTCGGCTCCCCGGGCGGCGCGACCATCATCACCACCGTCCTCCAGACCCTGACGGGAGTCCTCGACCGGGGTCTGCCGCTCGTCGACGCGATCGCCGCGCCGCGCGCCAGCCAGCGCAACCAGGCGACCACCGAGCTCGAACCGGCCCTGTGGAACAGCCCGTTGAGGACGGAACTGGAAGGCATCGGGCACGGCTTCCGGCAGAACCCGGAGATCGGTGCGGCGACCGGTGTCCAGCGCCTGCCGGACGGCCGCTGGGTGGCCGCCGCGGAGACGGTCCGCAGGGGCGGCGGCTCGGCGATGGTCGTACGGCCGGACGCGGGCTAGAGAGCGGCGATGGTCGTACGGCCGGACGCGGGCTAGAGAGCCGTCAGGACGCGCGGGCCGTCGTCCGTGATCGCCACCGTGTGCTCGGCGTGCGACGCGCGCGAGCCGTCGGAGGTACGGATCGTCCAGCCGTCCCGCGCCGTGTAGTGCTCGTCCGTGCCGCCGCCGATGAGCATCGGCTCGATCGCGAGCACCATCCCGTGGCGCAGCTTCATGCCCCGGCCCGGGCGTCCCTCGTTGGGGACGCCCGGGTCCTCGTGCATGGCACGGCCGATACCGTGGCCGCCGAAGCCGTCCGGGATGCCGTATCCCGCGTCCCGGCAGACCCGGCCGATCGCGTGGGCGATGTCGCCGATGCGGTTGCCGACGACGGCCGCGGCGATGCCGGCCGCCAGGGCCTCCTCGGCCGCCGCGATGAGGCGCGTGTCCTCCGGCCGCGCGGGACCGACCGTGAAGCTCACGGCCGCGTCACCGGCCCAGCCGCCCAGCGTCGCCCCGCAGTCCACGGAGACGAGGTCGCCCGGGGCGAGGCGCGTCCCGTCCGGGATGCCGTGCACGATCGCGTCGTTCACGGAGACGCACACGACCGCGGGGAACGGCACCGGGGCCCACTCCGGGTGGTAGTCGAGGAAGGGCGAGCCGGCGCCCGCCTCGGTCAGCACGGCGCGGGCGGCCCGGTCGAGCTCGGTGAGCGGGACGCCGGGCGCCGCCTTCTCTCGTACGGCCGCCAGGGCACGGGCCACCACCCGCCCGGATTCGCGCATGGCCGCCAGGGATTCGTTCGTCTTGATCTCCACCATGACCAATTACTATACCGGTATTAGAATGGCGTCATGGTGCGTACCCCCCTGACCCCCGAAGAGCGCGAGCGCGGCGAGCGCCTGGGCCTGCTCCTGCGCGAGGCGCGCGGCGAGCGGTCCATGGTCGAGATCGCCGCGGCCGCCGGCCTCTCCGCCGAGACCCTCCGCAAGATCGAGACCGGCCGGGCCCCGACCCCGGCCTTCTTCACCGTCGCGGCCCTGGCCGGGGTCCTCGGCCTCTCCATGGACGAGCTGGTGGTGCACTGCACCCTGGCCCCCGTCTGACCGCTCTCGGGCCCCTCAGGAGGAGACCCCCAGCTGCACCCGGCTGTGGCGCGGGCGCTCGATCTCGTCCAGGAGGGCGAGCGCCAGATCGGCATGGGAGACGCGGCCCGTGCCGTCGAGCACCGTGCCCACCGACGTCCGGTAGCCGCCGGTCCGCTCCGCCTCCGCGTTCAGGTCCATGCCCGGGACCACCATCAGCCAGTCGAGGCCGGGCCCGGCCTCCGCCGTGAGCAGCTCGAACTCGGCCACGTGGCCCTGGGAGAACGTCCGGTACTGCTCCGGGAAGTCGGGCGCGTCCATGATCCGTACACCGGGCGCGGTCTCCAGGGTCGTGGCGATGCCCAGGGTGAGCAGCCGGCCGACACCCGCCTCGGTGAGCCCGGCGACCATCGCCTTCGCGGCGGCCGTGAAGAAGTCGACCGAGGGCACGTCGAGCCGGACCGCCGCGTTCACCGCCGCGTCATGGCCCGCCGCGAGCGCCGCCACCGAGGCCGCGTCCGTGGCGTCCCCCCGTACGAGGGTGATCCCCGGGCCCTCCAGGTCGCGGTACGCGGCCGGGTCGCGGACCACGGCCGTCACCCGGTGGCCCCGGGCCACGGCCTCCGTCACGGCCGCCCGGCCGACCCGCCCTCCGGCGCCGAAGACGATGACGTTCTTGCTGCTGATGGTGCTGCTGTCGTTGTCCATGCGGGGACCGTAGGACGGGCACCCCTGGTTACTTCAACGGTACTGGGCTAGCGTCGGCGCATGATCGAGAAGCCTTCCCGGGAGCCGCTGAGCCCCTCCCTCTTCCACGATCCCGACTGCGGCGGAAGTCCCGCCCAGCCCATCCGCGTCGGCGGCAAGTGGACCGCGATGGTGCTCCGTTGCCTGGAGGACGGGTCGCCCCGCCGCTTCTCCGAACTCCGCGTGCCCCTGCACTGGATCACCCCCAAGGTCCTCACCGAGACCCTCCGGGCCATGGAGCGCGACGGCTTCCTCGCCCGTACGGTCCACGACGAGAACCCGCCCCGCGTCGAGTACGCGCTCACCGCTCTCGGCCGGTCCCTCATCGCCCCGCTCGACACGGCCTGCGCCTGGGCGCGCACCCACGCCCCCGAGATCGCCGAGGCCCGCACCGCGTACGAGCAGGCCGCGTCCTAAGCTCCCGGCATGATGCCCGAAGAGCTGCGGCGCGGCCGCTACGTCAGCCTGACCACCTTCCGGAAGAACGGCACGGGGGTCGCGACACCCGTCTGGTACGCGGTGGAGGGCTCCGAGCTGTACGTGTGGACCCGCTCGGACTCCTGGAAGGTCAAGCGCCTGCGCAACGACCCCCGGGTCGAGGTGGCCGTCTGCGACCTGCGCGGCAACATCACCGAGGGCGCCGAACGGTTCACCGGTACGGGGCGCCTCGTGGAGGGGGAGGAGCTGCGCCGGATCCGACGCCTGCTCTCGCGCAAGTACACCTGGCAGTTCTGGCTGACCGACGTGCCGGCCATGCTCGTCCGGCTCGGCAAGCGCCCGCACACCGGGATCGTCGTCACGTTCTGAAAACGGACCGTAGTCGTCCCGTAACACGACTGCGGTCCAATACCCGCGGACCGGAAGGTTCCAGTCGACCGCGGGGCAGGTGTGGGACGCATGACGGTGTATCAACTCACGGTGGAGGTCGGAGCGTTCACGCGATGGCTGGCCGAGCTCACGGGTCGCGCCCGGCCGGAGGGCGGCTGGTACGGCGTCTTCGCCGCACGCGACCCGGAGGGCCTGCGCGCCTGCCTCGACGGGATCGACATCCTGCCCTGGGACGTCGTCGAGTCCCTCTGCCAGGATGCCGGCGAACCCGCCGACGGGCCGTTCGCCACGCAGGGCCGGCTCCTGTACGAGGCGGCCGCGCGCGTCCATGACGGCCGGCCCGGCGGGGCGGCGGCGCTGGCGGAACGCCGGGATCTGATGGAGGCCGAACGCCGGTACGCCGAGACCCGGGGCCGCGAGCTCGCCGACCGGCTGCGCGCCACCCCGGACCCGACGGAGGCCGCCCGCCTGGAACACGACCTCGCCTGGACCCGCGACGACCACGCCAGGGCGTCGGCCCGGGTGAGGGAACTGACGGGCAGACTGGCCGGACTGGGGCGGGCGGCGCGCGTCGACGGCCGTCCGGCCGCGGCTCCGGCTGCGGTGGCGGGGGCGTCGGCCCGCACCGCTGGAGCGGGGCCGGTGACCGCGCCGCCTCACGCCGGCCCGGTGGCCGGGCCGGCGGCGGCTGCCGCGAAGCCCGTCAAGGCCGGGCGGCGCCCCCGGGGCGCCCGGTACGCCTGGCTGGAGGAGGGCGCCGAGGCGGTGGTGACGGATCCGGCGCCGATGCCGGCGCTCCCGGCCGGGGGAGCGGCACCCCGAGGGGCCCGCTTCGGAGGCGCGGTCGAGCCCGTCGCCGTGGCCGAAGCCCCCACCGCGGACCCCGTCGAAGCCGACCGCGCCGCGGCCAACGCGGTCTACGCCCTCCGGCGCCTCCGCGCGCAGGGCCGCAGCGGCGAGGCGCACGCCCTGCTCTGTGAGGCGCTCGGCGGGCCGCCGGCGCGGCTGCCCGCCCTCGCGGAGCAGCTGCACCGGGCCGGGCTCGGTGCCGACTGGTCCACCCTGCTCTGGGAGGCGGCCTCGCTGCCGCCCGCCCGGCTCGCCGCCGTCGCGGGCGTGCTCGCCGACGCGGGCCGGACGGCCGACTGCGAGCAGCTGCTGCGGCAGGGCGTGTCCCGCCCGGCCGAGGAGCTCGCCGGGGCGTGCGCGGCGCTGCACGCCGAGGACCACCACCGCGAGGCGCACGCGCTGCTCACCGCGTTCGTGCGGGTCCGCACCCCCGAGGACGCCGCCCGGCTCGCGGCCGCGGACCCGCACGGACTCGTCCCCCAACTGCTGACCGCGGCGCGCGCCGTGTCCGGGGCTCGGGAACGCGACCTGCTCCACGCCCTGCGGGTGGCGGGCCTGGCGGTGGCCTGACGGAAGCGGCTGCGGACAGGGGTCGGAGCAGCCCCTATCCGTACTGGTCAGTACGTGTCGGTACGTGTCCGACGTGGACTACTCGGGTATGAAACATGATCGACCCGGCCGCTTCGCGGCGGCGGTCTTGCTCCGGGGTGTGACGGGGCTTACGTTCTCCTCCTACGCACCGCGTCTACGTGCGTAGAGGCTCTCTGACGCCGTGCCGAAGGAGCAGCTCATGACCGCTGTCGTACGCGCCGCGCTCGTCCAGGCCACCTGGACCGGCGACACCGAATCCATGATCGCCAAACACGAGGAGCACGCCCGCGAGGCCGCCCGGCAGGGCGCCAAGGTGATCGGCTTCCAGGAGGTGTTCAACGCCCCCTACTTCTGCCAGGTCCAGGAGCCCGAGCACTACCGCTGGGCCGAGCCGGTCCCCGACGGTCCGACCGTCCGCCGGATGCAGGACCTCGCCCGCGAGACCGGCATGGTGGTCGTCGTCCCCGTCTTCGAGGTCGAGAGCGAGGGCTTCTACTACAACACCGCCGCCGTGATCGACGCCGACGGCAGCTACCTCGGCAAGTACCGCAAGCACCACATCCCGCAGGTCAAGGGCTTCTGGGAGAAGTACTACTTCCGCCCGGGCAACGCCGGCTGGCCGGTCTTCGACACCGCCGTCGGGCGGATCGGCGTCTACATCTGCTACGACCGCCACTTCCCGGAGGGCTGGCGTCAACTCGGCCTGAACGGAGCCCAGTTGGTCTACAACCCCTCGGCCACCCACCGAGGCCTCTCCTCGTACCTCTGGCAGCTGGAGCAGCCCGCCGCCGCCGTCGCCAACGAGTACTTCGTCGCCGCCATCAACCGGGTCGGCATCGAGGAGTACGGCGACAACGACTTCTACGGCACCAGCTACTTCGTCGACCCGCGCGGTCAGTTCGTCGGCGAGGTGGCCTCCGACAAGGCGGAGGAACTCGTCGTCCGCGACCTCGACTTCGACCTCATCGAGCAGGTCCGGCAGCAGTGGGCCTTCTACCGGGACCGCCGCCCCGACGCGTACGACGGGCTGGTGCAGCCGTGAGGAGCCTCCACGACCGGCACAAGGCCGTCATCCCCGACTGGGTCGCCCTCTACTACCGCGACCCCATCGAGATCACCCACGGTGAGGGCCGCCACGTCTGGGACGCCGAGGGGCGCAAGTACCTGGACTTCTTCGGCGGCATCCTCACCACCATGACCGCCCACGCCCTGCCCGAGGTCACCAAGGCCGTCGCCGAGCAGGCCGGGCGGATCATCCACTCCTCGACGCTCTACCTCAACCGGCCCATGGTGGAGCTCGCCGAGCGGGTCGCCGGCCTCTCCGGCATCCCCGACGCCCGGGTCTTCTTCACCACCTCCGGCACCGAGGCCAACGACACGGCCCTCCTCCTGGCCACCGCGTACCGCCGCTCGAACCAGATCCTGGCGATGCGCAACAGCTACCACGGCCGCTCGTTCTCCACCGTCGGCATCACCGGCAACCGGGCCTGGTCGCCCACCGGCCTCTCGCCGCTCCAGACCCTGTACGTGCACGGCGGCGTCCGCGGCCGCGGTCCGTACGCGGGACTCACCGACGAGCGGTTCATCGAGGCGTGCGTCGCGGACCTGGAGGACATGCTCGGCCAGACCCGCGCGGGCGTCGCCGCCCTCATCGCCGAACCGATCCAGGGCGTCGGCGGCTTCACCTCCCCGCCCGACGGCCTGTACGCCGCGTTCCGCCGCGTCCTCGACCGGCACGGCATCCTCTGGATCTCCGACGAGGTGCAGACCGGCTGGGGCCGCACCGGCGAGCACTTCTGGGGCTGGCAGGCCCACGGCCAGGCCGGACCGCCCGACATCCTCACCTTCGCCAAGGGCATCGGGAACGGCATGTCCATCGGCGGCGTCGTCGCCCGCGCCGAGATCATGAACTGCCTCGACGCCAACTCCATCTCCACCTTCGGCGGTTCACCGATCACGATGGCCGCGGGCCTCGCCAACCTGTCCTACCTCCTGGAGCACGACCTCCAGGGCAACGCCCGCCGCGTCGGCGGTCTGCTCATCGAGCGCGTCCGGGCCGCCGCGGCCGGAGTCGCGGCCGTACGGGAGGTCCGCGGCCGCGGTCTGATGATCGGCCTCGAACTCACCGAACCGGGCACCGACCGGGCCGACCCGGACGCGGCCACCGCCGTCCTGGAGGCCGCCCGCGAGAACGGCCTGCTCATCGGCAAGGGCGGCGGCCACAACACCAGCACCCTGCGCATCGCCCCGCCGCTCTCGCTCACCGTCTCCGAGGCCGAGGAAGGCGCCGCGATCCTCGAACAGGCCCTCCGATCGCTCTAGTTGGCAGGGGAGAAGTCCCGTGAGCACCCGTACCCTCATCCGCGGCGGTCTCGTCGTCACCGCCGCCGACGAAGTCCACGCCGACGTGCTGATCGAGGACGGCCGCGTCGTCGCCCTCGCCGCACACGGCTCGGACGTCGCGGCCGGCTGGACCGCCGACCGGATCATCGACGCCACCGACCGCTACGTGCTGCCCGGCGGCGTCGACGCCCACACCCACATGGAGCTGCCCTTCGGCGGCACCTTCGCCTCCGACACCTTCGAGACCGGCACCCGCGCCGCCGCCTGGGGCGGCACCACCACCATCGTCGACTTCGCCGTCCAGAGCGTCGGCCACAGCCTCCGCGAAGGACTCGACGCCTGGTACGCCAAGGCCGACGGCAACTGCGCGATCGACTACGCCTTCCACATGATCCTCTCCGACGTCAACGAGCACACGCTCAAGGAGATGGACAAGCTCGTCCAGGAGGGCATCACCTCCTTCAAGCTCTTCATGGCCTACCCCGGCGTCTTCTACAGCGACGACGGCCGGATCCTGCGCGCCATGCAGCGCTCCGCCGACAACGGCGGGCTGATCATGATGCACGCGGAGAACGGCATCGCCATCGACGTCCTCGTCGAGCAGGCCCTCGCCCGCGGCGAGACCGACCCCCGCTACCACGGGGAGGTCCGCAAGGCCCTCCTGGAGGCCGAGGCCACCCATCGCGCGATCCAGCTGGCCCGGGTCGCGGGGGCCCCGCTGTACGTCGTGCACGTCTCCGCCGAGGAGGCCGTCGCCGAGATCGCCGCCGCCCGTGACAAGGGGCTGCCCGTCTTCGGGGAGACCTGTCCCCAGTACCTCTTCCTCTCCACCGACAACCTCGCCGAGCCGGGCTTCGAGGGCGCCAAGTACGTGTGCAGCACCCCGCTGCGGCCCAAGGAGCACCAGGCGGCGCTGTGGCGGGGGCTGCGGACGAACGACCTCCAGGTGGTGTCCACCGACCACTGTCCGTTCTGCTTCGTCGGGCAGAAGGACCTCGGGCGGGGCGACTTCTCCAAGATCCCCAACGGTCTGCCGGGGGTGGAGAACCGCATGGACCTCCTCCACCAGGCCGTCGTCGACGGGCACATCAGCCGCCGCCGGTGGATCGAGATCGCCTGCGCGACCCCGGCCCGGATGTTCGGCCTCTACCCGCAGAAGGGCACGATCGCGCCCGGCGCCGACGCGGACATCGTCATCTACGACCCGCACGCCACACAGGTCCTGTCGGCCGAGACCCACCACATGAACGTCGACTACTCCGCGTACGAGGGGAAGACGATCACCGGTCAGGTCGAGACGGTCCTCTCGCGCGGCGAACCCGTCATCGACCAGCGGAAGTTCACCGGCCGGTCCGGACACGGCGCCTTCACCCCCCGCTCCACCTGCCAGTACCTGAACTAGGAGAACGACGTTGGACTTCGGACTCGTCCTGCAGACCGACCCGCCCGCCTCGCAGGTCGTCGGCCTGATGCGCCGCGCGGAGCGCAACGGCTTCCGCTACGGCTGGACCTTCGACTCCGCCGTGCTGTGGCAGGAACCCTTCGTCATCTACAGCCAGATCCTCGCCAACACCACCAAGCTGCACGTCGGCACGATGGTGACGAACCCGGGGACGCGTACCTGGGAGGTGACCGCCTCCACCTTCGCCACCCTCAACGACATGTACGGCAACCGGACCGTGTGCGGCATCGGCCGCGGCGACTCCGCCATGCGCGT
>NZ_JBIARL010000024.1:0-120797 GCF_042889835.1 Streptomyces sp. NPDC002463
GGCCTGGTCCCACGGCGTCTCCGTCGACTGGACCGCGCTCCTCTCCGCGTACGACGCCCACGGCGTCGAGCTGCCCTCGTACCCCTTCCAGCGCCGGCACTACTGGCTCCTCAACGAGCCCGCCGCCGTCGCCCCGCGCAGCGAGCCGCGGCCGTCGGAGCAGGCCGCCGCGCAGGGAGACCTGCTGGGCGTGCGGCTGCCGTCGTCGCCGCTCGCCCAGGCGCAGTTCGCCCCGCGTCTCGACGCGGTGGCGCACCCCTGCCTCGGTGACTTCGTGGTCGGCGGGCGGCCGGTGGTCAGTGCCGGTGTGCTCGTGGAATCGCTGGTCGAGGCGGTCACCGAACTCGCCGGGCCGGGGCCCGTGTCCGTCGAGGACCTGGACCTCCCCGTCGACCTGGTCCTCGAACCGGTCGGCATCGACCCGACGTCGGCCGGTGCCGAGCGCGCCGCGCAGCTCGTCGTGGACGGGGACCTGTTCCGCTACTACGCCCAGGACCCGTCCGGCGGCTGGCAGCTGCACGCGCAGGGCCGGGCCGCGTCCGGTGCGCAGGCCGCTCCCACGGTGGCGTTCGCGTCGGTGGGTTCGGGCCGCGAGCTGACGGGCGACGAGCTGTACCGGCTGCTGTGGCAGCGCGCGCTGTACCTGGGTTCCGCGGCCCGCTGGGTGGAGCGGATCCGGCTCGGCCGGGGCGAGGCCACCGCGGAGATCCGTTCCGCCCAGCCCGGCGAGGCGGAGCGCTACGTGATCCACCCGGGTCTCGTCGACGCCATGTTCCAGACGGCGCTCGCCTGCTTCCCGCTGGACGGTCCGGCCCTCGTGCCGGCCGGTCTCGACCGCTTCGTGCACTACGACCGCGGCGGAGTCCAGGACGGGCTCCGATGCCACGCCGAACTGTTCGACGACGGCACCCGGGCGCGGATCCGGCTCGTCACCGCGCAGGGCCGGCTGGTCGCCGAGGCCTGCGGCGTGCGGTTCGTCCCGGCCCTGAACCGGCCCGCGGCGGAGCCCTCGGCCGTCCGGGCGCCGGTGGCCGAGCGGGTGTCCCCGGCGGTGTCCGAGCCGCAGCGGCGGGCGACGGCCCCGGCTCCGGCCGTGGCGGAAGCCGCGGTGGAAACCGTGGTCGACGCTCCGGAGGTGGCGCCCGACGCGGTGCGCGCCCTCGTGACGCGGACCGTCGCCCAGGCGCTCGGCACCGTGGCGGCCCGGCTCGACGCCGGGCAGTCGCTGCAGGCGCTCGGGCTCGACTCGCTGATCGCGATGAAGATCCGGACGTCGCTGAACAAGGAGTTCGACGTCCTGCTGCCGATGACGGCGTTCCTGAACGGTCGCAGCACCGAGGACCTCGCCGGGGACGTGCTCGACGCCCTCGGCGCCGGAGAGGACGTCCCCGGCCCGGGAACCGAGGCGGAGGCGCCGCGGTCCGACGCCGAGGCCGCTGCCGTCGCCGCGTCCGGCGACGACGACGCCGAGCGCTACGAGCCGTTCGGCCTGACCGACCTCCAGCAGGCGTACCTCGTCGGCCGCGGTGAGGCCTTCGAACTCGGCAACACCTCCACCTACTTCCAGATCGAGATCGACCTGGAGAAGGTGGACCTGGACCGGCTCGGCGCGTCCTTCCGGGCGATGATCGAGCGTCACGACCAGTTGCGGGCCGTCTTCACCCCCGAGGGCGAGCAGCGGGTCCAGCGCGAGGTCCCGGCCTATGTGATCCGCGAGACGGACGTCTCCGGCCTGGCCCCGGAGGAGCGCGAGGCCGCGCTGACCGCCGTCCACGAGGAGATGCGGCACCAGGTCTTCGACACCGCCCGCTGGCCGCTGTTCGACGTGCGGGTGACCCGGATCGACGACACGGTGATCCGGCTGCACGCAGGCTTCGACGCCCTGATCATCGACGGCTTCAGCACCTCGATCCTGTTCAAGGAGTGGGCCGCGCACTACCGCGGTGAGACGCTGCCCGAGCTGGAGTTGCGCTACCGGGACTACGTGCGGCAGGCCCGTGAGCTGGAGGGCGGTCCCGAGTACGACCGGGCGCTCGCCTACTGGCGGGACCGGCTCGACACGCTGCCGCCGGCGCCTCAGCTGCCGCTGGCCGTGGCTCCGTCGAGCCTGGACCGGCCGGTGTTCAACCACCGTGGCGCGACGATCCCGAAGGACGAGTGGGCCCGCTTCAAGGAGCACGCTGCGGCGGCCGGGGTCAGTCCCTCCGCGGCGCTGTGCACCGCGTACGCGCAGGTGATCGCGGAGTGGAGCGCCACGCCCGACTTCTCGCTGAACCTGCTGTACTTCAACCGGCTGCCGCTGCACCCGCAGGTCGGTGACGTCATCGGCAACTTCTCCACGACCCTGATGCTGGAGATCCGCGACTCGGCCGAGGACACGTTCACCACCCGGGCGAACGAGGTGCAGGCCCGGCTGTGGAGCGACATGGAGCACAGCCAGGTCAGCGGTGTGCAGGTGCTCCGGGAGCTGAACCGGGCGCGTGGCGCCTCGGTGCGGGCCGCCGCGCCGGTCGTCTTCACGAGCCTGGTGAACTTCGCGGGCCAGCAGGACACGGAGCAGCGCGGGGTCGTGCAGTACCTCGCCGGGATCGGTGAGAACGGCCGGCAGGTGAGCAGCTCGGTCCGCACGCCGCAGGTGTGGCTGGACCACCAGGCGGTCGAGGAGGCCGGTGAGCTCGTCCTGAACTGGGACGTGATCGAGGAGCTGTTCCCGGCGGGCTGCGTGGACGCCATGTTCGCCGCGTACCAGCGGATGCTGCACGAGCTGTGCCGCGACCCGGAGGCCTGGCAGCGGCCGAGGCCGGCGCTCGTGCCGGCGGCCGACCTGGCCGTACGGGCCGGGGCCAACGACACCGACGGGCCCGTGCCCGACGGGCTGCTGCACGAGGCGGTGCTCGAGCAGGCCGAGGCCACGCCCGACGCGCCCGCCGTCATCTCGCAGGCGCTGACCCTGACGTACGCGGACCTCGACCGCAGGTCGAACCAGGTGGGGCACGCGCTGCGCGCCCAGGGGGCCGGTCCCGGCGACCTGGTGGCGATCGTGATGGACAAGGGCTGGGAGCAGGTCGTCGCGGCGCTCGGCATCCTGCGGGCCGGGGCGGCGTACGTCCCGATCGACGCCCGGGTGCCCGTCGAGCGGCTGCACGTACTCCTCGAGAGCGCGGGCATCGGCCACGTCGTCACCCAGCCGTGGGTGGAGGACACGGCGGACTGGCCGGAGGGTGTGGCCAGGACCGTGGTGCGGGCCGGTGACGAGGGCGACGACCGTCCGCTCGGCGAGTCCGGCGCCAAGCCGGGTGACCTCGCGTACGTGATCTTCACCTCGGGCTCCACGGGGCTTCCCAAGGGCGTGATGATCGAGCACGGCGCGGCCCTGAACACGGTGGTCGACGTCAACGAGCGCTACGGCGTCACGGCGGCGGACCGGGCCCTCGGGCTCTCCGCGATGCACTTCGACCTGTCGGTCTACGACGTGTTCGGACTGCTGTCGGTGGGCGGCGCCCTGGTGCTGCCCGAGCCTGCGGCGCACCGCGAGCCCGCCCGCTGGGCGGAGCTCGTCACCGAGCACGGCGTGACCGTCTGGAACAGCGTTCCCGCGCTGATGGAGATGTTCACCGAGCACGCCCTCTCCAACGGGCTCACCGGGCTGCCGGTGCGGCTCGTCATGATGAGCGGCGACTGGATCCCGGTGTCCCTGCCGGGACGGATCCGGCTGCTGCTGCCGGAGGCGGAGCAGTGGAGCCTGGGCGGCGCCACGGAGGCGTCGATCTGGTCGATCCTGCACCCCATCGGTGACGTCCCGGACGACTGCGTGAGCATCCCGTACGGCAAGGCGATGCGTAACCAGCGCTTCCATGTGCTCGACGGCTCGATGCGGCCCTGCCCCGTGTGGGTGCCGGGCGACCTGTACATCGCCGGGGTCGGTCTGGCCCGCGGCTACCTGAACGACGAGGCCAAGACCCGCGCCGCGTTCCTGCACCACCCGGTCACCGGCGAGCGTCTCTACCGCACCGGCGACATGGGGCGCTTCCTGCCGGACGGCACCATCGAGTTCCTCGGCCGGCTCGACTCCCAGGTCAAGATCCAGGGCTACCGGATCGAGCTCGGCGAGGTCGAGGCCGCGCTCACCCAGTGCGAGGGCGTGCGGTCCGCCGCGGTCGTCGCGGCGGGCGAGCAGCACGGCCCGAAGCGGCTGATCGCGTACGTCGTCCTCGACGAGGGCCGCGACGACACCGAGCAGCAGATCACCGAGGCCCTGCGCCAGGTGGTCCCTTCGCACCTGGTGCCGCAGCGGGTCCTCGTCCTGGACGAACTGCCGCTGAGCGACAACGGCAAGGTCAACCGGGCGGCCCTGCCCGCGCCCGACGAGATCGCGGCGGAAGGCGCCGGATTCGTCGCTCCCCGCGACGAGGTGGAGCGCCGGCTCGCCGAGATCTGGGCGGAGTTCTTCGGCGTCGGCGAGATCGGGGTGACCGCGAGCTTCTTCGACCTCGGCGGCGACTCGCTCCTCGCGGTGCGCCTCATGGCCAGGATCGCCCGCGGTCTGGGCCGCAGCCTGCCGCTGTCCACGCTCTTCGCCCGGCCGACCATCGAGCTGCTCGCGCAGGCGGTCCGGGAGGCCGGCAGCGGCGAGGAGGGCCGCAAGGCGCTGGTGCCGGTGCGCACGGGCGGTTCGCGGACTCCCCTGGTGTTCGTGCATCCGGTCGGCGGTGACGTGCTCTGCTACGCGGAGCTCGCCGAACTCCTCGGCGACGACCAGCCGTTCTACGCGCTCCAGCTGCCGGACACGGAGCTGACCAGCGTCGAGGCCATGGCCGCCCACTACACGGCGGCGGTCCGCGAGGCGCTGCCGGAGGGTCCGTACCGGCTCGGCGGCTGGTCGATGGGCGGCATCATCGCCCTGGAGATGGCGGCCCAGCTCACCGCTGCGGGTGCCGAGGTGGAGCTGCTCACGGTGATCGACCTGATGGTCGAGCCCGGCCCTGCCGAGGGGGCTCCCGTCTCGGACGAGACGCTGCTGTCCTGGTTCGCCCGGGATCTGGCGGGTCTCGCCGGTGTGGAGTGGGCACTGCCGCCGGAGGCCTTCGACGGCCGCCCGCCGGTGGAGGTGCTGCACGCCGAGGCGCGGGCCGCGGGGGCGCTGTCCGAGGACATCGACCTCGACACGCTGAGCGGCATCGCCGGCCGGTTCCGGAACAACTACCGGGCCCTGCTGCGCCACACGCCCAGCGGCTTCGCCGGCCGGGTGGTGTCGCTGCGGGCCGCGGACGGCGGTGCGACGGTCGAGACGGCGAACCGCTGGATGCGGTACTTCCCCGGTGACGCGACCCTCGTCGACGTACCCGGCGACCACTACACCGTGATGCGCGGCGAGCGGCTGCGCGTCCTGGCCGGTGAGCTGCGCCGGGCCCTCGGCGCCCGCTGATCCGGTCCGGCCGGGCCGCCGCGCAGGCGGCCCGGCCGGTCCACCCCGGACCGGCCCCGCCCGGTCCGGTCGATCCACCCCGGTCCGGTCCCGCCCCGGTCCGGTCGTTCACCCCGGACCCGGTCCCGCGGTTCCGCGGGCTCCAGGTCCAAGAAGTGAGGACATTCGGTATGCGAATAGATCAGGCCGACCCGGCGAGGCGGCCGGCGAGCACGCTGCCGGCCGAGGTGCCGGTCGCCGTCATCGGGGCGGGCCAGTCCGGGCTCGCCGCCGCGTACTACCTGCGGCAGGCCGGGATCGGCTGTGTGCTGCTCGACGCGGGCAGCGAGGTCGGCGAGACCTGGCAGCGCCGCTGGGAGTCGCTGAAGCTGTTCACGTCGGCGCAGTTCTCCGGGCTGCCCGGGCTGCCCTTCCCCGCCGCCGGCGCGCACTACCCCGGCAAGGACGAGGTCGTGGCGTATCTGCGGGAGTACGCCGAGCGGTTCGAGCTCCCCGTGCTCACCGACCACCGGGTGCTGTCGCTGCGCCGGGACGGCGACGGCTATCTGCTGAGCACCGCGCACGGCGACTGCCGGGCCGGGCAGGTCGTGATCGCGACCGGAGCGTTCGGCAGGGCGCGGGTCCCGGACTTCGCCGCCGCGCTGAGCCCGGACGTGCCCACCCTGCACACCAGCGAGTACCAGGGCGCCGGCCAGGTGCCGCCTGGCACCGTGGTCGTCGTCGGCGACGGCAACTCCGGACGGCAGATCGCCGCGGAGCTGTCGGAGACCCACAGCGTGGTGCTCAGCTGCAGCGAGGCCGTCTCGCCTCCGCTGCCGCAGACCGTCGTCGGCCGGGACATGTTCTGGTGGATGAGCGTCCTCGGCGTGATGAGCCTGCCGGTGAACATGCAGGCGCCCGACCCGATCGTCGGCGACCGGGTGCCCGAGCTCGTCGCGGCGGGCCGGATGCGCACCGTGGGCCGGATCACCGGGGCCGACGGCGCCGAGCTGCTGGTCGCGGACGGCGAGCGGGTCAAGCCGTCCGCGGTGATCTGGGCGACCGGCTACCGCACCGACTGGAGCTGGCTCGACCCGGAGATGCTCGACGAGGACGGGCAGCCCCGGCACACCGAGGGCACGGGGGTGCTGCCCGGCAGCCACTACCTGGGCCTCTACCGGATGCGTACCCGCGGCTCGGCGCTGATCGGCTTCGTCGGCCGGGACGCCGAGCGCGCCGCGGCCGCGATCACCGCCGCCGCGCACACCACGACCGCTGCTCCCACGGCAGAAGGCGAGCCGTCATGACCACCGTCACCACGACCGAACTCGACGTGCTCGGCGCGCTGTTGGCGTTCGACTTCATCGGGTTCGCACAGAAGTCCGCCGCTCTCGACCCGGCCGGCCCGGAGTACGGGCGGGGGGTCGGCGCGGCCTTCGGGATCGCGGCCCGCCGCCGCTTCCCGCAGGGCGCGACGGAGGGGGAGATCGGCGCGTACGTCGCGGAGTTCCTCGGGTCCCTGGAGGCGGGCGCGGAGGACTTCGACGCGGCGGCCCTGGAGTGTCTGATCGCCGACGGCCTGGCCGGGGAGTCGGCGCCGGGCGGTGCGGTGCCGGATCCCGAGCGGACGATGCAGGCCCGGCTCGTCCTGGCACTGCGGTTCGTACGGGAGCTGGGCCTCGGCCCCGACCAGCAGCGGGAGCTGCTTGCCGAGGCGGAGGGCCGGCCGGCGGCCTGAGACGCACGAGGCACGCGGGGGCGGCCCACGCACGGGCCGCCCCCGACCGGCGGAAGAGGCGGCGCCCCGGATCGTCCGGGGCGCCGCCCTTTTCACTCACGCACGGTCGGCCTCGGGCACCCAGACGTCGAGCGCCCCGTCCCCGTACTGCGCCCGCACCGCCCGCTTGTCGTACTTGCCGACGCTGGTCTTGGGCACCGCGTCGACGAAGGACCACCGTTCGGGTATCCACCAGCGCGCCACGCGCCCGGTCAGGAACTCCCTGAGCTCGTCCCCGCCGACCCCGGCGCCCGGCACCAACGACACGCAGGCCAGGGGGCGTTCCTCCCAGCGGGGGTCGGGCACGCCGACGACGACGGCTTCGAGCACGGCCGGGTGCTCGATGATCGCGTTCTCGAGCTCGATGGTGGAGATCCACTCCCCGCCGCTCTTGATGCCGTCCTTGAGCCGGTCGCTGACGACCACCCAGCCGCCCGGTTCGATGACGCCCAGGTCGCCGGTGCGCAGCCAGCCGTCGTGGAACTTCTCGGCGGAGTCCTCGGTGTTGAAGTACGAGCCGGTGACCCAGGGGCCGCGCAGCTCCAGTTCGCCCACCGACCGGCCGTCCCAGGGCTGTTCGGTGCCGTCCTCGGCGATCAGCCGGACCTGGACGAAGGGCATCACGCGGCCGCTCTTCGCGAGCCAGTCGAGCTCCTCCTCGTCGGGGGTGCCGTGCGGGGGGACGGCGAAGGTGGCGAGGGGGCTGGTCTCGGTCAGTCCCCAGCCCTGCTTGAGCCGGACCCCGTAGCGTTCGTGGAGCTGCTTGAGCAGGGCGCGCGGCGGGGTCGCGCCGCCGCAGCCGGCGAGGCGTACGGCGCCGAGGTCCAGCGGGTGCTGCTCGCCGTGGTGGACCAGGGCGTTCCAGATGGTGCAGATCGCCGCGACGGCGGTGGGCCGCTCCTCGTTGATGATCCGGGCGAGGTCCGGGGTGTGCAGCTGCCGGCCGTTCATGATCAGGTCGGAGCCGGCCAGCCAGGCGGCGTACGGCCAGCCCCAGGCGTTGGCGTGGAACATGGGCACGATCGGCAGGACGCGGTCGCCGTCGTGCATCGCGAAGCCGGCGCCGGCCGAGACGCCGAGCGTGTGGAGGGTGATGGAGCGGTGGCTGTAGGCCACGCCCTTGGGGTTGCCGGTGGTGCCGGTGGTGTAGCAGAGCGCCGCCGCTTCCCGTTCGTCCAGGTCGGGCCAGTCGTAGCCGGGAGTCTCGGCGGCGAGCAGCTCGTCCCAGCGGTGTACGGCGATGTGCGCGGGCAGTTCCACCTGCGGCGCGTCCCCGATGACGACGACGTGACGTACGCCGCCCAGCCGGTCCTGCAGGGGTGTCAGCATGTCCAGGAGGGTCGCGTCGACGAGGATGACGGCGTCCTCGGCGTGCTCGACGATGTAGCCCAACTGGTCCTGGTGCAGGCGCAGGTTGAGGGTGTGGAGCACCGCGCCCATGCTCGGGACGGCGAGGTACGCCACCAGGTGTTCGGGGGTGTTCCAGGCCAGCGTGGCCACCCGCTCGCCGAGTCGGACGCCGAGCCGGGCGAGCGCGGAGGCGAGCTGCTCGGCCTGGCGGGCGATGTCGGCGAAGGTCTGTAAGGACCGTGCGGTCGGCCCGTCGGCACATCGGACCACCCGGCTGTCCCCGTACACGCGTTGTCCGTGCGCGAGGATGTCGCGAACCAGCAGCTCGCGGTCCTGCATCGTGCTCTTCATGGTGCGGCCCCTTGCGAGTGCGCGATCGGATGGCGGGATCAGCCGAGGTACTGGATCTCTCCCAGCAGGGAGCTGCTGACGTGATCGTGGTCGAGCAGGTTGACGCGGGCGTTCATCTTGCCGCTGCCGGCCGCGAACTCGTAGTTGCCCGTGCCGCCGATGATCTTGAAGGTGCCGGTGGGGTAGACCATGGTGTCCGAGGTCAGCGGCGCGGTGAGCGCGTAGCTGATGTTGAGGCGGTCGCCGTTGGGCTGGGTCATCGTCGCCGTCCCCTTGATGTCGTACTTGCCGGGGATCGTCGCGGTGCACACCACCTCCGTCTGCGCCCAGGTGGCGGTGGTGACGGGTCTGCCGGTGGAGGTCCCCGTCCCGGTCACGTTGTACCCGTTGCAGCCCACGGTGTCGGGGTGCGGGGTCGCGACCACCGCGAAGTTGCTGGTGATCTCGACGCTGGGCAGGTAGGCCACGATGGCCGAAGGGCTGGTTTCGGCCGCGAAGGTGACGCCGGCCGTGCCACCGGTGATCAGTAGGGTTCCGGCCACCACGCCCGCTATGCGCGCAGACCAGTGACGCGTGATTCTTGCCATGTTCTCTCCCCCGAACTTGTGGGCTCTTGCCCAACTGCGCCCTTTTGAAGGGCTGTTGGGGACAGCTTCCCCGATCGAGGAGTCTTCCGTCGAGACGTTCGACACGTGCGTCGCGCACGGAAAAGCGGAGCCGGCCACGTCGATGACGAAGCCGGCTCCGCGACGGCGGCCGACGGCGGCGAGCCGCCTTCCGCCACTGGGTGACCCCAGGTCAGATCTGCCAGCGGAAGCCCATGGAGCCGGACAGGTTGGCGGTGACGTGAGCCTTGTCGAGCAGGTTGACGGTGGCGTTCATGTTGCCGCTGCCGACCGCCTCGTCGAAGGCGCCGTCCCCGCCGGTGATCGTGAACTTCCCGGTCGGGTAGACCATGGTGTCCGAGGTCAGCGGCGCGTTGAGGTGGTAGGTGAAGTAGAGGTGGGAGCCGTCGGTCTGGGTGATCGTCACCTTGCCGTTGATGTCCCACTGCCCGGCGACGGTCGCGGTGCAGGCGTCCTCCGTCTGCGACCAGGTGGCGGTGCCGTTGATCCGGTTGCCGGTGATGGTCCCCGACCCGACCACCTTGTAGCCGTTACAGCCCACGGTGTCCGGGTGCGTCGTCGTGGTGACGCCGTACTTGCCGACGGCGTCGAACGGGCTCGGGCCGGGAGGCGGCGTCACGGCGGCGTTCGAGACGCCGGTCGTGCCACCGACGACCAGGGCCGCTCCGGCCACCACGCCCGCTATGCGCGCCGACCAACGACGAGTCAGTGTTGCCATGTCTTCCCCCGCACTTGTCAGTTTGTGATGAACTCAGGCCACTTTTAAGCCTGTTGCCGATCAGTTTCCATGATCGAAGGCCGTTCCGTCGAGCCATTCAGGCCATCGGTTTTCACCGATCGCCACCCGGCCCCCACGGATGCTTCACAGTCGGACGACGCGCAGCACACCGGTCTGCATCGGGAGGGTGAACTCCCCGTCGGCGGTCTCCGGCCGACCCGCGAGGAACGCCCCGATACGGCCGAGCAGGGCCTCCCGCTCGGACTCCGGCATGACGAGCACCCCGGCCCGCGTCGCGAGCGTGGCCGCGAGCGATGCGGCGGTACGGCGCTGCCCGTGCGGGAACGCCCGCTGCTCCGGCGAGCCGAAGCACGCGGCCCCGCCGCCCTCGGGAAGGTGCATGTCCGTCGTCGCGGCGCGCCAGGCGGCGGGGGTGTCACGCGGACCGATGGCCGCGCTCCCGCTGATCCGCGCGAGCCCGGCGACCCAGTCGACCGCGTCGTCCATGACGTTCCACAGGCCGGCCAGAACACCCTGGGGCGCGAGGACCCTGGCGATCTCGGGGCCCGCGACGGCCATGTCGAACCAGTGCATGGCGTTGCCGGCCACCACGGCGTCCACCGACCCGTCCGGCAGCGGGATCGCCTCCGCGCTGCCCTGCAGGGCCTGCACGTCCGGCAGCGCGCGGCGCAGCTCGGCCAGCATCGCCGGGTCGGGCTCGACCGCGACGACCTCGGCGCCCCTCGCGGCGAGCGCGGCGGTGAGCTTGCCGGTTCCGGCGCCGAGGTCGAGGACCCGCGTGCCGGGCGCGGACGCGAGCGCCCAGTCCACCGCGGCCCCCGCGTAGTCCGGACGGTGCTCGGCGTAGGCGACGGCAGCCGCACCGAACGAGGAGGCGTGACGTAAACGTTCGTTCTGATCCATGGCGGCGACGTTAACGGCCCGCTCGGCGATTCGACCACCCTTTCGCCCCGGCGCTTCGCCGCAGGTCATGTGGGCGCGACTCGGGGCGAGTTGACCGAGGCCGGGCTTGTTGTCAGAGTGGACGACAAGATATTGTCCACTCTGACAACAGTGGAGGGCCATGCCTGCCGCACGACGCCGGCGCACCCCGGACGAGGCACGCACCGAGATCCTCGACGCCGCCACCGAGCTCATCGCCCGGCACGGCCCGGACGGTGTGGGACTGCGCCGGGTCGCCGAGGCGGTCGGGGTGACCCATGGGCTCGTCACCCACTACTTCGGGACCTACCGTGCCCTGGTTCGGGCGGTCCTGGAGCGCGAGAACGAACGCAAGCGGGAGCTCGTACGCGCGCGGATGCGGGCCGACGGCAGCGTGCCGTACGCGACCGGCATGACCGAGGTGCTCTTCGAGATCCTCGCCGACGAGCGGTACGTCCGGCTGTGGACCTGGTCCCAGCTCCACGGCTTGGCCGACGGAGCCGCCCCCGACTCCCCCACGAACCTCTCCCGCCTCGTCGACGTGATCGAGGAGGGCGTCCGCTCGGTGCTCCCCCCGCCCGAGGGCCCCGACCGGTCGCGGATCGAGCAGCTCGTCCTGCTGGCCATGTCCGGCGCGTACGGCTATGCCCTCGGCCGCCGCTACTGGCTCGCCGACCTCGGCCACGACCCCGACCGGCCCGAGCACGACACCGCCTATCGCACCGCCCTGTCCTCTGTCCTCGCCGCCTACATCGGAGGAGCGACCCCATGACCGCGCACGACCTGGACATCCTCGCCTCGGACCGCGAGCGTTCCGACGCCGAGGAGCGGCTGCGGGCCGCCGTCGAGACCGGCCGGCTGCCGCTGGCCGAGCTGGCGACGCGGCTCGACGAGGTGCACGCCTCCCGGACCCGGGGCGACCTGGAGGAGGCCTGCCGGGGCCTGCCGAGGCCCGGCCCGCGCGACGCGCTCGTGGTGGACCGGCGCCCGACCTCGGGCGGCTTCGTCGCGGGCGTCTTCGGCGGCTTCGAGCGGAAGGGCGCGTGGGTCGTGCCGCCCCGCATGACGGTCTGGTCGATGTGGGGCGGCGGCAAGATCGACCTCACCGAGGCCCGCTTCAGCGAGCAGGACACCGAGATCCGCGCCGTCGCCCTGTGGGGCGGCACCAGGATCGTCGTCCCGGAGGACATCGAGGTCGAGGTGAAGGGCTTCGGGCTCTTCGGCGTCTTCGACAAGCGCGCCGCGAAACGGATCGGGAAGCCGGGCACGCCCCGCGTCGTGATCAAGGGCCTCGCGCTGTTCGGAGCAGTCGTCACCCGCACCAGGAAGTGACACCGCCCCGGAAACCGGGTGCGGACCGCCGCTGCCGTGGTGTGTCATCGGCGTATGACGATCGCGCTCGGCACACCGGGAACCGACGGCCTCGACAGCGCCGTGGTCGCGCTGCGGGAGTGGCAGTACGAGGGGGCGCCGGCGCAGCTGCACCCCGGCGACCTCGGCTGGTACTGGCGGGCGGGCGCGGAAGCGACCGCACAGGCGGTCAGGACGTGGAGCCGGGACGGGCGGATCCTCGCCGTCGGGCTGCTCGACGGCCCCGGGCTGCTGCGGGTGACGCTCGCGCCGGACGCCCGGCGCGACGAGGAACTGGCCCGGCGCCTGGTCGAGGACGCGACCGAGCCGGAACGCGGGGTACTGCCCCCGGGAAGGGCGAACGTCGAGGCGCCGGCGGACGCGCTCGTCCAGGACCTCCTTGCCGAGGCCGGCTGGGACCTCGACGAGCCCTGGACACCGCTCCGGCGCGACCTCACCGCACCCGTGGAGGACCCCGGCGTACGGATCGAGGTGGTCGGCCCGGAGCGGGCGCACGTGCTCGCCGCCGTGCACCGGTCGGCGTTCGACGGGTCGCGGTTCACGGACGAGCGCTGGCACGCGATGGCGGCCGGAGCGCCGTACGCCGACGCCCGCGGTCTGCTCGCGTACGACGAGCGGGGCGAGGCGGTGGCGGCCGTGACGGTGTGGTCGGCCGGCCCGGGCAGGCCCGGCCTGCTCGAACCGATGGGCGTCCACCGGGACCACCGCCGCCGGGGCCACGGAAGGGCGATCAGCGTCGCCGCCGCGGCCGCACTGCGGGAACTGGGCGCGTCGAGCGCCCTCGTCTGCACCCCGAGCTCCAACACGGCCGCCGTCACGGCCTACGCGTCGGCCGGCTTCCGGCCGCGCCCCGAGGTCCGGGACCGCTGCCGGGCCGCCTGAGAGAGCCCGCGTATCACGGCGGGATCGCCTCGATCGTCGTCCTGAGGCGGTGCAGCGCGCCGCGGAGTTCGTCCGGGGGCGGTGTGGCCAGCGCGAGCCGGAGGGCCCGGGGGCGGTGGGGGCCGGTGGCGAAGGCGTCCGCGGTGGACACGAGGATCCCCTCCTCCGCGAGCGCCGCCGCCACGTGGTCGGGCCGCTGATGCGGCTCCAGACCGAGCCAGACGGTGTACGAGGCCGGGTGGGCCGTCACGTCCATGCCGGCGAGCGCGGCGCGGGCGATGTCCTGCCGGGCGGCCGCGTCCTCGCGGCGGGCCCGCTCCAGACGCGTCACCGTGCCGTCGGCCAGCCAGCCGGTGGCGAGCGCGGTGACGAGCCCCGGCGCTCCCCAGGCCGCCGCGCGAAGACTCCGGGTGACCCCCTCCACCAGGCCGCCGGGCAGCACGGCGAAGCCGAAGCGCAGTCCGGGAGCCGCGTTCTTCGACAACCCGGCCACGTAACAGGTGCGTTCGGGCGCGAGGGTGCGCAGCGGCGGGGGTGGTGACGGTTCGAGGAACGCGTACGTGCCGTCCTCGACGATCAGGCAGTCCCGCGACCGGGCGACGGCGACGAGCCGCTCGCGCCGCTCCCTGTCGAGCACCCAGCCGAGCGGGTTGTGCACGGTGGGCATCGTGTACACCGCGCGGACGGGCCGGTCGCGGCAGAGCCGGTCGAGGGCGTCGAGGTCGGGGCCCGTCGCGGTGACCGGGACGGGGGCGAGTTCGAGGCCGAGCGCGGAGGCGAGGAGCTTGATGCCCGGGTAGCTGAGCGCGTCGACGGCGAGGACGTCGCCGGGCCGGGTGAGCGCGCGCAGCACGACGTCGATCGCCTGCTGGGTCCCGCCGGTCAGCAGGACGTCCTGGGGCGCGGTGTCGATGTCCCGCTCCAGGAGGTACGTGGCCACGACGGCCCGGTCGCGCCGGCGGCCGCCCGGCGGGTGCTGGTACAGCAGTGCCTCGGCGTCCCCGGTCGCCGCAAGGGCGCTCAGGGCCTCCCGCAGCAGGTCCGTCTGCCCCGGGGCCAGGGGCTGGTTGAACGACAGGTCCGCCACCCGGGGCACCGGCAGCGCGCGCGACGGTTCGAGCCCGTCGTAGCCGGACCGCTCGCGGACGTAGGTCCCGCGGCCCGGCTCGCCCACGACCAGGCCCATGGCGGCGAGTTCGGCGTAGACCCGGGTGGCGGTGGCCAGCGCTATCCGCCGCTCGCGGGCGAGCTCCCGGTGGGTCGGGAGCCGGTCGCCCGCCGGGATCGCGCCGGAGCGGATCGCCGCGGCGAACTCGTCGACGACGGCTTTGTAGGAGGGCGGTCGCATGCGGCACCTGCGTCGGACGGGACGGACTTGTATCCAGGACAATAGATGGATCGTCCCGAAACGGGACTCCTAGCCTCGGTGCGACCGTCCGCACCAGGCGAATCGGAGGACCCGGCATGACTGTCCGCAGCGAGCGGGACGAGCACGTCGTCACGATCACCATCGACAGGGAACCCAAGCTCAACGCTCTCGACTACCCGACCATCGACGCGCTCCTCATCGAACTGGACCGCGTCGACGCCGACGACCGCGTCCGGGCCGTCGTGCTGACCGGCGCCGGACGCAGGGCGTTCAGCGCCGGCGCGGACATCCCGTCCCTGGCGGGCAGCATCGCGGGCGGGCCCGAACGCGCGCTGCGGGAGTTCGTCCGCAGGGGGCACACGCTCACCCGGCGCATCGAGGAGTTCCCCAAGCCGGTGATCGTGGCGGTCAACGGCCTCGCGTACGGGGGTGGTTGCGAGATCAGCGAGGCCGCGCCGCTCGCGATCGCCGCCGAGCACGCGACCTTCGCGAAGCCCGAGATCTCCCTCGGGTTCCCGCCGCCCTTCGGGGGTTCCCAGCGGCTGCCGCGCCACGTCGGCCGCAAGCGCGGCCTGGAGATGATCCTGACGGGCGATCCGGTCCCGGCCGCCCGGGCCGCCGAGATCGGCCTCGTCAACTCCGTCGTGCCCGCCGGTGAACTCCTCGACGCCGCACGGGACCTGGCCTCCCGCATCACCCGGCACGCGCCGACGGCCGTGGCGGCCTGCCTGCGGGCGGTCACCCGGGGCATCAACCTGCCGATCGACGAGGGACTCGCCGTCGAGGCGGCCTGCTTCGCCGCCACCGTGCCCACGGAGGGCGTACGGACGGGACTGCGGCGCTTCCTGGACCGCTAGGTCCTGTCAGCGCACGCCCTCCCACAGCAGCCGTTCCCGCGCGCGGGGGTCGTCGACCGGGGCGGACTCACCCGTGAAGGTCATCGTCGTACGGCTCGTCCTGTCGTACTCCTTCCAGCCGGGGTTGCCCGTCTTGGCGAAGGAGACCCACGCTCCGTGCACCGCGTCCGCGAGGGCCTGCGGCGGGTCGGCGCCGAGCAGGGGTCCGTACGACGGGTCCTCCAGGCGGTCGAAGACGAAGGGGAGTTCGAGCGCGTGGCAGGCGCCGAGGTCGCCGTCGAACTGCGGCGAGCGCCAGGCGAATTCGTAGAGGTACGAGCCCGGTACGGACTCGGCGAGGCGGATGGCGGGGATCCGGTAGAACCAGTCGGTGGCGACCGCGTCGAGGAGTTCGCCCGGCGTGGCGTCCGGGCGGGCGGCCCGGTAGACGGCGAGCGCCTCGTCCGGGTCGAGGCCGTAGGCCGCGGTCATGGCGCGGAGCGAGGACTCCGGGAAGACGTGGAGGCGCCGCGTCGGCACCAGGAACAGGCGGTACTCCTCGCGGTTGCTGCCGATCAGGAGGTCGACGCCGCAGCCCGGGCCCGGGAGGGCGAGGCCCGGCAGGACCGGTTCGAAGGGCATCATGTTGAGCACGGCCTCGCCCCATCGCGCCGGGTCCGGGTCGGCGCCCACCTCCGCACGCAACTCGGCCTGAGCCGGGAGGAGTTCTTGGAGTGGCACGGCCTCGAAGGCCTCGGGGGTCGGTTCGATCCCCAGTTTCTCCGCCAGGCGGGCCGCGATCAGCCGGGCCGACGCCGGGCGGAGGAAGTGGTGGCAGGCTCCGCTCTGCAGGATCGCCCGGTGGAACAGACCGCGGGCCGCTTCGTCGGTCAGCAGGGCGCCGATGCCCATGGCGCCCGCCGACTCGCCGAAGACGGTGATCCGGTCCGGGGCGCCGCCGAAGGAGGCGATGTTGTCCCGGACCCAGCGGAGCGCGGCGATCTGGTCGAGCAGGCCCCGGTTGTCGGGGCGGCCCGGGAGGTGCAGGAAACCGTCCGCTCCCAGGCGGTAGTTGAGCGTGACGCAGACGACGCCGTCCCGGGCGAAGGCGGCCCCGTCGTAGCCGGACGCGGAGCCCGAGCCGTTGCTGAAGGCCCCGCCGTGCAGCCACACCATCACGGGCAGGCCGGCGCCCGGCTCGGGGGCCGGGGTCCAGACGCCGAGGTTCAGGCAGTCCTCCCCCGGGATCGCGTTCTCCGGGATGAGGGCGTCGAAGGGCGGGGCGTAGGGGGCGTGCGGTGCCGTCGGCCCGTGAGCCGTGGCGTCGCGCACGCCCGTCCAGGGCTCGGGCGGGGCGGGCTCCCGCAACCGCCGTACGCCGAAGGGCGGAGCGGCGTACGGGATGCCGAGGAACGAGGTCACTCCGTCGGGGGAGGTCCGGCCGCGGACCTCCCCCTGCCGGGTGCGGCACACCGTCATGCCGACAGGACCTCCAGGAGCGCCTTGCCGAACTCCTCGGGCCGTTCGAGGTGGACGGCGTGCCCGGCGTCGGCCACGGCGACCTCCCGCACCGTGCCGCCGGCCGCGGCGTAGCGGTCGAGGACGTGGCGGGTCTGCGCCAGCATCGGCTGCGCCGGGGTGCCGTCCCAGCCGGGAACGGCGCCGATCGCGCCCAGGTGCGCGAGGTCGAACATCGAGGTGTCCGAGACGATGACGTCGTCCTCGCCCCGGATCCAGAGGACCGGCGGCTTGGGGTCGATCAGGTGCAGGTCGTCGACGCGGAAGTGGGTCGGGGCCATGCAGTTGAGGACGCCGCGGGTGCCGGGCGCGATGCCGGGCCAGGCGGTCGACGTCGTGCTGTCGCCCGGGTAGTGGTCGTCGCCGAGGCTCGTGGCGAGCATGGACTCGACGTAGGCGTCCTCGTGCTCGGTGCGGAACGGCGGCTTGACGTAGCAGGTCGTCAGGACGGTGCGCGGGGAGGCCGGGGAGTCCTGGCCGCGGTCGCCCTCGGCGAGCAGCCGGACGAAGTCCGGATTGGCCGTGCCGCCGCCGGAGCCCGCCCCGTCGGCGGAGTTGAGCGTGCCGTCCACGCCGTGGGTGCCGCCGAAGCCGTACGGGGAGACGGGGCTGACCAGGGTCAGGGAGCGCACCGCGGCCGGGTGGTCGCGCAGGTACTGCATGACGACGCCGCCGCCCATGGACCAGCCGACCAGGTGGGCCCGTTCGATGCCGAGGGTCGTGAGCAGCTCGTGGAGGTCGTCGGCGTAGTCCCGCAGGCCGCGTGTGGCGTCGACGGGCAGCGGGTCGGTGCCGCCGAAGCCGCGCAGGTCGACGGCGAGGGGGCGGTACGGGGCGGGGATCGCGGCCAGGGTGGTGTGCCAGAACGCGGAGGAGGAGACGTTGCCGTGGACGAGGACGACGGGTTCCCCCTCGGTCCTGGCCTCGGTGATCTGCTGGGTGAGCCGGCCGGTGGCGACACGGCGGGTGTGGAGCGTGGTCATGTACGGGAATCCTGTCCTCTGGTCCGTCAGGAGAGCCAGGTCGCGACCTGGGCGGAGGCCGCGCTGTTCCAGCCCAGTTCCAGGTGGTTGGCGGTCGCGATGGTGGCCGTGCCGCCGACGGTGGGGATGCCGGTGGTGTCGAGCGCGCTGGAGATGAAGACGACTCCGTCGCTGGGTCCGCGGTTCTCGTTGAAGATGCCGAGGACGTCCGCGGATCCGCCGGCGAGCAGGTAGGTGGTGACGGAGGCGGGGACACCGGCGCTGTGCAGCGGGCCGATGAGCGATCCGGCGTCGATGGCGGCCTGGATGCCGGCGCCCGCGGTGTAGAAGCCCTGGCCTCCGTAGTACGTCGTGTACCAGTCCTGGGCGGCGCCGTCGACTCCGTACACGCCGTCCCAGCGGGCGAGCATCTGGCGCTGGCCGGGGTAGTTGTCCTGACCGCCGGCCGGGGTCATGGAGAACTCGGGGTGCGCGGTGTAGAGGCCGTAGCAGGTCATGTGGGAGTGCGGGGAGGGTGCGTTGATCTTGCCGCCGCACTCCGGCCAGATGGAGAAGTCGTGGGCCCAGCCGTGGGCGTACGGGTAGTCGTAGCCGCCGTTGGGGCCGCCGAGGGTGATGAGGCGGCGGACGTCGCCGGCGTACGGGCGCCCCCAGGCGGGCTTCAGGGAGGAGACGTACGCGCGGGTCGACATCTGGCCCTTGCTCCAGCCGACGAGGTCGACCTTGTCGACGCCGAGCTTCGCCTTGATGACGGCGATCGCGTCGCCGACGATCTGCGCCTGCATGAGGTTGTCGCCCTGCTTGTGCGCGAAACCGACGGCGAAGACGCGGTGGCCGCGCCCGGCGAGGTACTGCATGAGTCCGGTGGACGGGCAGGACGCGGCGCCGCAGCCGTAGCCGCCCGATTCGCCGGGGTTGGCCCAGGCGCGGTCCGCGGTGTCGTTCGCCCCGTGCACGAGGAGGACGGGTGTGGTGCGGCTGCCGGTGTTCCAGCCGGGGGCCGAGTACAGCAGGAACCGGGCGGAGGAGGGCCGGGAGACGCCGCCGAAGTACGTGACCCGCTTGCCGTCCTGGTCACCGCGGCCGTCCGCCGGGTAGCCCTCGGTGCGGAAGCCGCTGGTCGTGTCGAGGTAGCGCTCGACCTTCTCCCAGCCGTTGGTGACGGTGCCGGCTCCGTAGCCCGCCTCCAGGGTGAGGTACGGGGGCGGCGTGGCGGCGGTCGCGGGCGGCGCCGTCAGGGCGGCCGCGAGGACCCCCACCACCGCGAGGATCCGGGCTGCGCGCCGTCGCCACGGGCTCCCCGGGCTCCGTCTGTCGTCGGCCATGCTCCGGCCTCCCCCGCTCGTGCGCCCTCGGCGCGTCCTCCCGGTGCCCGTCCTGGCACCGGGAGCTGCACACGTTAGGCGGGCGGGAGGTCAGCGGGGCATGTGGTCACGCCATACAAAGCGAGAGGTGCGTATGAGGGGCACCTACACGGCATCGGGCCGGAGCTTGTCGCCGTCGGCCCCGGGCGTCGGGCCGTTGCCGTGTGCGGGGCCCTCCGTCCGGCCCGCCGCATGAACCGACGCCTGGTCCGCCGACTGGTCCGTCGACTGGTCCGTCGTCCGGTCTGCCGACCGGCTCGCCGCACGCGCCGCGTGCGCCGCCAGGATGCCGTCGAGCAGCGCGTCGAGGCCGTCCGTGAGCTCCTGGTAGCCGCCCTTCTCGGCCATGGCGGGCGCGGTCTCCCGCAGCCGGGGGAGCTCGCGGGCCGGCATCAGGTGCAGGCCCAGGCGGAACGCGGGATCGGGCTCGTCGGGGTTCTCGACCATGGCCCGCAGGTCGCTGAAGATGTAGCCGAGCACCCATCCGGTGACCGCCCGGTAAGCGGTGACCACGCCCTGTTCGTCGAGCCCGGCGCGGTCGAGGAGGGTCAGGACGCGCTCGTGGGCCTGGAGGACGGCGAGGGGGCGGCGGGCCAGCGGGACGGCGAGCAGCCGGGTGGCGAGCAGGGGCACGACGTGCGGGTGGGCGAGGGCGATCCGGTACAGGGCGCAGGCGCCGCGGAGGAGCTCGGCGCGCCATTCGGGCAGGTCGGCGGCCTTGCCGAGGGGGGCGGGCTCCTCGCGGGCGAGGTCCTCGTACAGCTCGGTGTAGAGCTGCTCGACGAGACCGTCCAGGAGCGCGTCCTTGCTGGGGGCGTAGCGGTACAGGGCCATCGCCTCGACGTCGAGCTCGGCGGCGACCCGTCGCATGCTCAGGGCGGACAGGCCCTCGTGGTCCACCAGGGCGAGGGCGGCGGCGAGCACCCGTTCGCGGCTCAGCCGGCGCCGGCCGCGGCGGCGCTCCGTGGCGTGGCCGATGTCCACCTTCCTGCGGTCCGGCTGGGTACTGCTGACCATGGCACGCCTCCGGGCTCGGCGTCGCACTTGCGACTGCTCCCGACTATATCCGAATGATCCCTAACCCATACGTTTACCATGTAAGTGGACATTCATTGACAGGTGGGACACCTCGGAGCAATATGTATGTTTAAAACGTAGACGTACGGCGACAGCACAGCTGCCGGTCCCCCGCTGGAGGCCGCTGACATGGACGGCAACCGCATTCCCCGCACCGAGTGCTCCGAGCTCAACGGCCCGCGCACACTCGTCCGGCCCCGTCTGACCCTCGTCATCCCGACGCGCAACGAGCGTGAATCCGTACCGCTGCTGCTGCGCGCCCTGGAACCGGCCTTCGACGGTCTGCCCGTCGAGATCCTGTTCGTCGACGACAGCGACGACGACACGCCGGAGACGGCCGCACGGCACGCGCGGGACTGCCGGATGCCGGTCCGCATGCTCCACCGGGAGAAGGACGCCCGGGAGGGCGGCCTCGCGGGAGCCGTCCTCGCGGGCGCGCGCCACGCCCGGGGCGAATGGGCCCTGGTCATGGACGCCGACCTCCAGCACCCGCCGGAGGCGGCCGCCGCGCTCGCCCGCACCGCCCTGGGCCACAACGTCGACATCGTCGTCGGCACGCGCTACGCGGGATCCGGTTCGACGGGTGACGGGCTCGACGGGCCGATCCGCCGGCTCGTCTCCCGCGGCAGCACCCTCGTCACCAAGGCGGTCTTCCCGCACCGGCTCGCCGGCGTCAGCGACCCCATGAGCGGGCTCTTCGCCTTCCGTACCGCCGCGATCGACCTGGACCGGCTCAGCCCCCTCGGCTTCAAGGTCCTCCTCGAACTGCTCGTGAGACACCCAGGCGCCCGCGTGGCCGAGGTCTCCTACCGCTTCGCACCCCGCGCGGCCGGCACCTCCAAGGCCTCGCTGCGCGAAGGGCTACGGTTCCTGCGGCATCTGGCCCGGCTGCGCCGGCCCGGCGCCACGGGGCGCGCCGAGTCAGGCCGCCACGCCGGACCGGGCCGCCCCGGCATGAGCGCCACCGCCCGGTTCCTGGCCTTCGGGCTCATCGGCGTCAGCGGCATCGCCGTCAACACCGCGGCGCTGTGGTTCTTCCACACCGTCGCCGGCATCCAGCACCTCGTCAGTGCCACGCTCGCCACCCAGGTGTCGTCCCTGTGGAACTTCGCCCTCCTGGAGACGCTCGTCTACCACGGCGGCCGGGGCGGCGGCCGACGCGCGGTCCTCATGCGCGGCCTCGCCTTCCTCGCGCTGAACAACCTGCTGCTGCTCGGCCGGCTGCCCTTCCTGGAGTGGCTGCTCCACACCGGCATGGGTCTGCTCACCGCCAACGTCCTCAGCCTCGTCGCCCTCTTCGTGGCCCGGTTCCTCTTCAGCGACCTGGTCATCTACCGGGGTCCCCGTGACCACGGAGCCCGCCGCGACCCCGTGCGCGTGCTCGTCGCCCCCGGCTCCGTCCCTCCCGGAACCCCGAAGCCCGCCGCCCCCACGCAGGCCGCCGCTCAGGCACCCACGCAGGCCCCCGCCCCGGAGCCCAAGTCCTCCGCCGGCCACCCCAAGCGCCCCCGGTACCTCACCTACCGGTACGACATCGCCGGCACCGTCACCATCGGCTCCCAGATCCGCCTGCCCGAGCTGGAGTTCTTCCGCGCCCAGTGGGTGCCGCCGGACGCCTGCGACATCACCGTCCGGGTCGGCGACGTCGGCCGCCGGTTCCCCCGCCACCGCGCGGTCATGACCGAGATCCCCGGCCGCGGCGCACCGCAGCCCACCACCGTGCAGTACGAGGAGCAGCTCGGCCGCCTCGGCGCCAACTTCCGCGTCGACATCGGCGACCCCGTCGCCGTCCTCGTCAGCCCCTTCCTGGCCCGCTCCCCGCACGTCGTCTACACCAACGTCCTGGAGGCGCTGCTCCGCTTCGTGCTCGTCGCCCGCGGCCGGATGCTCCTGCACTCCGCCTGCGTCGAGCTGGGCGGCACCGGCGTGATGCTCTCCGCGCTGACCGACACCGGGAAGACGTCCACCGTCCTGCGGCTGCTCAGCGAGCACGACGGACGGTTCCTGTCCGACGACATGACCGTCGTCGACGCCCACGGCAACGCCCTGTGCTTCCCGAAGCCGCTCACCATCAGCGCGCACACCCTGCACGCCGTGCGCTCCGACGACCTGACCCCGCACGAGTGGCACCGGCTGCAGCGGCAGAGCCGCCTGCACTCCAAGGAAGGCCGTTCCTTCGCCTTCACCCTGGCCCGCCACAACCTGCCCATCATGAGCATCAACGCCGTCACGCAGATCCTCGTGCCCCCGCCGAAGTACGCCGTCGACCGGCTCGTGTCCTGCCGGCTGAGCAGCGCCGTCAAGGTGACCGAGCTGTTCGTCATCGAACGCGGCGCGCCCCGGCTGAGCGACCTCGGCCACGAGGACACCGTCAGCCGGCTGCTCGTCAACACCGAGGACGCGTACGGCTTCCCGCCCTTCCGGTACTTCGCCCCCGCCATCACCGTCGCCGGGCTCGACCACGCCCAGCTGCGCAGCCGCGAGCGGGAGGTCCTGACCGGCTTCCTCTCCGGCGTGCGTTCCCGTGTCCTGGCCTCCGACCGCTTCGGCTGGGCCGACGAGATACCCCGGCTGCTCGCCGCGGACCGGCCGGCGACCAACGGCCGCCCGGTTCCCGCGGCCGACGGGCACCCGTGGCCGCACTGGGAGCCGGAGACACCGGAGAGCGCGCCGCCCCTGCCGATACGCTCCGGCGTCCTGCCCCCGTACCCCGTCCTCCGGTCCGACTCCGGCGCGTCCCGTGAGAACGACGCCGGCGGGAGGACGCCATGATCCGTCCCGTGTCCTCCCCCTCGGACGCGGCGGCCACCGACCCCGGCGCGCGGCTCACCGGCGGCAGCCCGCCGACGGCGGCCGGGGCCTCGGCCCGTCAGGACCCCCGTGACGACCGCCGGCGCCGCGCCGCCCACTGGGCCGTGCGCAGCGCCCTGCCGCTCACGGCCATCCTCGCCCTGGCCACGTTCCTGCGGTTCTGGCAGCTCACCGAGACCGGCTTCAACAGCGACGAGGCCGTCTACACCGGCACCGCCGCCTCCCTCGCCGGCGACCCGGCCATGCAGGCGGTCTTCCCCGTCTTCCGCGCCCACCCCGTGCTGTTCACCGGCTTCCTGTCGCTGTTCCTGCGCGGCGGCACCGACGACTTCACCGCGCGCGCCGTCGCCGCCGCCGTCGGCGTCGTGACCGTCGCCGTCACGTACCTCCTCGCCCGGAGGCTGTACGGCCGCACGGCGGGGCTCGCCGCGGCGCTGCTGCTCGCCGTCATGCCGTACCACGTGGTGGTGACCCGTCAGGTGCTGCTCGACGGGCTGATGACGCTGTGCGCCACGGTCGCGCTGTACTGCGTCGTCCGGTACGTGCAGAGCGGCCTCGACGGACTGCCCTGGCTGCTCGCCGCCGCGGGGGCGCTGGGCGCCGCGACGCTCTCCAAGGAGACGGCGCTTGTCCTGGTCTGCGGCCTGTACGTCTTCTTCGTGCTCTGCCGCTCGGTGCGGATGCGGCTGCGGCACGCGCTGCTCGCCACGGGCGTCCTCGCCCTCGTCGTCGCCGCCTTCCCGCTCGCGGTGTCACTGGCGGGGCACCGCACCACGGGACAGAACTACCTGCAGTGGCAGCTGTTCCGGCGCGCCAACCACTCGATGGGGTTCTACGCGGCCACCGTGCCGCAGGCCGTCGGCTGGGTCACGCTCGCGGCCGCCGTGGCCGGCCTCGTCCTGCTGCGGCGTCGCAACGGCTGGCGCGAGGGTCTGCTGCTGTGCTGGATCGCGGCGCCGGTGCTGTTCTTCACCCTGTGGCCCGTGAAGGGGTTCCCGTATCTGCTGGCGATCACTCCGCCGCTCGCGGTGCTGGCGGGCCGCTCGCTGAGCGCCCTCGCCGAACTCCGGCCGCGGTCCGGCCGGCTGCGGTGGGGCAGGAAGCTGCGGCCCCGCACCCTGGCCGCCGCCGGCGCCGTCGTCGTCGCCCTCGCCGTCGCGGCCTCCCTCGCCGTCTCCTCGGCGAACCGCATCACCGCCGCCCCGAACGGCAGGTTCCTCGCCGGTTCCGGCGGTCTGCCGGGCGGCCGCGAGGCCGGCCAGTGGGTGCGCGAGCACGTGCCCTCCGGGGCACAGCTGCTCGCCGCCGGCCCCTCGACCGCCAACGTGCTCCAGTTCTACGGGGGCAAGCCCGTCTCGGCGCTCTCGGTGAGCGTCAACCGGCTCCACCGCAACCCCTCGTACACGCCGGTGCCCAACCCCGACCGTGCGCTGCGGGACGGCGAGTTCCAGTACCTCGTCTGGGACTCGTACACCTCCCACCGCGCCCCCTTCTACGGCGAGAAGATCCGGCAGCTGGTGGAGAAGTACCACGGCACCGCCGTCTACACCTCCGCCCTCAAGGTCCCCGCGTCGTCCGCCGACCCGACGCCCACTCCGGCCTTCGTCATCTACCAGGTGCGTGTGTCATGAAGTCGCCGACCGTCCGTCTGCTGGCAGCGCTGGCCGGCGCGGCGCTGCTGCTCGGCCCCACCTCGGCAGCGGCCGCCACCGACCCCGACCCGGCCGCCGGCACCGCCGCCGAGCAACACCGCGCGACCACTCCGATCCAGCACTTCATCTACCTGATGCAGGGCCCCCGCACCTTCGACAACTACTTCGGCACGTACCCCGGGGCCGACGGGATCCCCGCCGGCACCTGCCAGCCGCGCGTCGCCGGCGGCCCCGCCTCGGACTGCGTGAAACCGTACGCCCTGCACGACCGGGCGCCCGCGCCGCTCTCCCCGAGCCGGAGCATCATCACCGCGCAGATCAACGGCGGGCGCATGGACGGCTTCGTGTCCGCGTACACCACGCAGGGCCGGGACGGCACGCCCGCCATGGGCCACTACGACGCCCGGGACCTGCCGTTCTCCTGGGCCGCCGCCCAGCGCTACGTGCTCTTCGACCGGTTCTTCTCGTCCGTCCCGTACGGCACCGCCGCCGAACGCTCCTACTGGGTCTCGGGGTCCGCCCCCGCGGCCGCGGCCGACGGCCCCACCATCTTCGACCGGCTCCAGCAGGCTGGCGTCAGCTGGAAGTTCTACGTCGAGGACTACCGGCCCACCGAGAACTTCCGGGCGCCCGGCGCCACCCAGCAGGTGCGCGTCCCGCTGCTCGGGCACGCCCGCTTCGTCGACGACCCCGCCCTCGCCTCGCACATCGTGGACCTGGACCAGTACTACCGCGACCTCGACAGCGGCACCCTGCCGTCGGTGGCCTACATCGCGGGCACCGGCTCCTCCGAGACCTCCGCGCGGTCCGTCGCGCCCGGCCAGAAGCTCATCCGCTCGCTGACCACCCAGCTCGCCCTCAGCCGGTACTGGGACAGCTCGGCCCTGCTGTGGAGCTACGACGGCTCCGGCGGCTGGTACGACCACGTGGCCCCGCCGGCCGCCGCCGACGGCCCGCGCGGTCTGCGCGTACCGGCCGTCCTGGTCAGCCCCTACGCGCCGGCCGGGCGCGTCGACCACCAGGTGCTCGACTCGTCGTCGGCGCTGCGGTTCATCGAGGACAACTGGAACCTGCGGCCGCTCGGCGGGCGCGACACCTCCGCCACCGGTCTGGCCGCCGCCTTCGACTTCTCCGCCGCTCCGCGGCCCCCCGAAGTCCTCGCCGTCCCCCCCGCGCGGCCCGCCGTACGGCCGGTGAACGCGACGCCCGTGTACGGGATCTACGGCGGGGCGCTCGGCGCGGCCGCGCTGATCGTCGCCGGCACCGCCGTGCTCGCCGCCCGCAGGCGCTCCGCCGCGACGACGGCCGCCACGGGACCCGCCGAGCCGGCCGCCACGCCGGAGGAGCCGTCCAGGACGCCGGAAGGGAGCACGCCGTGAACCGCCGTAGCGCCCGCCGGCACCTCGTCTCCCTCCTCGCCTTGCTCGCCGCCCTGCTGCTCGCCGCCGCCGGGCCCGCCGTGCACGGACACGCCACCGCCGGGACCACCCGCCCGTACGCCGGCGCCCCGCCCGTGACCGTCACCTTCCGCACCGTCCCGGCCGTTCCCGGGGTCCGGCTGGAGTTCGCCGGCACCACCCTCGTCACGGGCGCGGACGGCACCGCCTCGTACACCGGTCCCCACACCGTGGCCCCCCAGTCGCTGCGGCTGCTCGACACCTCCGTCGACACTCCGGACGCCCGCTACCGCTTCACCCGCTGGGCCGGCCAGCGCGATCCCGGCCAGACGTTCCGCACCCGGGTCGACGGGCTGCCGCTGCGCGCCGACTACACCATCACGGCCGGGTTCACCGCCCAGTACCCCGTGACGGTCTCGTTCGCCGACCAGCACGGCACGCCCCTCGACCCGTCCCTGGTCTCCTCGGTGAAGGTCAGGGGCTCCGACGCCCGCACCTCCGACCTGTCCGTCACCGGCACCACGTGGCTGAACGGCATCGTGCCCGTCTTCCGCGACAGCCGCCTGACGCCCGTCCCGGTCGACTACACCCTGCGGAGCCTCGTCTACGACGGCGCCGAGATCGCCGACGCCGGGCGGCAGGGCTTCCGGCCCGGACCCGACCGGCACCTGACGCTCACCGGCAACTTCCACGACCTGACCGTCACCGCCCACGACGCGCTGTTCGGCTACGCCACCGGCCAGAAGGCCACCGTCACCGGCCCCGGGGGGAAGACCTACGCCGTGTCGCTCGGGTCGGACCACACCGCCGTCCTGACCCACCTGCCGCGCGGCCCGTACACCGTCGACGTCGACGCGTCCGGTGGAGCCACCAGCCAGCGCGCGATCCAGCTGTCCCAGAACGTCACCGCCGACGTGACGGTGGTCGGCCTGGCCGACATGCTCGTCCTCGGCGGCGCCGCCCTGCTGCTCGTCGGGCTGCCGATCGCGATCCGGATGGGTCTCCGGCGCCGGGCCCGCCGCACCGCCGCGGACCCGGTGCCCGACACCGGGACGACGGAAGAGGACGTGCCACCGCGGCGACCGGAGCCGTCGGGGAGTTCCGGGAGCCCGCCCGGGGCGGCGACCGGATGAGGCTGTTCTGGGCGCTCCTCGCCGCGCTCGCGCTCTGCCTGCCGGGCGCGGCCGCCCCCGGCCCCCCGCCCGCCACCCCCGCGGGCGACCCGTCCGCTCCGCCGCTCCTCGCGTACTACTACCAGTGGTTCAGCGCCGGTTCCTGGCAGCGGGCCAAGACCGACCTTCCGCTCGCGGGCCCGTACTCCAGCGACGACACGCAGGTGATCGACCGCCAGATCGCCGAGGCCCAGTCCGCGGGGATCGACGGGTTCGTCGTCGGGTGGAAGCAGGGCACCGTGAACGACCGGCGGCTGCGCAAGCTCGTCGACGCCGCCGAGGCCAGGCACTTCAAGCTCGCCATGATCTACCAGAGCCTGGACTTCTACCGCCGCCCGCTGCCCGTCGCGCAGGTCGCCGCCGACTTCAGGTACTTCCGCGACCACTTCGCCGACAGCCCGGCCATGCTGCGCGTCGGCGGCCGCCCGCTGACCGTCTGGAGCGGCACCTGGCAGTACTCCCACGACGACGTCGCCCGCGTCACCTCCGCCGTCCGCGGCGACCTGAGGGTCCTGGCCAGCGAGAAGAACGTCGACGGCTACCGCCGGATCGCCGACGTCACCGACGGCGACGCCTACTACTGGTCCTCGGCCGACCCGGAGGCCACCCCCGGCTACGCCGCCAAACTCGTGGCCATGGGCCGGGCGGTGCACGCCGACCACAAGATCTGGCTGGCTCCCTGCGCGCCCGGCTTCGACGCGCGGCTCGTCGGGGGCACCAAGCCCGTCCCGCGCCGGGACGGTGCGACCCTGACCGCCGAGTACGACGCGGCACTCCGCTCCGCGCCCGACGCGATCGGCCTGATCAGCTGGAACGAGTTCTCCGAGAACACCTACGTCGAGCCCTCCCGCGCCTACGGGGACCGCTACCTCCAGGTGCTGCGCGACCTGCGGGGCGTCCGGGCGACCGCCGTGTCCCGGACCGACCCCGGCGGGTCCGGGGACGTCCCCCACCGGTCCGCCGCCGGGGCCGACCCCTCGCGCGCCTACTGGGCGTTCGCCGGTCTGGCCGCGCCCATGCTGCTGATCACCCCGCTCGCGGTGCGCCGGCTGCGTGCCACGCGGAAGAGCGGGCCCGCCCCCGCCGAGGGGCGGGAGACGGGCCCTTGAGGAGCGGTCAGCAGGTCACCGGAGTGGTCGTCCCGGCGGTGTTCCCGGCCAGATCGCGCGCCCTGACCTCGTAGCTGTACGAGGCCGGGCAGACGGCCGTCTTGTCGCTGAAGGTGAGCACCTCCCGCGGGACGGTCGCCATGTACGTCCCGTTGCGGTAGATGTCGTACGTCGCGAGCTGCCGGTCGTCGGTGGACGCGCCCCACGTCAGCTTCATGGTGGTGGAGGCGGGGCGGGTCACCGTCAGCGGGGACGGAGCCGACGGCGCGGTGCCGTCGGCGGAGAAGTCGTAGGTCTGGGCGTCGAACTGGTTGCCGAGGGAATCCGTCGGCGTGACCGTCAGCGTCGAGCCGTTGACCGAGACCAGCAGGAAGTGGTGCACTTTGGCGTCGCCCGCGGGAATCGGCGTCGAGGTGGGGCAGCGCTTGCCGACGTTGGAGCTGTACGACCAGCCGAGGGCGTACGCGTCCGTCGGGTCGCAGCCGTGGCCGCCGACCGAGCTGAGCTTGGCGCCGCCGCCGCCGGTGACGTAGCTCGGCACACCGCCGGGAGGGGCGACGTTGCGCTGGTAGATGTGGGCGTGGCCGTTGAAGACCAGGTTCACGCCGTTGTCGTGGAGCAGCTGCTCCAGGGTGTCGGTGCTGCCCGGGTTGTTCTTCAGGTACTCGTCGTCCGGCTCGGTCGGGTCGTCGGAGCGCAGCGGGAAGTGGAAGGCGGCCACCTTGACGCCGCCCGGGTGCGCGGCCAGGTCCTGCTGGAGCCATTGGTACTCGGCCGAGGTGGTCGCCCAGTGGGCGGCGGCGTCCATCTGGTAGGTGGCGCAGTGGTCGGTGCCCTCGCAGTTGTTCCCGTCGGCGGTGCCGGTGTTGCTGTCGCTCCAGGACGCGTCGAGCACGTAGAACCGGACGCCGCCGCTGGTGAAGGCGTAGTACGTCGTCGGGTAGCTCGCCGGGGTGCTGCCGAAGAAGGACGGGTAGCTGACCTGGGAGTAGACACCGTCGGAGGCCGCGGTGACGGCGGGCTCCGGCCAGGTCGGCAGGAGGGTGGTGGTGCGGCCGTGGTTGCCGTTGAGGGCGAACATCGGGATCTTCTGGCCCGGCGCGGCGTAGTACTCGGGCGCGAAGACCCCGCTGATGTTGACGCCGGACTGCTGGAGGTCGCCGTAGTTGGTCTGGCTGCCGCTGGGGTACGCCACGTCGCCGGTGGACAGCGTGAAGCGGGCGCCGCTGGCGGCCAGCCGGGACAGCACGTTGGCCTGGTCCTGGTTGAGGGCGCCGCTGTTGACGCCGTTGCTGGTGGTGTCGCCCCAGTCGCCGAGCACGGCGAACGTGAAGGGCGTGGTCGAGCCTTCCGGCACCATCGTGCTGAACTCGGGCGAGGGGTTGGTGCCGAGCAGGTCGATGGGCGTGGCGTCGCCGGTGTAGACCCGGTAGCAGTACGGGGTGTCGGGGCTGAGGTTCGGCACGGTCACCGAGTTGGTGTACCGGGTGAGGCCGTTGACGGTGATGGTGGTGCCGAGCACGGTGGACGTGACCGAGTTGGCCGTGCAGTTGCCGAGCGGGCCGTACTTCACGGTCTGCCGGCTGCGCGTGGTGGTCGCCCACGTCACGCGGACGGAGGTGGGCGTCAGGTCCGTCAGGTAGGGGGCCCGGGTGAGGACCGGCGAGGCGCCGGGCAGGTCGGCATGGGCGGCTGTGGGCACGCCGAGGGCCGCCGACAGTGCGCCGAGCGCCACGGCGGCGCCGGCGAGATGGAGGCCGCGGCGTCTTCCGCCGGATGCGAGCACAGGCATGTCACGGGTCCTTTCAGCCTCCGCTGCGGCCGGTCGAGTGCGTCGGCCAGGAGACGGGGGGACGGAGGCACCCTCGGGAACGTAGGCGCGGCCGGGGGCCGGGACGGTCCGGCGCGGCCGGACCGCGCCCTCCCGGCCGCCGCATTCACTCGACCGGGGGCCCGTGGCGTCGGCCGGTCGGGCGACAAGGCGTGTCCTTCGGTCTCGCCTCCCGCCCGGTACGGGAAGAAGGGGACACACCCATGCGCTCCCGCACCCGTGCCGGGGGTCGCCCGATCGCCGCCCCCTTGGAGGCCCCCCGTGCCGGCACGCGACTCTCACGAAGCCACCCGACGCCGGTCCGCCGGTCGGCTGCGCGTGGCCCTGGCCGCCGCGGCCGTCGCCGCTTCGACGGCCGTCGTGCCCGTGACGCCCGCGGCGGCGACGCCGCCGCCGCACGACGACGGGCCGGCGGCCGACCGCGCCTACGTGGCCAACGCGACGGCCAGGACCCTGTCGTTCCTCGACACCGACGACCGGACGGTCACGCACACGGTGAGCGTGCCGTCCGGCGCGGCCGACGTGGCCGTCTCCCGGCAGCGGCACCGCGCCTACGTGACCGGCGGCAGCGGCTCGCACACCGTCAGCGTCATCGACACCGTGCGGGCCAGGGTGGTCCGTACGATCCGGGTCGGCGACCGGCCCGAGGGGGTCGCGGTCAGCCGCGACGGCCGGCGCGCCTATGTCACCAACGCGGACTCCGGCACCGTCTCGGTCATCGACACCCACCGGGACCGGGTCGTGCGCACGCTGCGGGTCGGCGCCTTCCCCAAGGGCGTGGCGGTCTCCCCGGACGGGCGCCGCGTCTACGTCGCCAACCTGCTGTCCGGCAGCGTGTCGGTGATCGACGCCTTCCCCGGCCGGGTCGCGGCGACCGTGCCGCTGGGCTCCGGTTCCGCCCCCTACGGCACCCGTACCGCCGCCTACGACGTGGCCGTCAGCCCGGACGGCAGCCTGGCGTACGTGAGCACGGGCAACGGCACCGACTTCGTGTCCGTCCTCGACACCCGTGCGGCCACCGTCCTCGACGCAGTGCCGGTCGAGGAGGGCGCGGAGTCGCTGGCCGTGGCGCCCGACGGCACGTCGGTGTACGTGACCTCCGGCTTCGGCAACGACCGGGTGTCGGTCATCGACACCGAGGTCGGCGAGGTGGCGCGCACCTTCCGCGTTCCGGGCGGTTCGGAGGGTCTCGCGCTCGGCTACGAGGGGCAGCAGCTGTACGTCGCCACGGGGCTCGGCTCGCAGTCCACGGTGTTCGTCGACACCGAGACCGACCGGGTCATGGGCACGACGACGGTCGGTGCGGGACCGATGAGCGTGGCCGTCGAGTCCGAGCCGGAGCCGGTGGCTCCGCTGGCCGCCACCAGGCACCGCGTCCACTGGAAGACGGCGGGGAAGGAGACCGGCAAGCGCTGACGGGACGCGTCGGGGCCATGGCGGCCGCGCGCATGCTGCCGCACCCGACTGCGGTGTCCGACCACATACGCGGCTGACCAGTGCCTTCCTACGGTGTGGCGACACCGAAACGTCCCCGCACATGCTATGAAGACGAGCCGGTACGCGTCGCCGGAGGCCAACTACTAGCCCGCCAGATGGTCACTCGCAGCAACTGAATCTCCCGGCGCCGACCGCCATCCGCCGGCCGTCGGTCTGACCGCGGCACACCTCGCGCGGCATGCGTGCGACAGGCGGAACGCGTGGTGCCCCGAGCCGGCCGGGGCACCACGCCCTCGCGCTCATGTCAGATGGCTTCGAGCACCGACTCGAACTCCAGCGGCAGGTGCAACTCGGCCTCCATGGTGAAGACGGCGTCCACGAGCAAGCGCAACCGTTCGAGAGCGTCCGGCACGGGGCGCTACCCCGGCACGCATGGGCTGCCCTGCTGCACCGTGCGCAACCCCGAGACCGGCGAGCTGATGGACCAGCTGCGCTGGAAGCCGTGGACCCCGCCGTCTTCCAGTTCGCGCACGACGCAGGGATCCACACCGCCCAGGTGTCCTCCCCGATCTTCGAGCAGACCCCGCTCACCAAGGTCACGCTCAGTGGCGGAACGTTTCACGGGCGACTCTCCGGCGAGGAGCGCATGACTCCGACGCCTGGCGCGGCCGGCTGATGTTCGTCGACCGGCTCGTGCAGCGGCTCGCCGAGCAGCTGCCGCCCCGCTCGGCCCTGTACGTCACGGCCGACCACGGCATGGTCGACATCCCCTTCGACGAGCAGCACCGCATCGACTTCGACGAGGACCGGGAGCTGCGCGCGGGCGTCGCCCTCCTCGGCGGCGAGGGCCGCGCCCGGCACGTCTACGCCGTGCCCGGCACCGAGGTCGACGAGCGGGTGTACGGCCGGATCGGCGACGTCGTCGCCGCGGCCCACGACGACGTGGCGATCACCGCCTCCGTCAACGAGCCCAACGAGTCCGCGATGGTCGGCATGCACGGGTCCATGACCCCGCGGAGCAGCTCGTCCCGCTGCTCGAAGTCCGCTCCTGACCCCGCGCCGGACACCCTCCCCTCCCACGACCTGAATCGAGCAGCTCCAGGTCGAGGCCCTGTGCTGGTGCGGCGCCCGTGCCACGCACAACGCCCGTACGGTGGGCGGCGAGATGGTCGTCGAGGGCGAGCAGGTCGTCGTCGGCGACGTGAACCGTCCGGCGGAGGAGATCGGTTACGAGGTCCTCCGCCGCCATCACCGCAAGCGGATGACGTCGGCCTCCTCACAGGCCGGCGCCCTTTCCCCGGACGTCCTCCCGGTCAACCACACCTGACGGCTCCAAGGCGCTTTTGTCCACGAGCCGGGCCCGCCGGCGGTGGCAGGATCGTGCACGGTGCGGAGGCAGGAGCATGCCAACGGGGAGTCCTGTGGAGGAGGGGGTTCGCTGCGATGCTTCTGATGTGGTCGGGGATCTCGTCCCGGGCACCTCTGAGGAACGGCGCCGGGGCGCCGGGAGGGAAGAACCATGACGCGTACCGCCACCAGCAAGGCCGCCCGAGGGATCGCGGCGGCGATGCTGACCGCGCTGGCGACGACAGGGGCGTTCACCGCCCTCGCAGGGAGCGTCACACCGGCGGGTGGTGACGCCGTCGCAGTGGCGGGCGGTGACGCCGTCGTAGTGCCGGGCGGCTGTCTCGACCCCCTGAACGCGTGCTGGGTCAACGGCTGGCAGGAGAAGAAGCCGGGCACCTGATCCTGTGCGGCGAGCCCGCCACGGGGGTGGGTCCAGCGGTCCGGGTGCCGAGCACGACGCGCGGCCCACCGCCTTTCCAGTACCTCGTCACCGACCGACCGTGGAGCACCACCGATGCACCGCATGCAGATCCTGGGAATCACCCCTGCGGAGGAGCAGACGTACCGCCACCTGTTGAGGCATCCCGGCAGCGGCGTCGCCGAGATCGTTGCCGCGCCTTGGCACCCGTCCGGGGCCGGTGCGGCTGCCGTGGGGCGGCTGAAGGCTCTGGGCGCCGTGGTCGAGAGCGACGGAGCGCTGTGGCCGGAGGAGCCGAAGGCGGTGGTGGGCCTGCTGGCCGAGCGGCTGCTGGCCGAGCTGCACACCATCACCCGCAGCCTTGCCCAGGTCTACACGGTGGTGCGCTCCCTGGAGGACGAGGCAGCCGCCGCCGGCCGGCCCGAGGAGGGTGACACGCCTCCGCAGGACAGCCGGCTGGTGGAGCGGATCACCGATCCCGCCGCGTTGCGGGCGAGGGTGGAGGCCCTCGCCCTGAGTACCCGCTCCGAGGTGCTGGCGGGTGGGCTCTGCGAGGAGGTCGACCGCCGGGTCCTACGGCTGACCTTGCCGCTGGGCCTGCGGATGCTGGGGCGCGGCGTCACCGTGCGGCTCCTGGTGCGGCAGTCCATGCTTGCCGACCCGGTGGTCGTCGCCCACCTGCGCCGACTGGCCGACGCGGGCGCTCGGGTGCGGGTGCTGTCCTCCTCGGACAGCCCGATGGCGGTGTGCGACGGCGGGACCGCGCTGGTGCCGGTCGAGCCCTCGGACATCGCCAAGGGCGCGTTCGTCACGGCTGAACCCGGCATGGTGAGCACGGTCGTCAACCACTTCGAGCGGCTTTGGGCGGACGCCCGGGAATTCGGGGACGGCTGACGGCCGGGTCACGCCCCGGCTGTCAGACCCACCGACTGTCAGACCCACCCTCGTTCTCGGGCCAGCAACGCCGCATGGGCGCGGTTCTCCGCACCGAGGAGCCGCATCAGCTCCGATATGTGGCGGCGGTAGGTACGCAGTGCGGTGCCCACCTGGCGGGCGCCGGTCTCGTCCTTGCCGACCGTGCACATCGCCCGCAGCACCTGTACTTGCAGATCGGTCAGTTCGGGATCGCTCGACGAGTCGTCCCCCTGCCCGACCAGGTCGGTGAACTCCTCGGCCCCCGCCCACAGACGCTCGAAATTGTTGACGACGGTGGTGACGATCCCCTCCTCGCTCGAACAGAGGGCGCCCTTGGAGGTGTTCTTCGGGTCCACCGGCACCAGCGTGGTGTGGTGGTCGTACACGATCATCAGCTCGCTCAGGTCCTCGACCACCCGGATCCGGGCCCCGGCGGCGGTCAGTTCCTGGAGGTAGGCCCGCGTGGTGTCGTCCGCCACCGCGGAGGCGCGGACCAGGTTGCGCAGGACGACGCCACGGCGCAGGCAGCGCAGGTCGAGAGGGCGGGAGTGCTTGATGTTCTCCAGGGTGAGCGCGTCGTAGGGCTCGGAGGCCAGAACCTCCACACGAGCGAAGAACGCCAGTTCGTCCAGACGTTCGCGGATGGCCGATAACCCCATCAGCCTTTCCACCGGGGCGTGTTCGGAGTTCGGGCCCTGGTCGCGCGCGTCACGCGCCAGGGAATCCACGATGGGTTTCAGGTCGGACAGCGTGCGGATGGTGCTGTAGAACTCCTCCAGGCGCTGCTGGGCCAGCCGGTTGACCACCAGGTCCGGCTTGTGCGGCCACGCCTTGCCGTCGTCCTCGCGGATGACGTGCAGTTCCCGCAGCCGACGCACCGCTGCTTCCAAGCAGAGGGGTTCCTGTCTCAACAGGACGTGCACTTCATCGAGTTCGACGCCGGGGTTGCGCAGCAGGTGCCGGTAGAGCTCCTCTTCCGCCGCAGTGAGACCAAGGACCGCCATGTGGTGCACGAGCAAGAGGCACTCCCGTGGGAGAGGACGTCGGGAAGGATCCGGCCGGCGCTTACTGCAGGAATTGTAGAAGGGAGGTGCCCGAAGGGTAAAGGTTTCCCCAGGAGCCCCTGGTGACTCAGCAGTAGGATCTCCGGTGCAGAAGCAATCAGGCCGGATCCTGCATCGGGTTGGCCGTATCTGGCCAACAGGCCTTGTTCCTCACCGCCTTGAGCGCTGCCATATTCGGTCGTGAGGGAGGTGTGGTGCTGACCACACGGCGCGAGGGGGACACGATGCCGCCGGCGGCCCCTGCGGCCCGGGGCCGGTACCTGCCTCGGCACTTCACACGAGAGGTGGCAGAGCCAGATGCTTTTCCGACTGCTGGGGCCTGTGAGGATCGCGGGCGGTGCCGAGACGCAGTCGGCAGCCCGCCGCGCGCTGCTCACCGCGCTGCTCCTGCGCCGGGGACAGTTCGTCGGCATGGGCGAGCTGACCGAGCTGTTGTGGGACGACCCGCCGAGCTCGGCGGTGGCCAACATCAGGAGCCACCTCACCGGACTCCGCCGCGGCCTGGACTCCGCGCTGCCGGGACTGAGCAAGCGGCTGACCACCAGCCGCGGCGCGGAGACCGGGTACGCCCTCAGCGTCGACGCGGACGAACTCGATCTGTCCTGCTTCCTGAAACTCGCCCGGAAGGGCAAGGAACTGCTCGCCGCGGGCGACCACCGGGCCGCGGTCAGCCACCTGGACGAGGCCCTCGCCCTCTGGCGCGGCCCGTTCGGCCAACGGCTTCCGGCCACCCGGTGGTTCCACGCGCATACCGTGGGCCTCAGCAACACCCGCTTCGAGGCCTGCCAGGACTTCTTCACCGCCTGCCTGCTGACCCACCGGACCGAGATGCTGTCGTACCGCATCGAGACCGTGCTGGCCGAGGCACCCTACCGGCAGCGGCTGTGGCAGTTGCTCGCCGCCACCTACTGCGCGCAGGGCGACGTGGCCGGCGCGCTGGGCGTGATCGAGCGATGTCGGACCGTCTTCGCCGATGAACTGGGCCTGGACGTCCCTCCCGGCGTCGAGGCCATCCGGGCCGCCGCGCTCACCTGGGACACGGAGCAGGCGCACCGCCTGGTGGCCGAGATGGCGCGCCAGTGACGGCGGGCGTCCGGTCGGCCGGGGCTCGGGTCCGACGGCGGCTTCGGTCGCTCGCGGTAGGGGAACTGGTCAACGTCCCGTTGCAGACGGCCGTCTGGTTCGGCATGGTCGGCGTGCCGACGACGGCCGCCAACCTCTTCGGGTTCGCACTGGTCACGCTGCTCCTGCTGGAGGGCGCCGCGTACTGGACGGTCAAGCTCCGTGCCCTGTCCGCCGGCAGCGGCGCTCCGCTACCCGGGGCGGCGGTGTTCGCCGCCGCTCGGGTGGTCAACCTGGTGCTGCTCGGGCTCGGCCTGCCGCTCACCGTTCTCGCGGTGGCCGACGCCCCCGGGACCGGAAGCATCCCAGGCCTGCTCTTCACGCTCTTCGCCGTCCTGGAGCACGTCAACTATTTCCATACCCAGCTGATGTACGACACTCCCGAGGACCGGCGCAGCCGCCGCAGGAACGGGCGGCGCCGGGCACATCTGGCCCGCGACCTGGAGCGGGCCCGGAAGCTCGGGACCGGGCAACCATCCGCCGACGAGGTCGGTCGCTCCTGACGTCTCGGTCGCACCGTGACCGGCCCGGTCACGGTGCGGCCTTCAGAATCTCGTAGAGGTCGGACGCGGCGGCCCGGGGTCCGTGCACCGCGCCGACCCCGGTGGCGTTGAGGACCACCTCGTCCACGCCGAGCGCCCGGTAGGCGTCCAGCCTCTGGTGGATCTCCTCGGCCGTCCCGTAGAGGAAGATCCCGCCGTCCACCAGGGCTCGGACGTCGTCGGGCCCGCCGTCGCCGGTGATCCGGATCCCGGCCCGCCGTAGGACGGCCTGGTAGTGGGGGAACTGGATGTGCCCCCCGCAGGTCGCCCGCAGCAGTTTCGCCATGTCCCGGTCGGGGCCCGCCAGTGCCACCGGAACATAGGCGGTGACCTTGACCGGCTGCTCCGGACGCCGCTCCTTCGCGCTCCGCAGAGCCGGGATCAGGAACTCCTCGAGGTACGCCGCCGAGGCCATCCAGGTGATGGCCACATCGGCGAGTTCTCCCGCGAGTTCGGCCATCCGCTCCCGCAGGACGCCGAGGCCCAGCGACACCTCCGGCTTGTGGAACGGCATGAGCTGCGCCTTGGCGGAGAAGATCTCCCCCTCGCGGTCGCTGATCCCGCCGTCCAGCAGGTCCCGGACGATGGTGACGTACTCCCGGCAGGCGGTGAGCTGACTGGGGTAGGGCCGTCCCATGGCGCAGGTCTGCGCGGCGAGCGAGCCCGGACCGTAGCCGGCCACCACCTCGTGCCCGGTGGCCAGCGCCACGGACCGGGCCTCGATCGCCGCGTTGTACGGCGAGCGGTAGGGCATCAGCGACACCCCGAACCCGGCGGGCACCCTGACTCCGGAGCCGGCCAACCAGCTCACGATCTGATGGCTGTCCAGAACGAGACCCTGGCCCTGCCACAGTCGGGCCGCGCCACCCCATTTGACGAGATTGGCGAAGGGGATCACCTGCTCGGGGCGGGTGGCGTTGACGGGGAGGAGGATCGAGTGCCGCATCCCGGCAGCCCTTTCGACGAGTGATGGAGCGGATGACAGGCGGATGGTCAGCTCCGGGAAGGCGCGGACAGTTCCAGCGGAAGGCGCAGACCGGCCGGGTCTGCGCCGCTGAGCAGGGCATCGACCATCAGGTCGGTGTCACCCACGCCGGCCCAGCCGAGCATGTAGCCGATCAGTGAGGTCCGGCCGGCCGCGCCGGTGAAGTAGCCGTCCTCGCGGATCCGGCCGAGGACCTCGGTCTGATGGGCGGCGGCCCGCTCGAACAGGTCCGCGCGCCCCAGGGTGCGGCCCGCGCCGATCAGGCACTGGACGACGCCGCTGCTGCCGTGGCAGACGGAGAGGTCCACCGCGCGGCCGGGCGCCAGGGCGGTCGCCCGTCCGACCAGATCGGCCAGCCGGGACTCGGTCAGCCAGTCCTCCCGGCCCGCCGCGGCGAGGATCTCCGAGCCGGCAAGGAGGAGGCCGGCAGCGCCCTTGCACCAGCCGTGCTCCACCGGGACGCCGTCCCGCTCCCAGCGGCCGACCAGCCAGTCCGCCGCCTCCTTGGCGGTGCGCTCCACTCCCAGTACGGATCCGGTCCGGGCAGCCGCCCAGCGCAGTCCCAGTTCGCCGTGGGCCAGGTCCGACCAGTGGGCGTCCCGCTCCCTGCCCAGGTGGGACAGGGTCAGGTCGGTGAGCCGCTCGACCGTCGCGGCGTCGGCGGGGAAGGAGGAGCCGTCGCGGCGGAGACGGTCGAGCAGGACCATCAGCAGCCCGGCCGGGCCGTTGGAGAGGTCGGTCTCCAGCTCGTCTTCCGCCGCGCGGTCCTGGAGGGCCTGGAGCAGGCCGGTCATCCGGGCGGACGCGGTCTCCGGGTCCTCGGGGCGGACCAGCAGAAGCGAGGCGGCCCCCGTGAACACCGACTCGGGGCGCTGCAGCAGCGCCTCGCCGTACTCGGCGAGCAGGGTGGTGAGCCCCCGGTCGGCGCTGCCGGCCGGACCGGCCAGGCTCTCGTCGCGGGCGGCGGCGCGGTTGAGGAAGGAGACCACGCCGGCCGAGTCGTGGAAGGAGACGAAGTTGCCCGGGGTGATGGTGGAGGCGTCGCGGTCCGGGCCGATGCCGCCGACCCAGCCGCACTCCTCCTGCCCGCCGGGACCGGTGACCGGCACCCGCACCTCGGCGATCCGGCCGGCGATCGCCCGCCACCAGACGCCGGGACGGGCCCCGGCCAGCAGGTGCCCCCCGAAGACCCCGGAGGCCGAGAGCCCGCCGGGCGCGTCCTCGCCGCACAGCTCGCCGAAGCACTCCTCAAGGAGGAAGTGGTGGTAGGCGTCGGTGCGGGCCGCGTTGTGGGCGACGCCGCGCCGGGCGAAGTCCAGCGCGGTCGCCGAATACACCCCGGGGGTCGACCCGTTGACCGTGCCGAGCGCGTCGGAGTCGCCCCGGGTGACGAAGTACGGCACGTTGCCGTGGCGCAGCGAGGCGCGTTCCGCATCCGCCGCGAAGCGCTCCGCCTCCGGGGACAGGTAGTCCTGGTGCATCTTCAGGAGTCCGAACAGCCGCTCGGCCTCCTTGGGGTCCACCAGGTACTTCGGGTGGGTGGAGGCGTCGATGAAGCGGCCGTAGATCATGGTGGAGCGCAGCAGCAGCCGCGCCGGCACCTCGGGATGGGCCTCCAGGACGCGGGTGACGGCGCCGTCCCGCAGGGCCGTCAGGGCTGCACGACAGCCGGCCAGGATGGCGTCGAACCACTCGGTGGCGACCAGGTGCTCCTCGCCCAGCCGGGCCACGTTGGCACCCTGCCGGTAGCTGAAGGGCTCCCGAGACACCGAGATGGCGTCCGTTCCCGGGTCGCGGATCACGGCGCTGGTCATGGACGACGGCTGGTCGCCCGCCACCCCGACGCCCGCCATGATGAAGTCGACCGGCGAGGTCGGGTTCACCATCGGCACCAGCATGGTGGAGGCGACGGACAGCTTGGTGTGGTTCATCAGCACGTCGGGGAGCGAGTCGTCGCCCACCCCGGCGTCCGGCCGGAGCATGGTCTCGGTGTCGATGACGCACGGGTGCTCGCCGCAGGCCAGCAGGTTCTCGTCGTGCAGGTCGGTGGCGCCGATGGCGCCGAACAGCACCGCCAGCGCGCCGATCCGGTAGAAGTAGCGGTCGGGCTGGTCCGCCTGCTCCATGGCGGCCGGCACGGTGAACTCCTGCCAGCCGTGCGTGCCCACGGTGAACGACCGGGGGACGCAGCGGGACAGCGAGTGCTCCAGGTACGGGCCGACCGCCCGGTAGAGGTCGCGGACGAAGTCGTCCGCGGTGAGCGGCCGCGGCTTGAACACCAGCCGGGTTCCGTTGGCCAGATGGAGAATGTGTACCTGACGGTTGTCGTTGTGCAGGTCGGAGCCGCTGGGCGAGATCGCGGACAGCAGCCGGCCGTCGCCGCCCGGCTCGCCGAGCAGTCCGGCCTCCGCCAGCAGCGGGTGGTCGTCGGCGAAGGCGGTGAGGAACTCTCGGTAGGCGTCCAGGGAGTGCGACAGCATCGCGGTCAGCCGCACCCGCAGCACCGGGTACTTCTCCAGCAGGGCGTCCGGGACGCCGGGCTCCTCCAGACGGGCCGTGAAGCGGCGCAGGGCGGTGTCGCCGTCGGACTCCATCGGCAGGCCCAGCTGCTCGCGGAAGGCATGGAACTCGCCGATGAGCATCCGGTAGGCCTGCGTCTCCACCGTTTTCAGCAGCGCCTCGTGGGCCTGGTCCAGCACGCTGTCGCGGCGGTCCGGGGCGGCGGCCCGCAGCAGCGGCTCTCGCAGCTCCTTCTCGACCGCGGACCGGGGAACCACATGGGAGTAGAAGGGGAGGAAGGCTCCGATGGCCACCGTGCTCTCGTTGCTCTCGTTCATGCCCCGGCACCCCCCACCAGCAGTTCGGCCGTCGGGCCGGCCTCCTCGGCTGTCGCCGCGTACAGATCCCGGTACACGCTGCCTCCGTCCATGAGTTCTGAATGTGTTCCTTGCTCGACGATCCGCCCCTGGTCGAACACATAGATGAGGTCGGCGGACTCGATCGTCGACAGACGGTGCGCGATGACGATCTGGGTGGCGCCGATTCCCTCGATCAGCCGGGTCACCCGGCGTTCGTTGACCGTGTCCAGGGAGGCGGTGGCCTCGTCCATGACGAGGATGGACGGCCGCTGCAGCAGGGTGCGCACGATCGCCAGCCGCTGCCGCTGCCCCCCGGAGAAGTTGGAGCCCATCTCGGCGACCAGGGTCTGCAGACCCATCGGCAGGTCGTCGAGGAAGTCCAGGATGCCGGCCTCGCGGCAGAACTCCCGGACGGTCTCCTCGGGGATGTCCTGACCCAGGGTGAGGTTCTCCAGGATCGACCGGTTGTGCAGGTGGACCTCCTGCGGGATGTAGCCGATCACCCGGCGCAGGGAGTCACGGTCGTACTCGGCGGCGTCCCGGCCGCCGAAGCGGACCGAGCCGGAGGTGGGTTCGTGCAGGCCGCAGACGATCCGGGCCAGGGTGCTCTTGCCCGACCCGGAGACGCCCACCAGGGCGACGCGGGCGCCGGCCGGGATGTCCATGGTGACGTCGCGGACCACCGGTTCGCTGTGCCGGGTGTAGCGGAAGGACACCTGGTCCAGCTGGACCGAGGCGGACTCCGGTTCCTTGCGGTCGCCGCCCGGGCCCTCGGGTTCGGTGCGGGTGATGTCGCTCAGACGGGACATGTAGCGGCTGGTCTCGGTGAACTCCGCGTACGCCTGGAACACCGAGGTGGAGATCGCGAAGTAGGTGGCGGCGACGGTCTGCACCGCGATCGCCCCGCCGATGCTGATGGTTCCCCGGCCGACGAAGTAGAGGCTGGCGAGCAGCAGCAGCAGCGGCCCGAACATCTGGATGGTGGCCGCCACACCGGTCACCCGGCCCTGCTGCAGCCGCATCCGCGCTTTCATCGCGTCGAGGGAGGCGGCGTAGGTCTCGCGCCAGGTGTCCAGGTACTCGTCGGCGTAGCCCCCCATCTTGATGGTCGGGATGGAGACGATGGCGTCCAGCTGCAGCGACTGGCTCCTGCCCAGGTGGGTGATCTCCATGTCGACCGCCTCAAGCACCCGCAGTCGGGTGGCGGCCAGATAGCCGGCGTTGGCCAGCACCAGGGCGAGCGCCATCAGTCCGAGCCGCCATTCCACGTACAGCAGGTAGCTGCTGACGCAGACCATGGTGCCGACGTCCAGCACGCCCTGGGCGACCCGGGAGGAGAGCATGTCGCGGACGGCGTTGACGCTGCCGAGCCGGAAGAGCAGCTCGCCGGGCTGACGGGTGGTGAAGAACCGGTACGGCAGCGACAGCAGCCGGCTGAACGCGTGGTCCATCAGATGCCGTCCGAGCACCGACACCAGCGAGGACAGCAGCAGGATCCTCAGGAGATGCAGCAGGTAGTAGCCGACCGCGGCACCGGCCACCATGCCGATGACCCACAGATGGTCGCCGAGCTCCCTCCAGCCGGAGAACCGGTCCACGGACCACTCGGTGAGCAGCGGGATCCCCAGCACCGCGGCGTAGGCGGCCAGCGACAGCACGCCGACACCGGCCATCCGGCGCCCCGCGCCCTCGGGCAGCAGGGGCATCGTCCGCCAGTCGGCGAAAGGCCGGCGGCGCAGCCGGCGGAACGCGGGCCCGGGCTCGGCGGTGACGACCACGCCGCTGAAGTGCTGGGCGAGTTCGTCCGAGGTCACCCGGCGGCGGCCGACGGACGGGTCCATGACGACGGCCTGATCGCCGTCGAAGCTCTCCAGGACCACGAAGTGGTGATCGTCCCAGAAAAGGATCACGGGCGAGTCGAACCGGGTGAGCGCGGCGACGCTCTTGGCGCTCAGCAGTCGGCTCCGCATGCCGCGGGACTCCAGGAACCGCGCGAGCTGCCGGGCGCTCAGGCCGTCCCGTCCCGCGTCCATGTCCTCGCGGACCTCGGAGATGCCTTCGTCCCGCCCGTAGTAGCGGAGCACGGCCACGCAGCAGCACAGACCGCACTCGGTCTGGGCGACCTGGGTGACGGCCGGCACGCGTCGCGCGGTCCGACGTGATTCCGGGCGAGCGCCCATGGCTACCGCACCTCCGGGTTGTGGGACTTCGGGCAGGAAGAGGGGTTTGCGTCGACGGGACGTCGGACGGAGCGGGAGACCGGGAAGCCCGGTGCGGGCCGTCGGACCTCGGTCCGGCCCTCCCCCACCCCGTCCGTCGTGACCGACGCGGCGGTCCGGTTCAGCGGGCCGCGCGTATCAGAGCCGTCAAGGGCTTCAGCACTGGCTGGTGCACTTGGTGGTCGGGCAGGCGACGGCGGACACCAGGGTGACGATGGCGCAGCTCCAGGTGGTACCGCCGTACACGTCCGCCTCGCCCATCTCGACGAGCTCGAACTCGTCGTAGCCGCCGAGGACGTCAGCCTGCGTCTTCTCCATGGTCTTCTCCTTTTCGCATTTCTCCGGAAACACGCCCGGAACTCGCCTGGCGAATACCGAACGCACACCCTCCGTGTTCGGAGGACGCCTCCCAGTCTGTCCGCCCATAATTCGCCGAACGCATAGACCCGACGCCCCCGTACGCACACACTGAAATACACCGGAAAATGCATGGGCCCCCACGCATTCGCGTGGGGGCCCATCCGTGGGAACTGTGCGCAAACCCGTCAGACATCCCGCCGCACAGTCACCCAATGCCCAAGTCCCACCGACCCGACCGCCCACACGGCGAGCACACCCAACCCGGACCACGCCCCCAGCACCTCGTCGCCCCCTGAGCCGCGCAGCACCATCCCCCCCGCCACATCCGGCAGGAACCGTGCCACCTCCCCGACCCCCGGTATGTTGCTCAGGATCGTGGAGAGCATGAAGAACAGCGGAAGCAGAATGGACAGCGCCGCCGCCCCCGACCGCAGCAGCGTCGCCACCCCCATGGAGAACGCCACCAGCAGCACCGTATAGAGCACCGCCCCCGCCACATGCCCCGCCGTGGCGAGTCCCGTCGGCGCCCGGTGCTCCCCGATACCGCTCTGCACGATCAGGAAGGCCGGCACCACGCCCACCACCGCCAGCACCCCGCTGACCAGGCTGACCAGGCTGACCTTGGCGTAGTAGAACCGGGCCCGGTCGGGGACGGCCAGCAGACTGCTCCTGATCGACCCCGACGCGTACTCGCCCGTCACCGCGAGAATCCCCATGATCACCAGAACGATCATCCCGAGCGGTACGGCCGACAGGCCGAGCCCGACCGGGTCGAACCCCGGCGCCGTCAGCTGCCTTTCGCCGGGAACCATCCCGTAGACGAAGGCCAGTCCGATCATCAGGACGAGATAAACCGCCGGGGACCATTTCGGAGACCGCAGCGTCGTCAATTTGACCCATTCCGCGGCCACGGCATGCTTCATCAGAACCCTCCCATCGAAGCCCGGTATTCAGCGTGTTCCTGGGTCAGCTTCATAAACGCCTCCTCCAGCGAACCGGCGGAAGCGGTCAGCTCGAAAACGGCAATATTCTCCGCGCTCGCGACAAGCCCGACCTTCTCCACGGACGCCCCGCTCACCGCCAGCGTCGCGTCGTCCTGCCGCACGGACTCGATGCCCTGCTCCCCCAGTGCCCGCCGCATCCCCTCCGGATCGGCCACCCGGGCCAACACGGTCCTGTCCGAGTGCGCGGCGACGAACGCGTCCACGGGGGTGTCCGCGAGCAGCCGGCCCCGGGCGACCACCACCAGGTGGTCGGCGGTCACCGCCATCTCGTTCATCAGATGGGAGGAGACCAGCACCGTCCGCCCCTCCGCGGCCAGCCCCCGCATCAGCTCCCGGATCCACCGGACACCCTCGGGGTCGAGCCCGTTGACCGGCTCGTCGAACAGCAGCACCTCGGGGTCGCCGAGCAGCGCCGCCGCGACGCCGAGCCGCTGCCCCATGCCGAGGGAGTAGCCGCGCACCCTCTGCCGGGCCACCGCGAGCAGGCCGACCCGGTCCAGGACCTCGTCGGCCCGGGTGGCGGGCAGGCCGTGGGAGGCGGCCAGCACCCGCAGGTGGTTCCGGGCGCTGCGGCCGGGGTGCACGGCCCTGGTGTCGAGCAGCGCTCCCACACGGGTCAGCGGGCGCGCCAGGCTCCGGTAGGGGACGCCGAAGACGGTGGCCCGGCCCGCGGTGGGCTCGTCCAGACCGAGGATCATGCGCAGGGTGGTGGACTTGCCTGCGCCGTTGGGGCCGAGGAATCCGGTGACCTTCCCCGGGGTCACGGAGAACGACAGACCGTCCACGGCGACCTTCGCGCCGTACCGTTTGGTGAGGTTCTCGACCTCGATCATCACAGCACCTCTCGTCCTTGAACAGTCGTGACCGGACGGCCATGCCCACCGGCCCTCATACGGCCCCCGCCACCGGCTCCGCGTACAGCCCCGCGTACACCCCGCCCAGGGCCAGCAACTCCTCGTGCGTCCCCCGCTCCACGATCCGGCCGCGGTCCAGTACGTGGATCAGGTCCGCGTCCTGGATCGTCGCCAGCCGGTGCGCGATGACGATCTGCGTGGCGCCGGTCTCCGCGATGATCCGGGAGACCCGCCGCTCGTTGGCGGTGTCCAGCGAGGCGGTCGCCTCGTCCAGGACGATGACCCGCGGCCGCTGCAACAGCGTCCGCACGATGGCCAGCCGCTGCCGCTGCCCGCCGGAGAAGTTGGAACCCATCTCGGACACCAGGGTCCGCAGCCCCATCGGCAGTTCCTCGACGAAGTCGAGGATCCCCACGGCCGCGCAGTACTCCCGGACGGTGGCCTCGTCGATGTCCTGGCCCAGGGTCAGGTTCTCGAGGATGGTCCGGTTGTGCAGGTGCACCTCCTGCGGGACGTACCCGATCTGCCCGCGCAGGAAGTCGGTCCGGTAGGCGCTCATGGGGTGGCCGCAGAACTCCACCGCCCCTCCGGTCGGCTGGTGGAGCCCGCAGACGACGCGCCCGACGGTGGACTTTCCAGAACCCGACGCGCCGACGAACGCCACCTTCGCGCCGGCCGGGATCTCCAGCGACACGTCCTCCAGCACCGGCCTGCTGTGCCGGGTGTAGCGGAACGACACCTCCCGCAGCCGTATCGAGGTGTCGTGGAGTTCCGTGAGGGGCCCGCCCTCCGGCTCGCTCTCGTGCGCCGTGATGTCGCTCAGCCGGCTCACGTAGCGGGAGGTCTCCGTGATCTCCGTCAGCATCTGGAAGACGGACGTGCTCAAGGCGAAGAAGGTGCCCGCCACGGCCTGCACGGCGATGGCCGATCCGATGGTCACCGTCCCCCGCGACACGAAGTGCAGGCCGGCGAGCAGCAGCGCCAGCGGGCCGAACATCTGCGTGGTGGCGGCGATTCCGGAGATCCAGCCCTGCTGGATCCGCATCCGGGTGCGCATCGCGTCCAGCGAGGCGCCGTAGGTCGCCTCCCATTCGTCGGCGAACCGGCCGGCGTAGCCGCCCATCTTGATGGTGGGGACGGACACGATGGCGTCGAGCTGCGTGGACTGGGAGCGGGAGAGCAGCGCGAGCTCGGTGTCCGTCACCTCTTTCACCCGGTGCCGGCTCAGCCACAGGAAGCCGGCGTTCAGCAGGAACAGCGCGAGCGCCAGAAAGCCGATGCGCCACTCGGTGACGAACAGGTAGACGCCGATGCAGGCCAGCGTCCCCACGTCCAGGACACCCTGGGCGATCCGCGAGGAGAGCAGGTCCCGGACGCTGTTGACGGTGTTCAGGCGGAACAGCAGCTCGCCGGGCTGCCGGGTGGCGAAGAACTTGTACGGCAGGGAGAGCAGTCTCCTGAAGACATGGCTCATCAGGTGATGGCCCGTCACGGCGATCAGTCCCGCCAGCGCGGCGGTGCGCAGCATCCACAGCAGCAGGTAGCCGATCGCGGCCGCCGCCACCGCCCCCGCGATCAGCCCCGTCTGGGACAGGTCGCTCCAGGCGTCGTCCCGGTCGACGGCCCATTTGGTCAGCGCCGGTATGCCCAGCACCGCCGCGTAGGAGCCCAGCGACAGCAGGGCGACCAGGGCGATCCGGCGGCCCGCCCGGGCCGGGACCAGCGGCAGCGACCGCCAGTGCCGGAAGGCGGGGAGGGACTGCCGGATGAAGTCCGGGCCGGGGGAGGCCGCGATCACCACCTGGGAGAAGCCGGCCTCCAGCTCGTCGCGGGTGAGGCGCTTGCGGCCCACGGCCGGGTCCATCACCCAGGCCGTCGTGCCGTCGAAGCGCTCCAGGACCAGGAAGTGGTGGTCCTCCCAGAAGAGGATCACCGGCTCGGTGAAGCCCCGCAGGGCCTCCACGCTCCGGGCCCGGAACGCCTTGACCTCCATGCCCCTCGAGCGCAGGAAGTCCGCGAGCTGCTTGGCACCGAGTCCGTCCCGGCCGGCTTCCAGGTCCTCCCGCACGGTCCGGAAGTCCTCGGTGCGGCCGTGGTACCCCAGCACCGCGACGCAGCAGCACAGCCCGCACTCCGTCTGGGTGACCTGGGTGACGGAGGGAACCCGGTGGCCCATCAGAGGGCTCCGTGCCAGATCGGCGACACCCGGTGCCGCGCGTCGTCGAGGCGGCCGAGCAGGTGCAGCAGCACACCCGAGGAGCCCACCATGGCGCTGTCGGTGTGCGCGTAGCGGGAGCCGGTGTCGGCGAGCTTCTCCGCGACCACGTCAGGTCCCAGCCGGCGCGCCTCGACGGCGGCGGCCCGCTCCGACAGCTCCTGGTCGTCGCCGGCGATCCGGCGGACCACGTCGATGTTGCCGAGGTCGCCGTGGCACCAGGTGAGGTTACGTCCGAACCCCTGCCGGAAGGTGTTGTCGAGGGCCGCCTCCAGGCGCTCGGCGGCCCGTTCGTCCGCTGTCCGGGCGGTCACGGCGGACAGCGCCATGGCGATGCCGGCGGCGCCGTGGCACCAGCCGGTCGAGAACCGGCCCGGGAAGGCGGAGTTGGTGGACCAGTTCCGCTCCTGGGGCACGTAGAAGGACTCCAGGCGGTCCGTCAGGACGCCGATGGCGGCGTCGACACGGTGTCCGGGGTGGTCGGGCAGCGTGGCGAGGGCGTGCAGGACTCCCGCGACGCCGTGCGCGAAGCCCGACTGCTCCCACCAGGATCCCGACGGTTCCTCCACATGGCCCAGCAGCCGGCCGGTGAGCCCGTCCAGGGCGTCGAGGCTGTGGTCGCCGCCGATCGAGGCGACCATCGTGGCGATGCCGGAGATCCCGGAGATCACCTCCGGGGTGTTCTCGGGGCCGAGCTGCTCCACGACCAGCGGCACGGCGTCCTGTGCCGCCTTGACCCAGCCCGGCTCCCGCAGGATTCGCCCGGCCTCGCACAGGGCGAACAGCAGGCCGGTGGTTCCGGTGTAGGCGCCGGCACCGCTCTGCCGGATGCTGCGCAGCTCGTAGACGCCGTCGGTGAGGATGCCGGCGCTGCGCTCGAAGACCTGGCGTGCCACCCGCTCGTAGCGTTCGTCGCCGAAGTGGGCCGCGGCCGCGGCCAGGGCCAGCGCGGGGCCGGTGCGTCCGGTGTACAGGTCGTACCCCAGCACGCCGGAGGGCCAGGGCCGGGCGGCCTGCGCGGAGGCCAGCGGGCCGATCCAGGTGGCGGGGAGATGACCGTACTGGTCGGGGAGGCTGCCCGCGGTCAGGGCGTCGGCCAGCGACCGGGCGAGCCGCTCCAGGCCGGTGCGCTCTCCGGTGGAGGCCCGGCCGTTCCAGGCGGTCCCGCCGGAGAGGTGGTTGTCGGGGAAGCGGGAGCAGAAGGCCGAGTGGAGCAGCCGTAGCTGCCGCCTCACCGCCTGCTCGTCGAGCGCCGCGGCCTTGGCCAGCGCCCGGGAGAGCGGGGTGCGGTCGAGCCGGACGCCGGTGTCCTCGCCGTCGCAGTCGTGGACGGTGGTACCGGTGGCGGGCACGGTGAAGTAGGGGACGTCGCGTTCGGCCATCTGCCGCAGTTCCGAGCCGACCAGCCTGCGGTCGGAGAACCGGGAGGGGATGGCGATCCTGTGCAGCAGGGCCTGGGCGAGCGCCGGGTCGGCCATCGCGGCGGCGGAGGCTGCCATCCGCAGGATCTGCGCGTACTGCGACGTCGGGTTGTGGATGTAGCGGAGGCGCATGGCCGGAGCGAGCTCCTCCAGCAGGGTGGTCCACCAGGAGGGCCGGCGCATCACCGCCTCGCAGACCTGCCGGAACCCGTCGGCCATCTGTCCGGCGAGCCCGTGGATCTCCTGTTCGGTGCTCTCCCGGACCACGGTGGAGCGCTGCTCGGACGGGCGGGCCTGGAGGTGCACCCGGATCCGGTCGGTGAAGGGGTGCTCGAAGACCATGGTCTTGAAGGGGGAGACGCCCTGGTTGTCCCCGCCGAGGAAACCGAGGTCGACGTAGCCGGAGTCCTCGTTCTTGCCGGCCAGGACCAACGGGAGGATCCCGATGCCGTAGACGCTGCGGCCGATCTCGTCGTACGCGTTGCCCTCGGCCTCCGGGGTGGGGCCGGTGTGCACCCGGGAGGGGTGCAGCAGCGTCTCGAGGTCGATGGCCACCGGGCCCCGGCGGGTGGGCAGGATGTTCTCGAAGTGCATGTCCCGCGCGTCCAGCAGGTAGAACACGGCGGCCAACTGGCCGCAGGCCCGCATGAACGGCACGCTGAATCCGCCGATGTCCTGCTGTTCGACGTACTCGACGTACCCGTACCCGTCGCACACCAGGGTGCGGGCGGCGGGCAGTGCGCAGCCGGCCTCCGCGTTGACGCGCTCGACGACGGTCCCGAAGGCCGCCTCGCAGGAGACGTCCCGAGGCTTGTAGACCAGGCGGGCCCCCGAGGCGAACGTCAGGATGCTCACCGCCCTGCCGTGGGCGTGCGAGTCGCCGTCGGCCCCGCCGATGGACAGCAGCGGGTCGCCGGGGGCGATGCCGGAGAACCGGGACACCTCGTCCCGGTCGGCGTGGAGGCGCCGGACCAGTTCGCGCGCGGCCTCGCGGGCGTTGCGCACCACATGGCCGGCCGCGGAGCGGAGCACCGGGAACGGCTCCAGGGCGTCTCTCCACGCCCGGGTGACGAAGTCCTGGTAGCGCTCGTGCGGGGTCGCCCCCCGCAGCAGCCCGTCGGTGGAGGCCTTGTTGACCGCGGCGACCAATGTACGGGTCGCCACGTCGCGGAGCCGGGCCTCGGCCCGGCCGAGTACCTGGAGCGTGAAGGCGTCCAGGTCGGCTACGGCCTCCGTGAGGTCCTCGGGGAGCAGCCTGCCTGCAGCCGGCAGTGCCAGCTGCCGGATCACGCGCTGGAACGGATACTCCTCCGGCTCCAGCGACCAGGCGAGCGCGGCCGGCGAGGAGGCCTCTGGAGCGACGTCGGACGGAGCCGAGAGCTTGACGTGGACGGCGGGCGCGAAAACGCCGAGGGGTTCGATGGTTTCGCGGATTTCGACGCTGTCGAGTTCCGGGTAAAGCTTCGCGGGCGAGATCAATGCTCCGGCTCCCTGCGCGGAAGATGATAGATTTCCACGTTGCGCCGGGGGCGGGGAGCATGAGCCGCTCCCCGCCCCCGGTCAGTGCTCAGCCCTTCGGGCTCAGCTGCAGTTGGGCTGGCACTCCTTGGTCAGCGTGCACCAGCCGCCCTTGTTGCCGAGGAAGTCGGACAGCGAGAACGTGTTGGTCGAGCACGCGCCGTAGGCGACGCCGTCGAAGTCCTGCTCCGCGATCTCCTCGATGAGCGAGATGTCACCGTCGAAGTTGTTCATGTGAATTCACATCCAATCCGACCGCATATATCCAATGGGCCATTCTGCGGAAACCTACGACCCATGGCTTGTCGCCCGGCTGAGCGACGAGGGAAAGCTATGCGCGTCGATAGCCAGTCCACAACCCGTCGGTTGCCCGGCGGGTCGCAGAAATTCGTTTCCGGCGATGCCGCGCGAGCCCTCGAAGATGCCGTTGACCTGTGGCTTTGATGCCATCTGGCCGAATCCTGCCAGGGTGCTGGCAACTTGGTGCAGTTCATTTCCCGGCGGATTCGTGCGCGGTCGTATGCGCGACCGGATGCACTGGATATGCGCGGCGAATAGGAGCCTGAATGCGATCGGCCAATTTCCGCTCGCGGTACTTTCGTGGCCGTAGATCATCTCCGTGACACGGCCGGCCGGTCCGCACCCGGCAGGAAAAACCGCAACCAGAGCCGCTGTCCATTCCGCGGGCTCCTGTGGCCGAGGTCCGGCGCGCGGGCCCACCGGAGACTCCAGGACGGCCGCGCCGCTCGCCGGGAGTCCGCGAGCTGCCCGCCCCCGGAGGCCGCTCCTGGCCGCCGAGGACGCGAGGACCGTATTGCCGGCGGTTGCCCCAGGCGCTCGTGGCCCGGCCCCGTCCCCGGGCGGTGCACACCGCTGGAGAGCCACCCGGCAAGACGCGCACCGCCCTGCGAAGAACTGCGCGGCGTGGAGGGCGCGCTGAGCGCGATGGCAGAGCTCGAAGCGGACCTGACCGGTTCCGGGACCGCGCGGAAGAGCAGGCCCTCGTCCGCGGACGCATCGACGCTCACCTCGGTCAACTCGCCGACGGCACCGGAGAAAGCTGCCTCGACCAACGACGCGCCGCTGTGGCTGTCGCCGAGCGCCGGGTCGCCAACCTTGAAGCGGAACATCCAGTGCACCGCTGCCACCAGCGGAAACGGCAGATGGCGCGGCGCGATCCAGCACCGATCCAGCACGGTGACGGGTTGCCCCGTACGTCAGCCCCTGGCCCCGTTGCGGAACGTCGCGTAGACCTCTCGGATCCCGGTCAAGAACTCGCCGGCGTGCTCGGAACGATCGGGTTCCCCAACCACCGGGTCCTGGCCGGTACTCGCTCCCCGCGCATCACCAGGGACGCGGGCCCCACCACCGTGCCGGCCGCCAGCAAGGCACCGGGCAACGCGATGGAGTGCGGCCCCAGCGTGGCTCCCCCGTCCAGTCGGATCTGGTCCAGCTGCAGCACCCGGTCGTGGAAGAGGTGCGTCTGCACCACGCAACCGCGGTTGACCGAGGCTCCATCCCCGATGCGGACCAGGTCGGTCTCGGGCAGCCAGTGGGTCTCGCACCACACGCCGCGGCCGATCCGGGCGCCGAGCGAGCGCAGCCACAGGTTGAGGAACGGGGTACCGAGCAGCAGCCGGCCGAGCCAGGGTATGGCCAGTTCCTCGACAAAGGTGTCATAGAGCTCGTTCCGCCAGACGAAGGAACTCCACAGTGGGTGGCGGCCTGTCCTGAACCGCCCCACCACAAGCCATTTCGCCGCAGTGGTGGCCAGACAGGCGAGTACGCCCGCGCACAGCACCACCACTCCCGCCAGGGCCGCGGCCACCAGCAGCCCGTAGCGTACGGCGAGCACCTGGAGTGCTACTGCGGCCAGGCTGCCGATGAAGGCCGTACCCATGATCGGTACGAGCCTGCACGCCTCCACGGCTGCCCGGGCGAGCACCAGTCTCCGCGGCGGCGCCCAGGTCCGTCCGGGATCCCCCTTCTCCCGTACCCGGGGCAAGGAGAAGCCTGGTCTGCCCAGCCAGGACGATCCGGGTTCGGCATGCGCGGGGACATCTGAGAGCACCCCGACCAGGGCGTCTTGGGGAAGCTCCCGGCCCGGTCTCACGATCCCGGAGTTGCCGACGAAAGCACGCCGCCCGACGCAGGAGAAGTCCAGCCGGAGCCAGCCGCCACGCAGTTCGAACGGTGCCACCAGGGTGTCATCGGCAAGGAACGCCTGGTCGCCTACCCGCATCAGTGCCGGCAGCCCCATCACGGTGGAAACCTCCGCCCGCCGCCCGACCCTGGCCCCGAGCAGTCGCAGCCACAACGGAGTCAGCAGGCCCGCGTAGAAAGGGAAGAGCGAGGTCCGGGCCATACCCATGAGCCGTGAGACCAACCAGGCGCACCAGGTGACCCTGCCACACGTGGGATGGTACCCGGGAGTCAGAACTCGGCCCGCGATCCGCACCAGCACCACGGTCAGCGTCGCATAGCAGCCCATCGCCGGCAGGACGAGCAGCGGGGTCAGCAGCAACAGGTCGAGCGTTATGGCGCCGAGGCCGTGTTCGTCGCCCACGAGACGGTTCAGGAGCAGCAGCGCCGGCAGGGAGGCCGCCAGTGGCAGCAACCCCAGGGCCGACAAGGCCGCACTGTAGGCCAGTTCCCAGCGCCGTGAGCGTCGCCGGACCGGCTGCGGCCACCCGTGGCCCGCGCGCGGAGCACCGGATATCCGCCGTGCCGGTGAGCCGTACCACCGCTCGTCCGCAGGCACTTCGCCCTCTACACAGCTGCCGGGTGCGACATCCGCTCCGCTGCCCACCTTGGCACCGGGCATCAGCACGCTGCGGGCGCCCACTCGGGCGCCGTCCCCGATCTCGACCCGGCCCAGACGGAGCACGTCGCCGTCCAGCCACCAGCCGGCCGCGTCCGCCTCGGGCTCCAGAACACATCCGGAGCCGAAACGGGCCATCCCGGTCACCGGCGGCATGGCGTGCAGATCCACGCTCTGCCCCACCGCGCAGCCCAACGCCTTGGCGTAGCGGGCAGCCCAGTGAGTGCCGAGCAGTGAGGTCATACCGAGTACGGTCCCCATTCGTTCAGCCGCCCACAGCCGCAGGTGCACCGAGCCGCCACGGGGGTGCGTACCGGGTCGGAACCCGGCGGTGAGCAATCGGCCGACGGCCGCCCCGATCACGACGCGGCCGGGGGCGCTGTACAGAGCCAGCCAGCCCGCAGCGATCAGCCACCATGAGCCCTGTGGGGTCCAGGACCGCGGACCGAGGAGATTGTCCAGCGCGGCCAGTACGACCAGCAGCCGTATCCCGACCACAGCGCACAGCACGGTCACCACCACGAGCTGCACCGCACCGGTCCAGCGGGGAGTGGGCAGGATCGTGCGCCCGAGCTCGCCGCCGCCCCCCAGTTCATCCAGCCGTGCGGCGAGGTCCGACAGCCGGGGACACAGGTAGACATCGGTGACGGAAACCCCGGGGACGCGTTCGCGCAGTGTCGACACCAGCTGCGCGGCGGACAGGCTGGTACCGCCGAGAGCGAAGAACTCGCTCTCCTCCTCGGGGCGGATTCCGAGCAGGCCCTCCCAGAGGTCGGCCAGCCAACCTGCGGTGCCGGTCGGCCCTGGGTCCGCCCCCGGGGTGGTAGCTGTCGGCGTGGCATGCTGCCCAAGCAGCGGCCAGGGGAGGGCGTCACGGTCGACCTTGCCGGACGTGCGGGTGGGAAGACCGTCGACGACAGTCAGCAGGGGCACCAGCGGCCGGGGCAGCCGGGCGAGCAGCAGGCCCCTGGCGGCAGCGGTATCGAAGTACTGGCGGCCTTCCCCCTGCAGGACCAGGTATCCGACCAGGATCTGGCCGCCCGCCCGGGTGGCGCGTACGGCGGCCGCGGCGGCACGTACCCCGGGCAGCGACTGGAGCGCGGCATCGATCTCGCCGAGTTCCACACGGCGGCCGGACAGCTTCACCTGCTCGTCCGCCCTCCCCACGTACACCAGTCCCAGAGGATCGGCGCGAACCAGGTCGCCGCTGCGATAGGCGCGGAGGCTGCGCAGAAAAGGGTGCGGCCGGAACTTCTCGGCGTCCTTGGCAGGGTCCAGGTAACGGGCCGTCCCGACCCCGCCGATCACCAGCTCTCCGATCTCGCCCCAGGCCACGGGCTGGTTGTCCGGGCCCACGACGGCCAGTTCGCAGCCCGCCAACGGTGCGCCGATGCGCACGGGCTGACCGGGGACCAGCCGGGCGGCACAGACCACCACGGTGGTCTCCGTGGGACCGTAGGTGTTCCACAGCTCGCGCTGCGGAGCGGCGAGCCGGTCGACCAGGTCGGCGGGGCACGCCTCTCCGCCCAGGACGAGCAGCCGCACTCCCGTGAGGCACTCGACCGGCCACAGGGCGGCCAGGGTCGGAACAGTGGAGACCACGGTGACACCGCGCTCCAACAGCCACGGCCCCAGATCGGCACCGGCTCTGACCAGCGAGTACGGCGCCGGAATCAGACAGGCACCGTGGCGCCATGCGAGCCACATCTCCTCGCAGGAGGCATCGAAGGCGACGGACAGCCCGGCCAGCACCCGGTCCCCCGGCCCCAGCGGTCGGTGCCGGAGGAACAACTGTGCCTCCGCGTCCACAAAGGCAGCAGCCGAGCGGTGGGTCACGGCCACGCCCTTGGGGCGGCCTGAGGTGCCGGAGGTGAAAATGACCCAGGCGTCGTCGGCCGGCCGCGGCTGACCCGCCTGGCCGTACGGCACACGGCCGGGGACCAGACGGACGGTCCCGCTTTCGCCGATGACGGCGCAGACCTCCGCGTCGGCCCAGACGACCGCGGCACGCCGGTCCGGGTCCTCAGCGTCCACAGGGACATAGGACGCGCCCGCGCGGAGCACCGAGAGCACGGCGGTGTAGAGGTCCACGGTTCCGGACGGCACCTGGACTCCGACCCGGTCCCCCACGCCGACACCGAGCACAGCGAGGTCACGTGCCAGCAGGCCGGCCCGGTCCCACAGCTCGCGATAGCTGAGGACCACGCCGTCGGCGTCGAGCGCGGGTGCGTCGGGGTACCCCCGTACGGACGCCTCCAGGATGTCGAGCAGGGTACGCGGGGGCATGGCCGGTGCGGCGGCCCAGACCGCGCCCAGCCAGTTCCGCCGGCGCTCCCGGGAGCCCTCCTCGCCGTACCTGTTGGCAGGTTGAGATGGCCGTCCGCCTGGGCCGGGCCGCGGATGTTCCCGGTGAGTCCGACCCGGCTCCTGGGGCGACTCGGTCATCCAGATTCCTTACGGCGGGGGCTCGACGCGCTCCATGAACACACACGGCGGGCGTGGGAAGGATGCGGGGCTCACGGGCGGAAAGGGCCAGGGGAGGCGCTGCACCGAGCGGGACGGCCCCAGCCGCGCGGGCACTGCGGCGCCACAGTCTCTCTCAGCTCCAACGGCCCCATATGAACACACGCCTTTCGGGCCCGCATCCTGTGCACGCGGAGATGGCGGGGGCGTGTCCCGGCGGGCCGTGTAACCGGGGATGCCCCTCAGCCCACGCGCGTCCTGGGCAGGTGCATCGTTTGCTTCACGCCCAGCGAGTCTCCGTGGGTCACGGACCCACCGGTCCGGCCGGCCCTCTCGTGCAGCTCCTGCCAGGGGCTTGAGCCTGCGGCCAGGCGCATCGTCACCGTTTCGCTGTGGTGATCGGGCATGGGTCGAGCACCTGGGCTGCCTCGATGGGGCGCGGCACCTCAGAACCATCCGACTTCGATCCAGCGCGGTACGGATTCCGAGGGACGACACCGTCCAGCGCATCGGAGCCGCTTCTCCTTGGAACTCCTAACGAAGTGCGAGGTTCTTGAGTCGCCGCCGGCAGATGATGCCGCAGGCGAGATCGAGGAAGGCTTCGTGGATGTCGTCGCGGATCTCCCAGCGGATGCGTAACCGGCGGAACCAGTGCAGCAGCGCGGAGCTCTGCTCGACGACCCACCAGCGGACATCCAGCCCCGAGCCGTGTATCGCTGCCGCGCCACGCGATGACGGGGGTGATTCCGACCGCCCGGACCTGCTTGCGGTACTTGTCGTGGTCGTGGCCGCGCTGCGGGTCGGCGAGCGGTCCGTGGAGCGGTGGCGCCTCCGGTGTCACGAGCGCGGCGAAGCGGGAGCCCTGTCGAAGGGTTCGCCTGGGCGGCCGAAGCTCAGCGGCACGCAGATCGCCAGGCTGGAACGGGAGCTGGAACGCGGGCCGCCGGCCCACGGCTGGGCCGACCGGCGCTGGACACCGGCCCGGATCAAGACGCTGATCGGCCGACTGTTCCACGTGAGCTGCACGGTGAAGGGCACCTGACAGCTGCTGAAGCGGCACGGCTGGTCCTGGCAGCAGCCCGCCCGGCGGGCGATCGAGCGCGACGACCAGGCGGTCGAGGTCTGGAAGAAGGAGACCTGGCCGCGGGTAAGAGCACCGCGGCGGCGTGCGACGGCCGGATCGTCTTCGAGGACGAAGCCGGCCGGTCGATGACGCCGCCGCGCGCGAGGAGCCGGGGACGCAGGGGCCGCACGCCGGTGGTCCGGGTCCGTGGGCGGGGCTCGGGCCGGGTGTCCATGGCCGGGCCGACCTGCTACAAGCCGGGAAAGCGGTCCCGGATGTTCTCCTCGGTCCACGAGCACCGGGGCCGCAAGGGCGAGCCGAAGGGTATCGGCCGGCGCGACCTGCGGGTCAGGGCACACATCCAGCTCGGCGGCCCGATCGTGCTCGTGTGGGACAACCCGCGCATGCACCTGGTCGAACCGATGCGCCGGTTCATCGACGACCATGCGGACTGACCCACCGTATTCCAACTTCCAAGTTGCTCAACGGACTTGAACCACCAGGAGGGCATCCGGTCGCCGGTCAAGCGCGACATGGAAACCTTGCCGCGGCCGACCTCGGTCAGATCACCCGGACCGTCAAGCGCAGGCTCAAGCAGATCCAGTACAGCCCGGACCTGGTCGACGGGTACCTGGCCGGCACCGGCCCGATCGCGAACGGCTGACCGGCATCACGCATTCGAGTGCAGTACCCGACCCACTGGACCAGCATCGCCACACGTGGGGATCGCAGCCACGACCGGCCATGGCGCACCAAGCGGAACCCGGCCTGTCGCAGATGTCGGAGTTCAACGCGGCGCAGTCAGCACCAAGTCAGCACGGGAGAGGCGGGAAGGGGTGCCGACATGGGATTTCAGTCAGCACGAAACCGGCACGGGAGTCGGCACCGCACCACCAAGAGGTGCCTGATCAGTGCAATCCGGACAGCCATTCATCAGACCCCTCGAAGGCCTTCGGCAGGGTCACCACAGCAGGCCATGGAGGCCGGGCGCACACGGCCCACCCGAACTATGGTGTCCCACCACATACGCCCCTGACCTGCGTCTTCCTACGGTGTGGCGACACCGAAACGTCCCCGCACATGCCTGGAAGTGGTGCACATGGCCGCCGCAACAACCGCTCCGACGCCACCCGGTTCCCTCAAGCGCATCGTCGCCGCCAGCCTCATCGGCACGACCATCGAGTGGTACGACTTCTTCCTGTACGGGTCGGCCGCCGCGCTCGTGTTCAACAAGCTGTTCTTCCCCGAGTCCGATCCGCTGGTCGGGACGCTGCTCTCGTTCCTGACGTACGCGGTCGGATTCGCGGCGCGGCCGCTCGGCGCGCTCGTCTTCGGGCACTACGGGGACCGGCTCGGGCGGAAGAAGCTGCTGGTCCTGAGCCTGCTGCTGATGGGTGGGGCGACCTTCGCCATCGGGCTGCTCCCGACGCACGCGACCGTGGGCTCCGCCGCCCCGGTGCTGCTGACGACGCTTCGGCTCGTACAGGGCTTCGCGCTCGGCGGCGAGTGGGGCGGCGCCGTCCTGCTCGTCTCCGAACACGGCGACGCGAAGCGGCGCGGCTTCTGGGCCTCCTGGCCGCAGACGGGGGCGCCGGCCGGGCAACTCCTCGCGACCGGTGTGCTGTCCGCGCTGACCGCGCTGCTCTCCGACGCCGCCTTCGCCTCCTGGGGCTGGCGCGTGCCCTTCCTGCTCTCCGGCGTCCTGGTGGCCGTCGGCCTGTGGATCCGGCTCTCGGTCGACGAGTCGCCCGTCTTCAAGGCGGCGCTGGCCGCCGCCGAGGAGCGCAAGGCGGCCGCCGGGCAGGTCGAGAAGATGCCTCTGGTCGCGGTGCTCAGGCACCACTGGCGGGACGTGCTGATCGCGATGGGCGCCCGCATGGCGGAGAACATCTCGTACTACGTCATCACCGCGTTCATCCTGGTGTACGCGACCACCCAGGTCGGGCTGAGCAAGCAGACCGCCCTGAACGCCGTCCTCATCGCCTCCGCCGTCCACTTCGCCGTCATCCCCGCCTGGGGCGCGCTCTCCGACCGGATCGGCCGCCGCCCGGTCTACCTGATCGGCGCGGTCGGCGTCGGCGCCTGGATGTTCCCGTTCTTCCTGCTCATCGACCACGGCAGCTTCGGCTCGCTGCTGCTCGCCGTGACGGTCGGTCTGGTCCTGCACGGGGCGATGTACGCGCCGCAGGCGGCCTTCTTCTCCGAGATGTTCGCGACCCGGATGCGCTACTCGGGAGCCTCCATCGGCGCCCAGTTCTCCTCCGTCGCCGCCGGGGCCCCCGCGCCGCTCATCGCGGTCGCGCTCCTCGACGACTACGACAGCTCGACGCCGATCGCCCTGTACGTGATCGCCGCCGCGCTGCTCACGATCGTCGCGATCGCCTGCGCCCGCGAGACCCGCGACCGCGACCTCGGCGAGATCCGGGAGCGGAGCTCCGAGGACGCCCGGGTCGGCGCCGACGCCTGATCCACGAGACGAGCAGGGCCCCGCACAGGTGCGGGGCCCTGCTCGTCATGTCCCCGTGACCGCGTCCGACAGGGCGTGCAGACGCAGGGCCAGCTGGATCTCCAGGGCGCGGGCCGGGGACTGCCAGTCGGGGCCGAGGAGCCGGCCGACGCGCTCCAGGCGCTGGGCCACCGTGTTGACGTGGACGTGGAGTTCGTCCTTGGTACGGGCCGGGCTCATGCCGCTGGCGAAGTAGGCGTCCAGGGTGCGGACCAGCTCGGTGCCGCGCCGCCGGTCGTACGCGACGACCTGTCCGATCGTCCGGCCCACGAAGCCGTCGATGTCCCGGCCGTCGGCGAGGAGGAGGCCGAGGAAGCCGAGGTCCTCGGCGGCCGCGCCCTGGCCCGAGCGGTGCAGCAGGACGAGCGCGTCCAGGCAGCGGCGGGCCTCCTGGTACGCGACGGCCACCTGGTCCGGCCGGTCGAGGAGGGTCCGTACGGGCGCGGAGGCGCCGACGGTGACGGGCTCGCGCAGGGTGCCGCCGAGGCTCCGCGCGGTCTGGCGGGCGAGATCGGCGGCGCGCTCCCCCGGGCCGAGCGGCAGCAGCAGGACCGTCCCGCCGTCGCGGGCCGAGGCGAGCCCGTGCCGGGTGGCGGCCAGGTGCGAGGCGGCCGACCACAGGCGCTGGCGGTCGGCGCTCTCGCGGCTTCCGGCGTCGGGGTCTGCGGCGTCGCCGGCGGCCCGGTCGATGCGGGCGGCGAGCACGACGTGCGGGGCCTCGCTGTCGGTACGGAGGCGGGCGGCGCGCTCGCGCAGCAGCCCCCGGTCCCGGTCGGGGGCGTCGAGGAGGTCGTCGAGGAGCTCGCCGCGCACCCGCTGCTCGGCCTCGCCGGCCGAGCGGCGGGCGAGCAGCAGCAGGGAGGTGACGAGGGCGGCACGCTCCAGGGTGCGCTGGTCGACGGGGTCGAGCTCGGGCTGGCCGTGGAGCACGAGCGCGCCCAGGGTCTCGCCGCCGGCGGACACGGCGGCCACCCAGTCGTCGCCCTCGCGGACCGCGTGGCCCCCGGCGCGGCGGGCCGCGCCCGCGCCGGTCTCGGTGAACTCGACGGTGCCGCCGAGGACCTCGGAGACGGCGTCGGCGACGTCGTGGACGCCGCCGCCGTGCAGGACGAGCTCGGAGAGCCGGTCGTGGACCTCGGAGGCCCGCTCGATGACCGCGCTGTGCTCGCGGATGATGTCGTTGGCCCGTTCCAGCTCGGCGAGGGCGGAGCGGGTCTCGGCCAGCAGGTTGGCGGTGTCGATGGCGACGGCGGCGTGCGCGGCGAAGGAGGCGAGCAGCGCGACCTGTTCGCGCTCGAAGACCCTGGCCCTGCGGTCGGCGGCGAACAGCACGCCGATGACCTGGCTGCCGAGGCTGAGCGGCACGCCGAGGATGGCGACGAGGCCCTCGTCCCGTACGGCCGCGTCGATGGTCCGCGTGTGCTGGAAGCGCGGGTCCTCGAAGTAGTCGTCGGTGACGTACGGGCGGGCGGTCTGGGCGACGAGGCCGCCGAGCCCCTCGCCCATGCCGAGGCGCACCTGCTGGAAGCGGGCGGAGACCGAGCCCTCGGTGACCCGCATGTACGTGTCGCCGGCGGTCGGGTCGTTGAGGCTGAGGTAGGCGACCTCGGTACCGAGGAGCGAGCGGGCGCGCTGCACGATGGCGCGCAGCACCGCGTCGAGGTCGCGGAGTCCCGCGAGGTCGTGGGCGGTGGCGAACAGTGCGGACAGCTCCGCCTCGCGGCGCCGCCGCCCCTCCAGTTCGGCCCGGACCCGCAGCGCGAGCTGCTTGGCCTCCTCGAGCTCCGCCAGCGCCTCGGGGCCCGCGCCGCTCGCTCGGGCGAGCAGCACGGGCCGGTCGTAGGCCTCCGTCCCTGCTCCCCGGGCGAGGAGTTCCAGGTAGGAGACGTGTTCGTGGGACATGGACACAGGGATACCTGCCGGACGTGTGGTCGCACCACCCCTGTGGACGAGCTTCACAGGGGGCTTCCTCAGTGGGCGGTCCAGCCGCCGTCGAGGGTGAGGGAGGTGCCGGTGATGAACGAGGCCTGGGGGCTGCAGAGGTAGAGGACGGCCTCGGCGACCTCCTCCGGTTCGATGAGCCGCTTGAGCGCCGAGTCCTTGAGGAGGACCTCGGCGAGGACGCGTTCCTCGGGGATGCCGTGGGCGGCGGCCTGGTCGGCGATCTGCTTCTCGACGAGCGGGGTGCGGACGTAGCCGGGGTTGACGCAGTTGGAGGTGACGCCGTGCGGCGCGCCTTCGAGGGCGGCGGTCTTGGAGAGGCCCTCCAGGCCGTGTTTGGCGGCCACATAGGCGGACTTGAACGCGGAGGCACGCAGCCCGTGGACGGAGGACAGGTTCACGATCCGCCCCCAGCCCTGGCCGTACATATGGGGCAGGGCGCCGCGGATGAGCCGGAAGGGCGCCTCCAGCATCACGGTGAGGACGGTGTGGAAGACGTCCGGCGGGAACTCCTCGATGGGGCGGACGAGCTGGATCCCGGCGTTGTTGACGAGGATGTCGGTGCCGGCGGCGGCCGCCTCCGCGGCGTCCAGGTCGGTCAGGTCGAGGAGCCGGGCGTCGAGGCCGCCGGGGAGGCCGCGGGCCTCCTCCGCGAGGGTCTCCAGGCCCTCTGCGGCCCGGTCGACGGCTCTGACCCGGGCCCCGGCGGCGGCGAGCCGCAGCGCGCAGGCGCGCCCGATGCCGCCGGCCGCGCCGGTGACGAGCGCGGTGCGGCCGGTGAGGTCGAGGGCGAGGCCCGCGGCGCGGGGCAGGGGCGAGGCGGGGTCGGCACCGGGCTCGGTGCCGGGTTCGGTGATGGGGGCGCTCATGTTCCGCACCCTATGAACGGGCCCCTGCCCCACCGATGTGCGCCGGGCCCATAGTTCAGCCGGTTGCTGTGGTGCGGAACCATGTGGGTTCGTCGGCGAGCGCCTTCTCTATCCGCAGGTGGGAGAAGCGCTTCATCTCCGGGAGCGCGTCCACGTCGAACCAGCCGACCTCGGTCGACTCCTCGTCGTTGACGCGCGCCTCGCCGCCGACCGCGCGGCAGCGGAAGGCGACGTCCATGTACTGGCAGATGTCGCCGTTGGGGTAGACGACGGGCTTGCGGAGGGTCTCCACGAGCACGATCCGCTCGGGCACGCAGTGCACCGCGGTCTCCTCGAACACCTCGCGGACCACGGCGTCGGCAGGCTGCTCCCCCGGGTCGACGATCCCGCCCACGAGCGCCCAGCGGCCGTTGTCGGCCCGCTTGCCGAGCAGGACCCGGCCCCGGTCGTCGAAGACGACGGCGCTGACGCCCGGCAGGAACAGCAGCTGGTGACCGGCCGTCTCGCGCAGTTCACGGATGAAGTCAGGAGTGCCCATGCCCCGACCCTAGATCATCCACGGACCGGGGCCGGGCCCTCCGTCAGGCCGCCGGGGTCCGGCGGGCGCGGACCGCACGGGCGCCGGCCCAGCCGAGACCCGCCACCGCGAGGGCCGCGAGCAGGGCCTCGGGCAGGGTGCCGAGGCGGGTCGCGGGGGTCTGCGAGGACCGCAGCGGCACCTTCTCGACGAGGACGTCCGGGGTGAACATCTTCGTCTGCGCGACGATCTCGCCGTCGGGGCGGATGACCGCGCTCACGCCGCTGGTGACGGGCACGACGACCGACCGGCTGTGCTCGACCGCGCGCACCCGGCTCATCGCGAGCTGCTGGTAGGTCATCTCGGTGCGGCCGAAGGTGGCGTTGTTGCTGGGGACGGAGATCAGCTGGGCGCCGTGGGTGACGGTGTCGCGCACGGCCCAGTCGAAGGCCGCCTCGTAGCAGGTCGCGAGGCCCACCTTCGTACCGGCGAGGTCGAAGACGCCGACCTTCGTGCCGGGGCCGAAGTCCCGGCTGACGCGGTCGACGTTGCTGTTGAAGATCCGTACGAAGGACCGCATCGGAATGTACTCGCCGAAGGGCTGGACGTGCCGCTTGTCGTACGTGGCGACGGGGCCGCGCCGGGGGTCCCACTGGATGAGGGTGTTGCGGAGCTTGCCGGTCTCGGGGGCGATGACGGCGCCGATCACGGTGGGCACGCCGATCGCCTTGACGGCGCCGTCGATGACGTCGGCCGCGTCGGGGTTCGCGTACGGGTCGATGTCGGAGGAGTTCTCCGGCCACAGCACGAAGTCGGGCTGCGGCTCGCGGCCCTCCTCGACGGCCTGGGCGAGCTCGCGGGTGCGGGCCACGTGGTTGTCGAGGACGGCGCGGCGCTGGGCGTTGAAGTCGAGGCCCAGGCGGGGCACGTTGCCCTGCACGGCCGCGACGGTCGCGGTGCCGTCCTCGGCGGAGTCGTCGACGAGGGGCAGCGCGGCGAGGGCGCCGGTGACGGGCACGAGGACCGCGAGCGCGGCGGCGGCGAGCGGGCCGCGCGGGACGGTGCCGGTGGCCTTGTACGCACGGAACCGCCGGACCGCCTCGTACAGGCCGAAGCCGCACAGGGCGACGGCGAAGCCGAGCACCGGGGTGCCTCCGACGGCGGCGAGCGGCAGGAACACGCCGTCCGCCTGTCCGAAGGCCACCTTGCCCCAGGGGAAGCCCCCGAAGGGCACGCGCGCGCGTGCCCCCTCCCCGAGGATCCACACCCCGGCGGCGAAGAACGGCCACCAGGGGAGCCGGGAGACGGCCGCGATGCCGAGGCCTGCGGCGGCGACGAAGAGCGCCTCGACGGCGGCGAGGGCCAGCCACGGACCGGCGCCGACCTCCTCGCCGGTCCACACGAGGAGCGGGAGCAGGAAGCCGAGCCCCGCGAGGTAGCCGAGGCCGAACCCGGCGCGGAGCCGGCGGCCCCGCAGGGTCCAGCCGAGCAGCGCGAAGGCGGGCAGCGCGAGCCACCACAGGGGGCGCGGGGGGAAGCTCAGGAAGAGCAGGAACCCGGACAGCAGAGCCGCCCCGGGCCGCACGAACCGCCGCAGCCGGGAGCCCGGCGTGGGTACGGTGTCGGGACCGGGCGCTTCGACGGGGGTGATGGTGGCGCTCACCTTGGGGAGTCTACGTGTCGTCCCTGTGCGGGAGGAGGGTGGTACGGCCCGGTGCGGAGCGTCTCCCGGGCGGCTGTACGGGGGTGTCCCGCCCTCCCGGTCACACCCCGGTCGGGGCGGGCGGCGCCGGAGGGGCCGGGTGGCGCAGGCGGGCGCGGATGACGCGTACCGCGGACTCGGCGTCGTCGACGGTCACGGTGAAGGTGAGGCCGTCGCCGAGGCGCAGGACCAGGGCCTCGCCCCGCCGGACGATGACGGCGGTGCCCTTCTCGGGCCGCCAGCGGTAGCCCCAGCCGCCCCACTGGCGCGGGGTGACGCTGGGCGCGAAGTCGGCGCCGACGACCTGGGCGAGCGGGATGCGGCGGCGCGGCACGCCGATGTGGCCGCAGCGGACCTCCATGGCGCGGTCGTCGACCTTCACGGCGACGTGGACGAAGGCGAGGGTGCCGAAGAGGACGAGGAGTCCTGCGGCGACGCAGCCGATCACCGCCATGAGGAGGGCGGCGACGCCGGAGGTCCACGGGGACTCGACGGCGAGGGTGATGCCGAGGGCCATGCAGGCGGCGCCGGCGGCGGCCGCGACCCACTGGAAGCGGTTGGTCGCGCGACCGGTCCAGACGGCGGGTGCCGGCTCGTTCCGGGAAAGCTCCCTCATGAGGGGAGAGTACCCGGGATCGGCGCGGTCAGCGCGCCGGAGCGAGGTGGTCCGGTGACGCTCGGTGCGCGGCGGCCGTGGCCGCGAGGGCGCGGCCCTCCGCGTAGCCCAGGGCCGGGGCGGGGAGCTGTCCGGGCCGTCCGCTGAGGAGGACGGAGAGGGTGCCGGTGGGGTCCGCGTCGGGCGCGGGCTCGGCGCCGATCCGGCGCAGGGCCTGGGCGGCGACGGCGTCGGCGGAGCCGTGGAAGACGATCGGCGGGAGCCCGGCCCGGCGGCGGGCCTCCAGGGCGGCGACGATCCGCTCCTCGACGAGTTCGTAGTGGGTGCAGCCGAGGACGACGGCGCGGACGTCGGTCGGGGTGAGCGCGGCGGCCGCGGCGACGGCGGCGTCCACGGCGTCCGGGTCGGCCTGCTCGACGGCGTCGGCGAGCCCCGGGCAGGGCACCTCGGTGACCTCGGCGCCGTCGGCGAAGTCGCGGATGAGTCCGCGCTGGTAGGCGCTGCCGGTGGTGGCGGGGGTGGCCCAGATGGCGACCTTGCCGCCGGCCGCGGAGGCGGGCTTGATCGCGGGGACGGTGCCGATGACGGGGATGTCCGGTTCGAGGGCGGCGCGCAGGGCGGGCAGGGCGTGCACGGTGGCGGTGTTGCAGGCCACGATGAGGGCCTGCGGCCGGTGCGCGGCGGCGGCGAGGGCGACGTCGACGGCGCGGCCCGTCAGGTCCTCGGGGGTACGGGGTCCCCAGGGCATGCCGTCGGGGTCGTTGGAGAGCAGGATGTCCGCGTCCGGCCGGAGCCGCCGCACCGCGGCCGCCGCCGGGAGGAGGCCGATTCCGGAGTCCATGAGCGCGATCTTCACCCGGTCACCCTAGCCGATGAGCCGTTCGTCCCCCGCGATCTGGGGCAGACTGCCGCGAATGAGCACCCTTGCCTGGTTCTCGATCGCGTCCCTGGCCGCCTGGCTCTGGCTGCTGCTCGGCCAGGGCTTCTTCTGGCGCACGGACCAGCGGCTGCCGCCGGAGCGGCCCGCGGGTGAGCGGTGGCCGCGGGTGGCCGTGGTGGTGCCCGCGCGGGACGAGGCGGAGGTCCTGCCGCTGAGCCTGCCGTCGCTGCTCGCGCAGGACTATCCGGGGGTCGCGGAGGTCTTCCTCGTCGACGACGGGAGTACGGACGGGACGGGGAGACTGGCCGTCGAGCTGGCCGCCCGGGACGGCGGGCTGCCGCTGACCGTCGTGTCGCCGGGGGAGCCGGAGCCGGGCTGGACGGGGAAGCTGTGGGCGCTGCGGCACGGGATGGCGCTGGCACGCGCGCGGGGACCGGAGTTCCTGCTCCTCACGGACGCGGACATCGCGCACGAGCCGGACAGTCTGCGGCGGCTCGTGGCGGCGGCCGTCGGGAACGATCTCGACCTGGTGTCGCAGATGGCCCGGCTGCGGGTGGCGAGCTTCTGGGAGCGCCTCGTCGTTCCGGCGTTCGTCTACTTCTTCGCGCAGCTGTATCCGTTCCGCTGGATCAACCGTGCACGGCCCCTTGCGACGGCTGCGGCGGGCGGTTGTGTGCTGCTGCGGACGGAGACGGCGGTGGCGGCGGACGTGCCGGAGGCGATCCGGCAGGCGGTGATCGACGACGTGTCGCTCGCGCGGGCCGTACGGCGGGCCGGGGGCCGGATCTGGCTCGGGCTCGCCGAGCGGGTCGACAGCGTCCGCCCGTACCCGGGTCTCGGCGAGCTGTGGCGGATGGTCGCGCGGAGCGCGTACGCCCAGCTGCGGCACAGTCCGCTGCTGCTCGCGGGGACGGTCGCGGGGCTCGCGCTCGTCTATCTGGTGCCGCCGGTGGCCCTGGTGGCCGGCGCGTGGGGCGGGGACGTGCCGGCGGCGTGGGCCGGGGGTGCCGCGTGGGCGGTGATGGCGGGGACGTACGTGCCGATGCTCCGCTACTACCGGCAGCCGCTGTGGCTCGCTCCCCTGCTGCCGTTCACCGCGTTCCTCTACCTCCTGATGACGGTGGACTCGGCGGTACGGCACTACCGGGGCCGGGGCGCGGCGTGGAAGGGCCGGACGTACGCCCGCCCGGAGGCGGCACCGGACCGCTGAACACCCCGGCTCCCCGTCGGGTCAGCCGGAGATCCCGGCGGGCTCCTCCACCGCCGCCGGGGTGTCGGCCGGGGCGGCGGCTGCGGGCCGCCGCTGCCGTCGGCGGGCCGTGAGGAGGTAGACGACCGTGAGGAGGGCCAGCCAGACCACGCCGACGACGAGCGCCACGCGGGTGCTCTCGTGGAGGGCGAGCAGGACCATCACCGCGGTCATGAAGAGGACGGTGACGATCTGGCCGTAGGGCCAGAACGGGGCCGGGAACTTCAGGGAGGCGGCTTCCTCGGCGGACATCGAGCGGCGGGCCTTCAGCTGGGTGAGCAGGATCATCATCCAGACGAACACCGTGGCGAACGTGGCGATGGAGGAGATGATCAGGAAGATCTTGCCCGGGATGAGGGCGTTCATCAGGACGGCGAGGAGCAGGGCGCCGATCATGACGAGGGTGGTCACCCAGGGCACGCCGTTGCGGCTCACGCGACACATGACGGAGGGGCCGTGCCCGCGCTCGGCGAGGCCGTACATCGTTCGGCCCGCGGCGAAGATGTCGCTGTTGATGGCGGACAGCGCGGCGGTGAGGACCACGACGTTGAGGACGGCGGCCGCGGACTTGAGGCCCACTCCGGCGAAGATCTGCACGAAGGGGCTGCCCGAGTCGCTGATCTGCTGCCACGGGGTGATCGACATGATCACGGCGAGGGTCAGCACGTAGAAGAGGATGATCCGCAGCGGGATGGAGTTCACCGCGCCCGGGATGGTCTTCTCCGGGGACTGCGCCTCGCCGGCCGTGACGCCGATGATCTCGGTGCCGCCGAAGGCGAACATGACGATGGCGAAGGAGATGACGAAGCCGTCGACGCCGCCCGCGAAGAAGCCGCCGTGGTCCCACAGGTTGGACAGGCCGATGTGGGCGTGGCCGCTGCCGAGGCCGAAGGCGATCACCGCGATGCCGACGACGATCATCGCGACGATGGCGACGATCTTCACGAGGGACAGCCAGAACTCCAGCTCGCCGAAGACCTTGACGCTGACGAGGTTGAGCGCGCCGACGATGAGGACGGCGGCCAGGACCCAGATCCAGCGCGGGACTCCGGGGAACCAGAAGCCCATGTAGACGCCGATGGCCGTGACGTCTGCGACGGCGACGATGACCATCTCGAAGGCGTACGTCCAGCCGGTGACGAAGCCGGCGAGCGGACCGAGGTGCCGGTTCGCGTACTCGCCGAAGGAGCCGGCGCAGGGGGACGCCACGGCCATCTCGCCGAGGGACCTCAGGACGAGGAAGACGGCGGCGCCGCCGATCAGGTAGGCGAGGAGGACCGCGGGGCCGCCCGCCCTGATGGATTCGGACGAGCCGTAGAAGAGCCCGGTGCCGATCGCGGAGCCGAGGGCGATGAAGCGGATGTGCCGTGAGTTGAGCCCGCGACTCAGGCCGGTGTTTTCGGTACGCAAACGAGTGTCTCCCTCGTGGGGGGGCGGGGCGTCGGAGGATCCGGCCGGGCGATGCGCCTCGTGGCACGCCCGTCGTCCGAGCTGCCGACGGCGAATGCCAGCCTGTATATTCCTGTCTATACAGGTGCGTCAAGAGGTGGCCCGATGACTGAACGCAAACCGACACCCGGTCCCGCGTCGAGCGCCTCCCCCGCGGTCGCGCGCGCCCTGGACATGCTCATGTACCTGGCCGCCCGGCCCGGTCTCGTACAGGCCGCCACGCTCGCCCGTGACCTGGGCATTCCGCGCTCGTCCGCGTACCACATCCTCACCGTGCTCACCGACCGCGGCTTCGTCACGTACGTCCCCTCGGAACAGGCCTACGGGCTCGGCGTCTCCTCCTTCGAGGTGGGCTCGGCCTATCTGCGCCACGAACCCCTCGAGCGGCTCGCCCGGCCGATCCTGCGCGCCACCGCGAGCCGCCTCGGCCAGACCGTGCACCTCGGCATCCTGCACGGCGCGGAGACCGTCTACCTGCTCAAGGAGCGCCCGCCGGCCCGGGCGGGGGACGTCGACATCGCACTCGTGACGGATGTCGGCGTGCGCCTGCCCGCCCATCTGACGGCCAACGGCCGCGCCATCCTCGCCCACACCTCGGAGGCGCAGCTGCGGGCGCTGTTCCCCCGGCCCGGCGATCTGACCACCCGCACCGGCCGCGGGCCGCGCTCCCTGCCGGAACTGACCGGCGAACTGGCCCGGGAGCGGGAGCGCGGCTGGTCGCAGGAGGTGGAGCTGGTGTCCCAGGGCTTCTGCTCGATGGGGGTGGCCGCGTTCGACCACAACGAGCGACCGGTCGCCGCGATCAGCACCACCTGGCGCCGCCACCACGGCCGGCACGACACCGAGGAGGTGCGCCAGGCCCTGGCGCAGGGTGCGGCACGGCTGACCGCGGCCGTCTCGGGACACGCGCCGACGGGCGCGGGGGCGCGGACCGCCGCCTGAGCCGCCTCCGCCCGAGCCGGCTCAGTGCGTGGCGAACGCGCCTTCGAGGCGGTAGCGGGAGCCCGGGTGGAGCAGGCGCGCGATGCTCACGAGCGCGTCCCGCGACCACGTGCGGCGCAGGATCAGCAGACACGGCTCTGACGGCCCGATGCCGAGGATCTCGCATTCCTCGGGGGTCGCCAGGACCGCCTCCACGATGTGCTCGCCCCGCCCCAGCGGGGCGACCTTCGACAGGAACGTGTACGGCGTCTGCAGCGTGAAGTCCTGCTCCAGATAGCCGGGGGCGAAGGCCGGGTTGACGTAGCGGTCCTCCAGCTGGAGCGGCACCCCGTCCTCGTAGTGCACCACGCGCGAACGGAACACCCGCTGCCCGGTGCCGAGGCCGAGGTGCGCGCCGGTCCTGTCGTCGGCCTCCTCCTCGCCCAGGGACAGCACACGGGCGGCGTAGGCGTGGCCGCGGTGATGCACCTCGTCGGCGATGTTGTGGACCTCGAGGAGCGCGGAGCTGGCCTTGCGCTGGGCGACGAAGCTGCCGACGCCCATGACGCGCCGGATGACGCCCTCGGCGGCGAGCTCGCGCAGGGCACGGTTGACGGTCATCCGGGACAGGCCGAGGGCCTCGACGAACTGGCTCTCCGAGGGCAGGGCGTCGTCCTCCTGCCAGTGGCCGTCCCGGATCTGCCGCTGGACGAGCTCCTTGACGCGCTGGTACGCGGGGGCGGAACCGCCCGCGCCCTGCGCGTACCACCGGGCCAGCTCCGCCGGGTCCACGACCACGCCGCCCACCGTCCTCGCCATCCGCTCCCCCTGCCTCCTACCTGGGACGAATCCTATGGGAGCGATGCCGGCGGCGACCGGGCCGACGGTCCCGTTCCGGGGGAAGTGTCTCGGATCCGAGAGATGCGGGCGCCGCCGCTGGTCCCGGCTCCGCCGCTCGCGTGTCATGACGGTGCACAACGGCTCGATCCCCCTGAGGAGCAACCATGACCAGCCCTTCCCACGAAGCGCCGGGCGTCGTCCGGGCCCCGCGCGGCACCGAACTGAACTGTCTCGGATGGCAGCAGGAGGGCGCCCTGCGGATGCTCATGAACAACCTCGACCCCGAGGTCGCCGAGCACCCCGAGGACCTCGTCGTCTACGGCGGCACCGGGAAGGCCGCCCGCAACCACGAGGCGTACGACGCGATCGTCCGCACCCTCAAGACCCTCAAGGACGACGAGACCCTCCTCGTGCAGTCCGGCAAGCCGGTCGGCGTGATGCGCACGAACGAGTGGGCGCCGCGCGTGCTGCTCGCCAATTCCAACCTGGTGGGCGACTGGGCCAACTGGGAGGAGTTCCGCAAGCTGGAGGCCGAGGGCCTGACCATGTACGGCCAGATGACGGCCGGTTCGTGGATCTACATCGGTTCGCAGGGCATCCTCCAGGGCACGTACGAGACCTTCGGCGCCGTCGCCCGCAAGAAGTTCGGCGGCACCCTGGCCGGCACGATCACCCTGACCGCCGGCATGGGCGGCATGGGCGGCGCCCAGCCGCTGGCCGTGACGATGAACGACGGCGTCGCGATCTGCGTCGACGTCGACGAGACGCGCATCGACCGCCGCATCGGCACCCGCTACCTCGACGTCAAGGCCGACAACCTCGACCACGCCCTCGAACTGGCCGTCCAGGCCCGCGACGAGCGCCGCGGCCTGTCCATCGGCGTCGTCGGCAACGCCGCCGAGATCTTCCCCGAGCTCCTGGAGCGGGGCGCCCCGATCGACATCGTCACCGACCAGACCTCCGCCCACGACCCGCTGGCCTACCTGCCCGTCGGCGTCTCGGTCGAGGACTGGCGCAAGGAGCGCGAGGCCGACCCGGCCGGCTTCACCGAGCGCTCGCGGAAGTCGATGGCCCTGCACGTCGAGGCCATGGTCGGCTTCCTCGACAAGGGCGCCGAGGTCTTCGACTACGGCAACTCGATCCGCGACGAGGCCCGCAAGGCCGGTTACGACCGGGCCTTCGACTTCCCCGGCTTCGTCCCGGCGCACATCCGCCCGCTGTTCGAGGAGGGCCTCGGCCCGTTCCGCTGGGCCGCGCTGTCCGGCGACCCGGCCGACATCGCCAAGACGGACGCCGCGATCAAGGAGCTGTTCCCCGAGAACGAGCACCTGCACCGCTGGCTGGACATGGCCGGCGAGCGCGTCTCGTTCGAGGGCCTGCCCGCCCGCATCTGCTGGCTCGGCTACGGCGAACGCCACCGCGCCGGCCTGAAGTTCAACGAGATGGTGGCGAACGGCGAGCTGTCCGCCCCGGTCGCCATCGGCCGCGACCACCTGGACTCCGGCTCCGTGGCCTCCCCTTACCGGGAGACCGAGTCGATGCTCGACGGCTCCGACGCCATCGCCGACTGGCCGCTGCTCAACGCGCTGGTGAACACCTCCTCCGGCGCCTCCTGGGTGTCGATCCACCACGGCGGCGGCGTCGGCATGGGCCGCTCCATCCACGCCGGCCAGGTCTGCATCGCCGACGGCACCGAGCTCGCGGCCCGCAAGCTGGAGCGCGTCCTGACGAACGACCCGGGCATGGGCGTCATCCGGCACGTCGACGCCGGATACGAGTACGCCTCCTCGGTCGCCAAGGAGCGCGGTGTGCGCATCCCGATGACGGAGACCGGGGACGGCGCGGCGTGAGCACCTTCCAGGAGACCGCTCTCCCGGTCACGGTCGTCCCGGCCCGCCCCTGGTCGGGCCGGGACGACGGGCCCGGTGCCGAGCACCTTCGGTGGCACAAGGCCGTCGAGCTCGATCCGGAGCTGACGGAGCGCGGCGACGTGGCGTTCGTCGGATTCGGCTCCGACGAGGGCGTGCGCCGGAACAAGGGGCGGCAGGGCGCCTCGCAGGGGCCCGACGCCCTGCGGCGGGCCCTCGCCTCGATGGCGCTGCCGAAGCCGCTGCGGGCCCTCGACGCCGGTGACGTGACGGTCGACGGCGACGCGGACGGCGCCCTGGAGGCCGGTCAGCAGCGGCTGGGCCGTGCGGTCGCGCACCTCGTCGACGCGGGCCACCCGGTGGTGGTCCTCGGCGGCGGGCACGAGGTCGCGTTCGGGACGTACAGCGGTCTGGAGCAGACGCGGGCCATCGAGGCCGGCGGACGGCTCGGGGTGCTGAACCTCGACGCGCACTTCGATCTCCGCGACGACGTGCGGCCCAGCTCGGGCACGCCGTTCCTGCAGATGGCGCAGAGCGAGCGGCGGCACGGCCGCGACCTCAACTACTGGGTGCTCGGCATCAGTCAGGCCGCCAACACCGAGGCGCTGTTCCGCACCGCGGAGTCGCTCGGGGTGCGGTACCTGGAGGACGGCGAGTGCGGGCTGCTCGACATGGCGCGGGTGGAGTCCTTCGTCGACGAGTTCCTCGCGAGCTGCGACCTCGTACACCTGACGATCGACCTGGACGTGCTGCCGGCGGCCGTCGCCCCCGGGGTCAGCGCGCCCGCCGCGTACGGCGTGCCGATGGAGGTCGTCGAGCAGGTCTGCACGCGGGTCGCGCGCAGCGGCAAGCTCGTGGTCGTCGACGTCGCCGAGCTCAATCCGGAGTTCGACGTCGACCAGCGCACGGCGCGGGCCGCCGCGCGTCTGGTGCACCGGACGGTCACCACCTGGGCGTGACGTCCTCCCCCTGAACAGGCCGCCAGGCCGCCCGGCATACGAGAGCCGCGGCCTGGCGGCCGCGGCCTTCCCGCCCGGATCCGCTCAGCGGACGTCCGTGACAGTGACGATCGCGAGGACCCCGTCGACGACGATGTCGACGGGGTCCTCGTCGTCCTGGAGCAGGACCGCGTCGAGCCGGCCGAGGCGGACGGGCCCCCGGTCCAGGGTCGCGGTGCCGTCGAGGACGATCGCGAGGACGCGGGTGGCGGGTGCGGGGCGCAGCACGGTGGAGCCGCGTTCGATGGACACCTCGGCCTTCGCCTCGGTGCGCCGCACCATGACGTTGAAGTCGACGATGGGGCCGGCGAGCAGCCGGCAGTCGGTGGCGGCGTCGCCGGAGAAGGCGAAGGGCACGCAGCGGGTGTCCACGACGTGCTCCGCGCCGTCGACGGTGAGGGCCATGCCCGGCCCCTCGACGACGGTGATGATCCGGTCGACGCCCTCGAACACGGAGAAGGGGCCGCTGCTCGCGACGTCGGCGACGCTGATCCGCCACGCGAAGTCGTCGGTGCCGGCGCCCTGGGGGTGGGCCATGACCTCGGTGGTGATGCCTCCGCCGTTCTTCCACGGTGCGGGGGTCCGGTCGTGCGCGCGCAGGATCTGAGGTGCCATGAGGAGGTACTGCTCCTTCGAGGTCTGGTTCGGTCGGGAAACACGACATCCTCCCCCGCCGCCTGGGCCGCGGGAGAGGAGGTGTCGTGGGTCGGTCGGGCCAGGGCCTGTCTTTCGGATCAGGCCGGATCAGGGAGCGGGGCCTGATCCGAAAGACAGGCCCTAGCGCTCGGCGGTGTGGCGTGTGTCGAGGGCGCTCTCGGTGAAGACCCGGTATCCGGTCGCCGGGTCGTATCCGTGGATCTCGCGGGTGTCGAGGGCGGCCATGTAGGTCAGGACGTCCTTGCTGACGACCTGCCCGGGGACGAGCACGGGGAAGCCGGGCGGGTACGGGGTGACGAACGTGGCCGAGACGACGGTGCGGCCCCGCGCCATGGCGTCGGTGAGGGCGTCCACCGACAGGTGCTCGCACTGGGTGTCGTCGTAGGCGAGGAAGAACGCGGAGCGCATGTCGCCCTCGGGGGTGCGCGGGCTCGGCCGGAACGCCGGGTGGAACGCGCTGAAGTCGGGCAGGGCCGCGGAGCCCGCGTCGAGACCGGTGGCGGCACTGTCGTGTGCGGCCCGGTCGTGCGGGCTCATCTCGCCGATGCGTTCCTCCAGGTCCTCGGCGATGCGGACGAGCACCTCGATCAGGTAGGCGACGGAGCTGCGGGTGGTGCCGATGTTCGTCATGAACAGCAGCGTGTTGCGGGTCGTCTTGTTGACCTGGATGCCGTGCCGGTCCATCAGGAGGTCGTGCTTGAAGGTGTCCCCGTCGATCCCGGTGCGCCCGATGTGCAGGGTGGCGCGGGTGGGGTCGAGGACGAACTCGTCCTCCTCCCAGGCCCGTTCCATCCGGGCGAGACCGGTGCGCAGGGGCTGCTCGATGCCGGAGGAGCGGAAGCGGGGCGGGACGAGTTCCGGCGTGGTGAGGATGCGCAGGTAGCGGCTGAGCAGCGGGTGCTGGGCGACCGCGTCGCGGAGCACTCCGGCCTGTTCGAGCTGCTTCTGCACGAGCGCGAAGCCTTCGAAGACGGCCTGCCGGCGGCCGAGGTCCATCGAGGCGAGGATCTGGTAGTTGGGCGACGTCGAGGTGTGCGTCATGTACGCCTCGTGGAACACCTCGGCGACCTTGTGGCGGAAGTCCTGGTCGAAGACGTGGACCATCGAGCCCTGGCGCATCGAGGTGAGCGTCTTGTGCGTGGACTGCGTGGCGTAGACGCGGACGCGGACCTGCTCCGGGTCGGGCATCAGCCGGGTGGTGGCGAGGGTCTCGTCGTCGGGGTCGTCGCCGAGGCTCGCGCGGTGGGCCGCGTAGGTGTCGGCGTACGCGGGGTCGCGGTAGCGGTCGGTGAGGGTGCGGGCCGCGGCCATGGCGGTGCGGCGGCGGTAGACGGGGTGGAAGCGGGCGAAGGCGAACCAGGCCTCGTCCCACAGGAACGCCAGGTCCGGCTTGAGGGCCAGGCACTCCTCCATCACGCGCGAGGGGTTGTAGACGATCCCGTCGAAGGTGCAGTTGGTGAGCATGAGGAGCTTGACGCGGTGCAGGACGCCCTCGTGCTTGAGCATCAGCAGCTTCCGCTTGATCTCCTCCACCGGCACGGCGCCGTACATGCCGTACTCGTCGAGGGGATAGGCGTCGAGGTAGACGACGTGGGCGCCGGCGAGGACGAGTCCGTAGTGGTGCGACTTGTGGCAGTTGCGGTCCACGAGGACGATGTCGCCGGGTCGTACGAGCGCCTGGACGACGATCTTGTTGGCGGTGGAGGTGCCGTTGGTGACGAAGTAGGTCTGGCGGGCGCCGAAGGCCTCGGCGGCCAGGTCCTGGGCCTCGCGCAGCGGGCCGGTGGGGGCGAGCAGGGAGTCCAGGCCGCCGGAGGTGGCGGAGGTCTCGGCGAGGAAGATGTTCAGGCCGTAGAAGTCGGCGATCTCCGGGATCCAGGGCGAGTTGAGCACCGAGGCGCCGCGGGAGACGGGCAGGGCGTGGAAGACTCCGGTGGGCTTGCGACTGTGGGCGCGCAGCGCGGTGAAGAACGGGGCGCGGTGGCGTTCGGTGATGCCGTGCAGGATCGACAGGTGCAGTTCGAGGAGGCCTTCGCGGGCGTGGAAGACGCGCCGGAAGCGGCGGCTGAGGCGGCCCGCGGTGGACTCGACGGCCCGTTCGGACACGAGGTAGAGGTCGAGTTCGGGGCGCAGGGCGAGGAGCCGGTCGCCGAGGGCGCGGATCTGTTCGCCGCCGTCCCCCGGTGTGGCGGCGGTGTCGGTGGCCTCGTCGAAGAAGCGGCGGACGACGCTGAGGTCGTGGCGGGAGCGCGCGGCGAACCGGTCGCGGACGACGACGGCCTGGAGGCTGGAGTTGACGAGGGAGGCGATGACCGCGTCCTCGAAGCTGGGGGCGACGACGATCTCGTAGGCGAACTCGTCGTCGGAGCGGCGCAGCCGGCGCAGTTCGGCGCGCAGCGCCTGTTCCTCGGCGGCGTCCAGGTCGCCGACGACGAGGACCTCGAAGTACGGGGCGGAGGGCGCGGGCGGGGTGTGTGCGGGGTCCGTCGTCTCGTCGGGCGCGGCGCTCGGGGTGGCGGCGGTGTACGGGGCGGTGCCGTGGTGGCGGTGTCCGGCGAGGGCGCGGTACAGCTCGTCGGTGCGCTGGGCGAGCTGCCGGTGCTCGTGCTGGTCGTGGAGCCCGCGGAGCTCCTTCAGCGCGGCCGTGCCGGGGAAGGCCCAGCAGTGCTCGACGGGTGTCAGGAGACGGATGAGTTCCTGGATGCGCGCGGCGGTGTCCGGGTGGCCGTCCGGACCCTGGGTGGCGAGGCGGTGGGTGAGGTCCGTCAGTGAGCTCCAGGCGTCGGCGCGCAGTTGACCGACGCTGTTGTGCACCGTGGCGGTCGGCAGGTCATTCACCGGGGAACGGCTCCTTCTGAGGGCTGCCCGGCCGGCCGCGGACGGGGAAGGCGGGGGTGGCTGGGGCCTGGGGTGGCAGCGGCCTGCCGCACCTTCCGGGTCCCGCGGGACCCGGAAGGTGTGAGGGACTGCGTCCGGGTCAGACCAGGGCGCCGGTGACGGACTCGGCGGCGGCCAGGGCGCGGCCGGAGGCCACGTACTGGACGGCCTCCTCGATCTCGGGGGCGAGCCAGCGGTCGGTGCCGGGTCCCTCGACGGTCTCGCGCAGCCCGTCGCGCACCGCGGCCGTGGCCGGGGCGGGGGTGAGCGGGGCGCGCAGGTCGAGGGCGCGGGCGGCGGTGTGGAGCTCGACGGCGAGGACGCGGCCGAGGCCGTCGATGGCACGGCGGAGCTTGCGGGCGGCCGCCCAGCCCATGGACACGTGGTCCTCCTGCATGGCGCTGGAGGGGATCGAGTCGACGGAGGCCGGGGTGGCGAGCCGCTTGAGCTCGGAGACGATCGCCGCCTGCGTGTACTGGGCGATCATGTGGCCGGAGTCGACGCCCGGGTCGTCGGCGAGGAAGGCGTTCAGACCGCGGTTGCGGGCCGGGTCGAGGAACCGGTCGGTGCGGCGCTCGGAGATCGAGGCGACGTCGGCGACGGTGATGGCGAGGAAGTCGAGCACGGCGGCGACGGGCGCGCCGTGGAAGTTGCCGTTGCTCTCGACGCGGCCGTCGAGGGTGACGACCGGGTTGTCGACGGCGCTGGCGAGCTCGCGGGAGGCGACGAGCGCGGCGTGGCCGAGGGTGTCGCGGGCGGTGCCGTGGACCTGCGGGGTGCAGCGCAGCGAGTAGGCGTCCTGGACGTAGGTGCAGTCCGGGCCCGCGTGGCTGGCGATGATCGCCGAGTCGGCGAGCAGGGAGCGCAGGTTGCCGGCGCTGTCGCCCTGGCCGGGGTGCGGGCGCATGGCCTGGAGGTCGGCGGCGAACACGGCGTCGGTGCCGAGCTGGCCCTCGACGCTCATGGCGGCGGCGATGTCGGCGGTGCTCAGCAGGCGGCGCAGGTCGTGGAGGGCGAGGACGAGCATGCCGAGCATGCCGTCGGTGCCGTTGATGAGGGCCAGGCCCTCCTTCTCCTCCAGGACGACCGGGGTGATGCCGGCCTCGGCGAGGGCCTCGGCGGCGGGCTTGCGCTCGCCGTCGGCGGTGCGGACGACGCCCTCGCCCATGACGGCGAGCGCGCAGTGCGCGAGGGGGGCCAGGTCGCCGGAGCAGCCGAGCGAGCCGTACTCGTGGACGACCGGGGTGATGCCGGCGTTCAGGAGCGCGGCGTAGGCCTCGGCGGTCTCGGTGCGGACACCGGTGCGCCCGGTGGCGAGGGTGGACAGGCGCAGCAGCATCAGGGCGCGTACGACCTCGCGCTCGACCTCGGGGCCGGAGCCCGCGGCGTGCGAGCGGACCAGGCTGCGCTGGAGCTGGGTGCGCAGTTCGGTGGGGATGTGGCGGGTGGCCAGGGCGCCGAAGCCGGTGGAGACGCCGTAGTGGGGCTTGGCGTCGTCGGCGAGGGCCTTGACGACCTCGCGACTGCGGGCGATCTCCTGGAGCGCCTCGGGGGCGAGAGCCACCTGGGCCCCGTGACGGGCAACGGACACGACTTCGTCGGCGGAGAGGGCACCGACACCAACAACAACGTTCATGTCCCTATGAAGCCGCAGGCGGGGAGGGGTGCGCGAGGCATGCGGGACAGCTCGTGTCTGGGATACAAGACATCCTGTCTGGGATCCCAGACGGTAGGTCTACGGCGTCCCTGGTCTACGCTCGCCCCATGAGCATCGTCCCTGCCGCCGCGCAGGTGCTGGCCGTCCTGCGCTATCTGTCCCGTCAGGCCGCGCCCGTCCCCGCGGCCGCCATCAGCCGTGACGTGGGGCTGCCGCGCTCGACGACCTACCACCTGCTCGACACCCTGGCCGCGGACGGCTTCGTGGTCCATCTGCCGGAGGAGCGGCGCTACGGTCTCGGGCTCAGCGCCTTCGAGCTGGCCTCCGGGTACGAGCGCCAGGCGCCGTTCCAGCGCCTCGCGCGGGCCCCGCTCGCCTCCCTCGTGGACCGCACCGGGCACAACGCGAACCTCGCCGTCCTGCACGGCCGTGAGGTCATCTACGTCATCGAGGAACGCGCCCCGGGCCGCCCGCCCCTGGTCAGCGAGGTCGGTGTCCGGCTGCCGGCCCATCTGACGGCGAGCGGCCGGGCGGTGCTCGCGCTGCTGCCGCCCGCGCAGGTGCGGGCGATCTTCCCGGACCGGTCGGCGTTCGTGCAGCGGCACGGTGCCGGTCCGGCGACGCTGACGGCGCTGCGCGCACTGCTCGCCCAGGCGCGACGCCGCGGGTACGCGACGGAGGAGGGCGAGGTGACGCCGGGCCTCTCCTCGATCGCCGCGCCGGTCCTCGACCATCACGCGCATCCGATCGCGGGGGTCGCGGTCACCTTCCCCGACGAGGCCGTCGACGAGGCGGAGCGGCAGCGGATCGCGGGGCACGTGGCGCAGACGGCACGGGAACTGACCCGCCGGGTCGGCGGCGCGGCCCCCGCCCCGGGCGCCCCTTCCGCGTAGCGGGCCGGGGGGCGCGGGCGCGACGCCGCCGGGCGATTGTGACGTGCACCTTTCAGTCGCATGTCAGCCGCCTGCGAATGCTTCCAACGGCGTCGATCATGACCACAGAATGACTCGTCGCCAGGTCTCGTCCCCTCCGATTCGGAGGCATCACTCCTGGGGATCGCATCGCGCGCACAGCGTCGTCCCGATCGACCGCGCGTTTCCACCCCCCAGAAAGCGCATCGAGCATGCCCATAACCGGCACACCCCCGCCGGCTTTCCGTACGGCCCACACCGCCGCACCTCGTACCGCGACCGTCGCGACGGCGCCCGGGAAGGCGGGGCCGTGCTCCGTCACGTGATGCGCAGGACGGCCGGCTGGCTGGCCATGATCGTGGTCGCCGCCAACGTCACGTACGTACTCGCCGCCTGGTTCCTCGATCCGAGGTCCAACTACAAGGACACCCGCCCGGTCCGCACCGAGGCGGAGATCGACCAGGCCCTGGCGCCCTACAACCTGGATCCGAGGGTCCCCCTGGTGGACCGGTGGTGGCACTGGTTCCGCGACGTGGTGCTCCACTTCGACTGGGGGAAGTCCCCGGTCGGAGCCTCGGTCAACGGCGAGATCGGCTTCCGGGTGCTGGTCAGCGGCCAGCTGGTCACCGCCGCCACGCTCCTGTCCGTGCTCCTCGGTGTCGCCCTGAGCGTGTCCACGGCGTCCCGGCAGTACGGCTGGTGGGACAGGATCACCCAGCTGGTGTCGGTGTTCCTGTTCAACATCCCCACCGCCGTCGCCGCGCTGGCCGTGGTCCTCCTCGGGATCCGGCTCAACCAGGGCCTCGGGCTGCGCTTCCTGTACGTCGCCGGGGAGAAGTCCCCGACCGTCGAGGGCCTGCTGCCGACGGTGGCCGACCGGGTGCAGCACCTCGTCCTGCCGACGCTGAGCCTGACCCTCCTCGGGTACGTGGGCTACCACCTGACCCAGCGCACCCTGCTCCTCGACGCCATCGGCTCGGACTACGTGCGCACCGCCCGCGCCACCGGCCTGACCCGCGCCCAGGCGATCCGCCGCCACGCCCTGCGCGCCTCGCTGATCCCGACCGCGACCTCCGTGGCGTTCGGCATCCCCGCCGTCTTCACCGGCGCGGTCATCACCGAGACCGTCTTCGGCTGGAACGGCATGGGCCAGTACTTCATCCAGACCATCGCCAAGAACGACGTGCACGGCACCGTCGCGGTGGCGGCGTTCGGCGCGGCCATGACCGCGATCGGCGCGATCCTCGCCGACATCGCCGTCGTCCTCCTCGACCCGCGGGTGCGGGTGAGCTGACATGACGCTGTACCTGCGGCGCTTCGGCCGCAATCGCGGTGCCCTGCTCGGCGTGGCGCTCTTCGTGCTCCTCGTGCTGTTCGGTGTCCTCGGCGGCCTGTTCACGGACTTCGCGTACACCGACGCGGACTTCACCGCGCTCACCCAGCCGCCAGGCCCGGTCCACCACTTCGGCACCAACCAGGGCGGGAACGACGTGTACGCCCAGGCCGTGCACGGCCTGCGGCGATCGCTGGTGATCGCGGTCTGTGTGTCGGTCCTGACGGTCGTGCTGGCCGCGGTGATCGGCGCGGGAGCCGCGTACCTCGGCGGCAGGGTGGAGAAGCTGACCCTGGCGGTCATCCACTTCCTGCTCGTGGTCCCGTCGTTCCTGATCCTCGCCCTGGTCTCGCACCGGCTCGCCGGCGACTGGCGGGTGCTGGTCCTCGTGCTCACCGTCTTCGGCTGGATGACCACCGCCCGCGTCGTCTGGTCGCTGTCCACCTCGCTGCGCGAACGCGACTACGTGCTGGCCGCCGAGTTCATGGGCGTGCGGCCGTGGCGGATCGTGGTGCGGCACATCATCCCCAACCTCGGTTCCCTGCTCGTGGTCAACCTGACCCTGGGGGTCGTCGCCACCGTCCTCAGCGAGACGGCCCTGTCGTTCCTCGGCTTCGGAGTCCAGACCCCCGACGTGTCGCTGGGCACCATGCTCGCCGACGGCTCCGGCACGATCACCAGCGCCCCGTGGCTGTTCGCGTTCCCCGCCGGCCTCCTCGTCCTGCTCACGGTGTCGATGACGCTCGTCGGCGACGGACTGCGCGACGCCTTCGACCCCACCTCGGTATCGGCGGCCTCGGGAGGCGCACGATGACGTTCACCCTCGCACCCGCGACCGGCTCGTCCTCGCAGGACACCGTGCGGGCCACCCCCGTCCTGTCCGTGCGGGACCTGCGGATCTCCTTCCCGTCCGAGACGGGACCCGTCGAGGCGGTGCGCGGCGTCAGCTTCGACGTGCTGCCCGGCCGGACCCTCGGCATCGTCGGCGAGTCCGGCTCGGGCAAGTCCGCGACCGCGATGGGCGTCATGGGGCTGCTGCCGCCGACCGCCCGGGTGTCGGGCGAGGTGCTGCTCGGCGGCCGCGACCTGGTCGGCCTGGACGACACCCGGCTGTCCGCGATACGCGGCAAGGACATCGGCATGGTCTTCCAGGACCCGCTGTCCGCGCTGACCCCGATCTACTCGGTCGGGCGGCTCCTCTCCGACGCGCTGCGGGTGCACCAGGACCTCACGAAGCAGGCCGCGTGGAACCGCGCGGTCGAACTCCTCGACCTGGTCGGCATCCCCGAACCGCGGCACCGCGCACGGTCGTTCCCGCACGAGTTCTCCGGCGGTATGCGCCAGCGCGTCGTCATCGCCCTGGCCATGGCGAACGCCCCGTCGGTCATCGTCGCCGACGAACCCACCACCGCCCTCGACGTGACCGTGCAGGCCCAGATCCTCGACGTGCTGCGGACCGCGCAGGCCGAGACCGGCGCGGGGCTCGTGCTGATCACGCACGACCTCGGTGTCGTCGCCGGGTACGCCGACGACGTCGCCGTGATGTACGCGGGGCGGGTCGTGGAACGGGCGGGCGCCGAGGAGCTGTTCCGGCGGCCCACCATGCCTTACACGATCGGCCTGCTCGGCGCGGTGCCCCGCCCCGACGCCCCGAAGGACCGCCCGCTGGTGCCGATCGGCGGCGGACCCCCGTCGTTGGCGGCACTTCCGGCCGGCTGCCCCTTCGCGGACCGGTGCCCCGCCGCACTGGACCGCTGCCGTACGGAGGAACCCGTGGCGACGCCCGTGGCCGGGCACGGGGACGTCGCCTGCCTGCGCGCCGACGAGATCGCCGACGGCCGGCTGAGGGCGGATGCGCTCTTCCCGGCGCCGGGGGCGCCGGAGGTCCCGGAGGACACCACCCCCGGCGAGGTGGTGCTGCGGGTGTCGGGCCTGGCCAAGACCTTCCCCGTCACCAAGGGCGCGTTCCTCAAGCGCCGCGTCGGCACCCTGCACGCGGTCAGCGACGTCGGATTCGACCTGCGGGCCGGTGAGACCCTGGGTCTGGTGGGCGAGTCCGGCAGCGGCAAGACCACCACGCTCCTGGAGATCCTGCGGCTCAGGCCGCCGGAGAGCGGCCGGATCGAAGTCGCCGGCACGGACGTCGCCGAGCCCGGCTCGACGGCGCGGCTGCGGGAGCTCCGCGGCGCGGTGCAGATCGTCATGCAGGACCCGATGGGAGCCCTCGACCCCCGTTTCCCCGTCTTCCAGCTGCTCGCCGAACCGCTACGGGCGGCAGGTGTCGACCGGTCGGCGATCCGGACCCGGGTGGCCGAACTCCTCGGCACGGTCGGCCTCGACGCCTCGATGGCGGACCGCTTCCCCGCGGCCCTGTCCGGCGGACAGCGCCAGCGCGTCGGCATCGCCCGCGCCCTGGCGACCCGGCCCCGGATCGTGGTCCTGGACGAGCCGGTCTCGGCCCTGGACGTGTCCGTGCAGGCGGGCGTCGTCAACCTGCTCTCCCGGCTCAAGCGCGAACTCGGCCTGGCGTACCTGGTCGTCGCGCACGACCTGGCCGTGATGCGGCACTTCGCCGACCGCATCGCGGTCATGTACCTCGGGCACATCGTCGAGACCGGCAGCACCGAGGAACTCTTCGAGAACCCCCGGCACCCGTACACCGAGGCCCTGCTCTCGGCGATCCCGGTGCCCGACCCGCGGCGCGAGCGCTCCCGCGAGCGGATCGTCCTCGAAGGCGAGCAGCCGAGCGCGGCGAACCTCCCGCGGGGCTGCGTCTTCGTCGACCGCTGCCCGCTGTACCGGTCGCTCGACGACGACGCACTGCGCGAGCGATGCCGTACGCAGCGGCCCGCCCTGGGCCCGGCGGCTCCCGGCTCCGGCCACCGCCACGCCTGCCACGCCCGCTGACCAGGCCTTTTCTGAGCACTCCGGCGCCCCACCCCTGGTGCCGCCCCCCATGAAGGAATGAGGATCCACTCCGCCATGCGATCGAGAATCGCCGTCCCCGCAGCCGCCCTCACCGCGGCCCTCGCCCTCGCCGTCTCGGCCTGCGGCGCCCCCGAGTCCGGCACACCGGGCGCCGGCAAGGGCCCCGCGAAGGGCGCGACCCCCGCCGCGGCCTCGGCGAAGGTCGACTACAACCCCCAGCCCTACGACAAGGTCAAGGAGGGCGGCACCTACACCACCGCGGGCACCATCGACGACCAGGGCAACCCGTTCAACGCCAACGCCACGCTCACCGCCAAGCGCGTCTGGTTCTGGTACAACCCGGACGTCATCACATACTCCCCCACGGGTGAGACCCAGTACAACCCGGACTACCTCAGCGACGTGAAGGTCAGCGTCGACGGCGGGAACCAGCGGGTGGTCCTCACCCTCAACCCCAAGGCCGTCTACAACGACGGCACCCCGATCGACTGGACCGCCGTCAAGGCGACCTGGCAGGCCAACAACGGCGCGGACAAGAAGTACAACGCGTCCGACACCGAGGGCTACAGCCACATCACCTCGGTCACCCGCGGCGCCGACGACAAGCAGGCGGTCATCGCCTTCAAGGGCGTCGCCCCCTGGTGGTCGAGCCTGTTCACCACTCTCCTGCACCCCAAGGCCGCGACCGTCGCCGCCTACAACGACGCCTACGTCAAGAAGGTCCACCCCGAGTGGGGCGCGGGCCCGTACACCGTCGGCACGTTCGACGCCAAGGGCGGCGACCTCACCTTCGTACGCAACCCCAAGTGGTGGGGCAGGAAGGGCAGGCTCGACAAGCGCGTCTACGTCAACCTGGAGTCGGACGCCGCGGCCAACGCCTTCAAGAACGGCCAGATCGACTACACCTCCGCGGGCGACGCCGAGGGCCTGAAGCGGCTCTCCGGCGTCCAGGGCACCGAGATCCGCCAGGGCGGCAGCCCGTTCGCGTACTCCTTCTACGTCAACGCCAAGTCGCCCCGCCTCCAGGACGTCCAGGTGCGCAAGGCGCTCCTGGAGAGCATCGACCGGACCCAGATCGCCAGGATCCAGTTCCAGGGCCTGGGCGACTACAGCGAACCCCTGCCCGGCTCCCTGCTGCTCTTCAGCTTCCAGAAGGGCTACTCCGACAACGTCGGCGCGGTGATCGAGCACGACCCGGAGAACGCCAAGAAGACCCTGGACGCCGCGGGTTGGAAGCCCGGCGCCGAGGGCATCCGCGAGAAGGACGGCAAGAAGCTCACCGTCACCTACACCCTGCGCGGCGACGACCCGCTGGAGAAGGCGACCGCCGGCGCGCTCGTGCAGATGCTCAAGCCGGTCGGCATCCAGGTCGACCTCAAGAACTCCACCGAGGCCGACTTCGCCAGGATCCTCACCGACCGCAGCTTCGACATCTTCCTCGTCGGCAACCGGGCCGGGGACCCGTTCGGCACCCGCTACCTGTGCGAGTTCTACTGCACCGACAGCGCCTCCAACATCGTCGGCATCGGAAGCCCCGCGCTCGACAAGGAGATCCACGCCGTCTCCGCGATCGCCGACCCCGCCCGTCAGACCGCCGAGGCCAACGCCGTCGAGCGCAAGGCCCTGGCCCAGTACGGCTACCTGCCCCTCTTCAGCGGCCCGTCGATCTACGGCGTCAAGAACGGCCTGTCCAACGTCGGCGCCACCATCTTCGGCACGCCCCTGCCGGAGACCGTCGGCTGGCAGAAGTGATCCCCGGGCCCCCGGGTCAGTCCACCGCCCGCAGACCGAAGGTGCCGGCCAGGCCGTCGGCACCGGTCTCGGTCACGTGGACGACCCGGGGGCTCGCTCCGTGGCGCAGCCAGCGCAGCTCGAAGAGCCGCGCGGTGAGCGCCGCGCCCACCGCGCCCGCCAGGTGGTGCCGCTGTTCGCTCCAGTCCACGCAGTAGCGGATCGGGCGCCGGCGGGCGGGCAGCCGGTCCAGGTCGACGCCGAACCGGGCCAGCGCGTCCCGGCCGGTGCCGGTGAGGCGGTAGTCGACGTCGTGTCCGTATCCGGACGCGCCGTCGCGCACCGCCTCCTCGGGGCGGTGGCTGCCGTCGTGCCCGGCGAGCAGGCCGCCGTCGAGCAGGGCTTCGAGGAGACTCACGCCGAGCCGGCCGGCGAGATGGTCGTAACACGTGCGGGAGCGGCGCAGGGCGCCGGCGGTGCCGCTCTCGCGCAGCGAGGTGACCGGGAGCGGCGGCGCGATGACCGCCAGCGCCTCCAGGGCGAGGCTGACGTCGGGGCCGGCCAGGCGGTAGTACCGGCACCGGCCGGCGCTCTCCGTCCGGACCAGTCCCGCCCCGACGAGCTTGCTCAGATGGGCGCTCGCCGTCGCGGCGCTCACCCCCGCCTCGGCGGCGAGCAGACCGGCCGCCAGCGCTCGGCCGTCGCCGAGCGCCTTCAGCATCCGTGCGCGGGAAGGATCGGCGATCAGCTGCGCGGCCCGGGCGATGTCGGGCTGATGGTGTACCTGGTCCCGGCGTCGGCCGGTCGTCGTCCTTGCCATGCGGCCAGCGTAGGCCGGGGACACTTAGACCGGTGACGAAGTGTCGCGCCGTGAGACTGGATCACATGCCGTCCACGGATCCCTCGTTCTCCCCCGCGCGCACCGCCCCCGCCGACCCGCCGCCGGACCGTCCGTCCCCCTCCCTGTCGCTGCCGCCGCTCATCGCGTTGAGCCTCGGGTACTTCCTGGTGATGCTCGACGTCACGGTCGTGAACGTGGCCGTGCCCGCCGTCCAGGGCTCGCTCGGCGCCGGCTCGTCGGACGTGCGGTGGATCGTCGACGGTTACAGCGCCTGCTTCGCCGGGCTGCTGCTGCTCGGCGGCGGGCTCGGTGACCGCTTCGGGCACCGGACGCTGTTCCTCGCCGGGCTCGGGGTCTTCGCGGCCGCTTCGGCGGGGTGCGCCCTCGCTCCCTCGGCGGGGGTCCTGATCGGGGCCCGGCTGGCTCAGGGCGCCGGGGCCGCGCTGCTGGTCCCCGCGTCGCTCGCCCTGTTGCGGGCGGCCTACCCCGACCGGGCCCAGCGTGCTCGGGCGGTCGGCCACTGGGGGCTCGTGTCCGCGGTCGCCTTCGGCGCCGGACCGGCGGTCGGCGGGCTGCTGGTCGCCGGGTCCGGCTGGCGTGCGGTGTTCTGGGTGAACCTGCCCGTGGCCGCGGCGGCGGTCCTGCTGACCGTGCGCCACGTACCGGCCCCGGGGCGGAGTGCCCGGCCGGGCCGGGCGGATCCGGCCGGCCTCCTGCTCGGTGTGCCGGGGCTGCTCGGCGTGGCCGGTGCGCTCAACGAGGCGGGGTCCGCCGGCTGGTCCTCGCCGGAGGTGCTGGTGCCGTTCGCGGGAGGCGTCGTGTGCCTGGCCGCCTTCGTCGCCGTCGAACTGCGCCTGGAGAAGGCCGCGGCGGTACGGCCGGAGGGCAGGCGGCCGCTGCTGCCGCCCTCGCTGTTCCGTGAGGCAGGACTCACGGCGACGAACCTCATCGGCCTGCTGCTGAGCTTCGGCTACTACGGGCTGCTCTTCGTCGCCACGCTGTACTTCCAGCAGGAGCGCCATTTCAGCGCGCTGAGCACCGGGTTCGCCCTGCTGCCGTCGGTCTGCATGGGTTTCCTCGCGGCACCCCTGTCGAGCCGGCTGACCGCCCGCGGCGGTCCGTACGCGCCCATGGCCGGGGCGCTGCTGCTCGGGAGTGCCGGTTTCCTGGGCTGGCTGGCGGCCGGCCCCGGCACTCCGTATCCCGTCCTGCTCTTCGCGCTCATGGCGACGGGGCTCGCGACACCGGTCACCGTGGTGGCCGCCACCGTGGCCGTGATGGAGGCCGCCCCCGCGGCTCAAGCGGGCACGGCGTCAGCGGTGTTCAACGTGTCCCGCCAGGTGGGCGGCGCGATGGGCGTGGCCCTCTTCGGCGCGCTCATCGGCGCGACGGGCGGTGTGGTCGACGGACTGCACGTGTCGGCGGTCGTCGCCGCGGTGGCGTTCCTGCTGGCGTCGGCGCTGGCCGCGGTCGCCGGGCGCCGTACCGGTGCCGTCCGGGCCGGGTGAGCGATACGCGCGGGGCGGTGCCCGGTAGCCCGGACACCGCCCCTTGCGCACCCGCGTTCACCGCCGTACGGGTCAGGCCTTGACGTTCACCCCCGCCCAGGCGGCGTCCACGGCCCGGACCTCGGCGCTGCCCGCGCCGTAGAGGTCGGCGGCCGCCTTCAGGGTGCCCTCACGGGCGCCGTGGTAGTCGGTGGTGGAGGTGAAGTACGTGGTCAGCGCCTTGTACCAGATCTGCACCGCCTTGTCGCGGCCGATGCCGGTGACCGTGGAGCCGTCGACGGTCGGGCTGTCGTAGTGCACGCCGTTGATGTCCTTCGCGCCGCTGCCCTCGGACAGCAGGTAGAAGAAGTGGTTGGCGACGCCGGAGGAGTAGTGCACGTCGAGGTTGCCGACCCCGGCGCTCCAGTAGTCGGCCGAACCGCGGCCGTCCTTGCTCGGCCGGTCCTGGTAGCGCAGCGGCTTGCCGTTGCCGAAGAGGTCGATCTTCTCGCCGAGCAGGTAGTCGCCCGGGTCCTGGGCGTTGTTCGCGTTCCACTCCACGGCGGTGCCGAAGATGTCCGAGGTGGCCTCGTTCAGGCCGCCGGACTCGCCGGAGTACTGCAGGTTCGCGGTGGCGGAGGTGACGCCGTGGCTGAACTCGTGGCCGGCGACGTCGAGCTGGGTCAGCGGGTGCTGGTCGTTCGCGCCGTCGCCGTAGGTGATGGTGAAGGACCGGTCGTCCCAGAAGGCGTTCTGGTAGGCGTTGCCGTAGTGGACCCGGGAGACCGGGGCCCGGCCGTCGTTCTTGATGCCGTTGCGGTGCAGGACGTCCTTGTAGAAGTCCCAGGTCTCGGCGGCACCGTAGGCGGCGTCGACGGCGGCGGTCTGGTTGTTGCCGGGGGTGCCGTCGCCCCACGCGTTGTCCGCGTCGGAGAACAGGACGCCCTTGCCGCCCGTACGGTGCTGGAAGTCGAGGACGCTGGAGCCGCCGCGCACGGTGTCGACGAGGTCGAAGCCCTTCGACGACGTGGTGGTGTTGAGCGCGACGGTGCCGCTGTACTGGCCGGCGCCGGTGCCGACCGCGCCGACCTGGGGGTTGCCCGGCTTGGCGGCCGCGGAACCGCCCTTGGCGGTGATGCCGCCGGCTACGTCGTCGATCAGCTGCTGCTCGTACAGCTTCTTGCCGGTGTCGGCGTCGGTGACGACGCGCAGCACGCTCGGGGTGACGCCGTCGTCCTGGGTGCCGGTGACGACGGTCTCGTAGGCGAGGACCGGCTTGCCGTCGGCGGCCCAGATGACCTTGCGGGGGGCGTCGCCGGTGGCGGCACCCGTGGTCCGCGCGGCCTTGGCGGCCTTGACCGCGGCGGACTTGGCGGAGGTCGGGGTCTGCTCGGGGGTGAGCGAGGCGACCTTGACGGCGGCCTTGACGGCCTTGGTGACGTCCTTGACGGCGCCGCCGGCGGCGCGGTGGACGATGAGGTCGCCGCCGAGGACGGGAAGGCCGGCGTAGGTGCGCTCGTAGCGGGTGTGGACCGTGCCGTCGGCGTCCGTGACGACGTCCTTGACGACCAGCTCCTCCTTGGCGCCGAGACCGGGCGGTGGCCGCGGTGGACGTGCCGCCGGAGGGCTTCGGAGCGGCACCCGCCGACGCGGTGGCGGCGCCGGCGGCGATCAGGGTGCCGGTGAGGACGACGGCGCCTGAGGTGAGGGCGAGACGCCGTGCCGTGCCGCCGGTGGGGGAGAGCGAGGACATGTGGTTTCTCCAGGGATTCATGGGGAGTTGGACGGGATCGCCGCCCACCCGTTCAAGGAGGACTGCCTTGATGGGCAGGGACATTCGCAGCCCGTCGCGCACATGTCACGTGCCACAAAAGATGTTTCGCCCCTTGATGCCGGATTTGCCGCCCGCGACTTCATCGGAAGGACAAGATCCCGATACACGCCGACACGACGGCCACAGGAATCCGCAACACACCGGCACGCAGTTACGTTCGGTAATAGCTCGATAATCCTGAGTTTCAGACACTCAAGATCGAAAGTCCGCCCCCTGGGCCGGCGTCGGCAGATGTCCCTCCGGCGAGGGAAAAAGCCCCCGGCGTTAACGCAGCCTTTAACAATGTTTTGGCAGGTCAGGGCGTGAAAAATAGCGTAAAACGGATGACCCGAAGATGGGGACTCCCCAACCGGCACATCGTGGGCTTAACTTATGTGCCATGACCTCCCCCCGCTCCACCTATGGAGGCGGTTACCACACCGCGCCGTCCTTCCCGGACACCCCCATCTACGACTCCCTCGTCGCGGAGCGGGGCACGCCTCAGATCGCCCCGATCCGAGTGCCCGCCGCCTACGACACCGGCAGCAGTTACGCCGGAGCCGGAAGCGGTTCCTACCTGCCGGCGCTCCCCGCGGCACTGCCCGCCCTGCCGGCGGCTCCCAGCCCGCAGCCCGCCCCCGCGTACGGCGGCGGTTACGGCTACCCGCAGCCGGCGGCGCAGATGGCGCCCGTCCCGCTGCAGCACGCCCCCGCGCCGTACATCCCGCAGCAGCCGGTGGCCCCGCGCGGCTACCCGGGCGGCGGGTACCCGCAGCAGCCCCGCCCGGCCGCCGCCGGATACGAGGCGATGCGCCCGGTGGCCCCCCGGCCCGCGCCGGTCCCGGCCCCCGCGCCGTACGACGACCCGTACAACCGTCCTTACCAGGGCGGGGGTTACTGACAAGCTCCGCGCAGCGGCCGACGGGAGGGCCGGAGCGGCTGGCAGGATGAGGGCATGTCTACTCCTCTGCTCCGCTCCGTCCACATCCACCCGGTGAAGGCCATGCGCGCGCTGGCCCGCACGGAGGCCGAGGTCCAGCCGTGGGGGCTGGCCGCGGACCGCCGCTGGACCGTCGTCGACGCCGCGAACAAAGTGGTGACGCAGCGCCGTCACCCGCGGATGGCGCTGGCCACCGCGGAGCCGCTGCCGGGCGGCGGGGTCTCCCTCTCCGCTCCGGGCCACCCGACGCTGGAGGTCGAGGTACCGACCCCCCCACCGGTCACGCCCACCGTCACGGTGGAGATCTTCGACAAGCACGTGGAGGCGGTCCCTGCCGGCCCCGCCGCGGCCGCCTGGCTCTCGGCGTACCTGGAGAGCGACGTACGGCTCGTGCACATGGACGCGCCCGAGCACCGGCGGCCGGTCGACCCCGACTACGCGCTGCCCGGCGAGACCGTGAGCTTCGCGGACGGCTATCCGCTGCTCGTCACCACCACCGCCTCGCTCGACGCCCTCAACTCGCTGATAGCCCAGGGCGACCACGCCGACGAGGGTCCGCTGCCGATGAACCGGTTCCGGCCGAACCTGGTGATCGAGGGCACCGCCCCGTGGGCGGAGGACGGCTGGAAGCGGCTCGCCGTCGGAGAGGTCACCTTCCGGGTCGCCCGGCCCTGCGGGCGCTGCGTCGTGACCACGACGGACCAGCTCACCGCCGAGCGGGGCAAGGAGCCGCTGCGGACCCTCGCCAAGCACCGCACGAGCGACGGCCGGGTCAACTTCGGCCAGAACCTCGTCCCCGAGCACACCGGAACCGTCCGGGTCGGCGACGCGGTGAAGATCCTGGACTGACCGGACTGCCGACCACCGGTCCCGCATCACTTTTCTCCGGCCCGACAGGCGGGGAACCCGGCCCCGGGGCACACTCGTTGGAGGCATGGTGAACATCGAGGCGGTGTACAACTAGGGGGTCCAGACGTGCGCGCAGCCACCGGACTCTGGCGCTGGCGGCACAATCCCGTGCGCCGGACCACTGATCTCGCCGAGGCGTGGATCGCCTTCACGGCGATCGTCCTGCTCTGCCTCCTGGTGCCGCTGACCGGCTGGGCGGCCGGCACCTCCGCGTACGGTTCGCTGTCGCGCGCGGTGCGTACGCAGCAGGCGCAGCGGCTGCCGACGACCGCCCGGGTGGTGCGGCTCGCCGACGGGCCAGTGAGCGGCCCCAGGTCCGTCGAGACCGCCGGGGAGGAGCGGCTGCGGCGCTCGGTCGTGGCCCGCTGGACCGCGCCGGACGGCTCGGCCCGCACGGGCACGGTGGCGACGGCCCGGCAGCACTCCGCGCCCGGCGCCTCCTTCCGGCTCTGGACGGACCGGGACGGGCACCCGGTGGCGCCGCCGATGCAGCCGGGGACGGCTCGCGCGCACGCGTTCATCGCCGGTCTGACGGCCGCGCTCCTCGCCGGTCTCCTGGTGGAGCTCGTCCGCCGCCTCGCCGTCCGAAGACTGGTGCTGCGGAGGTACGCGCGCCTCGACCGCGCCTGGGCGGCGGCGGGTCCCGACTGGGGCCGTACGGGAACGGGGAGCTGACCCGCCCGCACGGCCGCGCGGCGTCCGAGTTCGACCGGTCCACGACCGGGTCCGACCGGTCCGGACCGCCCCGGACCGGCGGTGACGCGTGCCGGGGCGGCGGTCGGCCTCCGGTGCGCCCGGGGGCCGGCGACCCGTCAACCCGGCGGCGCCGCGCGCGCTACGGTGGGGCATCGGATCAGCGGCGAGGCATGAGGCGGGGGCAGGACACACCCATGGCACAGGGCACGGTCCAGGTGACGCACACCGGCACATCGCGGTGGCGGCGCCGCACGGGTGAGTACCCCTCCCTCGCCGCCGCGCTGGAGGCCGCGGGCGACGGGGACGTCCTCACCGTCGCGCCCGGAACCTACCGGGAGAACCTCGTGATCCGACGGGCCGTCACCCTGCGCGGTCCCGAGGGCGGGGTCGGCTCGGTGCGGATCGCACCCCCGGACGGGGTGCCGCTGACCCTCCGCGCCTCCGTCACCGTGCAGGACCTGCACATCGAGGGGCAGGACGTGGCCGCGCCCGCGCTGCTCGTCGAGGACGGCACGCCCGAGCTGCTCGACCTGCGGATCATGACCCGCTCGGCCGCCGGGATCGAGGTGCGGGGCGCCGCCCGGCCGACCGTCCGCCGCTGCACGGTCGACAATCCGGCCGGGGTCGGCATCGCCGTGCTCGACGGCGCGGGCGGGGTGTTCGAGGAGTGCGAGGTGGTCTCCGCCGGGCAGGCGGGCGTCTCCGTGCGCGGCGGCGCGCATCCGCGGCTCGAACGCTGCCGGGTGCACCACGCCTCCGGTGCGGGGATCGCCGTGTCCGGCGAGGGCAGCGGCCTGGAGGGCGTCGGCTGCGAGGTGTACGAGATCAAGGGCGCCGGTCTGCAGATCGCGGCCCGCGCGAGCGCCCACCTCACCGACTCCTCGGTGCACCGCACCTCGGCGGACGGCATCACGCTCGACACGGACGCGGTGCTCACGCTCTCCGACTGCGACATCCACGACGTCCCGGAGAACGCGGTCGACCTGCGCTCGCGTTCGGTGCTGACGCTGACCCGGTCGACCGTCCGCCGCTTCGGGCGCAACGGCCTGTCGGTGTGGGACCCGGGGACGCGGGTGGACGCCAACCAGTGCGAGATCCACGACAGCACGGGCGACTATCCGGCGGTGTGGGTGAGCGACGGGGCGACCGCCGTCCTCGACGCCTGCCGGGTGCACGACGTCCCGGACGCGCTGTTCGTCCTGGACCGCGGCTCGCGCGTCGACGTCGTCGACAGCGATCTGACGCAGGTGCGGAACACCGCGGTGTCGGTGAGCGACGGGGCCACGGCCCAGCTCGACGACTGCCGGATCCGGGAGGCCTCCACGGGCGCCTGGTTCCGGGACCACGGCAGCGGTGGCACCCTCGGCGGCTGCACGATCGACTCGGTGCAGACCGGGGTCATCGTCACCAAGGGCGCCGACCCCACGATCGACCGGTGCGTGGTCACCTCGCCCGCCGAGGCCGGCTTCTACGTGTCGGCGGAGGGCCGCGGCTCCTTCCACGGCTGCCGGGTGACGGGCAGCGGAGGGTACGGCTTCCACGTCACGGACGGCTGCCGGACGGCCCTGCGCAAGTGCCGTACGGAGCGGTGCGCGCGCGGCGGTTACGAGTTCCCCGAGGAGGGCGCGAGCGCGGAGGACTGCACCAGCGACGAGAGCGCCGTCCGCTCCTCCGTGCCCGACGGCGGCACGGTCCTGACCGCCACGCAGTCGGCGGGGCTGCTCGGCACCGTGCCCCCGCCGCGCCCCCCGGTGGCGGTGCCGACCGCGCCGGAGCCCGCTCCGGAGGCGCGCTCCTCGCAGGACGTGCTCGGCGAGCTGGACGCCCTGGTGGGTCTGGAGAGCGTCAAGCTGGAGGTGCGGACCCTCACCAACATGATCGAGGTGGGGCGCCGGCGCCAGGAGGCGGGTCTCAAGGCCGCCTCGGTCCGCCGCCATCTGGTCTTCACGGGCAACCCGGGCACGGGCAAGACGACGGTCGCCCGGCTGTACGGCGAGATCCTCGCCTCGCTCGGGGTCCTGGAGCGCGGACACCTGGTGGAGGTCTCCCGGGTGGACCTGGTCGGCGAGCACATCGGCTCGACAGCGATCCGCACGCAGGAGGCCTTCGACCGGGCGCGCGGCGGCGTCCTCTTCGTCGACGAGGCGTACGCGCTGTCGCCGGAGGACTCCGGGCGGGACTTCGGGCGCGAGGCCATCGACACGCTGGTGAAGCTGATGGAGGACCACCGGGACGCGGTGGTGGTCATCGTCGCCGGGTACACGGCGGAGATGGAGCGCTTCCTCACCGTCAACCCGGGAGTGGCCTCGCGCTTCTCGCGGACCATCACCTTCGGCGACTACGAGCCGGAGGAGCTGCTCCGGATCGTCGGCCAGCAGGCCGACGAGCACGAGTACCGGCTCGCCCCGGGCACGGACGAGGCGCTCCTCACGTACTTCGAGAAGCTGCCCAAGGGCCCGGCGTTCGGCAACGGCCGGACGGCGCGGGGGACCTTCGAGTCGATGGTGGAGCGGCACGCCGGCCGGGTCGCCGCGCTCGCCGAGGCGAGCACGGACGACCTGACCCTGCTCTACCCGGAGGACCTGCCCGAACTCCCCTGATCGGCGACGGTGTCGGTGCGCTGGTGGGGAAGGGCGGGCGGGAGCCGGTCGAGGAGCGCGGAGCGGCAGCGGGCGAACGCCGGATCGGCCTGGTAGTCGGAGTGGGCCAGGATCGGTTCGGGCAGCGGGTGTTCGCGGGTGCGGCCGTACGCGACGGGGTCGAGCAGCACCGCCGCGTCGACGGCCGGACGGCCGTCCTCGGCGGGGACCCGGACGGGGCCGCCGATGGGGTCCGTGGAGCGGTACAGATTGCTCCAGCAGTGCATCGTGCGGTTCAGGCCGCGCAGCGCCTCGGGCCCGAAGTACGCGGGGAACCAGCGGCCGTACAGCCGTTCCAGGGGTGAGCCGTACGTGAGCAGGGCGACCCGGCTCCGGGTGGCGGGCTGCAGCTGCCAGACGGCGGCCGCGGCCAGGACGCTGCCCTGGGAGTGCCCGGAGATGACGAGCCGGCCGCCGGTGCTGCGGGTCCAGGAGCTCATCCGCCAGGTGAGGTCGGGGACCGCGCGCTCGGCGTAGCAGGGCGGCGCGAAGGGATGGGCGGCTCGGGGCCAGAAGGTGCCGACGTCCCAGAGGATGCCGATGGTGCGGCGGGCGGAGGCGTCCCTGTAGGCGCGGCGGCCCCAGGTGACGAAGAGCAGGAAACCGAAGCCGATCATCCACGAGCCGAGGGCCTGGGTGACGGAGGCGAGGGAGGCGATCGCGGGGTGGGCCCCGTCGAAGGCGCGGCCCGGCACGTTTCCGCTGGCCCAGGCGCCCGCGACGGACGCGGCCCCGAGGAACAGGGTCGCTCCCGAGACGACGCCGACGAGGACGGGCGCTGAGTCGGTGAGCGAGGCGCGGGCCCGGCCGGCCGCGATCTGTCCCGTACGGACCGGGTCGGGTTCGTCGGCGGCGTCGTAGTCGGCCTCGACGGCGGCACGCAGGCGCCGGGCGTCCAGGACGGTCCGTACGGCGAGGAGGGCGGCGGGCACGAGGAGGAGCAGGAGGAGGACGGGGATGACCGAGGCCTGCCAGCTGAGGAGGACGGGCGGGCCGATCCTGGCGGAACCCCGGCCCGCCGGCCCGTCGAGCCAGTCGGCGACGCGCTGCGCCACTCCCCCGGACATGACGCCGCCGAGCGCGCACGCGAGCATGGCGACCGCGGGCCCGCCGAGTCCGCGCAGCGCGGTACGGGGGTCCCTGCGGGGCCGCTGGAGAAGCAGGGCGACGACCCCGAGCCCGACGACGAGGCCGCCCTGGACGAGGGTGAGGGCACCGAACACGGCGTCACCGGGGAGGGTTCCGGAGGAGGTCCAGCCGGGCCGGGACCAGCCCGCGTGCACGGCGGTGAACGCGAGCACGGCGAGGGAGGCGGCGGGCAGCCAGGAGACCAGGGCCCGTTCGACGCGCAGGTCGAGCCGGCGCTCGCTGCGGCCGCGCCGGCAGACCACCCAGAGCACGACGACGGCGAGGACCGCGACGGCCGCCTGGAGCACCCAGCCGAGGACGGTACGGAGGCCGTGCGCGCCGGCGTCGTGGCGGGTGGTCGCCGTGACGAGGGCGGCGGCGACGGTGAGGAACCCGGCGGCGGTGTGGGCGGCCCTGAGGCGGGCGACGAGCCGGCGGCCGTACCAGAAGCCGGGGCGGCCGAGCGCGGGGCGGAGCTCCACGGGACCCGCCGGATCGGCGGCGTCCGCGGCCTCGGTGTCGGCCTGGGGTTCCACGACGGGGGCGTCGTACCCGGTGGGCGGGCGCTGCGCCTCGTACGCGCTCCAGGTCCGGTTCGAGAGGTACCAGAGCAGTCCGACGAGCGCGGTGGGCACGAGGGCGGCGAGGGCGAGGCGACGGCCCGGCACGGACCACCAGCCGCCGCGGTCGGCGGAGAGGAAGCCGAGCCAGGAGTAGGCGTCGGTGCAGGCGGTGGTGGCGGCGCACTGCCAGGCCGTCAGATCGAGCGCCACCTCGCAGGCGGCGGCGGCGAGGAGGACGGTGAGCGTGAGGGCGACGAGCCGGACGAGGACCCCGTACAGCCGGACGAGGCCCGGTCTGCCCTGGGCGGGCGGCCGCATCCAGTGCGCCAGGTTGGCCACCATGAAGGGCAGGAGCAGCAGCCAGAGGGCGCGGGCGCCGTCGCCCGAGGTCAGGTTGGACCAGCAGTACGCCTCCGGGACGGGGCGCGCCGCGTACCGCTCGGGGTGCTCCTCGGCGTCGAGGTCCTCGCCGCGCCGGTACACGGCGGCGGTCCGGTCGCCGGTGACCCGCACGGTCCTGGGGTCGTCGAGCATCGACTCGGGGGTGGCTCCGCCGACTCCGTGGACGAGGAGTTCGAGCGCCGCGCCCCCGCTCTGCGGGGCAGGTGTGGCAGGGGACACTGAGGGGACTTCCTCTCAGAGTGGGAAGATGCGACGTCGGCAACAGGATCGCGGACGGCCGTGCGACCGCGCACGGACTCTCACCGAATCCGACACTCATCCCCTTGTCTCCTGCGGAAGGACCGGCCCCGGCGGTGACTGACAACCAGAACCTCCTCGCCGAGCAGCGGCGTGCCCTGATCCTCGACGAGGTACGGCGGCGTGGCGGTGTACGTGTCAACGAACTCACCCGCCGGCTGAACGTCTCGGACATGACGATCCGCCGCGACCTGGACGCGCTGGCCCGGCAGGGCATGGTCGCCAAGGTGCACGGCGGGGCCGTTCCGGTGGCGGAGGCCAGCACCCACGAGCCGGGCTTCGAGGCCAAGTCGGTGCTCGAACCGAGCGCCAAGGACGAGATCGCCCGCACGGCGGCCGCCCTGGTCGCGCCGGGCACGGCCATCGCCCTGTCCGGCGGGACGACCACCTACGCGCTCGCCCGGCACCTGCTCGACGTGCCGGACCTGACGGTGGTGACCAACTCGGTGCGGGTCGCCGACGTGTTCCACGAGGCCCAGCAGACGGGGGGCGGGGGCGAGGCGCGGCGCGGGGCGGCGACGGTCGTCCTGACCGGCGGGGTCCGCACGCCGTCCGACGCGCTGGTGGGGCCGGTCGCGGACCGGGCGATCCGCTCGCTCCACTTCGACCTGCTCTTCCTCGGCGTGCACGGCGTGTCGGTGGAGGCCGGCCTCTCCACGCCGAACCTGGCGGAGGCCGAGACCAACCGCTGCCTGATGCGCTCGGCGCGGCGGGTCGTGGTGGTCGCCGACCACACCAAGTGGGGGACGGTGGGCCTGAGTTCCTTCGCCGCCCTGGACGAGGTCGACACGTGGGTGACGGACCGGGGCCTGCCGGAGGGCGTACGGGCGGAGGTGGCGGAACACCTGCCGGGACTGATGATGCCCGGCCGGGCCGAGGCGTGACCCTCTTCCGGCTGGAGCGGACGGTGCCGCTGGCTCCGGAGGAGGCGTGGCGGCGGCTCACGGACTGGCCGGCGCACGGGCGTCAGGTGCCGCTGACCCGGACGCTCGTCCTGACGCCGGGGCCGAACCGGGCGGGGACGCGGTTCGTCGCCCGCACGGGCCTCGGCCGCCTCTCCTTCGACGACCCGATGGAGGTCGTCCGCTGGGAACCCCCGGCGGCCGGCCGCCCCGGTGTCTGCCGCCTGGAGAAGTCGGGCCGGGTGGTACGGGGGTGGGCGCAGGTGGAGGTCATGGGCACGCGGACCGGCGGCAGCCGGGTGCGCTGGACGGAGGACCTCTCGGTGCGGGGCGTACCGGGGGCCTTCGACGGGCTCCTGGCCCGGGCGGGCCGCCTCGTCTTCGGCCGGGCCTTGAAGGGCGTGCTCCGAGGCGGGTGACCCGGCCCCGTCGTGGGCCGTCGTCGCGGGGCCGCCGCCACGGCCCCCTGTGCTGTTGACACATCGTCAGCTAAGGTGCTGCATCCGCTCGCGTCCCCCAGGGAGGGCCCATGCCGCGCCGACTCACGCCGGTGGAGCTCGACTTCACCGCGTCCGCGCCCGTCCGCCTCGTCTTCACCGCCACCCTCGCCGCGCCCCCGCCAGCCGTCTACCGTTCCGTGGCCGTGGAGGTGGGGAGCCTGCCCTCGTGGTTCACGGCCGTCACCTCCGCCGTCCCGACGGCCGACGGCGCCGGCCGGACCGTCCGGCTCCGCGGCGGGATCGCCTTCGACGAGACGATCCTGGCCTCCGAGCCGGACCTCCGCTACGCCTACCGGGTGGACGCGACGAACGCCCCCGGGGTGACGGCGATGGCGGAGGAGTGGACCCTCTCCCCCACCGGGACGGGCACCCGCCTGCGGTGGACGATGGCCGCCGACGGCGCCGCCCCCTTCCGGCTGGCGCTGCGGCTCGCCGCACCCGGCGTGGGGCTCTCCTTCCGGGACGCGGCGCGCCGCCTCGACCGGCGGCTCACTCCGGCCAGGCCCCCGTCGCCAGGAACCGCTCGATAGCGGCGGAGTACGGGGCGATGTCGAGGCCCTGGACGGCCAGCCAGTCGTCGGAGTAGTACTTGTCGAGGTACCGCTCGCCCGGGTCGCAGATGAGGGTGACGACGCTGCCGGTGCGCTCGTGGGCGACCATCTCCGCGATGATCTTGAAGGCGCTCCACAGGCCGGTGCCGGTGGAGCCGCCCGCCTTGCGGCCGATCGCGGTCTCCAGGGCGCGGACGGCGGCGACGCTCGCCGCGTCGGGGACCTTCATCATGCGGTCGACGGCCCCGGGCACGAAGCTGGGCTCCATGCGGGGGCGGCCGATGCCCTCGATGCGCGAGCCGCAGTCGGCGGTGGCGTTCGGGTCGTGGTGCGTCCAGCCGTCGAAGAAACAGGAGTTCTCGGGGTCGGCGACACAGATCCGGGTGTCGTGCTGCATGTAGTGCACGTAGCGGGCGATGGTCGCCGAGGTGCCGCCGGTGCCGGCGGTGGCGACGATCCAGGCGGGCTCCGGGTACCGCTCCAGCTTCAGCTGCTCGTACATCGACTCGGCGATGTTGTTGTTGCCCCGCCAGTCGGTGGCCCGCTCGGCGTAGGTGAACTGGTCCATGTAGTGGCCGCCGGTGCGCTCGGCGAGGGCGGCGGCCTCCTCGTACATCGTGCGCGAGTCGTCGACGAAGTGGCACTGCCCGCCGTGGAACTCGATGAGCCGGCACTTCTCGGGGCTGGTCGTGCGGGGCATGACGGCGATGAAGGGGACGCCGATCAGCTTCGCGAAGTACGCCTCGGAGACCGCGGTCGAGCCGCTGGACGCCTCGATGACGGGCTTTCCGGGGCGGACCCAGCCGTTGCAGAGGCCGTAGAGGAAGAGGGAGCGGGCGAGGCGGTGCTTGAGGCTGCCGGTGGGGTGGGTCGACTCGTCCTTGAGGTAGAGGTCGATGCCCCACTTCTCGGGCAGGGGGAAGCGCAGGAGATGGGTGTCGGCGGAGCGGTTGGCGTCGGCCTGGACCTTGCGCACGGCCTCCTTGAGCCAGGAGCGGTACGCGGGGTCGCTGCGGTCGATGTCGACGGTGGCCGTCGCGGCAACCGCACTCTCGTGGGTGGTGCTCATCCGTGCCTCTTCTCGCGTGTTGCCTCGGGGGTCTCCCACTGCCGACAATACCGCTCTCACCTGGGCAAACGTTCCCTTTGACGTTCCATAGGCCTTGCTTGTGGACGGGCCGTGGAAGGGCTACTGGTGCGGGCGCCGACGGCCCGGCACACTGGGTACGGCAACCGGGTGAAAGGGGCGGATCGGCATGGCGGAGCCCGAGTTCAGCGCCAGGGGCGTACGGATCGCGCGCTGGCCGCGCTCGCTGACGCGCGCGGGAGAGGTGCGGATCGAGGACGGCCGCCTCGCGCTCCTGACGAGCTACGGCAGCGAGATCGACAGCGCGCCGGTCTCGGCGGTACGGGCGGGGCGGCCGTGGTTCGCGAAGGCGGACGAGACGGTGGCGACCGTGAACGGCACGCGGTACCGGCTGACGCTCCAGGACCACGACCGCGGCCGTGACGACGGGTCCCGGGCGTCGGGCCGTTTCCTCGCGGCGCTGAAGAGGGCGGCGGGACGGTCCTGACACCCCTGACGGCGTCCTGAGCTGCGGCGGCTCGCGGCGAGTTGCGGTGCGGTCACGGCTGGTCCAGGCTGGAATCCACCTCACTGAGGGTTCAGCGGTGGTGACGCTGCGATCAGGTCACCGCCCCCTTCTGCACCGCAGAGACAGATCCGTATCTTCGTCTTCTTCCGGACCACTTCGGGGAGTCGCAGCCGTGATCAGCGAGCCGAGCAGGTACTACGCGGTGGAGCTTCAGGCCCTGCCGTCGCGGATCGGACAGGTCCGCCGCATCATCTCCGCCCATCTCCGACATTGGCAGCTGGACGCCTTGATCGACCAGGCCGTCCTGGGCGTGACCGAACTTCTGACGAACGTGCACCGACACGCCCAGCCGGACAAGGGCTGCACGGTGGAGATCGAGCTGCTGCTCGACCGTCTCACCGTCTCCGTCCGGGACCACGATCCCCGTATCCCCGAGGTCTGCCCCGCCGACGCCTTCGGCCCGGTGGACGACCTCGACGCGCTCGCCACCTGCGGCCGGGGACTCGGCATCGTCGGGGCGGTCAGCGAGAGCTGGGGCATCCGGCCGTGCGGCGCATCCGGCAAGGTCGTGTGGTTCACCCTCACGGCGCCGCCCGTCGGCGACCCCGTCGAGGAGTGCGCACGCGCCGGGTTCGGCCCCGCGCCCGAGGGCCCGTTCGCGGGCATCGGCTACAGCCGGTTCCCAGGCGTGCCGCTCAGCTCGCCGGCCGAGCCGCTGTCGGCACCGTCGGTGGCCCGCCCGGTCCTGGCGGGCCGGACGGGCTGACGAGGCCACTCGGGGGTGCCCGTCACTCCGTGGCGATCGCCCGGAGGATCTCGAGCCGCGCCGCACGGCGGGCCGGGCGCCAGGCCGCCAGGGCACCCGCCACGAGCCCGACCAGGGCGACGGCCGCGAGCCGCACGGCGGGCACGGCGAACACGAACGCGCTGTCGCCCGAGGCGCGGACGAGGACCCAGCCGAGGAAGCCGCCGAGGGCGAGCCCGCCGACCGTCCCGAAGGCGGCGACCAGGACGGACTCCCAGCGGACCATGGCCCGCAGTTGGGAGCGGGTCTGCCCGACGGCCCGCAACAGGCCCAGTTCGCGGGTCCGTTCGTGGACGGCGAGGGTCAGCGTGTTCGCGATGCCGAGCAGCGCGATCAGGACCGCGAGCGCGAGGAGCGCGTAGACGAGGGTGAGCATCATGTCGATGCCGCCCGCCGAGGCCTCCGCGTACTCGGCGCGGGTCTGCACCTCCGGATGGCCGTACCGGTCGGCGACCGCGGTCACGGCGGCCTTGCCGTCCTCGGCGCGGACGCCGTCCGCGAAGGAGACGGCGACCAGCCGGTCGGCGTCCTGGGTGCGGTGCGGCGCCCAGGCCGCCCGGGTGACGAGGTAGTCGCCGGCGAGGTCGGAGCGTTCGTACACCGCGCGGACCGTGAAGGTGTGCCGGCTGCCGTCGGTGAACGTCAGCTCGGCGGTCCGGCCGGGTGCGAGACCGGAGGCGGCGGCCTCGTCGGCGGCGACGGCGAGCCCGTCCGTACCGAGTGCGGTGAGGGAACCCCGTACCTCTCCCAGGTCCAGGACGCGGGCGAGCGCGGCCGGGTCGGTGACCGTGAGCGCGCGGCCCCGGCCGTCCACCTCGGCGACGCCGCGCCCCAGGCCCACGGCGGTGTCGACCTCGGGCAGCGCGGCGACGGCCGGGGCGAGACGGGGGCTGAGCCCGCTGCCGCCCGCGCCGAACGAGGGCGCGCCGACGGCCACGTCCCCGGCGAAGGAGCGGTCGACGGTGCGGTCCATGGTCGCCTTGAGGGAGGCGCCGAAGACCGTGAAGAGGGTGACGACGGCGACCCCGATCATCAGGGCGGTGGCCGTCGCGGCCGTACGGCCCGGGCTGCGCAGGGCGTTGCGGCGGGCGAGGCCGCGGTTGACGCCGCGCAGCGGGCGGCCGAGCACCCGTACGGCGAGGGAGGCGGCGACCGGGCCGAGGACCACGAACGCGGCGACGGCGAGCACGGCCCCGGTGGCGGCGAGCCACAGCGAAGGGCTGCTGCCGAGGACGCCGGCGAGGACCGTGCCGACGGCGGCGGCGAGCAGGGCGCCGCCGGTCAGCGCGCGGCGGCGCGAGGTGCCCGAGCCGTCCACGTCCGTCTCGCGGAGCGCGGCGAGCGGGGCCGTCCGCCCGGCCCGTACGGCCGGCAGGAGCGCGGAACCGGCGCAGACCGCGAGTCCGACGCCGAGCGGCAGGAGGAGGGAGGTGCCGGTCACGACGAGGTCGCCCTCGGGGAACGGGAAGCCGATCGCGGGGAACAGCGCCTGGAGTCCGGCGGCCACGCCGATCCCGGCGAGGAGCCCGGCGAGCGAGGCGAGCAGTCCGACGGTGAGCGCCTCGGCGAGGGTGCCGGTGACGATCTGGCGGCGGGCGGCGCCGATGGCTCGCAGGAGGGCGTTCTCGCGGGTCCGCTGGGCGACGAGGACGGCGAAGGTGTTGTGGATGGTGAAGACGGAGACGAGGACCGCGACCCCGCTGAACACGAGCAGGAAGGTGGTGAAGAGGTCCAGGAAGCGGCCGGAGACCATCTCGGTGTTCTCCTCGGCGGCCTGCTGTCCGGTGATCGCCTCGACGCCGTCGGGCAGCGCGGGCCCCAGCGCGGCGACCAGCTCCTCCTGGGAGACGCCCGGCGCGGCGCGTACGGCGATGCTCGTCGCCTCTCCGGGGCGGGCCGTCAGGTACTTCTCGGCGTCGGCGCGGGTGAGGCCGGTCCAGGTGACCTGCCCCATGCCGTCGGCGCCGCCGAAGGTGGCCAGGCCGACGACGGTGACCTTCACCGGGTCGGGGGTGCGCAGGACCGTCGTGTCGCCGATGCCGAGACCGGCCGTCTTCGCGGCGCCCCGGTTGACGACGACCTCGCCGGGAGCACCGGGCTCGCGACCCTCCGCGAGGCGGTACGGGTTGAGGGCGGCGTCCTCGATCCAGTTGCCCGCGAGGGTGGGCGGGCCCTTGCCGCCCACGGGGGTGCCGTCGGCGGCGAGGAGCTGGCCCGCGCCCTCGATCCGGGGTGCGGCGGCGGCGACGCCGGGGACCCGGGCGAGGCGCTCGGCGAGGGCGGCGTCGACGGGTCCGCGGGTGCCCTGCGCCTCGCCGGCGGCGGTCACGGTGGTGGCGCTGCGGACGATGGCGTCGGTGCCGCGGGTGGCGCTGGTGAACATCGAGTCGAAGCTCGCGCGGAGGGTGTCGCCCATGACGAGGGTGCCGGTGAGGAAGGCGACGCCGAGGAGGACGGCGGCGAAGGTGCCGAGGAAGCGGCGCCGGTGGGCGCGGAGCGAGGACCTGGCGAGCCGGAGGGTGGCGGGGGTGTTCATGGCGCACCTCCGGGGACCGTCGTGGCGCCCGTGTCGAAGGCCTTCATGCGGTCGAGGACGAGGTCGGCCGTGGGGCCGGTCATGCGGTCGACGAGCCGCCCGTCCGCGAGGAAGATCACCTCGTCGGCGTGGGCGGCGGCGACCGGGTCGTGGGTGACCATGACGACCGTACGGCCGGTGTCGCGGACCGTACGGCCGAGCAGGCGGAGCACCTCCTCGCCGGACCGCGAGTCGAGGTTGCCGGTGGGTTCATCGGCGAAGACGACGTCGGGGTCGTCGGCGAACGCGCGGGCGACGGCGACGCGTTGCTGCTGTCCGCCGGAGAGCTCGCTCGGCCGGTGGTGGAGGCGGTCGCGCAGGCCGACGGTGTCGACGAGCCGGTCGAACCGCCGGCGGTCGACGGGGCGCCCGGCGAGGTCGAGCGGGAGGGTGATGTTCTCGGCGACGGTGAGGGTCGGGAGCAGGTTGAAGGCCTGGAAGACGAAGCCGATCCGGTCGCGGCGCAGCAGGGTCAGGCGCCGGTCGTCGAGGGTGGACAGGTCGGTGTCGCCGACGAGCGCGGCGCCGGAGGTGAGCGTGTCGAGCCCGGCGGCGCAGTGCATCAGGGTGGACTTCCCGGACCCCGAGGGGCCCATGACGGCGGTGAAGCGGCCGGCGGGGAAGTCGACGCTCACCCCGTCGAGGGCCCTGACCTCGGTGTCGCCGCGGCCGTACACCTTGACGGCGTCGACGACCCGGGCGGCGGGGGTGGTCATGTCCGGCGCCCCTTCGGATCCGTGGCGCGGCGGCCGAACTGCTCCTCGAGGACGCTCAGGCGCCTCCAGTACTCGTCCTCGTCGATCTCGCCGGCCGCGAACCGGTGGCCGAGCAGGGAGATGGGCGAGCGCTCGTCGGGCCCGGCGTCGCGCCACGGTCCGCCCCGGCGCCATCCGACGCGGCGGGCGACGGTGACGATCCCGATGACGACGGCGGCCCAGACGAGGGGGAAGAAGAGGACCCACGGGCCGGGGCCCGCGTAGGCGAGTGTGTTCATGAGGGTTCAGCTCCTCGGTGTCGTGTCCGTGGTTCGAGGCTCCCTCCGGAGGGGGGTCCGGGTCGTCGTACGGGCAGCGGCTCCTGACGTACGACACCGGGAGTACGTCGCCGCGGTCGGCGCTCCTTCCGATCTGTACCTACTGGTATGTACAGTGCGGTCATGAGCATGAGCACCTCGGAGCGGCTGATCGAGGCGACCCGCGAACTGCTGTGGGAGCGCGGCTACGTCGGCACGAGCCCCAAGGCCGTCCAGCAGGCGGCGGGCGCGGGCCAGGGCAGCATGTACCACCACTTCGCCGGCAAGCAGGACCTGGCGCTCGCCGCCATCCGGCGCTCGGCGGAGGAGCTGGGTGCGGCGGCCGAGGCGGTCCTCGGCGGCGGGGGTTCGGCGTACGCCCGCATCGAGGCGTACCTGCTGCGCGAGCGCGACGTCCTGCGCGGCTGCCCGGTGGGCCGGCTGACCATGGACCCGGAGGTCGTCGCGGACCCGGAGCTGCGCGCACCGGTCGAGGAGGTGCTCGGCCGGGTGCGGGGCCGGCTCGCCGAGGTCGTCCGGGAGGGCCTGGACAGCGGCGAACTGAGCGGCGGCCTCGATCCGGAGGAGATCGCGGCGACGGTCCTCGCGACCGTGCAGGGCGGGTACGTGCTGGCCCGCGCGACGGGTTCCCGCGCGCCCTTCGACACCGCCGTACGCGGACTGCTCGCGCTGCTCGCCCCCTGACCTCACCCGCCCCGGAGAACCGGAGAAACGGAGCCTTCCCGTGCACGCGATGCAGTACGAGATCACCCTGCCCGCCGACTACGACATGGAGATCATCCGCAAGCGGGTGGCGACCAAGGGGCATCTGCTCGACGCCTTCCCCGGGCTCGGCCTCAAGGCGTATCTGATCCGGGAGCGCGAGGACGGCTCGCCCGTGAACCAGTACGCGCCGTTCTACCTCTGGGCCACCCCCGAGGGCATGAACTCCTTCCTCTGGGGCCCCGGTTTCCAGGGCATCGTGAACGACTTCGGACGGCCGGTGGTGCAGCACTGGACGGGCCTGGCGTACGAGGAGGGGCCGGCGGCCGCGTCGGCGCCGGGTGCCGCGACGCGCCGGAGGGTCGCGCTCGGGGAGGGTGTCCCGCCGGGCGAGGCCGTGGCGGAGGCGGTGGCCCGGCACGCGCGGGAGGCGCGGCGGGACGGGGTGGTGGCCTCCGCCCTCGCGGTGGACCCGCGGCACTGGGAGCTGCTGAGCCTCACCCTGTGGGCGGGCCCGGAAGCGCCCGCCGACGAGGGCGAGCGCTTCCGGGTGCTGCATCTGTCGGCGCCGGGCCGCGTGGCGCTCGGCGCCGGCCGTCAGTGGTGAGACGGGGCCCCGGTGGACCTCAGGCCACGGCGACGAGGGTGAGGTAGGCGATGCCGAGGATCCCCCGGTAGCCGTTGAGCCAGCCGGCACGCTGCCGGTCGACGCGCTCGCGCGTCTCGGCGGCGAGCGGGTGGTCGGGGTGGGCGGCGAGCCAGACCTCGGTGTCGTACCGGTAGCCGGACTCGAACTCCTCCCACTCCTCCGCGCTCGCCGTCTCGATCCACGCGGGCCGGAACCCCGCCTCGATGGCGAGGTCGACGAGCGCGCCGAGGGAGAGGTGGTCTCCGGTGCTCGCGCCGGGCCACATCCCCGCGAGCTCCGCCTCGGTGGGCGTGCGCTCCCAGAAGCCCTCGCCGAGTACGACCCGCCCGCCGGGCCGGACGAGCCGGCGCAGCTCGCGCAGGACGGTGGCGGGGTCGTACGGCAGTTCGGGGTCGCAGAGCGCCTGGCTGGACCCGAGGCAGAGGATCGCGTCGACGGGGCCCCGGTCGGTGCCGAGCGCCGACTCCTCGACGAAGGCCACGCGGTCGGCGAGCCCGCGCCGCTCGGCGAGATCCCGGCCGCGGGCCAGGTCCTCGGCGTTGATGTCGATCCCGGCGCCCTTGGCGCCGGGGGCCGCCTCCAGGACGCGGAGGAGCAGCTCTCCCCAGCCGCAGCCGATGTCGAGGACGTCGGCGGGGCCGGCGGCGGCGAGCCGCTCGACCATGCGGGTGGCACGGGCCTCGGAGAGGGGGCCGTGGAAGGTGAGGCTGCCGAGGCGCGGGGGAAGGTCGGCTGCGGAAGAGGCGTCGGACTCCGAAGTGATCATGAGGGGGAACAGTACGGCGTCCCCGCGCCTCCGACCACCGGTTTCCCGGGGCAGGCCCTAGCCTGGGGGCGTGTACACCACGCGCGTGTCCCGCCACATCGACGCCCCCGCCGCGGTCGTCTACCGGTCGCTCCTCGACCCGGAGGCCGTCGCGCGGTGGCGGGTGCCGTACGGCATGACCTGCGAGGTGCACGCCTTCGAGGCGCGCGAAGGGGGCGCGTTCCGGGTGTCGCTGCGGTACGAGTCGCCCGGGGGCGCCGGGAAGTCGGGGGCTCGTACGGACACGTACCACGGCACCTTCCTGGAGCTGGTGCCGTACGAACGGGTCGTCGAGAGCATCGAGTTCGAGACGCCCGAGCCCTCGCTGCGCGGCACCATGATCCTCACGACGACGCTGACGGCGATCGGCGGAGGGACCGAGGTCCAGCTCGTCCACGAGGGGGTGCCGGACGCCGTTCCGCCCGCCGAGAACGAGACCGGCACCCGCATGGCCCTCGACCGGCTGGCCGCCCTGGCGGAGGGGCGCCCCGACCCCCGGGACTGACCCCGTCAGGCCGGTTCGCGGCCCAGCGCGGCGAGCGGGTCGTCGAGGACCGGCTGCCAGGCGAGCTCGGCCGCACCGACGAGGCTGTTGTGGTCCAGGGTGCAGGGGAGGATCGGCACACCGCCGCTGCGGCCCCAGAGGCTGCGGTCGGCGACGACCGCCCGGAGCCGCTCGGGGTCGGCGTCGAGGAGCTCGCGGTGCAGCCCGCCGAGGATGATCCGGTCGGGGTTGAGGATGTTCACCAGGCCGGCGAGGCCCAGGCCGAGCCGGTCGATCAGCTCCCCCACCGCGACCCGCACGCCCGGGTCGTCGGGGCTCGTGCGCAGCAGGTCGCGGGACTGCTGGAGCAGGGAGACCTCGGGGCCGGGCACCCGGCCGGCGGCGGTGAGGAAGGCGAGCGGGTCGGTCTCGACGTCGAGGCAGCCGCGGCTGCCGCAGTGGCAGGGACGGCCCTCGGGGTTGACCGTCAGATGGCCGACCTCCAGGGCGAGGCCCGAACTCCCCGTGTGCAGGCGCCCGTCGAGGACGAGCGCGCCGCCGACGCCCCGGTGGCCGGTGGCGACGCAGAGCAGGTCCCGGGCGCCGCGGCCAGCACCGTGGCGGTGCTCGGCGAGCGCGGCGAGGTTGACGTCGTTGCCGGTGAAGGCGGGGCCTTCGATCCCGGCGGCCCGCACCCGCTCGGCGAAGATCTCCCGGACGGGTGCCCCGGCGGGCCAGGCGAGGTGGAGCGGATTGAGCGCCGTGCCCTCGGGTTCGGCGACGGCGGAGGGTGCGGCGAGTCCGGCGCCGACGCAGCGGCGGCCGCTCTCCCGGAGCAGCGCGGCCCCCGCGTCGACGACGGCGCCGAGGACCTGCGCGGGGTCGGCGGAGACGGTGACGCAGCCGGGGGCGGTGGCCACGATGGTGCCGCCGAGGCCGACGAGGGCGGCGCGGAAGCCGTCGGCGTGGACCTGGGCGGCGAGGGCGACGGGGCCCTTCTCGTCGACGGCGAGGCGGTGCGAGGGCCGTCCCTGGGACCCGGCGGCGGCACCGGGGTTGGAGTCGACGCGGATGAGGCCGAGGGCCTCCAGCTCGGCGGCGACGGCGCCGGCGGTGGCGCGGGTGACGCCGAGCTCGGCGGTGAGGACGGCCCGGGTCGGCGCCCTGCCGGTGTGCACCAGTTCCAGCGCGGGGCCGAGCGCGTTACGCCCCCTGTCCAGCCGTGTCCGGGTCGTCGTCGCCTTGCCGTTCATGGGGGTGAGTCTCCCATGATCGGGCCGGGCCGCCGTCCCCGCCCGGTTGATTCCGCCGCCTCTCCGCCCCTATCCTGAGTTTGTGCCGCTACTAAACAAAGTACGGACGGCCATATCGGGGGGCTCCGGCGGAGACACCGCCGCCCGCTCCCTGTCCCGCCTCCGCTCCGCCCTGACCCTCTTCTTCGCCCTCGACGGCTTCCTGTTCGCCGGCTGGGTGGTCCGGATCCCCGCCGTCAAGCAGCAGACCGGCGCCTCGGCCGGCGACCTCGGCCTCGCCCTCCTGGGCGTCTCGGCGGGCGCCGTGATCACGATGACGCTGACCGGCCGGCTCTGCCGGCGGTACGGCTCCCACGCCGTCACCGTCGCCACCGCCGTCCTGCTCTCCCTCTCGGTCGCCCTCCCCGCGCTCACCCGGTCCCCGCTCGCGCTCGGCCTCGTGCTGCTCGTCTTCGGCGCCGCGTACGGCGGGATCAACGTGGCCATGAACAGTGCCGCCGTGGACCTCGTGGCCGCGCTCCGGCGGCCCGTGATGCCGAGCTTCCACGCCGCGTTCAGCCTCGGCGGCATGCTCGGCGCGGGTCTCGGCGGGCTGCTCGCCGGGAGCCTGTCCCCCACCGCCCACCTCCTCGGCCTCACGGTCGTCGGCCTGGCCCTGACGGCCGTCGCCGGTCCCGTACTGCTCCGTCACCCCTCCCCCGTGATCCCCGAGTCCCTCCCGGCGCCGTCCGCCTCCGGAGCCTCCGGCGCGCGGGCCGCCGGGTCGCGCCGTACGGTCCTCGTCTTCGGGGTGATCGCGCTCTGCACCGCGTACGGCGAAGGGGCGCTGGCCGACTGGGGCGCCCTCCACCTCGCGCAGGACCTGCACGCGCACCCGGGGGTGGCAGCCGCCGGGTACTCCGTCTTCGCGCTGACCATGACCGCCGGCCGGCTCTCCGGGACCGCCCTGCTCGAACGCCTCGGCCAGACCCGCACCCTGGTCGCGGGCGGGGCGACCGCCGCCGCCGGCATGCTGCTCGGCGCGCTCGCGCCGAGCGTCTGGGCCACGCTCCTCGGCTTCGCGATCACCGGCCTCGGCCTCGCCAACATCTTCCCCGTCGCCGTGGCCCGCGCGGGCGCGGTCGCCGGGCCCGGCGGGGTGGCGACGGCGTCCACCCTCGGCTACGGGGGCATGCTGCTCGGCCCGCCCTCGATCGGCTTCCTCGCCGACTGGTTCTCCCTGCCGGTGGCCCTGACGACCGTCGCGGTCCTCGCGGCAGGCGCGGCGGCCATGGGCTACGGGGCACGCAACGCGGGAGCCTCCCGGGACGGTTGAGCGGGCGCACGGACCGTCAGGGGTGCCAGAATCCGCGACATGGACACCCTGACGATCACGGAGCACATCCAGGCGCTCGAGGCGGCCGGTCACGGCCTCGCGGACGCGGCCGCCGAGGCCGGGCCCGACGCGGAGGTGCCGACCTGCCCCGGGTGGCGGGTCAGGGACCTCCTTCGGCACACGGCGATGGTGCACCGCTGGGCCACGACGCTCGTGGCCGAGGGGCGCACCGCGTTCCACCCCGGCGAGGGCGAGACGACGCTCGACGGCGAGGAGTTGCTGGCGTACTTCCGCGAGGGGCACGCACGGCTCGTCGCCGCCCTGCGCGCGGCACCGGAGGACCTGGAGTGCTGGACCTTCCTCCCGGCACCGTCACCGCTCGCCTTCTGGGCCCGCCGCCAGGCGCACGAGACGACCGTCCACCGCGCGGACGCCGAGTCGGCGCTCGCGAGCGGCCCGGGGCCGGTGGATCCGGCGGTCGGCGCCGACGGCATCGACGAACTGTTCTGCGCCTTCCACGCCCGCGATCGCAGCCGGGTGCGCACGACCGGACCCCGGACCCTGCGGGTGCGGACGACGGACACCGACAACGTGTGGACCGTCCATCTGTCGCCGACGGATCCGCCCCGGACGGAGCGGTCCTTCCACGTCACGGACGGGCCGGCCGACACCGAACTGAGCGGCCCCGCCGACCGTCTCTACCTCACCCTGTGGAACCGGCTGCCCACCGATGCCGTGACCCTGACCGGCGACGAGGAACTCGCCCGGCTGTGGCGGGAGACCTCGGCGATCACCTGGGGCTGAACGCCGGGATCAGGACGGGAACGGGAGGGCGAGCGGAGCGAGGTCCGGCTCGACCCAACGGGCGCGGGCCTCGGCGGACGCCAGCGTGGCGGGGCGGTAGAACCGACCGAGCAGGTGCTTGTCGAGCAGATCGGCGTGGCGCGCCGCGAACGCCTCGAAGTCCGGCAGCCCGCACTCCGCCTCGCACCCGGCCACCAGCTCCACCCACGCCCTGGTCATCGTGACGTGGAACTTCCCCGGTGCTCCCGCGGCGCGGGCGGTGCGCTCGATGCCCTCGCCGACGAGGGCGACGGCACCGGGCATCCCGACCCGCCGTACCGCCAGCCAGGTCAGATGGACGTGCTCGCGGTGCCCGAAGCCGCCGGTGGCCGCCATGGCCTCGGCCATCAGTTCCCGGAAGGCGTTGTCAGTGGAAGAGGAAGTCACGAGATCGGAATATACGATTTCGTGACAATGGACGGCAAACGCCGCCGCTTGCCCCCTCAGCCCAGCCAACCAGGCCTGACCAGGCCCGACTCGTACGCGAGGACGACGAGTTGGGCGCGGTCCCGGGCGCCCAGCTTCACCATCGCGCGACTCACATGGGTCTTGGCGGTGAGCGGGCTCACGACCAGACGGCGGGCGATCTCCTCGTTCGACAGGCCGATCCCCACCAGGGCCATCACCTCCCGCTCCCGCCCGGTCAGGACGCCGAGCGCGGCCGTCGCCGCCGGGGCCTTGGACCGGGCCGCGAACTCCTCGATGAGCCGGCGGGTGACGCCCGGCGAGAGCAGCGCGTCCCCGTGGACGACGGCCCGCACGGCCCGCAGGAGCTCCTCCGGCTCGGTGTCCTTCACGAGGAAGCCGGAGGCGCCCGCGCGGATCGCCTCGAAGACGTACTCGTCGAGCTCGAAGGTGGTCAGCATGACGACCCGGACCCCGCCGAGGTCCGGGTCCTCGGTGATGCGCCGGGTCGCCTCCAGGCCGTCGAGCCGGGGCATCCGGATGTCCATGAGCACGACGTCCGGGCGCAGGGCGCGCACCCGGTCCACGGCCTCGTCGCCGTCGGCGGCCTCGCCGGCCACCTCGATGTCGGGCTGGGCGTCGAGCAGCGCGCGGAACCCCGCCCGTACCAGCGACTGGTCGTCGGCGAGCAGGACACGGATCACGGACGGCTCTCCTGAGGTCTCGCTCACGGCGTCTCCCGCGGGCGTACGGGGAGGACGGCGTGGACGCGGAAGCCGCCGTCCGGGCGGGTGCCCGCCTCGATGGTGCCACCGAGGGCGGCGGCCCGCTCCCGCATTCCGGCGAGTCCGTTGCCGCTGCCGCCGGCCTCCGTGCCGGTGGCGGGGCCGTCGTCGTCGACGGTCAGCTCCAGGCTCCGGGAGCCGTGCGCGATCCGCACCCGGGCGGTACGCGAACCGGAGTGGCGCACCACGTTGGTGAGCGCCTCCTGGACGATCCGGAAGGCGGCGAGGTCGGCGCCGGGCGGCAGGGCCGACGGGGCGCCGCCGGTCGAGACGGTGACCGTGAGGCCCGTGGCGGCGGCCTGCTCGACGAGTTCGGGGAGCCGGTCGAGGCCGGGGGCCGGGGCGCGGGGGACGTCGCCGGGGGTACGGAGGGTGTCGAGGACCTGCCGTACCTCGCCGAGCGCCTCCTTGCTGGCCGCCTTGATGGTGGTCAGCGCGGTCCTGGCCTGTTCGGGGTCGGAGTCCAGGAGGGCGAGTCCGACGCCGGCCTGCACGTTGATCACGGAGATCGAGTGGGCGAGCACGTCGTGGAGTTCGCGGGCGATGCGGAGCCGTTCCTCGTCGGCGCGGCGCCGCTCGGCGGCGGCCCGTTCGGCCCGCAGCTGGGCGTGCTGCTCGCGCCGTACCCGTACGACCTCGGACGCGGCGAGCACGGCCACGGCGAACGCGGCGGCGGGAAGCTCCTGCCCCCAGGGCGCGGGCCCGTCGCCGGCCGGGGGCAGATAGCGGTAGAGCCAGTGCGAGAGCAGCAGATGGCCCGCCCAGAGCAGGCCGATGGCCCACCAGGCGGCGGTCCGGTGGCCGTGGACGACGGCCGCGAAGCAGGCGACGGCCACCATGACGAAGACCGGGCCGTACGGGTAGCCGGCGGCGAGGTAGCCGAGGGTGACGGCCGCGACGGCGAACACCACCGGCACGGGCCGGCGGTGACGGAAGAGCAGCGGGACGGCCCCGAGCAGGAGCAGGGCCCGCCCGAGGACGTCGAGCGCCTCCCGGTCGGGCTGGTTGCGTGCGGCGAACCCGGTGCCGGCCATGACGAGCACGGCGATCAGCACCGTCGACCGCCAGGCCAGACCCCCGCCGCCCCGCCACCCCGGCTCGCGGAGCCCACGGCCGGGCTCGCGACCGGGCACGCCTCGCGGCGTGCGGCCCGGCTCGCGACCTCGCCCCCGCCGGGGCCCGCGCCGGGGCCCGCCCGGTCGCTCCTCGTCCATGCCGGCTTCCATACCGGTCACGCTAGCCGCGACCGCCCCGCGCGCACGTCAGCCCGGCGGGGTGGTCGCGCGTACTCCCGCCGGAGTAGGAGCGCGGCCCCGACGGCGGGTCAGCCGCGCGGAAGCAGGCCCACGTCCTGGCCCAGGCGGCGGGCCGCCGCCGCGAAGAAGGTGTCGCGGTCCTCGACGACGCGCTGGAACTGGCCGAAGAGCTCGAACGAGACGAGGCCGAAGAGCTGTGCCCAGGCGGCGACGAGCGCGACGGCGAGGGCCGGGGGGAGGTCCGGGACCAGGTCGGCGCTGATCCGCTCGGCCTCGGGGCTCAGGGCGTCCGGCAGCGGCGGGAGGGCGACGCCCTCGCCCGCGTGGGCCCCGCGGACGATGTCGATGAGGACCAGGCCGACGCGGGCGGCGGGGGCGATCGTGTCCTGGGGGGCGGTGTAGCCGGGCACCGGCGAGCCGTAGATGAGGGCGTACTCGTGGGGGTGGGCGAGGGCCCAGGCGCGGACCGCCCGGCAGACGGCGGTCCAGCGGTCGAGGGGGCGCTCGGCCTCGGCCTCGGCGGCCGCCCGTTCGGCGGCGGCGCCGACCGCGTCGTAGGCGTCGACGATGAGGGCGGTGAGGAGGTCGTCGCGGCTGGGGAAGTAGCGGTAGAGCGCGGAGGACACCATGCCCAGCTCGCGGGCGACGGCGCGCAGGGACAGCTTTGCGGCGCCTTCGGCGGCGAGCTGGGTGCGGGCCTCGTCCTTGATGGCTGCGGTGATCTCGATGCGGGCGCGGGCGCGGGCTCCTCGAACGGTCGTCATGGAGAGCAGTGTGCCACTTTCGGAGCACCGGAACGAAATGAGAGCACTGCTCTTGCTTGCGAGCGGAGAACCGTGCACACTGATCTCAAGCGAGAGCAGTGCTCACGATTTCGGTCCACAGGTCTGCAGGAGGCCCTCATGTCCGCTCAGCCCACCGCCCACGTCATGAAGCCCGGCTGGTTCACGGTGAACGTCTTCAACCGCGCCGTCGCCTGGATGACCCGCCGCGGCATCAGCGTCTGGGGCTCCCGTGTGCTGGCCGTCCGCGGCCGCAAGAGCGGCGAATGGCGCCGCACCCCCGTCAACCTCCTGACGGTGGACGGCGCCCGGTACCTCGTCGCCCCCCGCGGCCACGTCCAGTGGACCCACAACATGCGGGCGGCCGGCGGCGGTCAGCTGCATCTGGGCAAGCACGTGCAGGAGTTCACCGCCGTCGAGGTCGCCGACGACGACAAGCCCGCCCTGCTCCGCGCCTACCTCAAGCGCTGGAAGGCCGAGGTCGGCGTCTTCTTCGGCGGCGTCGGCCCCGACTCCTCCGACGAGGAGCTGCGGGCCATCGCCCCGAAGCACCCCGTCTTCCGCATCACGACGACGGGCCCCGCCACCCCGGCGGCGTGATGCCGACCGGGACGACGGGGCCCGTGACGAACGGTCAGCCCTCTTCCGGGGCGCTCTCCGGCTCGGACGCCGCGCGCTCGCGCGGGCTGACACCCCGCCCCGCCGGGCCGACACCGGCCGAGGTGTCCATGCGCTTGTCGAGGAGCTCCAGGGCCCGCCGGGCCATGCCGTTCGAGCGGACCATGCCACCGAGCGTGGCGGCGCCGCGGGTGATGTCGGCGAAGGCGTTCCAGGCCGGCCGGATTCCCGTGATCGCCGCGTGCAGCAGCCCGGGCCGCCGCTCGAAGACGGCGAGCATCCGGCGCCCGACCGCCATCTCGACCCCGAGCCCCGCCTTGATGGCGAAGGCGTAGTTCAGGGCCTGGCGCCGCGCGTCGACCGCGTCGTTCGACTCCGCGACCCGCACCGCCCACTCGCCCGCGAGACGACCCGAGCGCAGCGCGTACGAGATGCCCTCGCGGGTCCACGGCTCCAGGAGGCCCGCCGCGTCACCGCAGACCAGGACCCGGCCGCGGGAGAGCGGCGAGTCGTCGGTGCGGCAGCGCGTCAGATGACCGGAGGAGATCGTGGGCTCGAAGCCGGCGAGGCCGAGCCGGGCCACGAAGTCCTCCATGTAGCGCTTGGTGGCGGCGCCCTCGCCGCGCGCCGAGATGACGCCGACGGTCAGCGTGTCGCCCTTGGGGAACACCCAGCCGTAACTGCCGGGCATCGGGCCCCAGTCGATGAGGACCCGCCCCTTCCAGTCCTCCGCCACGGACGGCGGCACGGGGATCTCCGCCTCGAGGCCCAGGTCGACCTGGCCGAGCTTCACCCCCACATGAGCGCCTATCCGGCTGGCACTGCCGTCGGCACCGACGACCGCGCGCGCCAGGACGGTCTCGCCGTCGGCGAGGACGACGGCGACGGTCCGCCGGTCCGGCACCGCCGGGCCGTGCTGCTCGACGCGGGACACCGTGACCCCGGTCCGCAGTTCGGCGCCCGCCTTCTGCGCGTGCTCGACCAGCTGCGCGTCGAACTCGGGACGGTTGATGAGCCCGAAGAGCATCCGGCGCGAGCGGCGGGTGCGGGCGAAGCGTCCGTCCAGGGAGAAGGTGACGGCGTGGACCCGGTCCTGGAGGGGCAGTTCGAAGCCCGGCGGGAGCGAGTCGCGCGAGGGGCCGATGATGCCGCCGCCGCAGGTCTTGTACCGGGGCAGCTCGGACTTCTCCAGGAGCAGCACCCGGCGGCCGGCGACCGCCGCCGCGTACGCCGCGGACGCGCCCGCCGGGCCGGCGCCGACGACCACGACGTCCCAGACCTCCGCCGGCTCCCCGGCCGGCGACTCCTCCGACGAGCCGGCCGGTTCCCCGTCCGGCGCCAGGTCGTCCGGGAGCCGCGCCGGCTCCGCGTCCGCGCTCCCGGCGGCCCCGGCAGCCGCGCCTGCGGGCTCGGTGTGCTCCGGACCGGCGTTCTCTGCGTGCTCGCTGCTCACGTGTGCTTCTGCTCCTGATCCGACCGGTGGTCTGCCTGACGCATCCTACGGCGCGGTAGCCAGGGCCCCGCCCGTAGGATCGACGGTGCGTTCGCCGTACCACGACATACGACGAACGCCGTCCTCACGTCGTAACGTCGCACCCATCAGGAGCGTGCCCATGACCTCGAATCCGATCGCCGAGACCGTCCGGTCACTGATGCCCCGGGCCAAGGCCGAGCTCACGGAGCTCGTGGCCTTCGAGTCGGTGGCGGACGAGGCCGTGGCGCCCCGCAGCGAGTGCGAGGCCGCGGCGAACTGGGTCGCGGACGCCCTGCGCGCCGAGGACTTCCAGGACGTGGCGCTGCTCGACACCCCAGACGGCTCGCAGGCCGTGTACGGCATCCTGCCCGGCCCGGCCGGCGCGCCGACCGTCCTCCTGTACGCCCACTACGACGTGCAGCCGAAGCTGGACGAGTCGGTCTGGCTCTCCCCGCCGTTCGAGCTGACCGAGCGGGACGGCCGCTGGTACGGACGCGGCACCGCCGACTGCAAGGGCGGCTTCATCATGCACCTGCTCGCGCTGCGCGCCCTCAAGGCGAACGGCGGCGTGCCGGTGACGGTCAAGGTCATCGTCGAGGGCTCGGAGGAGCAGGGCACCGGCGGTCTGGAGCGGTACGCGGAGCAGCACCCCGAGCTCCTCACGGCCGACGCCATCGTCATCGGCGACGCGGGCAACTTCCGCGTGGGCCTGCCGACCGTGACCGCGACCCTGCGCGGCATGACGATGATCCGGGTCACGATCGACACCCTGGAGGGCAACCTGCACTCCGGTCAGTTCGGTGGCGCCGCGCCCGACGCGCTGGCCGCGCTGATCCGCGTCCTGGACTCGCTGCGGGGCCCGGACGGCTCCACCGTCATCGACGGCCTCGCGAGCGACCAGGTGTGGGAGGGCCTCCAGTACCCGGAGGAGGACTTCCGCCAGGACGCCAAGGTGCTGACCGGCGTGTCCCTGCCGGGTGCCGGCACGGTCGCCGACCGGATCTGGGCGCGCCCGGCGGTCACGGTCATCGGCATCGACGCCCACCCGGTGGCCGGCGCGACCCCGTCCGTCCCGAAGTCGGCGCGCGCGCAGATCAGCCTGCGGGTGCCTCCGGGCGAGGACTCGGCCGAGGTGACGAAGCTCCTGTTCGCGCACATCGAGAAGCACACGCCGTGGGACGCCCGGGTGTCCCTGGAGCAGGTCGGCCAGGGCCAGCCGTTCCAGGCGGACACCTCCAGCCCGGCGTACGCGTCGATGGCCGAGGCGATGCGGATCGCGTACCCCGGCGAGGAGATGCAGACGGCGGGCATGGGCGGCTCCATCCCGCTGTGCAACACGCTGGCCTCGCTCTACCCGGAGTCGGAGATCCTCCTCATCGGTCTGAGCGAACCGGAGGCGCAGATCCACGCGCCGAACGAGTCCGTCTCGCCGGAGGAGCTGGAGCGCCTGTCGGTGGCCGAGGCGCACTTCCTCGTCAACTACGCCCGCTCGAAGCAGGCCTGACGCCACGTCGGTTCAGCGTTCGGCGAAGCTCGCCGAGAGCGTAGAAGCACACGGCGGACCTGCGCGGATGCGTAGGTTCGCCGTATGGCATCCATCGAACCGACCCCGATCACCCCTCGACTGCACCTCCTCGACTTCTCCATCGGCCAGGCCTACCTGTGGCGGGACGAGGAGGAGCTGACCCTGATCGACGCCGGCTGGGCCGGCACGGCGGACGGCATCGGCGCGGCGATGCGGTCGGTCGGCCTGGACCCGGACCGGCTGCGCCGGATCGTGCTGACCCACTGCCACCGGGACCACGTGGGCGCGGCCCAGGAGCTCGCGGACCGGCACGGGGCCGAGATCCTCGCGCACCGGCTCGACGCTCCGGTGATCCGGGGCGAGGCCCCGGTCCCGGAGCCGGACCTCCTGGACTGGGAGGTCCCGATCTTCGAGCACGGCCTGACCTCGCCGGAGGCGCCGCCGACGCGGGTCGACCGGGAGGTCGAGGACGGCGAGGAGCTGGGCTTCGGCGACGGGGCCGTGGTGGTCCACGCCCCGGGCCACACCCCCGGCTCGATCGCCGTCCATCTCCCGCGCCACGGCGTGCTGTTCGCCGGGGACACGGTGGCCTCGGTGCCGGACGTCATGTTCGGCGTCCTGCACGTCGACCGCGCCCTCGCCCTGGACTCGATGCGGACGCTCGCGAAGCTCGCGCCGTCGGTGCTGTGCTGCGGGCACGGGGCACCGGTGACGACGGACACGGCGAACCGCCTGACGGCGGCTGCGGCGGCGGCTGCGGCGTAAAGGCCTTCGGCCCACCGGGTCGCCCCGGGGCTCGGCCCACCCGGGCGCCCTGGGGCTCAGCCCACCGGGTCGCCCGCCTCCAGGTTGAGGACCGTGCCGCGTTCGCGGGCGCGCAGGGCCCAGTGGAGGCGGCGGAAGCGGACGGGCGGCAGCAGCTCGGCGGCCTCCTCCTCGGTGACGAACCGCCAGCCACGCAGTTCGGCGCCGGGGAGGTGGAGGCGCTCGACGTCGGCGGTACGGAGCGTTCCGCCGTCGAAGAGGAGGCGCAGCCCGCCGTAGCCGGGGGGCTTGGGGCGCTCCCAGTCGACGAGCAGCAGCCGGGGCACGGCGTCGAGTTCGAGGCCTATCTCCTCGGCCACCTCGCGCATGCCGGCCCGGGCCGGCGGTTCGCCGGGCTCGACGACGCCGCCGGGGAACTCCCAGCCGGGCTTGTAGGTGGGATCGACGAGCAGGAAGCGGTCCTGCTCGTCGAAGAGCAGGACGCCCGCGGCGAGGGTCTCGCCGGTCGGCTCGGGCGTCTGGACGATCCCGCAGGGCGCGGCCCGGCCGGCCAGGACCGCGTCGGCGACGGCCCGGGCGGTCTCGGCCGCGGTGAGCGCCGAGTTGTCGACGGTGTAGGCGTCGGCGGCGAGCCAGTCGAGGGCGGCGCGGTACGGGGGCAGGTGCCGGTGACACCACTCCCGCACACGGGCGTCGACCTCGGGGTCGCCGTACTCCGACCGCCCGTCGATCCGCTCGCGCAGGATCGTTTCCTCCGGGGCGAGCAGCACATGGCGCACGTCGACGCGACGGGCGGCGAGCCCGCCGAAGATCTCGTCCCGGTACTCCTGCCGCAGCAGGGTCATCGGGACGACGAGGACGCCGCCGACCTCGGCGAGCAGGGCGGCGGCGGTGTCGACGACCAGACGGCGCCAGATCGGCAGGTCCTGGTAGTCCTCGACCTCGGCGAGCCGCTTGGCCGGGAGCAGCCGGCGCAGTCCCCCGCCGGTGACCTCGGGGTCGTACAGGGTGCTGTTCGGGATCAGATCGACCAGCTCGCGCGCGGTGCTGGACTTTCCCGCACCGAACGTACCGTTGATCCAGACGATCACGTTTCCCCCTCATCGATAGCCCCCAGTGGCTTGCCCGCAACACCCTGCCACGGAAACCACGAACAGGCAGACGGCTCGGGCAGCGCGGTGCGGACATCCGTCAGGTCCTCGGACGGACCCGCTATCGGCCGAAGCCGGGGTCGGCGGAAGTGCGCCTGAAGGGGCACGGGTATTCGTAGGAATCCCCCCCGTCCGCCGTGACACTCCCGTTCGCCTGCAGCTTTCCCTGCTCCAGGGTGAACGGCAGGAACTCATGGTCCTTCTGATTCTCGAAACGAAGGATCAGATAGGGCGGCAGGCCAGGATCGTCGTTGACCGCATGCCACTTCCCGTCGGCCGATCGGCGTGTCACCTTCGAGTCCGGCCCGGGGCCGTTCCACGCGACCGGGAAATCCTTGGCGGAGAAGGTGTAGTCGTCACGCAGCCGGACGACCGGCGAGCCGCATTCCCGCCCACCGTCCCATCGGCCGACCAATTCGGAATGCTGCACCGCCTTCGGAAAGACAGGGGCGGGTCCGCTTGCCTTGCAAGCGGTCGAGGCGACTGCCGTCAAAGTGACAGTCGCAAGGATTGTACCGATGCGAAATATGTCGAGCTTCACGCCGTCCACTTCCAGTCGTTTCGGGTGGCGGGGGGGGGGCCCCCGGGGGCCCGGGGGGGGGCCCCCCCCCCCCCCCCGGGGGCCCCCCCCCGGCGCCGCCGGGGCCCCCGCGGGCTCCCCCCCCGGCAAAAAAGGGAGCCCCCACAAAATTA
>NZ_JBIARL010000025.1:0-118385 GCF_042889835.1 Streptomyces sp. NPDC002463
CGCGACCGCATCGACCACGAGCTCGGCTGGACGGCCGTCGTCCCCCGCTCCGGCGAGGCCGTCCTGGTCCGCTGACCCGGGCCCTTCGGCCCTCCGGGGATGCCCTACGCGGCCCTCCCGGTGCCTGCCCGCCGCGCGGGAACCTGTGGGAGAAGGGCTGGAGGACACCATGAGCACCACGAGCACCACGAGGACGCTGCTGAACGAACTCGCTCCGGAGGCACGCGACCGGCTCCTGGAGCGCTCCCGCCCGGTCCGTTTCCCCGCCGGCACACGCATCTTCCGCGCGCGGCAGCATGCCGACCGCTTCTGGATCATCGAATCCGGGCGGGTCGATCTCGACACGCACGTCCCGGGACGCCGCAACGCCGTCGTGGACACCCTCGCGTCCGGCTCGCTCCTCGGCTGTTCCTGGCTGATCCCGCCCTACCACTGGCGCCTCGGTGCCACGGCGACCACCGAGGTTCACGCCCTCGAGTTCGACGCGCGAGCCGTCAGGGAGCTTTGCGCGGAGGACCTGTCCGTCGGCGAGGCCTTGTTCGCGTGTGTCGCCGCGACGATGGCGCGCCGGCTGTTCTCCGCCCGCAGTCGCCTTCTTGACGACCTCGTGCCGCGCGTCGGCGTCGAACCCCTGGCCTACGCCCGCTGAGGAGAGAGCAATGACCGCCCAGCCGTTCACCGTCTCCGACGTGATGACCAAGAAGGTCGTCGCCGTCCGGCCCAGCACGGAGTTCAAGGAGATCGTCACCGCCATGGAGCGGTGGAAGGTGACCGCCGTACCGGTCATCGAGGGAGAGGACCGAGTAGTCGGGGTTGTCTCCGAGGCCGACCTGCTCCTCAAGGAGGAGTTCCACGACCACCGTCTCGGCCTCGTCGAACAGCTGCGCAGAGGTGACGCCACCGCCAAGGCCGGCGCTCGCCGAGCCGAGGACCTGATGACCTCGCCCGCCGTCACCGTCGCCCCCGAGGCATCCCTGCCCCAGGCCGCCCGCCTCATGGCCACCCACCGCATCAAGCGGCTGCCAGTGGTGGACACGAGCGGCACCATCCAGGGGATCGTCAGCCGGGCCGACCTCCTCAAGGTCTTCCTCCGCCCGGACGACGATCTCGCCGCCGAGGTGCGCCACGGCGTCATCGAGCACCTGTTCCCGCTCTCCCGGCGGGAGGTCGAGGTCCGTGTCGACGCAGGTGTCGTGACCCTGTCCGGCGAGGTCCGTGACAGCGCGCTCATTCCTCTCGCGGCACGCTTGGCCCGGGCCGTCGAAGGCGTGGTGGACGTACGGTGCGACCTCACCGCCCAGGGCCGGACGTAGCCATGTCCGAGGTGACCACCACCGACCTGTACGAGGTCACGATGGCGCTCTCGTACCTACGGGAAGACATGTGCGCCCCAGCCACCTTCAGCCTCTTCGTGCGCGACCTTCCACCGGGCCGCGGATTCCTGGTCGCCGCCGGGCTCGAGCCGGCCCTCGACTACCTATCCCGGCTCCGGGTGGGGCGAGCCGACCTCCAGGAATTCGCCGAGGCCCTGCGGCGACCCGTCAAGGACCTCGAACCGCTGCACGGCCTGTCCTTCGACGGGCAGGTCCGCGCCGTCCCCGAAGGACGGCTCGTCTTCGCCGGCGAGCCGCTCCTGGAGGTCACCGCGCCGCTGCCACAGGCCCAGCTCGTGGAGACATACCTGCTGTCCCTCGTCTGTCACCAGACGGCGGTCGCCTCCAAGGCGGCCCGCTGCGTGCTCGCCGCCGCCGGACGCCCCCTGGTGGACTTCTCGCTGCGCCGCACCCACGGGCCCGAGGCCGGCATGCAGGCGGCGCGCCTCTGTGCCCTGGTCGGCTTCGCCGGCACCAGCAACGTCGCCGCCGCGACCCGGTACGGCATCCCCGCCGCCGGAACCATGGCCCACTCCTACATCGAGACCTTCACCTCCGAGGAGGAGGCGTTCCGAGCCTTCGCCCGCACCCATCCGGGCCCAGTGACCTTCCTCGTCGACACCTATGACACCGACCGCGGCGTCGCGACCGCCGCACGCGTCTTCACAGATCTCGATCTTGGCCCGGGCTGCGCGGTCCGGCTCGACAGCGGCGACCTGGGCGCGCTCGCCCACCGGGCCCGCACCGCTCTCGACGAGGCGGGACTCGGGGACGTACAGATCATCGCGAGCGGCGGTCTGGACGAGTACGGCGTCGACCGGCTCGTACGGGACGGGGCTCCCATCGACGCGTACGCCGTAGGAACGAAGGTCGGCACGGCCGCCGACGCTCCGTATCTCGACGCGGCGTACAAGTTGGTCGAGTACGACGGGCGACCCGTCATGAAGCTCTCGTCGGCGAAGGCGACGGCTCCAGGCCCGAAGCAGGTCTTTCGCGGCGTCGGCTTCCACGACGTCATCGCCCTGGCGAACGAGGAGCCGCCTGACGGGCAGTCGCTGCTGCGGACCGTGATGCGCGGCGGGCTCCGCACCGAGGCGCCCGACACCCTGGACGCCGCCCGCGCCCGCTTCGAGGCCGATATCGAAGCACTGCCAGAAGAGGCCCGGCGCATCGAGGACCCGGTGCCGCCGCTGCCGGTGGCGTCGACCCGGCTGTCGGCCCTGACGGCAGCCGTACGGCATCGGCTCGAGACGCGGGCGCAGGTGCTGTAGCACCTGCGGCATGCAGCCCGAGGCAGCGCGCCCGAAGGGGCGAGCGGGCACCGCCAGTGGGCTGAGATCGAAGCCGGGGGGCGGGACTCCGTCGCCGCCCATGGCAAAGGTGCCGGGATGACGTGGCTTGCGCCGCCTGCGAGCGCTGTCCTGGTGCTGTTCATCCTCCGGGACGTGTTCCACACGGCTCTGGCACCCGACCCGTCACGGCGGTCTGAGCAGGCTCGTGGTGGTGTCCCAGCACCTCGGCAAGCGCCTGCGGCCAGCCGGTCTCGCGGGCCCGCTCGGCATGGTGACGGCCGTCGCGGTGTGGGCGCTGACCATGGCCGTGGGATAGGGGCTCATCTACTGGCCCCACATGCCGGAGGACTTCTCGTATGCGGCCGGGCTCGTCCCGTCCGAACACGCGGGCCCGCTCGACGCCCTCTACATCTCGCTGGTCCCCCCTGGCCACGCTCGGGCTCGGCGACATCGCGCCGACCTCCGGATGGCTGCGCGCACTCGCCCCCATGGAGGCCCTGGTGGGCTTCGTCCTGCTGTCGGCGACCGTCGCCTGGATCCTCGGCATCTACCCCGCGCTGGCCCGCCGCAGAGCGCTGGCCCTGCGGCTGTCGCACGTGCGCCGCAGCCGGGCCACCGCCCAGGCGCTCGACTCCGACGGGGGTGCCGCGCTCCTCGACGGCCTCGCCTCGGCCCTCTCCACGATCACGGTCGACTTCCTGCAGTACGCCAATTCGTACTACTTCCACGACGGGGTGGAGAACACGTCCCTGGCCAGGCAGCTCCGCTACGCCGCTGGCCTCGACGACCAGGCCACCGCGGCGCACCACCCGGACGTCCGGCTCTCCGCGTCAGTACTGCGCAGGGCGCTGGAAGACCTGTCCGTCGTACTCGACGAGCGCTTTCTGCGCACGGGAGGAGGATCCGAGAGGGGCTTCGCGGCCTACGCCGGCGACCACGGGCAGCCCCAGGGGCCGGACGGCCCTCCCCGAGGTGGCGGAAGCGGGCGATCCTGAGGGGTGGGGGCCGCCGTCGAACGCACGAGAAGGTGACGAGCGATGAGGCACCGCAGCGTCGCGGATCTGATGACACCCACGGCGGTCAGCGTCGTTCCGGACACGACGTTCAAAGAGATCGCACGGCTCCTGGACGAGTTCGACATCACCGCGGTGTGCGTGGTGGACGAGTCGAACCGGCCACTGGGCGTGGTCTCGGAGGCGGACCTGGCACGCCGCCGAGCCGCCGGGGCCGGGCTCGACACCGCGGGCGCACTCATGTCGAGCCCCGCCGTCGTCGCCCGGCCCGAGTGGAGCGTGGTGCTGGCCGCCCGGGTGATGGACCGGGCCAGGGTGAAGCGTCTGCCCGTGGTCGACGACGGCGGTCGGCTCGTGGGCGTCCTCAGCCGCAGCGACCTCGTCCAGCTCTTTCTGCGCAGGGACCGGGCGATCCAGGAGGAGATCGTCGAGGACATCGTCACCCACACCCTGGGGCTGAGCCCATCGGCCCTCTCGGTGGAGGTCGCGGACGGCAGGGTCACCCTCAGCGGCACGGTCGCCCGTCGCAGCCTCGTGCCGGTGCTCTTCAGGCTCTGCAACAGCGTCGACGGTGTCGTGGGGGTCGTCGACCGCCTCACGTACGAAGACGACGACCTGTCGAGGAAGTGATGATCATGGACACCCCGGGCACCTCGTACGCCCCGGTGTCGGTGACGGCCGACCTCGACGCCCCGCTGTCACGCTGGCTGTGGCTGGTCAAATGGATCCTGGTCATCCCGCACTGGATCGTGCTGATCTTCCTCTGGATCGCCTTCTTCGTCGTGACGGTGATCGCGTTCTTCGCCATCCTGTTCACCGAGCGCTACCCGCGAGCCCTGTTCGACTTCAACCTCGGCGTCCTCCGGTGGTCGTGGCGCGTGTCGTACTACGCGTACGGCGCCCTCGGCACCGACCGCTACCCGCCCTTCAGCCTCGGCCCGGAACCCGACTACCCGGCCCGGCTCGACATCGCCTACCCGGAACGGCTCTCGCGCTCGCTCGTCCTGGTCAAATGGTGGCTGCTCGCCATCCCCCACTACCTGATCATCGCCTTCCTCACCGGCGGCATGCGCGCCGGCTGGTGGAGCGGCGGCCTGATCACCCTGCTCGCCATCATCGCGGGCTTCGCCCTCACCTTCACCGAACGCTATCCGCGCGACCTGTTCGTCCTGATCGTGGGACTGAACCGCTGGGTACTGCGCGTCGCCGCGTACGCGAGCCTGATGACGGACGCCTACCCGCCCTTCCGCCTCGACCAGGGCGGTGACGAGGAACCTGCGGCGGGCGCGATCCGCTGACGGCGCCGCCTGGCGCGTCTCAGCTCGTCCGTGCCCCACACAAGGACGGGGAACGTCGCGACGAGCAGGACGACGTCCAGAGGAAGGGCGGCCGTGCCGAAGAGGTCCTGGAGCGGGGGCGCATAGACGAGGGCGGCGGTGAAGGCGAGCTCGAAGGCGATACCGGCAAGGAGAAGCGGATTCGAGAACACCCCGATGTCGCGCAGCGCCGCGTGATCGGTGCGGGCCGCGAACGCCGTGCCGACCTGGCAGGTGACGATGCCTGCGAAAGTGGCCGTGGTGGCCGTCACATAGGCGAGGTGGAGGGCACTGCCCGTGCCCGTAGGGTCGCCCGGATGCCAGCCCGCCCGCCAGAGCACGTAGAAGTAGCCCACCATGACCAGTGCCGCGGAGACCAGCCCCAGGTATCCCCAGCTCCTCACGAGCATGTCTCGGGAGATCACACCCTGGTGTTGTGGCCGGGGTGGCCGTTCCATGATGCCGGGCTCGGAGCGCTCCCGGCCGAGAGCGAGGGCGGGCAGGGTCTCGGTGCCCAGGTCGATGGCGAGAATCTGGAGGACGGTGAGCGGGAGCGGGACCGCGCCGGCGGAGAGCGCGAAGACGAGGAAGGGAACGATCTCCGGGGTCGCGTGGGCGAAGATGTAGACGATGAACTTGCGGACGTTGTCGTAGACGCGGCGCCCGGATTCGACCGCGGTCACGATGGTGGCGAAGTCGTCGTCGGTGAGCACCATGGTGGCCGCCTCGCGTGCGACGTCGGTGCCGGAGCGTCCCATGGCCACCCCGATGTGAGCGCGGTGCAGTGCGGGAGCGTCGTTCACACCGTCGCCGGTCATGGCGACGATCCGTCCGTGGGCCCGCAGAGTGTCGGCCACCTTGAGTTTCGTCTCGGGCGAGGAACGGGCGAAGACGATCTCGTCGTCGCCTTCCACGAGGAGCCGGTCCAGCTCGTCGTCGCGCAGCGACTCCGAGGCCGCGACCACATGCAGTCGGGGCACTCCGATGCCGACCTCCTGGGCGACGGCCGCGGCGGTGGCCCCGTGGTCGCCCGTCACGACGTGCACCCGGATCCCCGCCTCGTGGCAGCGGCGGACGGCCTCCGCCACCTCGGGGCGCGGCGGGTCGTAGAGACCGACCAGACCGAGCAGTGTCAGTCCCGACTCGGCGTCCTGGCGGCGTGACGGCGGTTCCGCGCCCGGCGGCAGGTCGCGTGCGGCGACGGCGAGGACCCGCATGCCGCCCTGGGCCAGCTCCTGCGCTGCCGAGCGGGCAGCGTCCACAGCGGCGCCAGGAAGGACACGCGTCAGCACCGCCTCGGGCGCCCCCTTGACGACGATCCGCAGGCGACCGGTCGCCTCGTCGTCCTGTACGACGGACATCAGCCGCAACCGGGGGTCGAAGCGGAACAGTCTGCGCCGTCCCTCGTCGCGCCGGGCGAGATCCACCGGGGCCCCGTGGTCTGCGGCCCCAGTGACGAGGGCGGCCTCGGTCGGATCGCCGTGAAGCTCACCATCCTCCTCACGGGTGACGGTGGTGCACAGGGCGCTCGCCCGCACCAGCTCCTCTGCCCAGGGTCCGGATTCCGCTCCACGACCGGCGGTCCAGAGTTCTCTCAGCCGCATCCGGTTACGGGTCAGCGTGCCGGTCTTGTCCGTGCAGATGACGCTGGTGGAACCGAGCGTCTCCACGGCGCTGAGCCGTTTCACCAGGGCACCCTCGCGGGCCAGCGCGCGGACGCCGACGGCGAGGGCCAGCGTGATGGTCGGGAGTAGTCCCTCGGGGACATTGGCGACGAGGAGCCCGATGGCGAACATGAGGGAGTCGGTCACCGGCAGTCCGACTGCGACTCCGACGACGAGGAACACGGCTCCCATGCCGGTGGCGACGCCGGCAATGAGCCAGGCGACCTTCTTGACCTGTCGTTCCAACGGGCTCGCCTCGCGCCGCGTCCGCTGGCTGAGGGCGGCGATCCGGCCGAGCTCGGTGTGGTTGCCGGTGGCGAACACGACGGCCCGGGCCTGTCCCTCGACACAGGTCGTCCCGCTGAACACGAGGTTCGGCTCCTCCAGCAACGGGGCGCCGAGGAGCCCGGCCGCGGCCATGCGTTCAGCGGGTACGGACTCCCCCGTGAGCATCGACAGATCGACTTCCACTCCGCCTTCGGTGACGCGCGCGTCGGCAGGAACCTTGTCACCCTCGTCCAACACAATCACGTCGCCCGGCACCAGGTCGCGGGCCTGCACGGTGAGGGGCCGGCCGTCGCGTACGGCCAGCGCGTGCTCGGGCAGGTAGCGCGCGAGGGTCTCCACCGCACGCTCGGCCTGGCGTTCCTGAAGCAGCGCGAAGCCCGCGTTGACGGCGATGACGGCCAGGATCGCCCAGCCGAGCACCCCGAGGTCCGCGACGAAAGCCAGCGCGGCGGCGGCCCAGAGCAGCAGGGCGAGAGGGTGGACAAGCTGCCCGACCAGCTCCCGCACGAAGGAGTTGCGGGCCTTTCGCCGTACCTCGTTGGGGCCGTGGACGGCGAGGCGACGGGCGGCCTCGCGGGCGGACAGCCCGTCCGGCCCGGTGGCCAGTTCCCGGCGGAGCCTGGGCAGCGGCTCGCTGGGGTCGAACGGCAGCACTTCGGTTGACGTGGCAGCCCGCTCCGTGGCGGCGCGGTCAGTCATCGTCGGCCTCCGGAGCGCTCCCCCGTCGTCGGAGCCGACCGGACCACTCGGGTTCGACCAGTTCCCACTCCTGTTCCCAGACCGCGAGCCGGCGGGCTTCGGTCCGCCGCCGTACGAGGACGAGCGCACCGGCCCCGACCGCTCCGACGGCGGCCGCGGCAAGGCTTCCGCCCGCGAGTGAGGTCAGCGCGCGGTCGACGGCACTGCCCGGGGGGCGGGCGGGGGTACCGGCGTCGTCCACCCAGATCGTCACGGTGTGGCCCTGGGGCGTCCGGGGAGGAACGTGGATGGTGCCGGACCGACGTATGTGGTCGGGCTGTTCCCAGACCGCAGGTGCGACGGCCTGCGGCTTCGTACCGTACCGGGCGGCGACGGACGGCTCGTTGGCCGGCCCGGTGGTGGTCGCCGTCACCTGGTGGCGATGGGCGGCTAGTTCACGATCGGCCTTGGCTCCGGCCTTCCACATGCTCCCGGCGGCGACGGCCCCGCAGATCAGGGCGAGCATGAGCACGAAGACCAAGGCGGCGCGTCGGCCAGGTCCCCGCCTGGACGGCGTAGGTCCCGGATCCGACCGCTTGTGGTGGTCCATGTCGCATCTCCGAATGAAGTGGCCGGGCGGACCGTGACACCGTTCAGCTCGTGGTGCCGAGTTCGGTTCCGATGTGATGGGCCCACTCCTGGATCCGTGCCGGGTTGCGGAAGTCTCCGCCCTTGCCGTGGCGGACCAGGGACCGGGCGATGAGATCCGGGTTGTCGGCGGTCACGGCACCGCCGAAGGTGATGTGCTCCCGTGCACCGAGCTTCTTCATCCGTCGGGCGACACCGCGTACGGGCGGGATGTCGTGCCGCTCGGCGGAGCTGTCTACGGGGCCACTGCTGAAGAGCCAGACGGGCCGGTGGCGAAGTTGCCCGGCGTTGCGCCGGGCGCACCGTCGCGCCTTGCCGTTCCACCGCCCGGCGTAGAGGGCTCCGCCGAGGACGACTCCGTCGTAGCCGCTGACGTCGGTGACGGTGTCGGCCGGCAGGACGACGGTGTCGATGCCGTCGGCCTGGAGCGTCCGGCCGATCTCGTCTGCGATTCCCTTGGTCGCGCCGTGCTTGCTGCCGTAGGCGACCAGGACGCGCTTGCGGTTCATGTCCGTTCCCCTCCGCTCTCGGTGTCGGCTCGCTTCACCGGAATGGTCCGTCCGGTCTTGGTCGTCTCATCCGGCATCGGGATGCGGATGGTGAGAATTCCGTCCGCGTACGACGCCTCGACGTCGTCGGCGGGGATCGTGGCCGGGAGGCGCACGGTTCGGCGGAACGATCCGTAACGGAACTCCGAGTGCTCCTTGTCCTCCGTGCTCTCGCTGTGCTCAGCGCTCACCGTGATGAGGTTGTCGTCGACGGTGATGGCGATGTCATGGTCCGGGTCCATTCCCGGGAGCTCGGCCCGCAGCACGTACACGCCGTCACCGCTGGTCACCTCCACGGGAATGGAGTGAGCCGCCGTCGCGGGTCGCCATCCGGGCAGCCCTGGAAACTCCCTGCCGAACCAGCTGTCGAAGTCGGGGAAGAGGCCATGCCTGCGTTCCACCTTGCCTCCGGTCATGGTGCTGCTCCTCGTGTACGGGGCCCGGGCAGGCCGCCATGGGCCCGAGTCGGTGCGGACAGGCGGCGGATCGGGTTACGGAGCCCGGTCCGGCTCCGTAACCCACTCTTCCGCCTGAGAGGCCGCGTGGCGCAGTGTCCGAGGGGGCTGTCCGACGGGGCCGAATGGGCCGCTTCCAGCGGGGCCGACCGGCCCAGGGCGCCACGGCGCCGGTGCTGTCAGCAGCAGATCTCCTCGACGAAGTGCCCTACCTGTTCCTCCGGCAGGTGCCGTGCCAGGTCCGCCTCGCTGATCATGCCGACCAGGCGGTGGTCGTCGATCACGGGCACGCGGCGGATGCGGTGGTCCTGCATCGTGCGGAGCACCTGCTCGCTGTCGGCGTCCGCGTCCACAGTGACCGGCTTGCCCTGGGCGAGGTACCCGGCCGTCATCTGGTGGGGGTCCTTGCCCTTGGCAAGGCACTTCACCACGATGTCCCGGTCGGTGATGATGCCGTGGAGCCGGTTGTCCGGCCCGCAGATGGGCAGCGCGCCGACATCCAGTTCACTCATACGGCGGGCGGCCTCCATCAGGTTCTCGTTCTCCTGCACACAGCTTGCACCGGGGTGCATGATGTCCCTCGCGGTCGTCATGGCCGTGTCCTCCTTTCCGTTCCCCCTGTTGACGATCGGCCGATTCGTCGTTTTTCAGAGGAAGAGCGCCGACACCCTGACGGTGTGCACGGGGCGCCATGGACGCCCGTTCGTCCGCTCCGCCGGCAGCTGGTGGGGCCTGGGCCGACCGGGCAGTGTGTCCCCTGTGGCCGCCCGTGGCCCGCGTCGGGCCGACGGCTCGATGTTCCGGGCGACTCGGTGCCGTGTCTTCCTGGGCATGGTCACTGCTCCCTCCGTCCGGTGCCGCTCTCGCGCGTCGATTCCGCGCGGGCCACGTGCCGTTTGACGACAGCGAAACTGTCCGGCGCCACCGAGATCGAGTCGAGGCCCGCTTCGACCAGGATCGCAGTGAACGCCGGATCGTCGCTGGGCCGCTGCCCGCACAGTCCGACCGGCCGGCCGGCCGCATGGGCGCGGGCGGCGAGGGTCCGGATGCTGCGGATGACGGCGGGGTCGCGTTCGTCGAAGACGTGGGCGAGGGCCTCGGAGTCGCGGTCGACGCCGAGGGTGAGCTGGGTGAGGTCGTTGCTGCCGATCGAGAAACCGTCGAAGCGTTGTGCGAACTCCTCGGCCAAGATGATGTTGGCCGGTATCTCCGCCATGACGTAGACCTGAAGCCCGTTCTCTCCGCGTACCAGTCCCTCGTCGGCCATCACCGCGAGCACGTGGTCGGCCTCGCCGAGTGTGCGGCAGAAGGGGATCATGACGATCACATTGGTGAGGCCCATACCGTCGCGGACCTGGCGCAGCGCGCGGCACTCGAGGGCGAAGCCCTCGCGGTATCCGTCGCTGTAGTACCGGCTCGCACCGCGCCAGCCGATCATGGGGTTGGCCTCGTCCGGTTCGAAGGGCCGGCCGCCGAGGAGCTTGGCGTACTCGTTGGTCTTGAAGTCACTGGTGCGTACGACGACGGGCGCCGGCCAGCGGGAGGCCGCGATCCGGGCGATGCCGTGGGCCAGTCGGTCGACGAAGTAGTCACCCCGGTCCAGATAGCCCTCGGTGAGCCGCTCGATGACGTGCCGGTCGTGGGCGTCGAGCCGCTCCGGGTGCAGCAGGGCCATCGGGTGGACCTTCACCTGGTGGGCGACGATGAACTCCAGGCGGGCGAGTCCCACGCCATCCGCGGGCAGCCGCCACCAGCGGAAGGCGGCCGAGGGATCGGCCAGGTTCAGCATCACCCGGGTACGGGTGGCCGACAGCTCCGCGAGGTCGGTCAGGGTCTCCTCGTACGGGAGCAGACCGTCGTAGACGCGTCCGGTCTGGCCCTCGGCGCAGGAGACCGTCACGGCATGGCCGTCGCGCAAGATCCGGGTGCCGTTGCCGGTGCCGACGACGGCGGGGACTCCGAGCTCGCGGCTGACGATGGCGGCGTGCGAGGTGCGGCCGCCGTGGTCGGTGACGATGGCGGCGGCCCTTTTCATGACCGGTTCCCAGTCCGGGTCGGTGACGCCGGTGACGAGGACGCCTCCCTGTGGGAAGCAGTCGAGGTCGACGGGGGCGTCGAGCGCGACCACACGACCCTGGCCGATCGCCTCGCCTACGGCGATGCCCTCGACTAGCGGTTCACCGGGCGTGGTGGTGAGCCGCCGACGGGTCAGCGTGGTGGTGCGTCGTCGTGACTGGACGGTCTCAGGGCGGGCCTGGACGATCCAGAGCTCGCCGGTGAGGCCGTCCTTGGCCCATTCGAGGTCCATGGGGCAGCCATAGTGCTTCTCGACGGCCGCGGCCCAGCCTGCCAGCGTGCGGACCTCCCGGTCGTCGAGCACCCGCTGGTTCCGCTCGCCTTCGGGGGTGCCCACGGTGCGCGTCAGCCCGGTGTCCGCGTACACGGTCTTGAGCCTCTTGCTGCCGATGCGGACGTCGATCACGGGGTCGAGCCCCGGGTCCTTCATGCTCGGTTTGAAGACGGTGTACTCGTCGGGGTCGACCCGGCCGCTGACGACGGTCTCGCCCAGCCCCCAGGCGGCGCTCACCACGATCACGTCGGGGAAACCGCTCTCCGGGTCGAGCGTGAAGACGACCCCGGCACCGGCGAGGTCGGAGCGGACCATGATCTGGACGCCGATGGACAGGGCGACGGCTCCGTGGTCGAAGCCCATCCGCTCGCGGTAGTCGATCGCCCGGTCGGTGAACAGGGAGGCGTAGCAGCGGGTGCACGCCTCCAGGAGCGCGTCGGCGCCACGGACGTTCAGGTACGTCTCCTGCTGTCCGGCAAAGCTCGCTTCGGGCAGGTCTTCCGCGGTCGCGCTGCTGCGCACCGCCACCTCGGGCGATTCCCGACCCGCCTCCTCGGCCAGCCGCTCGTACGCCGCGAGGACAGCGTCCCGCACGGGTGCGGGCAACGGCTCCGCGAGGAAGAGGGAACGGATGGCCGCCCCGACCTCGTCGAGCCGGGCCCCCTCGTGCAGTCTGTCGATCTGCGCCTCCACGCGGCGGCGGAGGTCGCGGGAGTCGAGCAGTTCCTGGTACGCCCCCGCGGTGGTGGCGAATCCCGGCGGAACGCGGATGCCCGCGGCGCCGAGCCGGTTGGTCATCTCGCCCAACGAGGCGTTCTTGCCACCCACTCGGCTCACGTCGTGCCGCCCCAGTTCCCTGAACGGCACGACGTGTCGTATCGGTCCCATGATGGTCTCCTCCACGGCTCTCGGGCCTCCTCAGTACGGCAGGGGCCGACCGGACGGGGTGCGCAGGCCGGGGGGAGCGGGCCCGCGGGGACGGCGAGGCCGGAGGCTGATCCGGATGCGCTGCATGGTGCTCACCTCTCCGTGTGCTCGGGGGGACGGACGGCAGGGCGTCCCTTCGCTCCACCGTCCCGCCCCGGACCGGGTGCGCCCAGTGCCGAGCGGGTCACGGAGCCCGGGGCCGGTCGGTCCGAGTGGGAGCGGGTCCGGTCGGCCCACGACCGGTCGCCGTCCAGCCCCTCTCGTTCCGGGCGGGGAACGGTGATCACCGGGCACTCGGCGTGGTGCAGCAGGCCGTGGACCGTCGAGCCGAGCCGCATGCCCGTGTAACCGCCCCGTCCTCGGCGTCCGACGACCAGGGCGAGGGACTCCTGGGAGGTCAGGGCGAGCTGTTCGACCGGGTGTCCTCGCAGGACCTCCGCGGTGATGCGGACGTCCGGATACCGCTCCACACAGCCCGCGACGGACTCGGACAGCCGGCGCCGGCGCTCGGCGAGCCCTTCCTCCACATCGCCGTGCGAGAGGAGGGAGCGGGGCCAGACCCACACCGCGCGCAGCCGCGCCTCACGCAGGCTCGCCTCCTCGACCGCGAACGCGACGGCCTCCCGGCACTCTTCGCTCCCGTCCACGCCGACGACGAGGGTCGGGGGGTGAACCGCGGTGTGTTCCGGGGCACGGACCACGACGACCGGACAGTCGGCGTGTGCCGTCAGCGGCACGACCACCGATCCCTCGCTCAGGACCTCGCCGACCCGGCCGAGGCGGCGCGATCCCACGACGGCGAGTGTGGCGTGCGACGCACTGTCGCGCAGCACCGTGGCCGGTGCCCCGTCGACGAGCTCGGTCGCGGTCCGCACTCCGTCGTGCAGTTCCCGCACGAGGTCCTCCGCGTTGGCCAGCGCCGACTCCGCACGGATCCGCATGGCACCCTGATGCGCGAGCGCGTCGTACCAGAGCCTGTCGTGCACGGATGGCACAGCCGCGACAAGGCGCAGCCGCAGTCCGCGGCGCGCCGCCTCGTCGGCAGCCCAGATCAGCGCCGGGATCGAGAGGTCTTGGGGGTCGACGCCGACCAGTACGTCGTTCATGGTTCCGCGTCCGGCTTCACGAAGGAGGGCGGAATGATCTCCACAGGGCAGTGCGCATGGTGGATCAAAGCGTGCGCGACACGTCCGAGGGACGGTCCGACGCCCAGCGGACGATGATCGCGGCCCATCACGATCAGGTCGGTGTGACCGCTGGCCTCGATCAGGATGCCGGGGGTACTCGTGCCCGTCTCCACGTGGTGCCCCACGATGAGATCCGGATGGACGTCGCGGACGCGGTCGGCGAGCACCTTCACCTCGTGGACGCGCTGCCGGGCGATCCCGTCGAGGTCGTCGAGCATGGTGGCGACGCTGCCGACGTGGGTGAACACGTTCCAGACGCTCACGAGCCGCAGCGCCGCCTTGCGGGCCTCCGCCTCGGCCGCCGCGAGGAGCAGCCACCCCAGGTCCTCCGCGTCGTGCACGGCCGCGGTCACCGAGCCCGTCTCGGGACGATCGCCCTCCCCGCGTACGACGATCACCGGCACCTCGGCCCGGGCCGCCACGCCAAGACCGACGGAGCCGAGCATAAGAGCGGAGAAACCGCCGAGCCCCCGGTTGCCCACCACGATCGTTCCCCGGTGGCCGGCCGCCGCCCGGAGGCCGGCCACCGGCTCCTGGCGGCTCAGTTCCTTCGTGACGGCAAGGTCCGGAAAGCGGTCCCGGACCGCGCTCGCAGCCTCGGTCAGCAGGTCGCGGCCCGCTTCACGCGCTGCCTGAAGCGTCTCTGCGTTGGCGTAGAGGGCCCGGCGGTCGGTGTCGGCGGCATGCACGAGATGCAGGGGCCGCCCCCGACGGTCCGCCTCGGAGGCTGCCCACAGCACGGCCGAGCGCCCGGAGGGGGAGCCGTCGATTCCCACGACGACGTTGCCGAGCTCCGGTCGGACGTGGGTCTCGCTGTTCATGGTTCCACCTCCGGAGTACGCCCGAGGCTCGGGAGAACGTCCCGAGGGGCGACACCTCCCACGCTGACACCGCGGGGTCCCCTCGTGATGGGCCGTTCGGTCCCCATCGCGACCTGCCCGGCCCCTGCTGCCTGGAGCGAAGGGGCAGCAACCTGAGGCTCTGGACACCCTCGTCGATCCGGACTCCGGACGAAGCGGACTCGTGTGAGGAGGAGAGTCATGACAGCGCAGGTCACCGTCGGTCTGGACGGCTCGGAGGAAAGCCTCGCCGCCACCGGGTGGGCGGCAAGTGAAGCGCTACTGCGCGAAGTACCCCTCCGGCTGGTGCACGTGGAGGAGTGGCCGAACACCCCGGAGCTGCCGCTCGCGTACGCCCGCACCCTGGCCGAGCGAGCCGAGAGGCTGCTGCGGGACGAGGCGGACCGCGCGCGAAAGGACCATCCCGATCTGGAGGTGCTCGTCGAACACGCGCGCGGCCGGGCGGCCGAGGAGCTGACTGCCGCCGCGAACGAAGCCGATCTGACCGTACTCGGTTCGCGTGGGTTCGGTGGCGTCCTCGGCTTCGTCGTCGGCTCGGTCTCGCTCGCCGTCGTCGGCTCGGCGCAACAGCCGGTCGTCCTCGTACGCGCGAAGGACGGCCAAGTGGCTCACGAAGGCGGGATCTTGGTGGGTGTCGACATCTACCACCCGTGCGAAGCCCTGCTCGCGTTCTCGTTCAACGAAGCCGCCCGCAGGAACCTGCCGCTGCGGTTCCTGCACAGCTGGACGCTTCCCGCCTCGTACGGCTACGCAGCCATCGTGGACCCGGGGATCGGCGAGGAGCTGGGAAGCCGTCTCATCGGGGGTCTCGACGACCTGCTGGAACCGTGGCGGAAGACGTACGCGGGCGTGGACGTGACGGCCAAAGCAGTGGTGGGGTCGGCCGCGTACCAGCTGGTCGAGGCGGCACGGACGGCGCAACTCGTCATCGTGGGACGCCGGAGTCGGAAGGTCCCCGTCGGCCCGCATCTGGGCCATGTCGCCCATGCGGTCATCCACCACAGCCCCGCGCCCGTCACCGTCGTCCCCTTGCCGTGAGCGGACGGCGGCGACGGACAGGGCCACATCGGCCAGCTCGGCCGGGCAGGGCCCCGCCCCGTCCGCAGGCACTACGACGGCCACAGCCGATCCGTGCGCGCCTGGCCATCGCCCAAGACCGTAGGGCAGCGGTCACGAGTCTTTCCGCGTCCGCGCGCTGCTGCTGGTTTCGGGGCTCGGGCAGGGGCATCATGGCCATCCCGGCGGATCTCGAGTGTCGACCGAGGGCGGTTGCCATGACGAACGCGCATCCCATGGATCGGCAAGCGGTGCACGACGACTACGAGCGCGTCCGGCGAACCTTCCATCGTCTCCTCGACACCGCCTCCGAGGCCGCCCTCGCCCGAGCTACCAGCGGAACGCGGTGGAACAACGAGCAACTGCTGTGGCACATGCTCTTCGGCTACGTGGTCACCCTGCGACTGCTGTTCCTGGTACGCGTCTTCGGGCGGCTCCCCGCAGTCGTGGGCAAGGGGTTCGCACGGGCGCTGGATGCGTCGACGGCACCGTTCGACCTCATCAACTACCTCGGGCCGCGCGGGGCCGTGAAGGTCTACGGGCGGCGCAGGATGGGCGATGCGTTCGACCGCGTCATCGACTCACTGCACCGCAGGCTCGCGGCGGAGCCCGAGGCCGCCCTCACCCGTGGCATGCACTACCCCATGCGATGGGACCCCTTCTTCAAGGACTTCATGACGCTCGCGGACATCTACCGCTACCCGACGCAGCACTTCGACCACCACCACGCTCAGCTCACCCTGGACGGTGGCCACTGACCCCGAGAGCGTCCCGGGTCGTCCCACGCACCTGGGCCGATCGGCCCATCGACCGGGTCCGGGCAGCCCTGGGCGTTCCTTGCGCCCGGAGAGAGGCTGGAGGCGACATCCCCGTGTCCGCCGGTCGGAGGCGGCCACGGCTGGAACGGTCCTGAAGGATGATGGTCATGCCCAAGACGAGCAGGCGGACCGCCTCCGTGCTGGCGGCCCTCGCGATGGCCGGCGCGCTGGCCTCGGGATGCGCGGCCGGCAACAGCACGGCCGGCGGCGCGGCCCTCATCCCGTCCGCCGCCCATCCCCGTCCCTCCGGCAGCGATTGCTGGGCGCCGAACGTGTCAGGCGACGACTGGGACAACTGGGACTCGTGGGGGCCTGGCATGGGGCCGGGAATGATGGGCCGCGATGGCTGCGCGTGGGGGCCTGGCATGATGGGCGGGCACTACTGGCAGCGTGGCGACGGCACCCCGGTGACGACCTTGGACCAGGCCCGACAGCGGGCCGACGCCTTCGCCGACCGGCTCGACCTGCGCGTCGGCGAGGTCATGCAGTTCTCGAAGAACTTCTACGCCGAACTGGAAACCCCTGACGGGGAGCCGGCAACGGAGATCCTCGTCGATCCGTCCGACGGTGACACCGGGATCGAGTACGGGCCGGCGATGATGTGGAACACCGATTACGGCATGCACCACCGCGGCCGGACCCAGACCCGGATCTCCCCCGACCAGGCGCAGGACCGCGCCCGGAAGTGGCTGATTGACCGGAACAGCGACCTGATCGTCGGCGAGGCCGAGGCGTTCCCCGGCTACTACACCCTCCATACCCTGCGCTCGGGCGAGATCAGCGGCATGCTGTCGGTCAACGCCTCCACCGGCGCTGTGTGGGACCACACCTGGCACGGCACCTACATCGCCACCAGCGAGCACTGACGCCAAAGCCGCACGATCCGAGTAGTACCGCTCGGCGGGGCCGTCATCTGGTCCGTGCGGGCCTGGTACCGCCGCCGCTCACGTCGCCGGATCCAGGTCGAGGCCGCGGTTCATGTACAACACCGAACCGGCCGTAGCGGTTGACGCGTATTCAGAAGAGCGGGGCCAGCGCCGGCACTCCTTGTCCGCACCTGGCGGGCTGCCGTTCCCGACGCGCTCTGCGCAGCGAATCACCTGCCGGTGATCCCGCCACCGGCCCCGGGCGGCGTGCCGGGCGCGCCCGGCACCAGGATGCGTCGTCCCGTCACCCGACGCGGTGCGAGCGTCACGACGGTGTCCCGCCCGTCCCCCGCCCACGGCGCCGAATAAGCACCGCTCTTGATTCTCCGTACCGCCGCCTCGTCCGACACCGTGCGTGCCGGACCGACGAAGAGCACGCTCCAGCCCTGGCTGAAGGCTTCGTCCAGGTGGTCCTCCTCGAAGGCGACCTCCGCGCCGGACGCCGAGGCGCGCGCGAGGGACGAGTCCGCGGCGGTCATGAAGACGATCTCCCTGTCGACGACCTGGTAGTTCACGGGAAACACCGCCGGCCCGTCCGGTCCTTCGACGGCGACCCGGCCGACGCCGTGGCCGTCGAGCAGCTCCCAGCACTCGGCCTCGCCGATCTCCTCCATCCGCGCCCCGTACCCGGCACGGGCTCCTCCGGGCGTGAGGTCCGCCGTGTTCCCGGTGAGATCCTGGACGGTGGTCTCCAGGGCGTTCGCGAGGCGGACCAGGAACTCGATTCCCGGCGTGGGCAGTCGCTCCTCCACATAGGCGATGTAGCCGGGCGTGGAGCCGGCCCGTGCGGCCACGTCCTCCCACGAGAGGCCGAGCTGCGTGCGCCTTGCCGCCACGCGACGGCCCAGGTCGCTGGTGTGCGGGTTGTGCCGGTCATCGGCCGTGTTCATCACAGCTCTCCTTCCGTGGTCACGGGGCGCCGCTGGGGTACGACGGCGACCGGGCATGAGGCGTGGTGCAGGGCACGGTGGGCGACCCTGCCGAGCTCCAGACCGACGAGCCCTCCCCGGCGCCGCGCCCCGACGACCAGGAGGTCGGCGGCGGCCGAGCGCTCGGTCAGCATCTTGTGAGCGGGGCCCTCGACCGAGCTCCTGCGCAGGCGGACCTGGGGATGTTCGGACGCCGCGGCCTCAAGGGCCTTGTCGAGCAGCTCGGAGGACTCTTCCGCAAAGTACGCGCCCCCAGCGCGCTTCATCAGCAGGTGGTCGGCCGGTCCATGCGCCGGCCGTCGCCAGGCGTGAACGACGTCGAGTTCCGCGTCCCGGACCGCTGCCTCGCGGAAGGCGAACCACACGGCCGGCGAGTCCACGTCCTGCTCTCCGACGCCGAGCAGGACTCGCTCGTGGCGTGCCTCCAGTGCCTGTCGGTCCCCTCTGACGACGACGACCGGGCAGTGGGCCCGGGCGGCCACGAGAAGGCTGACGGATCCGAGCAGCAGGTCGGCGAACTCACCGCGGCCTCGGGACCCGACGACGAGGATCGTGCCCTCCCGGCCCTCCGTGAGCAACGCGGTGGACGCGTCTTCGGCGAGGACGTCCGTGGTGAGCGGGAGGTCGGGTGCGCGGCGCCGGGCGCGTTCGGCCGCAGTGCCGACGATGTTCTCGGCGAGGACCTGGCCCGAAGGCCTGCCCGTGCTCCAAGTCGGCACGACTCCCTCGTACCGTTCCCACAGTGAAGCATGGACGATGCGCAGCGGAAGCCCGTGCCGTACTGCTTCGTCAACAGCCCAGTCCAGGGCCGCGAGACTCGCGTCGGACCCGTCCACTCCTACCACCAGGGGCGATTCCATCGTGCCCACCGCCTTCCGAGTCGTGAGGTGACCTGCTGTCCACGCTCGCACCGGGCGGAGCGGGCAGGGTAGGGCCGGTCGGCCCCGGGCACGGCCCTCCCGGACCACGCAGGGAGGCCGCACGACGGAAGGAAGGGCCCATCCGCTTCTCGCGGATCCTGATCGCGCGGTGCGCGGCTCGAAGCCGCTTCCCCGCGCCCCTCGGGCGGGCCCCTCCTCATCTTCAGGAAAGCACCGGCACACGGTGCGTGCCAGGGCTGTCCAGGGCCCGACGTGCCCCGTTCGGCCCTTGTCGTCCCGGGTCTGGCAGCGGCACGCTCGCATCGACAGGACCTGGGGGCGCAGAAGTACCGGAGGCCCGCCATGAAGCATCCACGTACCGTCGACGACGTGATGACCCACGCGGTGGTCTCCGCCAGGCTCGACGCACCGGTCCAGGAGATCGTCCGGTCCATGCGGCGCTGGGGCGTGAGCGCGGTGCCCGTGCTATCCACCGAGGGGCGGGTGGTCGGCGTGGTGTCCGAGGCGGACGTACTCGGCAAGGTCCCGGGAGAGAACCACCCGGACGGCGCCGGAGCGGTGACGGCGGGCAGCTTGATGTCGGCTCCGGCCGTCACCGTTCCACGCGGGGCCACTATCGCGGGGGCCGCACGGCTGATGGGGCGGGGCCGTCTCAAGCGACTTCCCGTGGTGGACGAGGACGGCCGCCCGGTCGGTGTCGTCAGCCGGGGCGACCTGCTCAAGGTCTACCTTCGCTCCGACGCCGAGCTCGCCGAGGACGTGCGCCACGAGCTCCTCACGCATCTGATCCCCGAAGGCGACGCCGCACTCACCGTACGGGTCGCGGACGGCTCGGTGACACTCGCAGGACGCCTGCCGCAGTCCGTTCCGGCGGACCTGGCCCTGCGCCTGACCCGGGCCGTGCCCGGCGTGGTGGAGGCCGTGGCGGACTTCACGGCCACCGCTTAGGGGCCTGCGTGCCATGCGGCGGGAAGTGCTGGACCCTCGCGTCCGGGCCCGGGAACACCAGAGTGACCCGACCCGTGTCCGACCACCGGACGTCGAAGGGCGGAGTGCCGTCCGCATGGTGCAGCCCGACGATCTCGCCGTCACGCCCCTCGTCCCCGACCGTGGCGCCGCCCACGATCAGCCGGTCGCCGACGTGGGCCCACAGTCCGGCGCGGTGCTTCTCCTGACCTTGTCGTGTTCCGCTCGCGGTCATGGTTCTCGCCTCCCGGCCGGGGCACCGGCCGCGGCGCTCCCGAGGCTGGTGCTCTCGCCCTCCACCGTCCGTCCCGGCCTGCCGACCGTCATAGGGGCCAACAGTCCCGGAAGGGGACCATTCGGCACTGCCCGGCAGTGGGCTTCGCGCACCAGGGTGGGACCTACCGGGGCCGTCGCGCCCCGTGAAGGAGGACCGTCATGCAGCACCGCACGGTTTTCGAGGTGATGACGCACGAGGTGGTCACCGCCGTCCCCACGACACCGTTCAAGGAGATCGCCCGGCTCTTCGCCGACCACGACATCTCGGCGGTCCCGGTCGTCGACGACGGCCGACGCCTGCTCGGCGTGGTCTCCGAGGCCGACCTTCTGCGATCCACCGCCGAGCTCCCCGACCTGGAGGGCCGTTGGACGGGCGTCCGACTGCTGTCCCAGGAGCGAGGGCTGCCCGATGCGGAGACGGCCGCCCAGCTCATGACCTCGCCCGCCATCACCGCACAGGCGAACTGGAATCTCGTCGAGACGGCCCGGACGATGCACCGCAAGGGGGTCAAGCGGCTTCCCGTCACCGACGAGACCGGTCGACTCGTCGGGATCGTCAGCCGCAGCGACCTGCTGCGGCCCTTCCTGCGCGGTGACAGCGCGATCCGCGACGAGATCGAGCACGACGTCCTCGCCGACACCCTGCGCCTCGCGCCCGACACGATCCGCGTGAGCGTCGACGACGGAGTCGTGACACTGGCGGGCCGGGTCGAGGAGCGCGCGGACATCACCGTGATCCTGCGGCTCTGCCGTTCGGTCGATGGAGTCGTCGCCCTGCACGAGTCGATCGAGTACGCCTACGACAACCTCGCGCTCGACGTGGAGCCACCGCGATGAAAGCCCTGTGGGTGGCGCCGGTCATGCCCGACTACGACAGCGCGCGGGCCACGTTCTCCTGGCGACGCGAACGGCCCCGGCTCGCCGGGCTGCCGGACGGCGGCATCAACATCGGGTACGAAGCGGTCGACCGGCACCTGCACGAGGGGCACGGCGAACGCGTCGCGCTGCGCTGCGTCGCCCACGACGGATCCATGCAGACGGTGACCTTCGCCCGGCTCGCGGCCGAGAGCTCCCGCTTCGCGCACGTGCTGGAGACGCTCGGCGTGGGACGCGGCGAGCGGGTGTTCAGCCTGCTCGGCCGCAGGTCCGAGCTGTTCAGCACCGTCCTCGGAACGCTGCGCGCCGGCCGCGTCCTGTGCCCGCTGTTCACCGCCTTCGGTCCCGAACCCGTCGCCCTGCGCATGGAGCTGGGCAACGCCCGTGCGCTCGTCACGACCCGAGAGCTGTACGAGCGGAAGGTGGCCCCGGTACGGTCCCGCCTTCCGCACCTGCGGTACGTCCTGCTCCTCGACCCCGGGGCCGACCCGCCCCCGGACACCCTCTCCTTCCCTGCTCTCACGGCCGCCGCGCCGGACACGTACACGGTCGGACCGACCGATCCCGCAGAGCCGGCGCTGCTGCACTTCACCAGCGGCACGACAGGCACCCCCAAGGGCGCGATACACGTGCACGAGGCGGTCCTCGCCCATCACGTCACCGCCGCCTACGCCCTGGATCTGCACGAGGGCGACGTCTTCTGGTGCACCGCCGACCCCGGCTGGGTCACCGGCATGTCGTACGGCATCATCGCCCCGCTCACCCACGGAGTGACGACCGTCGTCGACGAAGGGGACTTCGCCCCCGCTCACTGGTACGGGATCCTCGCCGACCAGCACGTCACCGTCTGGTACACGGCACCCACGGCACTCCGCATGCTCATGCGGGCCGCACCGCGCAGCGGCGCCCCGACGCCCGCCGCGCGGCACGACCTCTCGTCGCTCCGGTTCGTCGCGAGCGTCGGCGAGCCACTCAATCCCGAGGCCGTGCACTGGGGCCGGGAGGCACTCGGGCTCCCGGTCCACGACACCTGGTGGCAGACCGAAACCGGTGCCATCATGATCGCCAACTTCGCGGCCGATCCGGTACGCCCCGGTTCGATGGGCCGACCGCTTCCCGGTGTCGAGGCCACTGTACTGGCATGCGGCGAGGACGGCCGGGCCGCGGTCACCGACGGGCACGTCCACATCCTCCAGGAGCCGGGCGCCCAGGGCGAACTCGCCCTGCGGGCGGGCTGGCCGTCGATGTTCCGCGGCTACCTCCACGAACCGAGCCGTTACGAGGCGTGCTTCACGGACGGGTGGTACCTGACCGGCGACCTGGTCAGCCGCGACGCCGACGGCTGGTACTGGTTCGTGGGCCGCGCCGACGACGTCATCAAGTCCGCGGGGCACCTCATCGGGCCGTTCGAGGTGGAGAGCGCGCTCATGGAGCATCCGGCGGTCGCCGAGGCCGGGGTCATCGGACGTCCTGACCAGCTGGCCGGCGCGATCGTCAAGGCGTTCGTGCTGCCGCGCCCCGAGTATCCGCCCGACGCCGAACTTCGGCGCGACGTCCTGGCGTTCGCGCGTCGGCGCCTCGGCCCGGCCGTCGCCCCCCGGGAGATCGAGTTCGTCGAGGATCTGCCGCACACCCGCAGCGGAAAGGTGATGCGCCGTCTGTTGCGGGCCCGCGAACTGGGCCTGCCCGAGGGCGATGTCTCGACGCTGGAGACACCCGAACCGGCCGGGCCGACCGGGCTCTCCGGGAAGGAGCCGTGATGGCCACCGCACACGGCGGCACGTCCGCCAAAGCATCGCCGACGAAGCGTCCCCGTCGCACTCGTGCACCCGCGTCGCCCTCCCGCACTCCAGCGACGGCTCATGACCTGGACCTCCTGCGGCAGATGCTGCTCATCCGGCGGTTCGAGGAGCGCTGCGTCGAGCTGTACAGTGCGGCGGCGATCCGGGGCTTCGTCCACCTGTACATCGGCGAGGAGGCGGTGGCGGTCGGTGTCCACCAGGCGCTCGACGAGCGGGACGCGGTCGTCTCCACGTACCGCGAACACGGCCACGCCCTGGCCCGTGGAATACCGCCCGAGGCCGTGATGGCGGAGATGTACGGGAAGAGCACGGGGTGCAGCCGCGGCCGCGGCGGCTCCATGCACCTCTTCGACGCCATCCGCCGCTTCTACGGCGGCAACGCCATCGTGGGAGGCGGACTGCCGCTCGCGGCCGGACTGGCGCTCGCCGACCGGATGCGCGGCGAGCCCCGGGTGACCTGCTGCTTCTTCGGTGACGGGGCCTTCGCGGAGGGCGAGTTCCACGAGACCGCCAACCTGGCGGCGCTCTGGGGACTGCCCGTGCTCTTCGTCTGTGAGAACAACCTGTACGCGATGGGTACGGCCCTCGCTCGCGAACACGCCCAGACGGACCTCGCCATGCGGGCAGCGTCGTACGGCATGGCGGCCTGGGCCGTCGACGGCATGGACGTACACGCCGTGGAGAAGGCGGCGCGCGGGGCTGTCGAGTCCATCCGAGCCGGCAACGGACCACACTTCCTGGAGATGCGGACATATCGCTTCCGAGCGCACTCGATGTACGACCCGGACCGGTACCGGCCGAAGGACGAGATCGAGGAATGGAAGCGGCACGACCCTGTCACGGGCCTCGCCGATGGCATGACCGCGGCCGGTCTCCTCGACACCGCCGCGTTGGAGGCTCTGGACCACGAGGTCATGGAGGAGATCGACCGAGCCGTCCGGATGGCCGAACAGGCTCCCCAGGAGCCGGCCGAAGACCTGCTGCTCCATGTCACCGGCCGACACGAGGAGGCTCCGTCATGAGCACGCGTACGCGACCGCGGGCGCATCCCGACGACGGCACCATCACATACAGGGAGGCCCTGCGGGAGGGTCTGCGCGAGGCTCTGACCGCGGACGATCGGGTCTTCCTCATGGGCGAGGACGTGGGCCGCTACGGCGGATGCTTCGGAGTGAGCCTCGGTCTCCTGGAGGAGTTCGGGCCCGAGCGTGTCCGGGACACGCCCCTGTCGGAGTCCGCGTTCGTCGGAGCCGGTATCGGCACCGCCCTGGCCGGGATGAGGCCGGTCGTCGAGATCATGACGGTCAACTTCAGCCTGCTGGCCCTCGACCAGATCCTCAACAACGCCGCCACCCTGCGACACATGTCCGGCGGCCAGCTCGGTGTGCCGCTGGTGATCCGCATGACGACGGGCGCGGGACGGCAGCTGGCCGCCCAGCACTCCCACAGCCTCGAAGGCTGGTACGCGCACATCCCCGGGCTCCGGGTCCTGGCGCCGGTCACGGTCGACGACGCCCGTCACATGCTGGCGGCCGCGCTTGCCGACCCCGACCCGGTCCTGATCTTCGAGCACGGCAGCCTCTACAACACGGCCGGCATGCTCGATCCGGCGGTCCATGATGTCGACCTGGACCGCGCGGCCGTCCGCCGCGAGGGTACCGACGTCACGGTCGTCGCGTACGGCGGTTGCGTGTCCAAGGCTCTCGAAGCCGCAGAGGCAATGGCTGGGGAGGGGATCAGCGCGGAGGTCGTCGACCTGCGAACGCTGCGGCCCCTGGACGACACCACGATCGTCGGCTCGGTCCGGCGGACCCACCGGGCCGTCGTGGTCGATGAGGGCTGGCGCAGCGGCAGCCTGTCGGCCGAGGTCGAGTCGCGTATCTACGAACAGGCGTTCTTCGACCTCGACGCGCCCGTCGAACGGGTCTGCAGCGCGGAGGTCCCCATCCCGTACGCCCGCCGGCTGGAGGAGGCGGCGCTCCCCCAGTCGGCCGGAATCGTGGCGGCGGCGCGCCGGGTGGTGAGCTGAGATGGCCGAGTTCACCATGCCGTCGCTCGGCGCCGACATGGACGAGGGCATGCTCTCCCAGTGGCTGGTGCACCCGGGTGACCAGGTGATGCGGGGCGACGTCGTCGCCGTGGTCGAGACCGCCAAGTCCGCGATCGAGGTGGAGTGTTTCGACAGCGGTACGGTCGAGGCCCTCCTCGTCGACGAAGGCACCACCGTGCCGGTGGGCACCCCGCTGGCACGTATCGGCACGACCGCCGAAATCCGGCCGACCGAAAGCCCGTCCACGGAAAGACAGCTCGTCGAAAGCCTGCCGACGTCGACACCCCTCGTCCGCCGACTCGCCAAGGACCGGCACGTCGACCTCGCCGCCGTCCATGGTTCGGGCCCGGGAGGCAGGATCACACGCGCCGACGTGGAGCACGCGGAACTGGAGCCGGAACCTGCACCAGCACCAGAGCGCGACATGACCGAGCCGACGACACGGCAGGCGAAGCCACTGTACAGCGACAACTCGACCGCGGAACGCCCCGCTCCGATGCGCGTGAAGTCCTCACCGCTCGCGCGGAGTCTGGCCACGGAACTCGGCGTCGACCTCGCCGAAGTGACCGGAACGGGCCGGGGCGGCACCGTCCGTGCAGAGGATGTCCGTTCCGCCGCAGCCGACAAGGGAGCACCGCGGCCGGCCGTCCCGGAAGCGGCACGATCGGCCACAGCCCGGCTCATGAGTCGATCCAAGCGGGAGATCCCCCACTTCTACCTGTCCACTACCGTGGACATGGCAGCGGCCCTGGAGTGGATGCACGCCCGCAACCGCGAACTGCCGCTGTCCGCCCGCCTGGTGCCCGCCGCACTCACCTTCAAGGCCGTCGCGATGGCAGCGCGCAAAGTGCCCGAGCTCAACGGGCACTGGGGCGACGACGGCTTCGTCCCGGCGGAGGAGGTACGGCTGGGTGTTGCCGTTTCCTTGCGGGGCGGTGGCCTTGTCGCCCCGGCCCTCGCCCACGCCGACACGCTCTCCGTGGCCGAGGTGATGGCCGCGCTCAAGGACCTGGTGGCACGGGCACGGGGCGGTCGGCTCCGAGCGTCGCAGACCGCCGATCCCAGTCTCACCGTCACGAACCTCGGCGACCAGGGCGTCGAGACGGTGTTCGGCGTCATCTACCCGCCGCAGGTCGCGCTCGTCGGCCTCGGCAGGATCGTCGAACGACCGGTGGCCGTGAACGGCCTGCTGGGAGTACGTCCCGTGCTGACGGCCACACTGTCCGCCGATCACCGAGCTGCCGACGGCGCCACCGGCGCGCGTCTCCTGACCGCCATGGACCGGCTCCTGCAACGACCGGAGGAACTGTGAACCACGACCAGGCAAAGGCGTTCGTTCGGCAAGCCGTGCAGCGTGTCGTCCCCGGTGCCGAGTTCACCGGTCTCGATCCCGACGTGTCCCTGCGCGCCACGTTCGAGATGGATTCGCTGGACTTCCTCGAGTTCGTCGAGGCGCTCGCCGAACTCAGCGGGACGGAGCTCACCGAGGACGACTATCCGGCTCTCGACACCTGGGACGGCTGCGCCGCTCGCCTGGTGGGCGGGGCACGTGGCTCCACACAGGGAAGGAGAGGGTGATGCGTCACCGCAGGATCGACCGGCTGATGACCCGTGAGGTGGTGAGCGTCCGCGGCGACACCCCGTTCAAGGAGATCGTCCGCACGCTCTCGCACCACCAGGTGACCGCTGTTCCCGTGGTGGACGGCGAGGGCCGGGTGGTCGGGGTGGTGTCGGAAGGGGACCTGCTGCGGAAGACCGCCGACCAACCCGCCACACCAGGTGACCCGCCGGCCGTTCCGGCCCTGGAAGCGTGGGAGCGGGCGAAGGCCGAGGGGACACGGGCCGAGGAGCTGATGTCCGCACCCGCCGTGTGCGCCCGTCCGGATTGGACCGTGGCGGAGGCGGCACGGCTGATGGAGGTCCAGGGGGTCAAGCGGCTCGTCGTCGTCGACGGCGAGGACCGCTTGGTGGGCATCGTCAGCCGCCGCGACCTGCTGGGCGTCTTCCTCCGCGAGGACGACGACATCCGCCGGGAGATCGTCGAGGACGTGCTCGGCGAAACGCTCCGTCTCGGACCGGCCGTCCTCACCGTCGAGGTGCGAGACGGGAGGGTGGACCTCAGCGGCAGGCTGCCCTTCCGGCGCATGATCCCGGCGGTCGAGCGCATGTGCGCGACGGCGGACGGCGTGGTCTCGGTCTCCTCCACCCGCCTCACCTACGACGTCGACGACACCTGACAAGGAGGTGCACGGTCATGACCCGGAGCATCGTGGTCGGCCTGGACGGCACGGAACAGGCGAACGCCGCCGCGGAGTGGGCGGCCGAGGAGGCGGTGCTGCGCGGCACCGGCGTGCACCTGGTGTACGCGAAGGAACCGGTACCGGAGGCCGTGCTGTCATTCATGCCACGGGGGTTCGAGGACGCGTGGGCCGAGGAGATGGTGGCGCGCACCGCCGCCGGACTGCGCGAGCGCCATCCCGGCCTGTCGGTGACCACCCGCCTGCTGCCCGCGGGTCCCGTGCCGGGCCTCGTCGCCGCGGCCGAGGAGGGCGAGCTGCTGGTCCTCGGCTCACGGGCCCTGGGCAGTGTGACCGGCTATCTGCTCGGATCGGTCGGCCTGACGGTCGCCGGTGCGGTCGAACGGCCTGTCGTCCTGGTACGGGCCGGCAGCAGCGCGACCAGTTCGAGAGGCCCCGTCGTGGCGGGGGCCGATGTGCGGCAGCCTGTGGACGCGGTTCTGGCTTTCGCCTTCGAGGAAGCCGCCCGGCGGGACTCCCCGGTCCATGTCGTGTACGCCGAGCAGCTTCCGCTGTTCGCCGGACTGGGACCCGCCATGGTCCCGGACATCCGACTCGCCGTGGCTCCGGAGATCGAGCGTTCGCTCCGAGAGCTGCTGGAGCCCTGGCGAGCGAAGTACCCCGACGTCGAGGCCACCGCCCGTGTGACGGTCGGATCGGCCGGCCTCGAACTGGTCGAGGCTTCCGGGGACGCCGCGCTCGTGGTGGTGGGCCGGCGCATGCGTCATTCGGCGCTGGGCGCGCGCATCGGCAGCGTGGCCCACGCGGTGCTGCACCACAGCCCCGTGCCCGTGGCACTCGTTCCCCACGCCTGAGCCCGGTACCGATCAGCTGTCGGACGTCGTCGGCCGCAGCCGTACCGCCGTGACCTTGTACTCCGGACACGAGGTCACGGTGTCGGCGTGCTCCGAGGTGAGGGAGTTGACGCCGCTGGCCGGGAAGTGGAACGCGCAGAAGACCTGCCCGGGAGCGAGGTCCGTCCCGACGCGGGCGACGAGTCGGGCCTGTCCGTGGCGGCTCTCGACGGTGACCGGGGTGCCGTCCCGGACACCGAACCGGGCGGCGTCCTCGGGGTGGAGATCGAGGCTGTCCCGGCTGTCGAGCAACAGGTTGCCGCCGCGCCGGGTCATGCTTCCGGAGTTGTAGTGGGCCCAGCGGCGCCCCGTGACGAGCACCAGCGGATAGTTCTGATCCGGCTCCTCGCCGGGCGGCAGATAGGGGGCAGCCGACAGATGGGCACGACCGTCCGGCGTGGCGAACTTGTCGGCGTACAGGGTGCGTTCGCCCGGCCGGTCCGGTGAGGGGCAGGGCCAGGGAACAGCCCCCTCCTGGTCGATCCGCTCGTGTGAAAGCCCTGCGAAGAGGGGTGTCACACGTCCGCACTCGACGAGAGCCGCCGCTGGCGTGGGGCAGCCCAGGTCGGCGGCAAGTGCTTCGGCGACGGCATGCACGACCTCGAAGTCGGAGCGCGCTGTACCGGGCGGAGTCACCGCTTGCCGCACGCGCTGGAAGCGGCGGTCGAAGTTGACGAAGGTCCCGTCCTTCTCCAGCCAGGAGGCGACGGGCAGGACGACGTCCGCGTGCCGGGCGGTCCCGCTGAGGAAGAGCTCGTCGACGACGACCAGCGGGCAGGCGTCGAGGGCCTCCGCGACGCGCCGGCTGTCGGGGTCGGTCGCGCAGACGTCCTCGCCGATGACCCACAGCGCCCGCAGCCGGCCCTCCCGGGCCGCCGCGAACATCTCGGGGATACGCATGCCCGGCGTCGGCGGCACCGGTCGGCCCCAGACCGCCTCGGCGCGAGAGCGGGCCTCGGGGTCGGTGACGTGGCCGTAGCCGGGCAGCAGGTCGGGCAGGGCGCCCATGTCGGAGGCGCCCTGGACGTTGTTCTGGCCGCGCAGCGGGCTGATGCCGAACCCGTGGCCGGTGCCGCCGACGGCGCCCCGGAGGATGGGGAGGTTCGCCAGGGTGCGGACGCCGTCGGTGCCGTGCAGGTGCTCGGTGACCCCGAGACCGTAGAGGACGGCCGGACGCTTGGCCCGGCCGTAGAGCCGGGCGGCCGTCCTGATGTCGTCGGCCGGGACTCCGGTGATCCCGGCGACCCGCTCGGGCGGGTAGTCGGCCAGGAGCTCGGTGAGTCCGTCCAGTCCGGTGGCGCGGTCACGCAGGAAGCCCGGATCGGTCAGGCCTTCGTCGACGAGGACGTGGGCGAGGCCGTGGAAGAGGGCGACGTTCGTACCGGGTCGCGGACGCAGGTGCACGTCGGCATGACGGGCGAGGCCCACCGCGCGGGGGTCGGCCACGATCAGGGAGGCCCCTGCGAGTGCCCGCTGCAGGAGACGGGCACCGACGACGGGGTGGGCTTCGACGGGATTGGCCCCGGCGACCAGGAGGCAGTCGGCGGTCTCGACATCGTCGAAGGTGTCGGTGCCGCCGGCGTGTCCGAAGGAGGCGGTGAGTCCCGCGGCGGAGGGGGCGTGGCAGAGGCGGGAGCAGTTGTCGACGTTGTTGGTGCCGATGACGGTCCGCAGGAACTTCTGGACGAGGTAGTTCTCCTCGTTGGTGGCGCGGGCCGAGGAGATCGCGGCGACCGCGTCGGGGCCGCCGTCACGGACGGCCGCGCGCAGGCCGTCGGCGATCCGGGTCACCGCCTCGTCCCAGGTCGCCGGTCGTAGTTCGCCGTTCTCACGGACCAAGGGCTCGGTGAGCCGTTCGGCGGATCCGAGGTATCCGTATGCGAAACGGCCCTTGACGCACGCGTGCCCGCGGTTGACCGGTCCGTCCCGGGCGGGCAGCACGGCGGCGACCCGTTCGTCACGGACGACGACGTCGAGGGTGCAGCCGACGCCGCAGTAGCCGCAGGTGGTGCGCACGCGGTCGGCGGGGGCATGCCGCGAGGTGAGTCCCCGGCCGGGCCCGGGCTGGGTGATCGCCCCGGTGGGGCAGGTGTCGACGCAGCCGCCGCAGGACACGCAGTCGGAGTCGGCCCAGGGACCGCCGGTTCCCGGCGCGACGACCGTGTCGGCACCGCGTCCGGTGAGGGTGAGCGCGAACGTGCCCTGGACGTCGGAGCACATCCGTACGCAGCGCCCGCACGCGATGCACAGGTCGCGATCGAGATGGACGTACGGGTGGCTCTCGTCCCGCCCGCGCCTCGGGTCACCGGCCGCCGTGTCCGCAGGAATCCCCAAGGCCCGGCACGCCTCGGCCAGTTCACTGTGCGCGCTGTCGGCGAGCGCGTGCGGTGGAAGCGCCGAGGCGACCAGGGCGACCGCGTCCCGGCGCAGGTTCCGCACGCCCTCGTCGGCGGTGTCGACGGTGAGGCCCCACGTCGCGGGCGTGACGCAGGCGGCGACGGTCCGACCGTCTGCGCGGACCAGGCAGGTCCGGCAGGAGCCGGCCGACCGGAGACGGTCGTCGTGGCAGAGGGTGGGCAGCTCGGCGCCGGCGGCACGTACCGCGTCGAGCAGGGTTGCTCCGGCGGGCAGTTCGACGGATACGCCGTCGACCTGGAGCCGGGTCATCGGTCCCATCCTTCCAGGGCCGGCCCGTAGGCGCGGGCCAGGCTGCGGACGGCCGCGGGGACACGGCGGCCGAACCCGCAGAGACTCGCCTCGCCCATCAGCCGTGCCAGTCGTTCGTAGGTCTCCCCCGGCCCGCCCTGGCCCTGCGCGAGTTCGAGCCCTCGCCGGGTGCCGAGCCGGCAGGGCGAGCAGGCCCCGCAGCTCTCGTCGGCGGCGAACTCCCAGACATGCTGGAGGAGTTCGTATGGATCGGTGTCGGCGTCGAAGGCGACCATACCGGCGTGACCAAGGGCGGCGCCGTGCTCGGCGAGCGCTGCCGTGGTGAGCGGGACGTCGAGGGCGCGCCCGGCGAGGAAGCCGCCGAGGGGCCCGCCGATCTGGAGGGCGACGAGCTCGCGGCCGTCCTTGAGGCCGCTGCCGAACCGGCTGACGATCTCGCCCACAGGAGTGCCGAGTTCGACCTCGTAGGCCCCGGGCCGGGCGAATCGCTCGGACAGGCAGACCAGTTTGGTGCCGGTCTCGTCCGGTACGCCGCGGCGGGCGTAGGACGCTCCTCCCTGGGCGACGATCAAGGGCACGGCCGCCAGGGTCTCCACGTTGTTGACCACCGTCGGCGCGTCCCACAGGCCGTGGTCCGTGGGATAGGGGGGCCGAGGGCGCGCACAACCGCGAGCGCCTTCAAGCCGGGCGATGAGGGCGGTCTCCTCGCCGGCGACATAGGAACCGGCTCCTTCGACGATCTCGACGAACGGCCGCGGACCGGCCGCCTCGACCGACGGGGCCAGGTCCCCCACCTCCGTCGCACGCTCCACCGCCCGGCGCAGCCGGGCCACGGCTCTCGGATACTCGGAGCGGACCAGGACCGTCCCACGCCGGGCACCACAGGCGAAGCAGGCCAGGGCGAGTCCCGTGAGGACGCGCTCGGGGTCCTCCTCCATGAGCAGCCGGTCGGCGTACGAGCCCGGGTCGCCCTCGTCCCCGTTGGCGACGACGACCGCGCCCGGCTTCCCTGCCACCGCGGCCCACTTGTCGGCTACCGGAAACCCGGCACCGCCTCGCCCGCGGAGTCCCGAGGCGGCGGTCTCCTGCCGTACGTCATCGGGCCGCAGCCCGGTCACCGCTGCGCGCCACACGTCCCAGGCGTCCTGCCCTCCCACAATGCCGGCGAGCAAGACGGGTGCCCCGGTGGTGTCGGCCGCGGGGATGCCCGGCGTGCGCGGTTCGGTCCGCCCGCGGAGTTGGTCGGCCAGGTCCGGACCCGTACGGGGAAGGGTGCCGTCGAGGGCGGCGGGGCCCGCGTAGCAGTAGCCGAGGCAGTGCACGGTCTGCAGCGAGGTGGAACCCGCCTCGTCGACCGTGCCCGCCACCACGCCGAGAGCGCGCTCGACCTCCGCCAGATGCTCCCCGCCCCGCGCGGCGAAGCACGCCGTCGCGGTGCACACCCGCACATGACGCTCGCCGCACGGGGCTGCGAGATCGGCGAAGAAGGTGGCGGGGCCGAGACCCGCGGCGGCCGGCAGTCCGGCTGCCGCCGCGACCTCGGGAGCCCACGCCCCTGGACCCTCGGCGGTGCCCGACCTGGCGCGCTCCAACGCGGCGGGCAACAGCCCCCCTCGCCCTCCGCACCGAGCGGTCAGCTCACGGAGCGCGTCTATGCGTCCACCCGGCTCTCCAGGCATCCGACCGGCCATGCTCCCAGCGTGACCGGCCATGCCCTCGCCCGCATCCCGGCCGGTCGCGGGGTTCACGGTTCCCCGCTGCGCAGAGCGGTCAGGCGCCGACGGTACTCCTCCTCGTCGATCTCACCACGCGCCAGTCGCTCGCCCAGGATCCGCTCGGCCAGCGTGACGGGCCGAGACCCGGACGACCGTTCCGCGTCGCGGCCCCCGGTACGGAAGAGCATCACCGCGACAATGATGAGAAGGCCCCAGAACAACACCGTCCCGGCTGAGATGGCGAACCAGCCCCATCCGTTCATGCCGTCGCCGTACCAGAACACCATCGCCACTCGCACTCCCGACGGCCGGACCGCGCAGGAGCCGGACACCCCTGCCTCCGGTCCGTCCGACACTTCCACCGTGCCCGGCCCAGGGCCGACCGGCCCCTGGCAGTGGGCCGGTCGGTCGTGGAAGGGAACGGGTGGCCCCTGGAGCCGGGATCCCGGCTCGCCGGAGGGTGGGGAACAGCACGGCTCACGCCGCCCATGCGCGTCGCGTCCGGGAGGCCACCATGGTCCGGAACTCGGAGAGCCCGCCCGTCACGGATGTGTCGCGACGGTGGCGGATGCTGCTCCTCGCCACCACTGGGTTCACGCTCTGCTTCTGGGCGTGGGCGCTGCTGGCCCCGCTCGGCCCTCGGCTGCGGGACGACCTCGGACTCAGCTCCTTCGAGCAGTCGCTGGTGGTCGCGGTCCCCGTCGTGGTCGGCGCGCTCGGCCGAATCCCGGCGGGCGCTCTGACAGACCGCTGGGGAGCGCGCAGAGTGTTCCCCCTCGTCGCGGCCGTGACGATCCTCCCCGTGCTGTACCTGGGTCACCTGGCCGACTCGTTGGCCGAAGTGCTCGCAGGCGGCTTCCTGCTCGGACTCGGTGGTACCGCCTTCGCGGTCGGCGTCCCGTTCGTCAACGCCTGGTACCCGCCCGCCAGGCGGGGCGTCGCCCTCGGGATCTTCGGCATCGGCACCGGCGGCACTGCTCTGTCGGCCTTCACCACCGTCCAGCTCGCCGACGCCGTCGGACGCGCCTTTCCCTTCGATCTCGTGGCCGGCTGCCTCGCCGGGTACGCCGGAGTGGCCTGGTTCCTGCTCCGCGACCGCCCGGGGCGCGCGACGGCGGCGGGAACGCTGTTCTCACGTACGGCGCTGGCCGTGCGCACGCCTGCCACCTGGCATCTGGCCTTCCTCTACGCCGTTTCCTTCGGCGGATTCGTCGCGTTCAGCGTCTACCTTCCGACCTACCTCACCAGGGCCTACGAGCTCGGCCGCTCCGATGCTGCACTGCGGACCGCGGGATTCGTCGTCCTCGCCGTGGCGATGCGGCCGGTGGGCGGCTGGCTGTCAGACCGTACCCACCCCGTACCCGTCCTGACGGTTTCGTACGGACTCGTTGCGGCGTGTGCCCTGGTCGCAGCATTCGAGGCGGAACTGGTCCCCGTGGGAACGGCCGCCTTCTTCGGCATGGCCGCCGGCCTGGGCGCCGGGTCCGGGGCTGTGTTCGCGCTGGTCGCACGTCTGGTTCCGGCCGAGCGGGTCGGCTCGGTGACAGGAGTGGTCGGGGCAGCGGGCGGTCTCGGAGGCTTCTTCCCACCGCTCGTGATGGGGGCGGTGGACAGCGTCGCGCACGACTACACGTGGGGGTTCGTCCTCCTCTCGGTCACCGCGACGGGCGCCGGAACCCTGGCCGCCACCGCTGTCCGGCGACGCGCCCGGGCGACCGAGGACGCTCTACTGCAGCAGCGAAGCCGCTGAAGGGGCCCCGCAGTGCCCCGACGATTGGGCCGTTCGGCCCTCCTCCAGACCCGGGTGGCCGTAGCCTCCGGTTCCTTCCGGAGGTTGGTATGGAAAGCATGAACACCGACCGGGCTCTCCTAGTCGCCACCGGGGTACGGAAGGTCTACCGAACGGGCTCCGTGGAGGTCACCGCACTGCTCGACCTGGACCTGGTCGTACGCCACGGGGAGATGGTGGGGGTCATGGGACCGTCCGGTTCTGGAAAGACCACGCTGCTCAACTGTCTGTCCGGGCTCGACGACATCGACGGCGGCCGGGTGGAGATCGACGGCCACGATCTGTTCGCGATGTCGGACGCGGCGCGCACGGAACACCGGGCCCACACCATGGGCTTCGTCTTCCAGGCGTTCAACCTCATCCCGGTCTTCTCGGCGGTCGAGAACGTCGAACTGCCCCTGCTGCTCGTGGGCACCCGGCCGCGCGAAGCGCGTCGCAGGGCACTGGGCATGCTCGATCGGGTGGGTCTCGGCCACCGCGTCGAGCACAGGCCGAGCGAGCTGTCCGGCGGTGAACAGCAGCGGGTGACCATCGCCCGCGCCCTGGCCGGCCGCCCGGCCATCGTGTGGGCGGACGAACCCACCGGTAACCTCGACAGCGCGATGGCCGACCAGGTCATGGACCTGCTGTGCGAGCTCAACCTGGACGAGGGCCAGACGATCGTCCTGGTCACCCATGACAGCGCCATCGGCGCGCGCGTCCCCCGCCTGATCCGAATGCGCGACGGGCAGCTGGTCGACGACGTCCGCCAGGCCGTCCCCGCCCCGTCCGCGATCCGCGACGTCCCTCTGGGCTGACCATGTACCCGAACCTCCTCGTCCCGCTGCTCGCCCTCCTGGCGCTCTCGCTCGCGGCCCTGGTACTGGTCGCCGTACGACAGCCGGTGTCACGACGGCTGGCCTTCCGGCAGGTCGCCCGCCGGCGGACCGAGGCCGCGCTGGTGATCGGCGGGTCGATGCTCGGCACGGCCATCGTCATCGGGGCCCTGGTCGTCGGCGACACGCTGAACTTCTCGGTACGGCAGGAGGCCTACCGGACCCTGGGACCGGTGGACGAGCGCGTCGTCGCGCCCCCCGGACCGACCGGGCGAGCCGTCACCGAGCGGCTGGCCGCCCTGGCGGGCGATCCCGACGTCGACGGAGTACTCGACGCCACGGCCACCCAGGCATCGGCCGTCAGTACCGCCGACGGCCACAAGGCCGCCGAACCGCGCGTCCTCGCCTGGCAGATGGACTTCGCCGAGGCAGCGCGCTTCGGCGCACCGGGCGGCGACTCCGGTCTCGGCGGCGCGAACCCGAAGCCCGGCCAGGTCGTGGTCAACGAACCACTGGCCCGGTCCCTGAACGTCGGAGCCGGGGATCCCGTCACGCTGTATCTGTTCGGAGCACCCCGGAGCTACCGGGTCGAGCGTGTGGTGCCGGAGCAGGGACTTGCCGGTGTGGGCCTGGGCGGCAGGTTGAACCGCGACGTGTTCCTGGCGCCCGGGGCTCTGGACTCCGCCGCCCGGGCCGCCGGCGCGGAGCCTCGCTCGGTCACCTTCGTGTCCAATCGAGGCGGCGTCGAGAGCGGCGACGCCCTCACCGACCGGGTGACCGCGGACATCCGCACGACCCTGGGCCCGCTCGCCGGCCAGACGTCGATCGACACGCCGAAGCACACGGTCCTGCGGGACGCGAAGCAGGCCGGTGACGCGCTCGGAGCCCTGTTCCTCATGATCGGCAGCTTCAGCATCATCGCCGGCGCCCTGCTGCTGGTGAACATCTTCGTGATGCTCGGCGAGGAGCGGAAGTCCCAGATGGGCATGGTGCGGGCGGTGGGGATGAAGCGCTCCCGCCTCGTCGGGTCCTTCACCCTCGAAGGGGCCACCTACGCGTTGCTGTCCGCGCTGCCGGGCGTGGCCATCGGGGTCGCCGTCGGCTGGGGCGTCGCCGTGGTGGCCGCGCAGATCTTCCAGGGCTGGTCGGTCGGCGGAAGCAGCATCCGCATCGTGTTCGCCGTCACCCCCACCAGCATCCTCAACGGACTGGCCATGGGCCTGCTCATCGCCTTCGCCGCGATCCTGGCGACCAGCGTGCGCATCAGCAGGTTCAACATCATCGCCGCGATCCGCGACCTCCCGGCGACACCCGGACAGCGACCGCGCCGCCGTCTGCTCCTGGTCTCCACCACCCTCGCCGTCCTGTGCGCGTTCGTGGCCGTCCCGGCCGTCGCACGCAGCCAGCCCGACGCCACGTACCTCATGCCGGCGCTCGCCCTCGCCTTCGCGACTCCGGCACTACTGCGCGTCCTCCCCCGCCACACGGTCACCACCCTGGTCGCGGGAGCCGTACTCGCGTGGACGCTCCTGGCACCCGTCATCCGCCCCCGGATCTTCGACACTCCTTCCATGTCCGTGTACGTCATCCAGGGCGCCCTGGCCGCCTTCTCCGCCGTGGTGCTCGTCAGCGACAACCAGAAAGCACTGCTGCGGCCCGTGCGGCGATTCCTCCAGCGCCCGACGGAGGGCGGCCTGGCGGCGCGGCTCGCCGTCGCGTACCCCTTGGCCAAGAGGTTCCGGACCGGCGCGACACTGGTGATGTACACCCTGATCGTGTTCGTCCTCGTCCTCCTGACGGAGATCTCGGGCATCCTCCGCGCCGGCGTCGACGGAGTCGTCGCCGACGCCACGGCCGGATACTCCCTGCGACTGGACTACAACCCGCAGGTCGCCGGCGACCGACTCGTCGCCGATCTCACGCGCGGCCCTTCGGCAGCCGGCGTCGCCGCCGTCACCCCGCTGCTCAACGCCTCGGCGCGGGCCACCGATCCGGGACACCGCGGCCCCCGGCCGCTGGACACCGCCGTCGTCGGCGTGCCCGACGGGGCGATCAGCGGCATCACGTTCCGGGAGCGGCTGCCCGGCCTGACGAACGACGCCGCGGTCTGGCACGCCCTCGCCTCCGACCCCCGCTACGTCGTGATCGACGGCTTCTTCGGCAGCACCGGCGGCCCCGCCGGCGACTACTACGACCCCGGCGACACCCTCACCCTGACGAATCCCCGCACGGGCCGCAGCGAACAGAAGATCCTCGCCGGCGTGCTCAGCAACGGGATGGTCTTCTACCCGGGCACCGGCGCCAGTTCGACCACCTACCCCGTGGTGATGGGAGAACAGGCCACGCGCGAGCTCTTCGGCCCCCAGGCGCAGAACGCCTCCGCACTGGTGCGGACCAGCCCCGGAACCTCCCCCGACGCCCTGGCGACCCGGCTGCAGGGCGAGCAGCTCAAGGCCAGCCTGGTGGCCACGCCCATCGAGTCGGACATCCGCCGCCAGTTCGACTCCAGCACCGCCTTCTTCCGCCTCATGCAAGGTTTCCTCGCCCTGGGCCTCGGCGTCGGCATCACCGGCCTCGGCGTCGTCATGGTCCGCGCCGTACGCGAACGCAGGCGCACCATCGGCATCCTGCGGGCCCTCGGCTTCCGGGCACGGACAGTCCAACGCTCCTTCCTCTGGGAGAGCACCTTCATCACTCTGGAGGGCATCGTCCTCGGATCCCTCCTCGGTGTGCTCACCACCTGGCTGATGTACCGCAACAGCGCCGCGTTCGAGGGCCTCGAAGGAGGTTTCCCGGTCGAATGGGCCAGTATCTGCGGCTTGGCCGCGGCCACCTTCGCCGCCTCACTCCTGGCCACGATCGGCCCGGCACGCCGCGCGGCCGCCATCCGCCCCGCGCTCGCGGTCCGCGTCACCGAATAAGGGGCCCCTCGCGGACCAGGCCGGCGAGCGGTTGATGACTGGCAGTCGTAGAAATCGCCGGCCACGGCCGCAGGGCTGCTGCATCGTGCCCTTGATTCGCTGGGCCGAGTCACCTGCTCTCCGACGGCGCTGCGGTGCCGGCTTCGGGTCCGAGCGGAACGCGTCTTCCCATCTCTCCTCGGCGTCCGGGCTGCTCGACCGGGCGGCGGACCTCCTCGCAGAAACCGGCAAGGCTCGTACACGAGAACGAGCGGCGTCGGCGCGCATGGAGCGCCCGGGTTCGCCAGCTGCGGCCCGAGTGAGGCGGGTTCTGCCGGCTATGGCTGGCAGAGGAAGGCCCCGCGAGCCCCACTGCGCTGCGCAGTGGCTGGCTGAACGGCGGTTACTCCTACTCAGGAGAACCGTCCTCGCGGGCGCGGCACCAGTCCCGGTACGCAGCCACCGCCGTGGGCAGTGTGGGGAAGATCAGATCGGCACCGACCGACTCGGCCAGTCCGTAGGCATCGAGATCGTCGAGCAGGTCCTGCTTCACACGCGCCAACGCGAACACGATGCCGCGCCCGGACAGTTCGCGACGCAGCTCATCGACGGAGTCCAGCGCGGTGATGTCCACCTCCACATTGGCCTCGGCATTGAGCACGAACCAGTGGACGGGCCCGGACTGCTCCGCGACGGCGGCGAGTGCACGGCGCCGGAAGTTCTCCGCGTTGGCGAAGAACAGCGGCGAGTCGTATCGATAGACAACCAGCCCAGGAATCGTACGGGCCTCCGGATAGTCGTCGACGTCGTGCATGCCGGCCACGCCGGGCACCAGCCCCTGGACGGCATCGTGTGGGCGCGCCACCCGCGTCAGAAGTTCGGCCACCGACAGACCGACCGCCACCAGCACCCCGTACAGAATGTCCAGGGACAGCACGCCGCACAGGCAGCCGACGGCCAGCAGGAGTTCCCTGCGGCGGAAAGAGGCCAGCCGCCGGAAGCCTGCCAGGTCGATCATCTTGACGGCGGCGTAGATGACGAGGGCGCCCAACACGGCGACCGGGGTGAGACTCAGCAACGGGCTGACGAACAGCAGGACAGCGAGAACGGCCACGCCTGCGGTCAGCGAGTACACCTGGCTTCGCGCGCCGGTGGAGTCCGCCAGCGCAGTGCGGCTGGCACTACTGCTCACCGGGAACCCGCTCAGGACGCCCGCGCCGAGGTTCGCGGCGCCGAGGGCCAGCAACTCCTGGTTGGCGTCCAGGCGCCCGACCTCGTCGCCGGCGGCGAAGGCACGCGCGGTGAGGATCACATCGGTGTAGCCCACGAGGAGGATGCCGAGCGCCGGAACCATCAGCCGGGACAGCTCGTCGACGTCCGGCAGAGCCGGATGGGGCAGCCCCGCCGGCACCGCTCCGATCACGGCGATGCCGTGATCGTCCAGGCCGAACGCCGCCACTGCCACGGTTCCGAGCCCGACCACCACCAGCGGCCCAGGCACCGCACGCAGGACGAGCGGAAGGGCGAAGAGGAGAACGAGGGCGGTGACAGCGACGGCGACGGTGGCGGGCTGGGCCTCGGACAGGCTCTGTGCGAAGGACACCAGTTGCGGAAAGAAGCCTGACCCGGTGGTGCTCACGCCCGTCATCTTCGGCAGCTGATCCACGATCATGATCAGCGCCACACCCGCGAGATAGCCGACCAGGACCGGCCGCGAGAGGAGATCGGCGACGAAGCCGAGCCTGGCTGCCCACGCCACCAGGCACAGCAGCCCGACCGCGACCGCCAGCGCGGCCGCCAATACGGCATACCGCCCAGGGTCCCCGGCTGCGAGTGGCGCGACGACGGTCGCGGTCATCAACGCGGTCGTCGACTCCGGCCCGACCGACAGCAGCCGCGACGAGCCGAGCAGCGCGTACAGCCCCAGTGCGGGCAGAATCGCCCACAGCCCGGCGATGGGCTGCAGCCCCGCCACGGTCGCGTATGCCATGACCTGCGGCACGAGATACGCCACGACGGTCACACCCGCCAGCAGGTCGCCGCGCAGCCAGGAGCGCCTGTAGCGGGCGAGGGCAGCGATTCCAGGCGCTCCCGGTACCAAACGGCGCCACCCCGGATCGCTGGGTCGGGGGTGCTGCGACATGAGGCTCCTCTCTCCCGCCGCTTCAAGATCTCACGGACTCTGTCACGGCCGCGAGAACCGGAGGTCCCACCACGCCGCCGCCCACTGCCTCCGGGCGTGACCACCACTGCGCCCGCTCGCCCAGGTCCGGGCCGGACGGCTGAAGCGTTCAATAGCCACGTGCTCCGACACATCGCGTTCGAGGGGCGGTGTCGAGGAGGTGCCACGAACCTCTGGGGCTCGATCGCTGAGCGGCCCGCCGCACCAAGATCCGGTCCATTCACGGACCAGCACCTCACCGTTCGGCACAACGGTTGACCTTCTTGCAGCTCAGCTGGGTGTAGCGCGTGTACCACCAACCGACGAAAAAACTGCTGATGTGATGCTCGACGAGCAAGGGCATCGCCCGAACGGGTCTTGATCTCACCCCTTTCCGGCGCGGTGCGTAGCCGCTGACACGCTCCAGGGGACTGCCATCAACGGAGCATCCTCAAAAACCAGCGATGACCGGGAAGAGTCGATCGCGCAGAACGGCGCCATCACGAAGCCCTGGGAAGTGACAGAACCGCAGGTCGGCGAGGCCCTTCCACTGCTGCGTGCGAGCACGTCGAGAGCGACGACCGCAACAAGCCGCCCTCGTGGCATGGAAGTCGAGATCGACCGGGGTCAGCACGTGCGCACGCAGGAAGCAGTGCGGCGCAGCGCGCTGATACCCCAGCACTGGCCGGCACACAGCGAGGGCACAGACGACCACACCCTCCGCCCTCGGTAGTGCCGAGCAGCCCGCGTCACCCCTGACCGACTTCACCTGCGGCCACCTCCATCCCGAGCGCACGGACTATCCGCGTTTGCAGATATGGCGCGTACGCAACTATTGTGAAGGCACGCAAAGAGCTCGCTCAAGCAATTACGGAAGGGTTGAGCCATGCCGCTCGCACTCCTCGCCCTGGCTGTCGGCGCCTTCGGCATCGGCACGACGGAATTCGTCATCATGGGCCTGCTGCCCGACATCGCCGCCGAGTACGGCGTCACCATCCCCACCGCCGGCCTGCTGGTCACCGGCTACGCCCTCGGCGTCGTCATCGGCGCGCCCCTGCTGACCGTCCTCGGCAACAAGGTGAGCCGCAAGCGCATGCTCATGCTGCTGATGGGCCTGTTCGTGCTCGGCAACCTGCTCTCCGCCGTCGCCCCGAACTTCGGGCTGATGCTGACCGGCCGCATCGTCGCCTCGCTCGCCCACGGCTCGTTCTTCGGCATCGGGTCGGTCGTGGCCGCCGAGCTGGTCGCGCCGGACAAGAAGGCCGGCGCCATCGCCACCATGTTCACCGGTCTGACCGTCGCCAACATCGTCGGCGTTCCGCTCGGCACCTTCATCGGGCAGACGGTCGGATGGCGCATCACCTTCGCCATCGTCTCCGCGCTCGGTGTGGTCGGGCTCCTCGGCATCGCCAAGCTCGTGCCCGCCATGCCCCGCCCCGAAGGCACCCGCCTGCGTGGCGAGCTGTCCGCCTTCCGGAACCCGCAGGTCCTGCTCGCCATGGCCATGACCGTGCTCGGCTTCGGCGGCGTCTTCGCCGCGATCACCTACATCGCGCCGATGATGACCGAGGTCGCGGGCTACTCCGAGGGCGCCGTCACCTGGCTCCTGGTTCTCTTCGGCGTCGGCATGTTCCTGGGCAACCTGCTCGGCGGCCGGTTCGCCGACCGCGCACTGATGCCCATGCTGTACGCGGCCCTCGGCGGTCTCGCGGTCGTCCTCGCCCTGTTCACCGTGGCCGCCCACAACAAGATCCTCGCCGCGATCGCCATCCTCCTCGTCGGAGCGCTCGGCTTCGCCACGGTGCCCCCGCTGCAGAAGCGCGTCCTCGACCAGGCCCACGGCGCACCGACCCTGGCGTCCGCCGTCAACATCGGCGCCTTCAACCTCGGCAACGCGCTCGCCGCCTGGCTCGGCGGCCTCGTCATCGCCGCCGGCCTCGGCTACACCGCCCCGAACTGGGTCGGCGCCGTCCTCGCCGCCGCCGCCCTGGGCCTCGCCTTCTGGTCCGCGACCCTGGAGCGCCGTATCCCCGCGGTCGAGGCGTCCACCGCCGGCGCTCCGGTCCCGGCCCCCGTACACCACTGAACCCCCACTCCCCCTCCCCATCACTTCAAGGAGAAGCGCCATGAGCACCGCCGCCGTCACCCCGCTGAGCACCACCGACGCCGAGACCCTGATCTCCGCCGCCCGCCGCGCCGCCGAGGCCGCCGGGGCCACCGTCAGCGTCACCGTCCTGGACGCGGGCGGGCACCTGCTGGCCTTCCGCCGGGACGACCGCGCGGTCCTGATCTCGGGCGAGACCAGCACCCGCAAGGCGTACACCGCGCTCCAGCTCGACGCCCCGACCGCCGACCTGGTCGACCTCGTCAAGCCCGACGGCCCGTTCCACTCTCTGCCCACCGCGCTCGACCGGCCGCTGCTGTTCATCGCCGGCGGCATCCCGGTCCACCGCGACGGCCGGCTGATCGGCGCCATCGGCGTGGGCGGCGGCGCGCCCGAGCAGGACCACGGCTTCGCCGCCACCGCGCTCGAGGAGCTCTCCCGATGACCGACATCAGCGCCCGTGCGCCCCAGGAGGTCTTCGCCGACCACGGCAACCGCCTCGGCTCCGGCGACCTCGACCTGATCAGCCGGAACTACACGGAGGACGCGGTCTTCATCACCCCCGACGGCGTCCTGACCGGACGCGAGGGCGTGAAGGAGGGCATCGGCCGGCTCCTGACCGACCTGCCCGACGCCGACTGGCAGCTCACTCCGCAGTTCGCGGGCGACGTCCTCTTCCTGGAGTGGACGGCCACCGGCGCCACCCACCAGGTGACCGACGGCGTCGACACCTTCGTCTTCCGCGACGGGCTCATCAGCGCCCAGACCGTCCGCTACACCCTCACCGCACGCACCAAGTGAAGGAGCAACCGCACACCATGGCCCCCTCCGCCATCCCCACCGTCAAGCTGAACAACGGCGTCGAGATCCCCCAGCTCGGCTTCGGCGTCTTCCAGGTCCCCGACGACGAGACCACCGCCGCCGTCACCGCCGCCCTGGAGACCGGCTACCGCAGCATCGACACCGCCGCCATCTACGGCAACGAGACGGGCGTCGGCCGTGCGCTGGCCGCCTCGGGGCTGCCCCGCGAGGAGCTGTTCGTCACCACCAAGCTGTGGAACGCCGACCAGGGGTACGACGCCACCCTGCGCGCCTTCGACGCCGGCCTCGCCAAGCTCGGCCTCGACCACGTCGACCTCTATCTGATCCACTGGCCGGCGCCCGCCCGCGACCTGTACCGGGACTCCTGGCGCGCCCTGGAGCGTCTCGCCGAGGAAGGGCGCATCCGCGCCGCCGGCGTCTCGAACTTCCAGCCCGGACACCTCCGCCGGCTCATGGACGGTACGGAGCTGATCCCGGCGGTCAACCAGGTCGAGCTGCACCCCGGCCTGCAGCAGGGCGAGCTGCGCGCCTTCCACGCCGAGCACGGCATCGCCACCGAGGCGTGGAGCCCGCTCGCCCAGGGCGCCGTCCTCGGCGACCCCGCCATCGCGGCCATCGCCGCCCGGTACGGCAAGTCCCCCGCGCAGGTCGTCATCCGCTGGCACCTGCAGCTGGGCAACGTCGTCATCCCCAAGTCCGTCACCCCCGCCCGGATCCGCGAGAACTTCGAGGTCTTCGACTTCGCCCTCACGGACGAGGAGATGCGGGCCGTGGCCTCGCTCGACCGCGACCTGCGGACCGGCCCGCACCCCGACGAACTGAACTGACCCCATTCCCGTGTGAGCTCCGTCCCCGGCAGGCCATCCGGCCGCCGGGACGGGGCTCCCGTCGTCCGCCCGGAAGGACAAGACGTCGTGGCATCCCTCCACCCCACCCTCGCCCGCCTGGCCCCCGGCGACGGGCGGCTCACCCTCGGCCTCGAACTGCCCCTCGACAACGACTGGGGCCAGTCCCGGGTACGCGCCGACCGCGAGGCCGGCCGACCGTTCGGCGTCCCCGACCTCACCGAGCACACGCGGCTCGCGCGACTCGCCGACCGGCTCGGCTTCGCCGCCCTGTGGCTGCGGGACGTGCCTCTGTACGACCCCGTCCGGTTCGGCGACGCCGGGTCGGTCTTCGAGACCTTCACGCACCTCGGCCACCTGGCGGCCGTCACGGAGAACGCCGTCCTCGGCACCGCCGCGATCGTGCTGCCCCTGCGCGACCCCCTGCTCGTCGCCAAGGCCGCGGCCACCGTCGACGTCCTGTCGGGCGGCCGCATGCTGCTCGGCCTCGCGAGCGGCGACCGGCCCGTCGAGTACCCGCTGTTCGGGCGGGACTTCGAGGCGCGAGGTACGGCGTTCCGCGAGGGTGTCGAGACGCTGCGCGCGGCCTGGCGCACCGGCCCGCTGGAACTGCCCGGGGCCGGGCTCGGTGCCGACCGTCAGCTGGAGGTCCTGCCCAAGCCCGTCCACGCGGCCGGGATTCCCGTCGCCGTCGCGGGCGGTGCGCAGCAGAGGCCCGCGTGGATCGCCGAGCACGCCGACGCCTCCCTCAACTACCCGCGCGACCTGGGCGCGCTGCGACTGCGGACGCGCGCGTGGCGGGAGCTCACGGGGGACGGCGGCAAGCCGTACCTCACGCCGATGGTCCTCGACCTCCGGGAGGATCCGGACGCCGCGCCGCGTCCCATCCGGCTGGGCCTGAGCACGGGCAGCAAGGCGCTGCGCGACCACCTGGAGCAGACGGCCGCGCTGGGCGTCGCCCATGTCTCCTTCAACCTCCGGCCGAACGACCGTCCTGTGGAGGAGGTGCTGCGGGAGCTCGCCGAGGACGTCCTGCCCCACTTCCCGACGCCGTGAGCAACGGCTGAAGAAGCGGTCAGGTCGTGGTCCGCGTGCCGATGCCGTGCAGCAGGGTGTCGACGACGCGGGTGGCGAGGGCGTCCATGGCGGCGTCGGTGTCCGGGGCGTGGGTGGCGGCTTCGTGGATGAGGGCGTAGTAGACGCGGCGCGCCCAGTCCAGATCGGCGTCGGGCGGGAGCACGCCGGTGTCGCGGAGGCGGGCGAAGAGCCGCTCGCACCGGGCCAGGACGTCGGCGTGCACGCTCGCGACCTCGGGGGCGTCGGTGGGCAGGGCGCCCATGGCGAAGCCCCAGCCGATCTTCACCCGGAGCACGTTCGCGGTGACCTGGTAGAGCGCGACGTCGGGCGGGGTGGTCTCGGGCCGGGCGGCTTCGACGGCTTCGTGGAACCGCTGCGCCGCCCACGCGGACAGTGCGCCGATGAGCGCCTCCCGTGAGGCGAACCGCCGGTGCACGGTGGTCCGCGCGACCCCGGCGGCCTCGGCGATCTGCTCCATCGTGGCCGCCGGGTTCGCGGACAGCACCCGCTCGGCGGCTTCGAGGATCGCGCGCACGGTCCGCTCGGTGTCGGCGCGCAGCGGCTTCGTGGAGGGGGGCAGCGCCATGGGGGCGGGTCCTTCCGGTGGGGCGATCACCTCATGAGGTTACGACGGCGCGGCAACTCCCCCATAACTTGCAACACTTGTGATGCATGTTCTAGATTCCTCGCATCGGAAATGACGCGCCTCGTTTCGCGGAGGAACACATGGACCTGCAGTTGAACGGCAAGACCGCTCTCGTCACAGGTGCCAGCCGGGGTATCGGACTGGCCGTCGCCCGCTCCCTTATCGCCGAAGGCGTGCTCGTCGTCGCCGCCTCCCGTACCTCCGCCCCGGAGCTTGAGGCGGCCGGCGCGATACCGGTGACCGTGGACCTCTCCTCCCCCGCCGCGGCCGGGCGGCTGGTCACGGAGGCCGCGGCCGAGCTGGGCGGCATCGACATCCTGGTCAACAACGTCGGCGGCGGCGACGGCGGCCTGAACGGCGGATTCGCCGACGTCACCGACGAGCAGTGGGCGCAGGTCATGGACCTGAACCTCCTCGCCACCGTCCGCGTCACCCGCGCCGCCCTGCCCGCCCTGCTGACCGCGCGCGGCGCGATCGTCAACGTGTCGTCGATCGGCGCCCGCGTCCCGCACGGCGGCCCCATCGCCTACACCACCGCCAAGGCCGCGCTCACGGCGTTCGGCAAGGCGCTGGCGGAGGAGGTCGGCCCGCGGGGCGTGCGGGTGAACACGGTCTCGCCGGGCCCGGTCCGCACCGACCTGTGGGAGAGCCCGACCGGCTACGGCGCCGAGCTCGCCAAGGCCCTGGGCGTCCCGCACGCCGACCTCCTGGCCGGGCTGCCCACGGCGACGGGCATGCTCATCGACCGGCTGATCGAGGCCGACGAGGTCGCGTCCCTGGTCACCTACCTCGCCTCGCCGCTCGCCTCCGCGACCACCGGAACCGACCACCTGATCGACGGCGGAGCGGTCAAGACCGCGTAGACATCGCGGTGTCCCCGGCCCGGCGGGCCTCCGGCGTTCGGCCCAGCCCCGGTGGCCCCGGACGCCCTACGGCCCGAGGGTGGAGCGGAGGACCGTCAGACAGGCCCCAGCCCACGAGGACGCCGCCCATGCATCACTACCCGCCGATCGCCGACCACGGTCTCGTCGGAGATCTGCAGACGTGTGCGCTGGTGTCCGCCGAGGGTGTCGTGGACTGGTTCTGCTCGCCCCGCTTCGACTCGCCGAGCGTCTTCGGCCGGCTCCTCGACCACGAGCGCGGCGGGCACTTCTCGATCACCGTGGACACGCCGGGCACGACGGTGCGTCAGCTGTACCTGGCCGACAGCGCGGTACTCCTGACCCGCTTCCACACTCCCGACGGGGTCGGCGAGGTGGGCGACTTCATGCCCCTGCCCGCCGACCCGACCGTCCCCACCGACCGGCACACCCTGGTCCGGGTGATGCGCGTGGTCCGCGGCACCGTCCGCTTCAAGGTCGAGTGCCGGCCGCGCTTCGACTACGGCCGGGAGCCGCACGAGCTGCTCCTCGACGGCGCGAGCGCGCGTTTCGCCGGCGCGTCGGCCACCGCGCACCTCCAGGTGCTCGGCGGCGTCCCGCTGGAGCGCGACGGCCAGGACGCCCGCGCCGAAGTGGAACTGACCTCCGGTCAGCGCGCCGCGGCCGTACTCACCCTGGACGCGCCGGGCGCCGAGCCTCCCGAGCCGGCCGACGCGACGAGCCTGCAGGCCGCTTTCGACGCGGTCCGCTTCTTCTGGCACGACTGGATCGGCCGCTGCCGCTACCGCGGCCGCTGGCAGCAGCAGGTCAACCGCTCGGCGATCACGCTCAAGCTGCTCACGTACGCCCCGTCCGGCGCGCCGGTGGCCGCCGCCACCATGGGTCTGCCCGAGCAGGTCGGCGGGGAACGCAACTGGGACTACCGCTACACCTGGGTCCGGGACGCCTCCCTGTCCGTGCGCGCGATGGTCGACCTGGGCTTCGCCGAGGAGGCGGACGCCTTCCGCCGCTGGCTCGGCGCCCGGTGGCAGGCGGGGGGCACGGTCAGCGGCGAACCGCTGCAGATCATGTACCGGGTGGACGGCGACCCGCACCTGCGGGAGGAGATGCTGGACCATCTGGAGGGCTGGCGCGGCTCGGCCCCGGTCCGGGCCGGAAACGGCGCCGCCGACCAGCTCCAGCTGGACATCTACGGCGAGGCCGTCTACGCCTTCGCGCATGCCGGCGAGCTGACGCAGCAGGCCGGCTACGACGGCTGGATGCGCTTCGCCGCCACGGTGGACTGGCTGTGCGAGCACTGGGACCGCCCCGACGAGGGGATCTGGGAGACCCGCGGCGGCCGCAAGGACTTCACCTACAGCCGTCTGATGTGCTGGGTCGCCTTCGACCGCGCGGTGCGGATGGCCCGCGAGTTCGGCCGCCCCGCCGACCTGCCCCGCTGGACCGCGGCCCGCGACGCCGTGCTGCACCAGGTGATGGAACACGGCTGGTCCGCCGAGCGGCAGGCCTTCGTCCAGCACTACGGCAGCGACGTACTGGACGCCTCCCTCCTGATGATGCCGATCACCCGCTTCATCGCGCCGCGCGATCCGCGCTGGCTGTCCACCCTCGACGCGATGGACGCCGAACTCGTCTCCGACAGCCTGGTCTACCGCTACGACCCGGCCGCGTCCCCCGACGGCCTGCGCGGCTCCGAAGGCACGTTCTCGCTGTGCAGTTTCCTGTACGTGGACGCGCTCGCGCGGGCCGGCCGCCTCGAACAGGCGCGGTACGCCTTCGACAAGATGCTCACCTACGCCAACCACGTCGGGCTTTTCTCCGAGGAGATCGGCCCGACCGGCGAACAGCTCGGCAACTTCCCGCAGGCCTTCACCCACCTCGCGCTCATCACGGCCGCGCTGACCCTGGACGCGGCGCTGGACGCCTGACCCCGACGCCCGGCCCGAACACGTACGCACCGTTTCGATCATGCGAACTACGCGCGTCGACCTGCCAGAACGCCGTTGACGCCCCTGCCCGGCTCCACCAGACTCCTGCCCCATGCAGCCCCCGCGTGACCGCTCGGTCACCCTCGTCCAGCGCCGGCACGTGGACCTCGTCCGTGTCGCGAGCGCTGTCTGTCGCTGCTCCTGACGGCCCTCTTCCGCTCACCCGGCCGCACCCCCACTTCCTCCGCACACCCCGCCCGCGGCGCCGTCCCCCGCCCACCGGGCCCCGGAGGCATGCCCGCACGTCCGCACGCCCTTTCTGGAGACCCGTATGTCCACGCCCCTGTCCCGCCGCGCCCTCGGAGGGGTCGCCGCCGGTGCCGCCGCCGCGGCCGCGCTCGGCGCCACCGCGACCGCCGCGCAAGCGGCCACCGCTCAGGCGGCCCCCGTGACCGACCCGCAGGAGCGTCCGTTCCGCGCCGCGCAGCCGCGCCGCCACTCCCGCCGGCCCAACATCCTCTTCATCCTGGGCGACGACCTCGGCTGGGCCGACCTCTCCTCCTACGGCTCCCCGCACATCCGCACCCCGCACCTGGACCGCCTCGCCCGGCAGGGCATCCGCTTCACCGACGCCTACTCCGGCTCCGCGACCTGCTCCCCCACCCGCTTCAGCCTCTACACGGGCCGCTACCCGGGCCGTACGAAGGGCGGGCTCGCCGAGCCTATCGCCGACAGGTCCGCCGGCCTGGAGCCCACCCATCCCACGCTCGCCTCGCTGCTCCGGGACTCCGGCTACGCCACCGCCCTCATCGGCAAGTGGCACTGCGGCTACCTGCCCGACTACTCCCCCACCCGCTCCGGCTGGGACGAGTTCTTCGGCAACTTCGGCGGCGCCCTGGAGTACTACTCCAAGCTCGGTCTGGGCGGCGAGTACGACCTCTACGAGGGCGACGCCGAGTACAAGGACCTCCGCTACTACACCCGGATCATCACCGAGCGGGCGAGCGAGTACGTCGGCCGCGACCACGACAGGCCCTGGCTGCTCAACCTCAACTTCACCACCCCGCACTGGCCCTGGATCGCCGACGGCGACACTGAGGAGAGCGCCGAGATCGTCCGCCGCATCAAGGCCGGCGACCGCTCCGCCCTCTGGCACCAGGACGGCGGCTCGGTCGAGAAGTACAAGGAGATGGTCGAGGATCTCGACCGCTCGATCGGGCAGGTCCTCGCGGCGCTGAAGCGCTCCGGCCAGGAGCAGGACACCCTCGTCTTCTTCGCCAGCGACAACGGCGGCGAGCGCTTCTCGTACAACTGGCCGCTCGCCGGGAACAAGGGCTCGCTCCAGGAGGGCGGCATCCGCGTCCCCTCGATCCTGCGCTGGCCCGCCCGGATCGACGGCGGCCAGGTCAGCGACCTGCCGGTGTTCACGCCCGACTGGACGGCGACCCTGCTCGAGCTGGCCGGCGCCCGCCCCCACCCCGCGTACCCCCTCGACGGCACCAGCCTCGCCGGGCATCTGCTGCGCGGCGCCGAGGTGCCGGAGCGGGACCTGTTCTGGCGGGTGCGGGGCGAGCGGGCGCTGCGCCGCGGCGACTGGAAGTACTACCGGGGCAAGTCCGGTCGCGACCAGCTCTTCCACCTGTCCGCGGACTCCCGCGAGCAGGCGGACCGGGCGCCGTTCGAGCAGGCGCGGCTCGCCGAACTGCGGGCCGCGTGGGAGCGGATCGACGCGGGGCTCCTGCGCTACTGAGCCCCGCCCGGTACGCCGCCGCCCGTCGCGGCGTGTGATCAGTTCGGTTCGAGCAGGATTCCCTCGTACGCGAGCCACTGGGCGAAGGCGTGCAGTCCGCGTGCCCGGCTCGTCGCGGGTGTCCAGGCGGCGGGCCGCGCGTGGTCGGGCGGGGTGTGCCAGCCCGGTTCGGCCTGGGGTGCCGTCCGGATGGGGACGGGGCGCACGGACTCGTGCACGGACTGGGCGAGTTCGCCCGCCGTGCACGGTTCCCGCGGCGCGACCGTGAGCGCGCGGCCCTCCGGGCGGGTGCGCAGCACCGCGGCGATCGCGTCGGCGAGGTCGTGGACGTACACGACGTGCACCTCGGCGTCCGGGTCGCCCTCGACGGTGACGGGCCGGCTGCGCAGCGCGTCCCACACCATGCGGCCGATCGGGGTGCGGGGCGAGCAGCCGGGACCGTAGACCTCGCCGAGGCTCAGCGTGTACGGGTGCGGGTCGCCGTGCGGATGGACCGTCAGGTGCGGTCGCACCGACCGGAGACGGGTGAGGTCGATCACGGCGTCCGCTCGCACCCGTCGGTCGGCCAGTCTGCGCGCGAGATGCTCGCCGAGCGGGTTCGCGGCGCCCTGCCACACGAGGCCGCTCCTCCTGCGCGGACGGGGGCGAAGCTCGGCGGCGGCCTCCCGGCCGGCTTCGAGTGCCCGTCCCGCCACCTCGGCGAGTGGCTCGCGGCGTCGGGCGATGTGTTCCTCGGTGGCGTTGTTGCTGATGCCGCCGGGGCCGATCGTCGCCAGGGCCTCCTCGTACGCCTCCGTGGCCGGTGCGGCAATCCCGCTGCGGGCCGCCTCGAAGCCCATGGCAAGGGCCGTCAGCCAGGTCCCCTTCACGTCCGCCTCGGCCGTTCCCGCACCGGGCGGGCGGAGTGACGAGGCCGGCAGTCCGGCGCCTTCGAGGTACTGCTCGGTGTCCAGGTGCAGCCACCGCTCCGGGCCGGGGCCGGGGATCCGGACGGCGCACTGCGCGACGCCGTACTTGAAGAACGGCAGCACGGTCAGGCCGGTGAGGATCCGGTCCTCCTGGCCCGATTCGTCCTTGGGCAGGAAGCAGACCGAGCGGCGCGGCCCGCGGAAGGCGTTCCCGGAGATCGATCCGCGGTCCTCGTGCTCGGTGAGATTGGGTACGGCGACGAAGCGGGGCACGTCCTGGTCGCGCAGGTAGCGGTGCATCAGGATGTCGTCGGGCCAGCCGCCGAGCCGCTGCCTGCCGTAGGCCGCGAAGCCCTCCGCGTGCCGCCTGGGCAGCACGATCGCCACGCACGGGAAGTACTCGTTGACGGCACCGACCCAGCGGGCGCCGGCCATGGCGCCCATGCGGACGGCGGCGCCGTTCCTGGAGTCCCAGAGGGCGAACAGGGCCAGTGCGGCGTCGGGCCGCGCCTCGACGGCGGAGCGGACCCGGTCGAAGAAGGATTCGGACAACACCATGTCGTCCTGGATCACCAGTTGATGCGTGGCCCCGTCCTCGACGGCCGACCACGCGGCGAGCGCGGTGCGCAGCACCGACGGGGTGCCGGTGGGATCGGGATCCATGACGACCCGCAGACGGCCGGACGGGGCGCTCAGGGCCAGCTTCTCGGCCGCCTCACGGCGTCTGGGATGGGTCATGACCACCGCGCTGAGCCGTTGACGCGCCATACGTCCTCCTCGCTCCGGTTCGGCCCGGACCGCGCCGGGCCTCCGTGAAACCCGTGTCCGCCAGCCGGTTCCGGACAGTACGGGCGGTACCGGGGGCCCGCAAGGGTGCCGAAATGGCCCTCTGGCAGGCGGGCGAGGGGCCCGGGAATGCTGAGACCGGCACGCCGGGGCCCGTCACGAAGCGCGTGTCTCTCCCCCGACAGCGGAAAGAGGCTTCCATGCCCGTGTTACCCCACTCGACCGCCCGCGCCGCCGCCGGCAAGACGGCCGAGGAGACCGTCCGCTCGCGCCTCGACAAGCTCCGCGACGCGCGCGTCGTCGTGACCGGTGGCGGCGGCCTCGTCGGCAGCAGGCTGGTCGCACTGCTGCAGGACGCGGGTGCGGTCGTCACCGTCCTCGACCGGATGGACGCCTATCCCGAGTCCGGTCACGAGACCTTCGGGGTGGCCCGCAGCGGCGCCCGGCTCGTCGTCGGCGACGTCCGCGACCGGGACACCGTCGGGGCGCTGGTCCGCGACGCGGACTTCGTGGTCCACGCCGCCGCGTACGCGGACGTCGCCGCCTGCACCCGGCGCCCCGACATCGCGTTCCGCGCCAACGTCGAGGGCACCCAGGTCGTCCTGGAACAGACGGCCCGGTTCCCGGTCCGGCGGCTCGTGCTCGTCTCCTCCGCCTCCGTGTACGGGGACGGGCTGCCCGACGTCGAGGGACCGCAGGTCTTCCACGAGGACCAGCCGCTCTTCCCGATGTCCGTGTACGCCAACTGCAAGCTGTGGGCGGAGCACCAGACCCGGCTGATGCTCGGCGCGTCCAGCGGGACGGAGTACGCGGTGGTGCGCTACTTCTCCGTGTACGGCGAGCCGCAGATCCCCAAGCCGGGCAGCCACTCGTGGATGGTGCCCTGGCTCTCGCTCCAGGCCCGCATCGGCCGACCGATGCGGCTCAACGGCGGCGGGGTCCAGGTCCGCGACCTGGTCCACGTCGACGACATCGCCGAGGCGACCGCGCTCGCGCTGACGGAGGAGCAGATGGCCGAGCAGACGGTCAACATCGGCACCGGCCGGCCGACGTCGGTGCGCGAGGTGGCCGATCTGATCGCCCCGTACTTCCCGGGCGCGCGGCGGATCGTCACCCCCCGCCCCGAGGGCGACCCGCTCGGGGGGTACGCCTCCACCGAGCGCTCCCGCGACCTGTTGCGCTGGCAGGCCCGCATCCCGGTCGAGGAGGGCGTCGAGCGGTACGTGCGGTGGCTGCTCGCCACGCCGGACGCCATGCCGCGCTGGCTCACCGAGGAGACGCCGGGCGCGTGACACGCTGCGGCTCCAGGGCCCCGCGGGGCCGGGTCACGGCGGCGAGAGCGAGACGTACGCGATGGGTTACGCGGGTTCCTACATCTGGTCGTTGCGGCAGCGGGTCGGCTCCCGCAAGCTCCTCGTGCCCGGGGCGCAGGTGCTGCTGCTCGACGGGGAGGGCCGCGGGCTCTTCCAGCAGCGTGTGGACACGGGCGTGTGGGAGCTTCCGGCCGGGTCCTGCGAGGAGGACGGCGACTTCGCCGACGCCGCCGTGCGGGAGCTCCTGGAGGAGACCGGGCTGCGGGTGTCGCGGGAGGACCTGGAGGCGTTCGCGTCGCTGTCCGATCCGGGGCTGCACACCGTGACGTACCCGAACGGGGACGTGACGCACTGCTTCGCGCTGTGCTTCGTCGCCCGCCGCTGGTCCGGCACGCTCGCCCCGGGTGCGGACGAGGTGCGGCAGGCGCGGTTCCTGCCGCTCGACGCGCCGCCCGAGCCGCTGCACCCGCCGACGGCGGTGGTGCTGTCCCTGTTCGAGAGGTTCCTGACGGAGGGAAGGTTCCAGGCAAGGTGAATTCCATGGATCCGATACGCGCGGTGGTGCCCTGCCGGGCCTGTCTGTCCGGCGAGGACCTGGACTGGCTCGGCGGGGGCCGCTCGGTGAGCCTGGCGCTCGGCCTGATGACGACCGTGGAGGTCGGCACGGGAACCGCTCCCGAGGAAGGCGGCTGGGGCCAGGAGGTGTGGGCGTTCCTGCGCGGGCGGCTGCCCGGCCTGGCCGCCCGCCCGCCGGCCGTCACGGTGCACAGCGAGGCCCCGGCGGCGAGCGGTCTGTCGTCGTCGACGGCGCGGATCGTGGCGCTGTTCCGGGCGTTCGCGGACGCCTCGGTCCGTGGGCGGCGCGTCTCCGACGCCACGCTGACACGGTGGGCGTACGAGTTCGAGTTCGCCGTGTTCCACGGCGGCGGCATGGACCATCTGGCGGTGGTGGAGGGAGGGGCGCTGCTCCTCGACGGCCGGGAACAGGGGCTGCCCGTGGTGCGCGACCGGCTCGAGTTCCCCGAGGAGTGGCGGGTGATCGTGGTGGATTCCGGTACGCGCAAGGACACCGGACACCACATCCGGGACGTGCGGGCGCAGCTCGCGGCCGGGGACCCGGCGCTCGCCGCCTACCGGGCCGCGGCCGACGAGGCCTCGGGGCGGGTGTGGGAGGCGCTGCGGGGCCGGGACCTGGCGGCGCTCGGGGCGGCGATGTCCGACGCGCACGCGGCGATGCGGGACCACCAGCGGATGTCGACGCCGCTCCTGGAGGAGCTGCGGGAGGCCGCGCTGCGCTCCGCCGGTCTGCCGCTGAAGCTCAGCGGGGCCGGCGGAGGCGGTGCGCTGGTCGGCGTCTGCCCGACGGCGGAGGTGACGGCGACGGTGGCGCGGCTCTCTCGGGACCTGGGCGTCTCCCATCCGGCGGCCAGGGTCATTCCCACGGCGGCGGCGCCGGGCGGGCGAGGGGAGCCGGTGCCGGTGGCGGGAGGTCAGAGGAAGGGGTCGTAGTCCTCGGTGAGCGGGGGCTCGCCGTTTCCTTCGGCGATGCGCTCCAGTTCCAGGTTGGAGCGATGGCGCGCGCAGTGGAACCGGCAGTCCCGGCTGGGGTCGACGATCCCCCGGTCGGACTTCTGCCAGATGGTGGCGAGGTCGTCGGTGACGGCGTCGCCGATGCGGGCGAGCGGGTTGCCCCGGTGGTAGGCGCACACGTACACCCCGGAGGGGGTGATGAGGGTGCGGAGTTCGGCGACGCGGCAGCGGTCGTACGCCTTGGGCTGGACGGGCCCGACGTGGCCGCGCAGGGAGGTGAGGGTGGAGGAGTTGACCAGCTGGAAGCGGTCGCTCTCCAGGCGGGCGGCCTCGGCGAGCTGCCGGTCGACGGAGTCCAGCATCGTGCGGGGGACCTGCACGATGTGGTGGTCGTCGTCGAACATCGCCTTGGTCTCGAAGTAGTCGCAGCCGATGTCGTGGGCGAGCTCGGCGGCCCGCAGCACCTCGTGGTGGTTGGTGACGGTGGTGCCGTCGGGTTCCTGCCTCGACATCACGAGGAAGGAGTAGCCGAGGGCTCCCTTCTTCTCGGCGGCGAGCAGCCGCATGTTCCCGATGACCTTGTCGAAGACGCTGCGGCCCTTGCGGTCGGGGCGGAACCTGCCGTACGTCTCGGCGGTGCCGGCGTCGACGGAGACGCGGACCCAGGAGGCGTACTGCGCGAGCTCGGTGAGGTTCTGCCTGATCATCGTGCCGTTGGTGACGACTCCGACGGCCAGGCCCGCCTCGCCGAGGATGCGTAAGACCCGGCGTGTGCCGCGATGGGCGAGGGGTTCCCCGCCGCCGATGAGGACGACGGCCCGTACGGAGAGGGCGACGAGCTCCTCGGCGAGGGCGGCGAGCCGTTCGGGGGTGAACCGGCCCTGGTTGAGGAGCTTTCCGCTGATGCATTCGGGGCAGGCGAGGTCGCAGAAGGTGGTGGGGTCGAGGTCCACCACGAGCGGGGCGCCGGAGGGCGAGCCGGAGGCGGCCTCCAGGATCCGGGGCCAGCCCGAGGGCTGGTAGAGCTTGGAGACGAGGTCGAGACGGTCGTGCGTCACAGGGCTCTCCTCAAAAGTGGTGAACGGTTGCCGTGGCGGGTCGTGCCGGTGCCGGCCGGGCGTCCTTCAGCCCTTGACGGCGCCGGTGGCGAGCCCCGCGGCGATCTTGCGGTGGACGGCCAGGAAGAACACGACGACGGGCAGGGCGGTGAGCGTGGCACCTGCCATCAGGCCGCCGTAGTCGGTTCCGAAGCTGGTCTGGAAGGAGACCAGCCAGATGCTGAGGGTCTGCTTCTCGGGGGTGAAGAGCAGGACGTAGACGAGGACGTACTCGTTCCACGCCTGCACCATCGCGAAGACGGAGGTGGCGACGAGCCCGGGGGCGAGCAGGGGCAGGACGATGCGGACGAAGGCGCCGAGCCGGCCGCAGCCGTCGACCATCGCCGCCTCTTCGAGCTCGACGGGGATCGCCGCGATGAAGCCGTGCAGCATCCACACGGTGAACGGCAGCGTGAAGACGAGGTAGACGACGATCACGCCGCCGAGGCTGTCGGTCATGCCCGCGTCGTTGAGGAGCAGGTAGACGGGGATGACGAGGGCGGCGAGCGGGATCATCTGCACGGTGAGGATGACGACGACGAAGGCCTTGCGCCCGGCGAAGCGGAAGCGGGCGAGGGCGAACGCGGCGAGCGTGCCGACGAGGAGGGAGACCAGGACGGTGCCCAGGCCGATGACGGCGCTGGAGCGGACGTTGGCCCAGAAGGTCTCGGTGCTCAGGGCGCGGTCGAAGTTGGCCAGGGTGGGGTGGCTCGGCCAGAACTCGGGGGGCAGGCTGAGGATCTCGGTCGCCGGCCGGAACGCGGTGAGGACCATCCAGTAGACGGGGAAGCCGATGGCGGCGGCGACGAGGATCCCGAGGACGTCGTAGCGGCGGCGCTGCCCTCGGCGCCGGCCCCCGCTCGTACGCCCGGCAGGGGGGCTCGGTCGGCGGGCCCCGCTCGTACGCCTGCCAGGGGTGTTCATTCGGTCTCCCCCAGCCTCAGCATCTGCCGCAGGTAGAGCACGGCACCGGCGAGCAGCAGGACGACGGTGACCAGGGCGATCGCGGCTCCGGTGCTGTAGCGGTTGACGGCGAACGACTCGATGAACGAGTAGACGCCGAGCAGGTAGTACTCGCGCTCGGGCTGTCCGCCACGCATCAGCCAGATCTGGTTGAAGACGCCGAAGTCCCAGATCGCCATGAGGGTGGTGACCATCACGAAGACGGGTTTCACGGCGGGGAAGGTGACGTACCGGAAGACCTGCGAGGGCCGGGCGCCGTCGATGAGGGCGGCCTCCTCCAGCTCGGGCGGGATCTGGGTGAGCGCCGCGTGCAGGCTGACGGCGGCGAACGGGAGGGCGCCCCAGACGACGACGGCGGTGATGACGGCGAAGCCCTCCCAGGGGTCGGTGAACCAGTTGTGCCGGGCGAGGTCGATGCCGGGCAGGGTCGAGAGCAGCCAGTTCACGAGCCCGTAGTCGGCGTCGAAGAGCCAGCGGAAGACGGCTGCCGCGACCATCACCGGCATGGCCCAGACGGCGACGAGCACTCCCGCGATGGCCGCCCTCACCCAGGGCGAGGTGCGTCGCATCAGCAGGGCGACGAGCAGGCCGCAGCCCATGGTGAGGGTCACGCAGACGCCGGTGAACAGGGCCGTGCGGGCGACGACCGTCCAGAAGAACCCGTCGCCGAGGATCGTCCGGAACTGCCCGAGCCCGGCCCAGGGGGGTGCCGTGCCGCTGAACAGCTCCTTGCGGGTCATGTCCTGGAAGGCCAGGGTCACCATGTCGACGAGCGGATAGCCGAGGACGACGAGGAGGGCGAGCAGGGACGGGGCGATCAGGAGGTAGGGCAGGAGGGGCCGCGGGCGGCGGCCGGCCGGTTCAGCGCTCATTGATCACGGCGTCGATCCTGCGGTCCGCTTCTCGGGTCGCGTCCTCGACGGACGCCTTGCCGGTGGCGATGCGCTCCAGCATCTCGGGCAGGACGTTGGACTTCTCCACCGAGGTCCAGCCGGGGGCGAGGGGGGTGACCCAGCCGCGGGCGGCGGCCTGCGCGGCCGGTCCGTTGATGCCGCCGGCGGCGACGTCGGCGAGCTGGACGGTGTTGTTGGGCAGGGTGTTGGCGGCGACGAGCTGCCGCTGGGACTCCCGGTCGGTGAAGATCCGGATCCAGTCGGCCGCGAGCTCCTGGCGGGTCGACTTGGCGGGGACGGCCAGGGTGGATCCGCCGAGGAACGGCGGGAGCAGCTCGCCGGAAGGCCCGGGGAAGGCGAAGGTGGCGAACTTGTCCTTGAGGCGGGGATCGCCGCCGGACTTGGCGTCGGCGGCGGCCTGCGCCTCCCAGGTGTTGCCGTAGAAGACGCCGACCTTGCCCTGTCCGATGACGGCCGGCTGGTCGCCGTTGTCCTTCGCACGGTCGCCGACGTAGTAGTCGTCCATGAGCTTCTTCCAGGTGGTGAGCCCGGCGACGGACTTCGGCGAGGAGAGGGCGCCCTGCCAGCGGCCGTTCTTCTCGACCGCCATCTCGCCGCCGGCGTCCTTGACGAAGCCCATGGCGGCGGACCAGTAGCGGCCGGGCAGGTAGAGGGCGGAGAAGGAGGGGTCCTTGGCCCCGTACCGGGCCTTGAGCCGGTCGAGCGCGGAGATCAGCTCGGGGTAGGTGCGCGGGGCTCCCGTGATGCCGGTGCTCTTGAAGTAGTCGGTGCGGTAGACGCCGACGCGGGCTCCCGCGTAGTACGGCACGCAGTACGTCCGGCCCTCGGAGCGGCAGGCGTCGGCGAGGGCGGGCAGCCACTGCCCGGACCGGTCGAAGGTCTTCGGGTCGAGCGGCGCGAAGGCGCCGTTGACGATGTAGTTGGTGGTCTCGCTGTTGCCCATCTCGACGACGTCGGGCACGTTCCGCCCGGCGAGGACGGCGTCGAGCTTCTGGTTCTTCGTCGTCCACTGCTGGTACTGGACGTCGACCTTCACCCCGGGGTGCGCCTTCGTGAACCGGCTGTTCGCGGAGGCGACCAGCTCCGGCCAGCTCTCGCGGGCGTCCACCATCAGCCACACCGTCAGCGTGCCGCCGCCCTCCGCCTGTTCGCCCGGCGCGTCGCTCCCGCCCGAGCCGCAGCCCGCCACCGTGAGCAGGACGGCTCCCAGGACCATGGAACGGCGGGTCAGGCGCGGTGTCATGGATTCCTCCGTGGGGAACGCGTCGGGATGTACGGGGCTTCGGCGACGGTCTCTCCCTACCCCGCCGATCACGGGTCTTCGCCGCGGCACGGAGTTTCGGCCGGAAGACGGCGGTGCGCGTCCCCCGAAGGGCCGAGTCCTCCCCTGCTGCGCTGCGCCGTTGTCGGAGCGGGCGGCAGCGGCGGAGCCGTCCTCAGGCCACGCTGGCGCGAACGGCACGGCGGGTAGCCGAGTGGCTCTTGACGGTGACGGCCCACTGCCCGCAGTTTGTCCCCTGCGGCACTCCACGTCCCCCATCGAAGGGTTTGTACGTGACCGAGCAGAGGACGACCCCCGCTCAGGACGGCTCCGCTCCCGACTCCCCCGGCGCCTCCGAGCGTCCCGTGCGGGTCAACGCGTGGAACGGCTGGGACCCGCTGCGGCATGTGATCGTCGGCCGGGCCGAGGGCACGGTGGTGCAGGCGCCCGAGCACGCGGTGCGCCGGGACTATCCCGACGACGGCTTCCCGCTGGGGACGTACGGCCCTATGCCGGCGGACATGGTGGCCGAGGCCGACCAGCAGCTCGACGACTTCGCGGACATGCTGCGGCGGCGCGGCATCCGGGTGGACCGGCCGACGCCGGTCGACTTCACGAAGGAGGTGTCCACGCCGGAGTGGACGCACGAGTCGATGTTCGGCTGCATGCCGCCCCGGGACCTGCTGCTCACCGTCGGCAACGAGGTCCTCGAAGCGACCATGTCGTACCGCAGCCGCTGGTTCGAGTACCTCTGCTACCGGCCGGTGCTCCAGGACCTCTTCGACGCCGACCCGCGGATGCGCTGGGAGGCCGCGCCGAAGCCGAGGCTCACGGACGCCTCGTACAAGACGGGGTTCTGGGACACGTACAACGAGCTGCCGACCGACGTGCAGCTGGCCAGGGTCCGTGACTACGACCTGGTGCTCACCGAGGCGGAGCCGCTGTTCGACGCGGCGGACGTGGCGCGGTTCGGCAAGGACCTGTTCGTGCAGCTGTCGTTCGTGACGAACCGGAGCGGATACGACTGGCTGCGGCGCCACTTCCCCGACCACCGGGTGCACGCGGTGACCTCGACGAACACCCATCCGCTGCACATCGACGCCACGTGGGTGCCGCTGCGTCCGGGCCTGGTGCTGCACTGCGGGGAGCGGCTCGCGGACGCGGAGCTGATGGAGTTCTTCAAGCTGAACGACTGGGAGATCGTCGAGGCGGTGCAGCCGGCGAGCTGGGACCATCCGCCGAAGCTGTCGTTCTGCAGCCCGTGGCTCGCCGGGAACATGCTGAACCTCGACGCGAACACGCTGTGCGTCGAGGAGAACGAGGTGCGGCTCGCGGAGCAGCTCTCCTCGTACGGCTTCGAGATCGTGCCGGTGCCGTTCCGTGCGGTGGGGCCGTTCGGCGGCGGGCTGCACTGCGCGACCGTCGACATCGAGCGGGACGGCGGCCTGGAGGACTACTTCCCGCGCAGGTACGGCCGGTTCTAGGAGGGTCCTGTGGTGGTGCCGGCCGGGATCGGCGCGGTCGTCCTCGACTTCTACGGGACGCTGGTCCGCATGGTGGAGCCGCTGCCGCCGGACCACCGGGGCGTCTTCGCGCGCCGGGGTCTGGCGGCCGAGGGCGAGCTGTGGGGCGACCAGTGGTCGGTGGGACCCGCCGAGGGCGAGGAGCACGCGGCGCACTCGGCCGACGAGACGGCGTACGTGACGTGGGAGCGCGACCGGCTGCGGTGCCGGGCGCGGTCCTGCGGCGTGCCGGAGGAGGCGCTCGACGGCCTCGTCGAGGAGCTCGACCGGGCGATGAAGTCGCTCCGGCTCGCGCTGTTCGCGGACGTACGGGAGTCACTGGCGGCGCTGCGCGGGCGCGGGCTGCTCGTCGGGGTGTGCTCCAACTGGTTCTGGGACCTGGAGGACCGCGTCGCCGAGGTGGGGCTCGGCGACGCGGTCGACGTGGTGGTGGGTTCCGCGCGTGCGGGGGCCCGCAAGCCGCATCCGCTGATCTACCGTGCGGTGCTCGACCGGTGCGGTCTGCCGGCGGACCGGGTGCTGTTCGTCGGGGACATGTGGGTGCCCGACGTGCTCGGTCCGCTGGCGGCGGGGATGCGGGCGGTCCATCTGTGGCGGCCGGACAGGGCGGTCGACGGGATCGCGCCGCCCCTTCCCGAGGGGGCGGCGCGGATCGCCGGGCTGCGGGAGCTCATCGAAGGCGATGGCGCAGCCGGTCGAGGAGGTTCCGGGTGACGCGGACGACGGCCGGGTCCTGTTCGTGACCGCAGACCACGGGCCAGTCGGTGGTGCCGGCGGTGAAGACGGTGCCGCCGGTGGGGCCCGGTGCCGTGTACAGGCCCATGGTGGCGGCGTGGGGGCTGGTGATGGTCTCCTCGCGGACGACGGTGTTCCAGTGGCCCCACTTGAAGTGGTGGAAGTCGTCGTGCACCGGTTCGAGGACGTGAATTCCGAGGATGAGGAAGGATTCCGGGGTTCCGTCCTCACCGGTGGCTCGGGCGATTCCGGAGTCGTCGTAGGCGTAGGCGGCGCCGTCGACCTCGTATCCGATCAGGGACGTGCCGGCGCCGAGCCGGTCGGGGGTTCCTCCGTCGCTTCCGTCGCGTAATCCTGTTCCTTCGTAGATCCAGTGGCCGGCGTGCTGCACGGTGTATCCGGAACGGGGGCGGTCGCCCGGCCAATCCGCGGCGGCCCACATTCCCCCGTTGCGGAAACTCACGCCGGTGAGGGAGTTCTCGGGATCCCCGACGCCGTCGGGGGAAGGGGTCCACCATTGGTCGGTGGCGGGCAGGTGCGGGTATTCCTCGCCGACGTGGTGGTCGGTGTCGGAGACGAACGCGGTGTTCCCGTCTGTCGGGTGGACCCGCCACCAGCAGGTGTTCGCGCTGAGGAACGCGATGTTCCCGCCGTCGCGGACGAAGGCCTCCGCGTGCGCGCGCATCCGCCCGCTCCAGTATTCGTCGTGGCCGACGCTGAGGAGGAGGTCGTAGGAGGCGAGGAGACCGGGGTCCTCGTGCAGGTCGAGATCGGTGGCGTACTCGACGTGGTAGCCGTGGCGCTCCAGCCAGCCGATGAAGGGGGCGTCCCAGTAGGCGAGGTCGATCACTCCGCCGGGGCGGTGGAGGCTGACCTTGTGACCTCGGGGTTCACCGGCCCCGCCCGGCCGGTGGACGGGGTGGTCGTAGAGGCTGACGGCCCGATCGAGTCCGGGTCGGTCGGAGCGGTTGTAGGCGTGCCGGGTGAAGGTGGACTTCTTGTAGAGGATGCGGGACCGGCTGCCGGGGACGCGGGGACGGACGACGAAGAACTCCCGCGCGTACCCTTCGAGGTGCCCCGGGTCGAGGAGCGGCGGGTTTCCCCTCCCGCCCGGTGCCCCGCACTCCACGAATTCCACGAGATGGATTCCCTGGTTCCAGTCCTCGGGTACGGGAAGGGTGAGCGGCGGCCATTCCCAGTCGTCGGCGGGCGAGGCGCGCCCGGGTAATCCGTCGGGATGGTCGGGGGCCGGATGAACCCCTCCCGGGAATTCTCCGGATTCTCCGACGAAGGCCAGGGTGTCGCCGAGCCGGTAGAAGCGGAGGCGGAATCGGGGGGCGTCGGTGGAGATGTGCAAGGTCATCTCCCCGCCGAGGGTGACACTTTCTCGTCCCACATATCCTTCGATCACGCCGGTCATGCTAGGCAGCCGTGCACACGTGCGACAACGGTGCCTCCAATCGGCCATTCGGACCCGCTTTTCGGCCACGCGGACGTGATGTCGTATTCCGGCACGCCGGGCGGGGTAGGGCGGAATCCGACAGTGACGACGTGATCGTCCACCGATCGGTGAGGGGCTCGCATGAGCGGTGAATTCCGCGTACGGGAACTGGTGCTGGGAATCCAGGGGCTCGCGCTGCTGCGCAACGCCGTGGACGGCGACGAGACCTTCCTCCGCGAGCGGGTGGAGGACATCCGCCGCTTCGCGTCCGCCGAGCCCGTCGGGGAGAAGCTGCCCGACGGTGGCGCCACCGTCAGCGAACTCGACGCGGCGGAGGGGTACGCGGCCTGGTCGGCGGTGTACGACTCGCTGCCCAGCTCGTACATCGAGGTGGAGGAACCGGTCGTCGGGAAGATCCTCGACGACCTCGCGCCGGGCTTCGCGCTCGACGCGGCCTGCGGCACCGGCCGGCAGACCCGGACGCTCCTCGCGCGCGGCCACCGGGTCATCGGCGTGGACCAGTCGCCGCACATGCTGGACAAGGCCCGGGCGCACTCCCCGGAGGCCGATCTCCGCGTCGGGCACCTGGAGAAGCTGCCGCTCGACGACGACTCCGTCGACCTCGCGGTCTGCTCGCTCGCGATGACCCACCTGCGGGACCTCGCCCCGGGTGTCGCGGAGCTGGCGCGCGTGGTGCGGCCGGGCGGACGGATCGTCGTCACGGACATGCATCCGTTCGTGATCGCCCTCCAGGGGCAGTGTCTCTTCGTGCGCGGCTCCGAGGAGCTGGCCTTCGTCCGCAACCACGTCCACCTCTTGAGCCACTACCTGGAGGCGTTCGGGGCGGCGGGCCTTCGGGTGCGCGCCTGCCACGAGCCGCTGTTCAACGGGCGTCTCGCGCCCGGCGGTTACGAGGAGGCCGTCGGCGACGCGGCCCGCGCCGCCTGGGACGGTCTGCCGATCGTCGTCGTCTGGGACGTCGAGGTGCCCGCGCGGGCCGGGGAGAACTGATGGCGCTGATCCTGGTCCGGCACAGCGAACGGCCCGAGCTGTGGGACCGCATCCCGGAGCGGTTCGCCGGCGTGGTGCCCGAGTACAACCTGCACGGCGACATCAACGGCGACTACTGGGACCGGCTGTTCACGGACTTCCCCGAGTTCCAGTTCGTCCTGTACGACGACGAGCTCGACGTGATCGCGGGCGCGGGCCGCTCGCTGCCCCGCACGTGGGACGGCACGGCGGAGGACCTGGGCCCGGGCCTGGACGACACGATCGCCCGGGCCTTCGCGGACCGCGACGCCGGCCGGCCCCCGGGCGCGCTGTGCGCGCTGGGGATCGAGGTGGCCGAGGACCACCAGGGCCGGGGCCTGTCGAAGGTGCTGCTCGACGCGATGGCGGACACCGCCCGGCGCGCCGGGCTCGGGACGGTCCTGGTGCCGGTGCGGCCCACCTGGAAGGAGCGGTATCCGCTGGTGCCGATCGAGCGGTACGCGACCTGGACGCGGGACGACGGGACCCCGTTCGACCCGTGGATCCGGACGCAGGTGGGCGCGGGCGGCACGATCGCGGCGGCTTCCGCGTACTCCTCACGGATCACCGGGACGGTCGCCGAGTGGGAGGCCTGGACGGGCCTCGCGTTCCCGGAGGACGGGGAGTACGTGTTCCCCGGCGGCCTCGCCCCGCTCGTGGTGGACCGGGAGCTGGACCGTGGCGCGTACTGGGAGCCGGGGGTGTGGATCACCCACCGGGCCTAGTCATCCGAGTCCTTCTCCCGTCCGGACGGCGCTCCAGGCCAGGGCCGTCATCGCGCGGACCTCGTCCGGTCCCGCCTCCGGGCGGCGCTCGGGCGGGAGTCCGGCGGGGCCCGCGGTGGCGACGGCGGAGTGCCGCATCCGGTCGAGGGCGTCGGCGGGCACGTCGGCGGCGGGGCCGAGGCGGCGGGCCGCGTGGGCGGCCTGCCGGCCGAGGAGCAGGCAGTGGGTCCACAGCTCCTCGGCGAAGGGCCTGCCGAAGGTGCGGGCCACCTCCCCTGTGAGCCGTTCCGGCAGGTGCGCGTCCCGGGCGGCGCGGACCGTCTCCTCGGTGAGTCCGGTCGCCGGCAGGGCCTCGGTCCACCGGTGGTGGCCTCGCCCTCCGTCGGGGCCGTTCTCCTGGCCGACGAGCCGGATGTAGCCCTCGCCGTACCGCATGTACGGGACCCAGCCCGGCTCCTCCAGGACGCGGCCCCTGGCGAGCAGGGGCGCGGCGTCGGCGGCCGGGGTGGGGCACGCGGCGAGGCGGATGCCCTGGGCGGCGTGACCGTTGATGCTGCTGGTGCCGATGTGCTCGACGATGTTCGGTACGGCGAGGAGGCTCATCCGCCCGCGGCCACGGAAGAAGACGGTGAACAGCTCGTCGTCGTGGCGTTCCTCGCTGTCGCGGGCGAAGGCGCGGAAGGCGGCGGCGGTCGCGGTCGGCAGGCAGACGGCCAGGGAGGGCGTGAACTCGTCGGGGACGGCCCGCACCCAGGAGGCGCCGGCGAGGGCGGCGAGGCGGGCGGCGGCGCCGTTGCGGGCGTGCCAGTTGGTGTAGAAGACCAGTGCCTCGTCGGGGAAGCGGTCGGCCGCCCGGGCGACGATCTCCAGGAGCTCGGCGGGGGCGTCGACGTCGTCCTGGACGACGAGGTGGTGGCCGGCCCCCGGAGCCGCGGCCGACCAGGCGACGAGGGCGGTGCGGAGAGCGGAGGGCGGGCCGTCCGGATCGGGGTCCATGGCCAGGCGGTCCAGCCGGAGCCGGTCGACGAGGTCCTGTGCCTGACCGAGGCGGACGGGGTGGGTCATGACGGCCGAACTCACGTGTCGATCGGTCACGCTGCGCTCCGCTCCTCGACAGGCCCTGTCGCGTGCCATCGTCGCAGAGCGCGCCCGAACGGGCCCTGCCGTCAAGGGAGTTTGGCCGGATCGGGGCCTGTGCGGGCGGTCCGCCGGCCGCGTTGTCAGTGTCGGATGACACCCTGCGTTGTATGAGTGACGCATCCTTCGACTGGCGGGAATTCCTGGGGCGTTGGCAGGACGAGTGGGTCCCGCGCGCCGACGAGGACGGCGGGGAGGCCGCCGTCCCCCTGGGCGCGCCCGGGGCCGACGAGATCGCGATCGTCGCGGCCGAGGAGCGGCTCGGACGGCGGCTGCCGCCCTCGTACCGGGAGTTCCTGGCCGCGAGCGACGGATGGCAGGTGGACCAGTTGGCCGCGATCTACCGGCTCGGTGGGGTGGCGGACGTCGACTGGTTCGGGGACCCGCACGACATGGCGTCGCTGTACGAGGAGGGTCTGGACGACGATCCGCGCGAGGAGGACGTCCTGCTGGCCGGGATGTGGCGGCGCGCCCTGCGGCTCGACACGGAGTCCGACGCGTCGTACGCCCTCCTCGACCCGGGCGACAGCGATGCGGACGGCGAGTGGGCGCTGTATGTGTACAAGGGCTGGAGCGGTGAGACGCCGGACCGCCACCCGTCGTTCCGCGCGTACATGGAGGCCGTGTACCGCGCCTTCCACGCCGACCGGGCGGAGCGACCCGACTTCGTGAACGCGACCACACGCGCCCAGGACGCCCGGGTCGAAGAGGCCCGCCGGCTCTCCCTGCGCGGACGGTACGAGGAGGCCCTGCCCCTGCTCGACGAGGCACGGTCCTTCGGACGGCCGTGGAGCGGCGTCCTCCTCGACCAGGTGCGGCACCTGCTGGCTCCGGGCAGCGAGGGTCTCGCCGCGCAGGCCTTGGCGCCGGCCGGCGGAGCTGGGGCGCAGAGCGGGGGAGAGCACTGGGACCGGGCCGTCGCCGAGGCCCGGGAAGCCGCTCGGTGGGGGCCGAACGACGCCGCGTGGCGGGTGCTGCGGGACGCCCTGCCGCGGTGGGAGGCGCCCGGACCCTGGCTGATCGCCCCGGTCGGTCTGCTCGCCGATCCTCTCCTGGGGCCCATGATCACCCCGGAGCGGGGGCGGGAGATCCTCGCGACTCCACGGGCCGGGGAGTCGGGATCCGCTCCCGAACCGGTCCCGGACCTCGATCCGCCGGGCCTGGCCTGGCTGACGGACCGGCCCGGGAACCGGGAGCCGTTCGACGGGTACCGCTGCGTCTGGGTCGAAGGGACCGACCCGGCCCGCCTTCCCTCGCTGATCGGCGAGGTCGGCGCCGAACCGAGCGAGCCCACGGATCCGCTCAGGGCTTCCTGGCGGGCGCCCAAGCCCCACGAGCGGGAAGGCGTCGAACTCTGGGAGGACCGGGCGGTCGTCGCAGTCGGCCGCACCGAGGAGGGATGGGCCTTCGCCTTCGACGGCTACTCCCACCATTCGCTGAGCACGCTGTTCCGGTCTCCGGCCGTGGACGCTTCCGCGTCCGGGCGCGCCGTGGTGGTGTGGTGCGATCCCCGCCGCCCGGCCCCGGACGAACACCCGGTCGCGTTCCACCTGTCGGTGGCCGAACACGGCGAGGAGCTGTACTCCTTCACCGTCCGGGGTACGGAGATCCAGCGCTCCGGCGCCCTGCCCGGGGCCCTGGACCCGGACCGGCTGTTCCGCCCGGAGGACCGCGGGACGGACGGCGAACGGCGGGCCCTCCAGGCCCTCCACACCACCCTCGGGCTCTCCCTCCCCCGCTTGGCCCTGACCCGGGGCAGGCTCCACACCTTCACCACCCGGTCCTGGACGCGCGCACCGGGCGCCGACGAGGGCTACGCCTACCTCACCTTCGTCCGGCACCGGCCCTGAGCGTCGGGCGGGGCGATCAGCGGTGCTCGCGGAGCCCCCACGGAGATCCGTACGCGCCGAGCAGGTCGAGGAACGGGCGGGGCGGCAGTGCCTCGGGGCCGAGGACGCCGCTCGCCTTCCAGTCTCCCCGGGCGATGAGCTCCAGGGCGATCACCGGGTTGAGGGCGGTCTGCCAGACCACGGCCTGGGACGCGTACTCGCGCATCGTCCACTCGTTGTCGACGACGTGGTACAGGTACACCTCGCGCGCCTTTCCGTCCTTGGTCCCCTTGACCCAGGTGCCCGCGCAGGTCTTGCCCTTCATGCGGTCGCCCAGGCCGGCCGGGTCGGGCAGGCAGGCGGCGACCACGTCGCGCGGGGAGACCTGGACCGGCCCGTCCGCGCCGGGGACGGTGACCCTCGCCGTCGAGTCGAGCCCCAGGTCGCGGAGGGTCTTCAGCTTGGCGATGAAGTCGTCGCCGAGGCCGTACTTGAACGTGACCCGGCGCGCGTCCACCCAGCGGGGCATCAGGAGCACCTCCTCGTGCTCGACGTTCACGCACTCCACCGGGCCGATGCCCTCGGGGAAGTCGAAGACCTCCGGCTCGCTGAAGGGTGCCGTGGTGAACCAGCCGCGGTCCTTCTCGTAGACGACGGGCGGGTTGAGGCACTCCTCGATGGTGGTCCAGATGCTGAAGGAGGGGGCGAAGTCGTAGCCCTCGACGGTGAGGTTCGCGCCGTCGCGGACGCCGATCTCCTCGATCTCGTCGAAGAGTTCGTCGGCCGCGTAGCGGGCGAAGACGTCCGAGAGGCCCGGCTCCACGCCCATGCCGACCAGGGCGAGGCGGCCGGCCTTCTCCCAGGCCCCGGCCCGGGCGAACTGCTCGTCGCCGAGCTTGACCCCACACTGTTCGTAGGGGGCGGTCGGATGCGGCACGGACAGCGACATCGCCATGTCGACGTAGTGCGCGCCCGCGGCGAGCGCGGCGTCGAAGAGCGGCATCACGAACCTGGGGTCGGTCGCGTTGAGAAGCACGTCGCAGTCCTCCTCTACGAGGAGGGCACGGACCGCGGCCTCGTCGGAGGCGTCCAGGCTGCGCGCACTGAACCGGTCCTCCCGGTCGTCGAGGGCGGCGACGGCGGCCTCCGCACGAGCGGGATCGTAGTCGGCGACGACCATGTGGGTCAGAAAGTCACGGCGGGCCGCGATACGGGTGACGGCGGTTCCGACGCCGCCCGCACCCACGAGAAGTACACGCATGTCACACACCATTTCGTCGAGTCCGTCCCGGCGAACGCCCGGGGACACCTCGATGGAACACGCCCGCGACGGTTAAGGTCTACGGCGTTGGCATAAGGGCCACGAGGGCGACGAGGCGGTGGCGCGATGCCGAAGAAGGTGGTTCCGGAGGCGGAGCGGCGCAGGCGGCGGCCGACCCGGCAGGGCACCGTCCTGTCGGAGCGGCTGATCGTGGGGACGGCGCTGCGGATGCTGCACGAGCACGGGATCGCCGGACTGACCGCGCGCCGCCTCGGTGCCGCGCTCGGCGCCGACCCGAGCACCGTGTACCGGTACTTCGCCGGCCTGGACGGGCTGACCCGGGCCATCGGCGAGGAGCTGATGGGGCGGGCACTGGACAGCTGGACGGCCACCGGGAGCTGGCGTGCCGACCTGCGCGCCCTGGGCCTTGCGATCCACGCCTCGTACCTCGCCCACCCGCAGGCCGCCCTGCTGACCGCGAGCCGCGTCACCGGCCGCCCCCGGGAGATCCAGGTGGACGAGACGATCCTCGGCATTCTGCGCGGCGCGGGCTTCGCCGACAGGGACGCGGTGGGCGTGTACCACGCCTTCATCGACCTGGCGCTGGCCTTCGCCGCTCTGGACGCGGGGGCACTGGCCATCAAGGACGAGGTCAGGGAGGCGGACGAGGAGATGTGGACCTCCACCTACGCCCGGCTGCCCGCCGAGACCCATCCCCACATCGCCGCCACCGCGCACCTGCTCGCGGACCGGATGAACCACAGCGCCTATCCCGTCGTCCTGGACACGCTGCTGGGCAGGGCGGAGGCACGGCTGCGCGCGGCGGGGAAGTGAGCAGCGTGGGCGCTTCCCCCTGCGGGAAGGGCCCACGGCGGTCTCAGCGGCCGAAGGTGTCGATGTTCTCCACGAGCCAGTGGTCGTCGCGGCGCACGACGTCCAGGGCGAACATCGCGCCCGCGTAGACGCCCTGGTCCTGCGCCTTCGGCTTCTGCTTCCCCGCGCCCGTCCTGCCGGCACCGGCCGTGCTCACGCTGCTCTGGTCGGCGTAGACCAGGATCCGGGCCCGGTCGCCGTCGATCCGTTCGACGGCGCTGTCGGTGACCGTCGTGGTGATCACCGTCTTCTGCTGTGCCGCCCGGGCGAGCACCCCGGCGAACAGCGTCCGGTGCTGGGCCACGGCCTTGCCGGTGAGGAGGGTCTTCGCGGCGCGTTCGAAGGGAGCCGTGTCGGCGTGGTCGTACGAGAAGAGCGCGGCGACGGCCGCGGCGGCCTGTCCCTTGATCTCGCTGGTTCGGGCGAGGTCGGTGAGAGCCGTGTTGCCGCGCGCGGGGTCGTCCCGCAGGGCTCCGGCCCTGCTGTGCGCCCACCCCGCGAAACCTCCGAGGAGGAGGGTCAGGAGACAGAGGACGACCAGCGGGGTGCGGCGACGCGCCCCGCCCTTCGAGGCCGGGGCCTCGTCCTTCGCGGTGACAGCTTCTTCCCTCGGCGCTTCCGTCGTTTGTCGTACGGGCTTCGCCGCCGGTCGCCGCCGGGGACCCGAGTCGGGCCCGGTCAGGAGGCCGACCGACGCATGGGCCCTGGACGCGGCGGTCGGCTGGTCGGCGAGGGCCTGGCGGCGGCGCTGGCGGTTGAGGTGGTGACGGGGCGTCGGCATCGTGCGTGTCCTTTCGGGTGCTGGCGGCTCTCGCGTACGGGACGGTCCGGTCAACCCGTCGCCGTGCCGCCCACGGGGGCCTGCCCCAGACCACTGAGCTTCCACTGGCCGTCGGCGCGGGTGAGTTCGCCCAGCATGCGGCTGTCCTTCTCCGTGCTCTTGCTGTCGGGCGTCGTGACGGTGACGCGCAGCGCGACGAGCAGCCGGGCCCGCCCCGCCCGGTCGTCGAGTTCGGTGACGGCGCCGGACAGCACCCGGGCCGTGGTCACCGTCTTCGCCGTCTTCACCTGACTGGTGAACTCCTTGCGGCCGTCGACGAGTTGCTGGTGCAGTTCGCCGGTCGTCGAGGTCTCCCAGAGGTCGAGGCCCTGGTCCACGCGGCGGTGGTCGAGCGTGTTGAGGTTCTGCACGGCCTGCTCCCCCGCCGCGAGCACCCGGTCGCGCTGAGCGGCGTACGCCGCGGAGTCGTCGTGCGCCGCCGCGTACCAGCTCCGGCCCTCCCAGGCCGCGAAGCCGCCCGCGACCAGGGTGAGCACGAGGGCCACGGCCAGGGCCGGCCGGTGTGTCATGGGGTTCTCCCGTCTCCCGCGCATCGTCAGCGGGCCTTGATGTCGACGATCAGCCACCGGTCTCCCTCGTGCTTCGCGGTGACGGTGAGCTGCGCGGCGGCGGAGGTGGGGGCGCCCTTGTCGCGGCGCGAGGTCTGGTCGAGGAACACGAGGAGGCGCGCGCTGTCCCCGTCGAGTTCGACGACCCCGGTGCGGACGGCCTGGGTGGAGAGGGTGATGCGCTGGCCGACCAGCTTCGTGCGGACCTGGGCGAGCAGGTCGCCGTACTGGCGTGCGGCGCGCCCCGCGAGCACGGTGCGGGAGGACCGCTCCGCGGCGTCGGTGTCGGCGGGCGTGTAGGAGAAGACCCGGGCGAGCCCTTCGGCCACCTCGCCACTGACGCGGTCGGTCGTCGCGGTGTCGGTGAGCGCGTGGTTGCGCGCCGCCGGAGTCGAGCGGAGCTGGTGGGCGGCGTAGAAGAACCAGCTCCCGCCGAGGAGGAGGCCGGTGAGGGCGACGGCGAGGGCGGCCTTGCGCCAGGGGACGGCGGAACGACGGCCGGTGGCCTTGCCCGGGCCCGGGTCGTCCTGGTCCGTCGCCGACTCCGGGCCCGGATCGGGGGTCTCCACGGCGGTGGGCCCCGCTGCGCCCGGCTCCGTGGTCTCCGCTGTGCGCGCCTCCGCAGCCTCCGCCACGTCCGGCTCCGTGGGCTGCGTCGCGTCCGCGGTCCCGGTGGCCTTCGCCTCCGCTTCCTGCCGGTCGTCCCCGACGACCTCCCTCGTCTCTCCCCCGTCCGGCCCGGCGTCTCCGCCCCTCGTCCTGCGCAGCAGTCGCGTCACTCGTCCCCGCCCTCCTTGCCCGTCTCGCCCTGCTCCGCCCCCGCGACCGGGACCGCGCTCAGTGCCGCCACTCTCCACGTGTTCTCGTCCGTGCGGGTCAGGACGGCCTCCAGGCGCTTGCGGTCGGTGGTCGCGGTGGCGGCTCCGCGGGGGGTGACGTCGACGCGTACGGTCGCGATGAGTTTCGCCGTACCGGCCCTCGCGTCGAGCGCCGTGAGCGCCGCCTCCGTGACCGTGGCGCGGGCCGAGGCGCCCACCGTGGGCTCGGTGCGGCCCAGTTCGGTGCGGAGGGGTCCGGTGGAGGCGTCGCGCCAGGCCCGGATGCCGGCTTCGGCACGCTCGCGGGTCGAGGCGTCGAGCGTGGTGAGGACGGTGACGCGGCTGCGGCCCTCGGCGAGCGCGGTGTCGCGTTCCCGGCCGAAGGCGAGCTCCTCGTCCGTGCGGGCCTGGGCGTAGGTCCAGGCGCCGGTGCCGCAGAAGCCGAGGGCGACGACGAGGGCGCCGATGCTCAGGACTCTGGCCCGCCTCATCGCGCACTCCCCGTGCCGAGGCCGAGGAGGCCTGCCATGTCCGTCGGGCCGCCGCTCTGGCCGGGCAGGGCGAGCGCGCCGGGCAGGGCGGTCCGCGTGCCCGTGGTGCGGGTGCTGCCGGAGGGCAGGGAGCCGGGCCGGGCCGGGGTGGGCACGGCGCCGCTCTCGGGGGCGTGGGCCGAGCCGCGCACGTTGACGCCGGTGGAGGCCGCGGCGGTGCAGGAGGCGCCGGTGTTGAGGGCGGGCGCGGTCCCCAGGTCGAGGCCGTTGCGGTAGCGCGTGGCACCGTACCCGGAGGTGCAGGGCAGCGGCTTGAAGAAGGTGACGGCCATGCCGAAGTTCACGTGTCCTCCGTCGACGGTGGTGGCTCCCGCCGAGACGGCTGCCGGGAACTTCACGAGGAGTTCCTCGGTGCCGCGCTGCCGGGTGACGGCGATCTCGGAGGTGGTGAGGAGGTTGGCGAGGACGACGCCGAGGCTCGGGTCGAGGTCGCGCAGGAGGCCGCTGACCTGGCCGGTCGCGTCGGGTGTGACGGCCAGGAGGCGGCGCAGGTCGGCGTCGGAGCCCTTGAGGGTGGCGGCGAGGTCGCGGGCGCCGGTGGCGAAGTCCCGGATGGCGCGGCTCTCGTCGGCCTGGGTGCGCAGGACGACCTCGCCGTCGTCGATGAGCCGGGTCGTGGCCGGCAGGGAGCGGTCGGCGGCCTGGACGAATCGGCTGCTGTTGTCGAGGAGGACCTGGAGGTCGTCGCCGTGTCCCTCGAAGGTCTTGCCGAGTTCGTCGACGACCGCGCGCAGGGAGTCTAGGGGTACGGAGCGGCTGAGGTCGTCGATGCTCGCCAGGACGTCGGTGACGGGTGCGGGCACCTCGGTGTCGGCCTGCTCGATGCGGGCGCCGTCGGCGAGGAAGGGGCCGCCGTCGCTCTCGGGGCGCAGGTCGATGTACTGCTCGCCGACGGCGGAGAGTCCGGCGACGACGGCGCGCGCGTCGGCGGGGATGCGGGGTGCCGAGTTCTTGATGCGGAGTTCGGCGACGACTCCGTCGGCGGTGAGGTCGATGGCTCCGACGCGGCCGACGGAGACGCCGCGGTAGGTGACGTCGGAGTGGGTGAACAGCCCTCCCGTACGGGCGAGGTGGACGCGAACGGTGTAGTGGTCGGCGACTCCGGCGTAGCGGCCGAGGTCGGCGTAGCGGACGCCGACGAAGCCGAGGACGAGTACGGCGATGACGAGGAACGCGAGGTTCTTCAGCCGTACGGTGCGGGTGATCACCGCTTCTCGCCTCCGTCCTGGGGGGTGCTCGTGGTGACCGGGGGCAGCGGCAGCGCCGACCGCGGGCTCTGGGTGTCGCGGTGCGTTCCGGCTCCGCCGCGCGAGGCCGGGTCCGGTTGCGGTTCCGGGTCGGGGTTCGACGGGGTCGGGGTCGGGGTGGGGTCGGTCCTGGGGATGAGGGGCGGGATGACCTCGGTCCCCGGGGCGGCCGCGAGGTGCAGATAGGTGTTGAGGTAGTCGCCCTTGATGCCGCGCATCACCTCGTCGGTGAACGGATACGTGAGGAGTACCTGCAGTGATTCGGGCAGGTCGGCACCGGCGTCGGCGAGGGCCGTGAGGGTCGGGGCGAGGGCCTTGAGGTCGGCGACCATGTCCTTCTTGCTCGCGTCGATGGTGCTGACGGCGACTCCGGACAGGGTGTCGAGGGCGCGGAGCATGGTCAGCAGGGAGCCTCGCTGGTTCTCCAGGGTCTTCAGGCCGGGCGAGAGGCCGGTGAGGACCGTGTCGACGTCCTTCTTGCGGCCGGCGAGGGTGGCGGAGAGGCGGTTGAGTCCGTCGAGGGCACGGGTGATGTCGCCGCGGTGCGCGTCCAGGTTGGTGACCAGGGTGTTCACGCGGTTCAGCATCGAGCGGACCTCGGGTTCGCGGCCGCCGAGCGCCGCGTTGAGTTCCCGGGTGATGGTCTTGAGCTGGTTGACGCCGCCGCCGTTGAGCAGCAGGGACAGCGCGCCGAACACCTCCTCGACCTCCGTGTTGCGGTTGGTGCGCGCGAGGGGGATGACGCTGCCGTCGGTGAGGCGTCCGCCGCCGTCCTTCTGCGGTGCGACGAGCTGGATGTACTTCTCGCCCAGGAGGCTGGACTGTTCGAGGCGGGCACCGGCGTCGGCGGGCAGCCGGACGTCGCCGTTGATCTTCAGGGTGACGCGGGCGGTCCAGGTGCCGGTGCCGGTGCCCAGCTCGATGGCGGTGACACGACCGACGGCGACGTCGTTGACCTTGACCGCGGACTGCGGCACGAGGCTGAGGACGTCGTCGAGTTCGGCGGTGACCGTGTAGGGGTGGGAGCCGAGGTCGGCGCCGCCGGGCAGCGGGAGGTCCTCGATGCCGTCGAAGCGGACGGGGTTCGCGGGGACCGCGCCGAGGACGACGGCGATCCCGAGGCCGAGGGCGACCGCTCCGACGGCTCCGGCGCCGAGGGCCTTGCGGGAGGGCAGGGTGGTCACCGCTCCCCCTCTCCGGTGCGCGCCGAGGAGGAGGAGCCGCCGGTCACCGGCAGCGGGAGCAGCGGTCCGCCCATGCTGATCTCGTTGAGGTTCGCGCGGCCGTCGAGGGTGCGGGTGTCCTTGTTGTACGCGTTGACGACGTTGCCGGCGGCGAGCGGGGCGACGTCGAGCGCCTCCGCGAGGGAGGCACGCTGGTCCACGAGGGTCTGGGTGAGGGGCACGAGCCGGTCGACGTTCTTCTTCAGCTCGCCGCGGTTGTCCTTGATGAAGGTCTTGACCTGGGCGAGGGCCTTGCCGAGTTCCTTGAGGGCGCCGGCGAGGTCGTCCTTGTTCTCGGCGAAGTAGCCGACGACCTCGTCCAGGCGTTCCTGCGCGGTGCGGACGTCGCCGTCCTTGTTCTTGAGCATCGTGGTGAAGGTCTGGAGCTGCCCGAGGGTGGTGAAGAGGTTCTCGCTGCTGCCGTCGAGGGTCTTGGCGGCCTTGCCGAACTGTTCGATGGAGGTGCCGATGGCCGTGCCGTTGCCCTTGAGGTTCTTCGCTCCGGTGTCCAGGAGTGCGGAGAGGGCTCCGGCGGAGTTGGCGCCGTCGGGGCCGAGCGCCTTGCTCAGCTCGGTGATCGAGTCGTAGAGCTGGTCGATCTCGACGGGGGTGCGGTTGCGGGAGGCGGGCAGCTGGGCGCCGTCGGCGAGCGTGGGGCCGCTGCTGTAGGCCGGGGTGAGCTGGACGTACCGGTCGGCCACGATGCTCGGGGCGACGACGAGGGCCCGCGCGTCGGCGGGGACGCGTACGCCTTCGTCGAGGCGGAGTTCGACACGTACGCGGGTGCCCTGCGGTTCCACGGACGCCACCTCCCCCACCCGGACGCCGAGGACGCGCAGATCGGATCCGGCGTAGATGCCGACGGCCCGGTCGAACCAGGCGGTGACGCGGATGCCGTCGTCGTCGAGGACGCGGACGGCGACGAGACCGCAGGCCGCGAGCACCGTCAGGGCGAGCCCGGCGACGAGGGGCTTTCTGGGCTTGGTCATCGTTCACCGCTCCCCTGGGCCGTCGCCGTCTGTTTCGGCGGGAGGCATCCGGTCTTGGGCTGCGAGGCCTCGGGCAGATAGGTGCGGGGCACCACGCCGCACAGGTAGGCGTCGAACCAGCGGCCGCTGCCGAGGGTGTTGCCGACGAGCCGGTAGTACGGGCCGAGGAGCGCGAGCGTCTTGTCGAGCTGGCCGCTGTTCTTCTCCAGGACGCCGGTGACGCGGCTGAGGGCCTTCAGGGTGGGGCCGAGCTGCCGGTCGTTGTCGCCGACGACGCCGCTGAGCTCGGTGCCCAGCTCCCTGCTTCCCTTGAGCAGGGCGCGGATGGCCTCGCGGCGCTTCCTGAGTTCGCCGAGGAGCGAGCCGCCGTCCTCCAGGAGGATCTCGAAGCTGGACTTCTTGTCCTGGAGGGTCTTGGTGAACTTCCTGCTGTTCTCCAGGAGCCGGGCGAGCTCGGTGTCGCGCTTGGAGACGGACTTCGACAGCTCGGACAGGCCGGTGGCGGCGTTGCGTACGTGCGGCGGCGAGTTCTTGAAGGTGGCGGAGATCGTCTCGAAGCTCTCCGCGAGCTTCTCGGTGTCGATGGCGTCGACGGTGCCGCTGAGGTCCTGGAAGGCCTGTGTGACGTCGTACGGGGACGTGGTCCGGGACTGCGGGATGCGGGTGCCGGGGTCCTGGGGCGCGGAGCCCAGCGGGTCGACCGCCAGGTACTTCTCGCCGAGGAGGGTCTTGATGGCGATGGCCGCGGTGGAGCGGTCGCCGATCCAGGCGTCGCCGACCTCGAAGGTCACCTTGACCCTGGGCCCGTCGAGGGCGACCTCGGTGACCTTGCCGACCTTGACCCCGGCGATGCGGACCTCGTCGCCGGCGTCGAGCCCGGCGGCCTCGGTGAAGTCGGCGCTGTAGGCGGTGTCGCCGCCGACGAGCGGGAGCCGTTCCACGTTGTACGCGAGGGCGGCCAGGAGGGCGAGGACGATCAGGCCGACGACGGCGACGGAGACGGGGTTGCGTTCCTTGACCGGCTTGATCCGGCCGCGCGGGCTCATCCGCGGCACCTCGTCTCGGTCACGGCGATGCCGGTGGGCGGCTTGGAGCCGTCGGACGTTCCCACGCCGCTCACGCGCGCCTCGCAGAGGTAGAGGTTGAACCACGATCCGTACGAGGAGAGCCGGGCGAGGGCAGACATCTTGCCGGGGGTGTTCGCGAGGAAGGCCTCGATGGCGGGGGTGTGGTCGCCGAGGGTGCCCGAGAGCCGGCCGAGTTCGCGGATGTCCTTCTTGAGGGGTGCGCGCCCCTCCTGGAGGAGTCCGGCGGTCGTCGTCGTGAGGTCGCCGATGGCCTTGACCGCCTCGCCGAGGGGTTTGCGGTCGGTGTTGAAGCCGGTGACGAGCTTCTGGAGGGTGACGACGAGGTCCCCGAAGGCGGCCTCGCGGTTGTTGAGGGTGCTCAGGACGGTGTCGAGGTGGGTGACGACCTCGCCGATGACCTTGTCCTTGGCGGCGACGGTCCTGGTCAGGGAGCCGATGTGCCGCAGGAGGCTGTCGACGGTGCCGCTCTCGCCCTGGAGGACCTGCACGAGGGAGCCGGCGAGGTCGTTGACGTCGGCGGGCGAGAGTCCTTCGAACAGCGGCTTGAATCCGTTGAACAGCAGGGTCAGGTCGAGTGCGGGGGTGGTGCGGTCGAGCGGGATGGTGTCCCCGGCGCCCAGGGTGCCGCTGAGGTCGCCGGTGCCCTGGCCGAGGGAGACGTACCGCTGCCCGACCATGTTGAGGTACTTCACGGCGGCGGTGGCCGACCGGGGCAGGGAGCGGTCCTCGCGGACGGTGAAGGTGACCTGGGCGGTGCGCCGCTCGACGACGCGTACGTCGGTCACCTCGCCCACCTTCACTCCGGCGATGCGCACGGAGTCGCCCGTGACGAGCCCGGTGACGTCGGTGAACAGCGCCTTGTACGAGCGCGTTTCGGAGCCGACGCCGGTGTTGGCGATGCTGAAGCCGAGGACGGTGGTGGCGAGGGCGGTGACCAGGACGAACGCGAGGGACTTCAGGACGGTCCCGGTCAGGCCGCGTCGTCGCGTGTGTGCGGGCCGTGTCGTCATCGGAGGGTCACCTCCGCGCCGCGGAACGCCGGGCCGGCGAGCAGGCTGCTCCAGTCCGGCAGGTCGCCGGGCCGCTTCCCGGCCGCGGGCGCGAGCAGTTCGTTGACGAGGTCGTTCTCCTGCGGGGAGTTGGCGGGCCCGAGCTGCTGGTCGGCGGCGGCGGACGCCTGTGCGGCGGGGGCGGCCGGGATGCCGAGGTAGGGCACGGGGTAGCAGTGCGGGCCGCCGCCGGAGCCGTACGAGGGCGTGTCACGGCCGGGGACGTAGGCGCCGCGCGAGGGGACGGTGGTCACCTCGACGTGCAGTCCGGGCCGGTTCGTGCCCTTGCCGAGGGCCTTGTCCATCGCGGGTACGAACTGGGCGAGGGTGCGCAGGGTGCAGGGGAAGGACGGGGAGTACTCGGCGAGCAGGTCCAGGGTGGGCCAGCTGGTGGCGCTGAGCCGGATGATGTTGTTCCTGTTCTGCCGCAGGAAGGAGGTCACGTCCTGGGCCGTGCGGGTGGTGGCGCCGAAGGTGCCGGCCAACTCGCCCTCCTTCTCGGCGAGGGTGCCGCTGGTGGTGGTGAAGTCGGTGAGCGCCGTGACGATGTCCGGGGCCGCGTCCGCGTAGAGGTGGCTGACCTTCACGAGTTCTTTCAGGTCGCGGGTGAGGGCGGGCAGGTGGGGGTTGAACTCGCGCAGGTGGGCGTCGAGTCGGGCGAGGGTCTCGCCGAGCTTGTCGCCGCGTCCCTCCAGGGCGCGGGAGACGGCGGACAGGGTCGCCGACAGCTTCTGCGGCTGGACGGCGGTGAGCAGGGGCAGGACGTTGTCGAGGACCTGCTGGAGTTCCACGGCGTTGCTCGACCTGTCCTCCGGGATGACGTCTCCGGGACCGAGCGGCCGCGAGGAGGGGTCCGCGGGCGGTACGAGGGCGACGAACCGCTCGCCGAAGAGGGTCGTGGGCAGCATCTGCGCGCGGACGTCGGAGGGGACGTGGCGGAGGGTGCCGGGCCGCATGGCGAGGGTGAGGCGGGCTCCTCCGTCGACGGCGTCGATGGCGCGGACCTCTCCGACGACGACGCCGCGCAGTTTCACCTCGGCGCCGAGGTGCATCTCGTTGCCGACGCTGCCGGTCTCGACGGTGATCGGGTCGGAGTCGGTGAAGCTCTTGTCGTAGACGGCGACCGCCAGCGAGGCGAGCAGGACGGGTACGAGCAGGAAGACGACGCCGGCGAACCGGCGGCGCAGGGTCTCGGCACGTGAGTCGCTCATCTCACCCCGCCACCTTCACGGTCGTGGTCGCGCCCCAGAGGGCCAGCGACAGGAAGAAGTCGGTGACGCTGATCAGGACGATCGCGTTGCGTACGGAGCGGCCGACGGCGATGCCGACGCCGGCGGGGCCGCCGGAGGCGCGGAAGCCGTAGTAGCAGTGGGCGATGATCACCATCACGCTGAAGATCAGCACTTTGAGCACCGAGAGGAGGACGTCCGTCGGTGACAGGAAGAGGTTGAAGTAGTGGTCGTACGTGCCCTGGGACTGGCCGTTGAAGAGGACCGTGACGTAGCGGGAGGCCAGGTAGGAGGAGAGCAGGCCGACCGCGTAGAGCGGGACGATGGCGACGACGCCGGCGATGATGCGGGTGGTGACCAGGTACGGCATGGAGCGGATGCCCATGCCTTCGAGGGCGTCGACCTCTTCGTTGATGCGCATGGCGCCGAGCTGGGCGGTGAAGCCGGCGCCGACGGTCGCGGAGAGGGCGAGTCCGGCGACGAGCGGGGCGATCTCGCGGGTGTTGAAGTAGGCGGACACGAAGCCGGTGAAGGCTGCGGTGCCGATCTGTTCGAGGGCCGCGTAGCCCTGGAGGCCGACGACGGTTCCGGTGAACAGCGTCATCGCGATCATGACGCCGATGGTGCCGCCGATGACGCCGAGGCCGCCTGAGCCGAACGCGACCTCGGCGAGCAGCCGTTGCACCTCCCTGAGGTAGCGGCGCAGCGTGCGCGGGATCCAGAGCAGGGCCCTGAGGTAGAACAGGAGCTGGTCGCCGGACCGGTCGAGCCAGACGAACGGGGAGGCCATCGGTCTCAGCCTCCCTTCGGCGGGACGATCTGCAGGTAGATGCCCGTGAGCACCATGTTCACGAAGAACAGCAGCATGAAGGTGATGACGACGGACTGGTTGACGGCGTCGCCGACGCCCTTCGGTCCGCCGCGCGGGTTGAGCCCGCGGTAGGCGGCGACGATGCCGGCGATGAACCCGAAGACCAGGGCCTTGAGTTCGCTGATGTAGAGGTCGGGGAGCTGGGCGAGGGCGGAGAAGCTGGAGAGGTACGCGCCGGGGGTGCCGCCCTGGAGGACGATGTTGAAGAAGTAGCCGCCCAGTGTGCCGACGACGGAGACCATGCCGTTGAGGAGCACGGCGACGGCCATGGTGGCGAGGACGCGGGGCACGACGAGTCGCTGGACGGGCGAGACGCCCATGACCTCCATCGCGTCGAGCTCCTCCCTGATCTTGCGGGAGCCGAGGTCGGCGCAGATGGCGGAGCCGCCGGCGCCGGCGATCAGGAGGGCCACGATGAGGGGGCTGGCCTGCTGGATGACGGCGAGGACGCTGGCGCCGCCGGTGAACGACTGGGCTCCCAGCTGCTGGGTGAGCGAGCCGACCTGGAGGGCGATGACGGCGCCGAACGGGATGGAGACGAGCGCGGCGGGCAGGATGGTGACGCTGGCGACGAACCAGAACTGTTCGACGAACTCCCGGAGTTGGAAGGGCCGCCGGAAGACGGCCCGGCTCACCTCGACGGCGAGGGCGAAGAGACGGCCGGTCTGCCGCAGCGCGCCGGTGATCACGAGCCGCTCCCCGGGGCCGGCAGGGTGAGGGTGGGCGCTGCCGCGTGGTGCGCGTAGGTGTCGCGGATGGCGGCGCGGGCGGCGGGCGGGAGCTGGTCGAGCATGCCGAGGACGCGCTCGCGCCGCCGGGTGACGGCCGCGCGGGGCGGGAGGCCGGGTGAGGGCTCCAGCTGCGGGACGATGACGCGGGGCGCCGACGGGTGGGCGGCGGGGCCGGCCGCCTCGGCGGCGAGCAGGGCGGCGTCCTTCTCCTCGGACATGCCGATGGGGCCTTCGCGGCGGCCGGCGAGGAACTGGGTCACCACCGGTTCGTCGCTGGTGAGGAGGACCTCGCGGGGGCCGAAGGTGACGAGCCTGCGGCGGAAGAACATCCCCATGTTGTCGGGGACGGTGGCGGCGATGTCGAGGTTGTGGGTGACGATCAGCATCGTCGCGTCGATCCGCGCGTTGAGGTCGATGAGGAGCTGGGACAGATAGGCGGTGCGGACGGGGTCGAGACCGGAGTCCGGTTCGTCGCACAGCACGATCTGGGGATCGAGGACGAGCGCCCTGGCCAGTCCGGCGCGCTTGCGCATGCCGCCGCTGATCTCGCCGGGCAGCTTGTCCTCCGCTCCGAGGAGACCGACGAGTTCGATGCGCTCCATGACGATGCGGCGGATCTCGGACTCCCGCTTGCGGGTGTGCTCGCGCAGCGGGAAGGCGATGTTGTCGAAGAGGCTCATGGAGCCGAAGAGGGCGCCGTCCTGGAACATGAGGCCGAAGAGTTTCCGGGTCTCGTAGATGTCCCGTTCGGGGCTGCTGACCATGTCGACCCCGTTGATGAGGACACGGCCCTGCTGGGGCTTGAGGAGCCCGATGAGCGATTTCAGGAAGACGGTCTTCCCGGTGCCGGAAGGGCCGAGCATGACGCTGACCTCTCCGGCCGGCAGGGTCAGCGACACGTCCTGCCAGATGTTCTGCTTGCCGAAGGACATGGTCAGACCCTCAACGACTACTTCGATTCCCATCCCACCTCCAGCAAGCGTGCGTCGGGCGTGCGCTGCGGGCGCACGTTAAGCCGGTGTCGATCACCCGGACAATAGGTGTGGCGCAAAATCCTTGATCCGATCCGGTATTTGTCACCGCGCAGACAAAGTCGGGGTCGGTTCTTGTCTCCGCGGAGACAGAGTGCCGCGCCGACCTGCGACCGAGCGTCGACCTGGGGAACGTTACGGCTGAGTAACCTCTCGCAGCAATACCGGATCCGGAGATTTAGCGGGCCGAAATCAAACAGCGGGTCTTTTGTCAGCCGAGAGACAATTCCACGCGTCGACCTGTCACCGGCGAGAGTAAGAGCGCGATCCACCTGACTCCCGAGCCGCCAGCAGGCGCGAATCCGCCGCCCGGCCTTGTCTGATCGATCATAAATGTCGACATTACGCACCCCGGAACCAAGGGGATTCACGCCACCGCTCACCCACTTGACAGGCAATTCGAGATCTTCAAAGAATCTTGGGCTGCGCCATTGTTCAGCTAAGTTTCCCGCAAGTAACGTCTGGTTTCGCGGCCGAGAAATGCCGGGCCGCCGGCCGCTCGACCCCCACCGCGGCCACCCTCTGCCGGTCAATCCCCAAGGAGAGTCCCAGAGCCATGAAGAAGCCGATCAGAAACCTCGCCGTCGTCGCCGGCGCCGCCTCGGCAGCGTTCGCCCTGACCATGAGCCCCGCGTCCGCGGTGGCCTCCACGGTCTGGACCGTCAGCCCGTCCCCTGCCAGCATCACCGCCGTCAACAGCGGGAACATCGTCCTCAGCGTCAACGGCATCGCCATGACGTGTACGAAGTCGAACGGTGCGGGCACGGGTCAGAGCACCACCGGCAACCCGGCGACCGTCGGCACCATCAACTCCATCGCCTTCGGCGCCAGCGGGGCGCCCTGCACCAGCGTGCTGGGCCCCGTGACCACCGTCGCGACCACTCCCTGGACGATCGTGGCGCAGGACTACACGGCCGCGACCGGCGTCACCAAGGGCTACGTCGGCAACGTCGACGCCAAGGTGACCGTCGGCGCCTGTGTCTTCCGCGTGACGGGCAAGGCGTCCGGCACGTACACCAACTCGACGGGCGCGCTCGCCGTCAACAGCCTGGCGGGCGAGCTCACCGTCGTCTCGTCGACCGGCTGCGGTTCGGCCGTCCCGGTCGGCGCCAAGCCCACCTTCAAGGGCACGTACCTCTTCAAGGCGGGCACCGCGATCCCGACGATCGTCGGCTCCAACCCGTAAGGACGCAGGAACCCGCGTCCGTCCGGTCGGCAACCCCGGCCGGGCGGACGCGGGCCTGTGCGTACCCTCCGCCGGCCCCCTTCCCCCGCCGGCGCACGAACGACCCGAGCGGAGCAGCAGATGAGAGGCCCCGGGCCCACCCCCCGCCCTTCCCGTGTCCGTGCACGCGGCGCGACGATCGCCGCGTTCGTGGCGCTCGCCCCCCTGCTTCCGGCGGCGGCCGTCGCCGTCGGGACGCTGAAGGTCGACGCCGCGCTGCCCTACGTCTGCACCCTGCCCTCGGGACCGCAGCCCGCGACGGTGCGGATCACGGCGGCCTTCCCCGACCGGGCGGCCCCGGGCGAGGAGATCAGGCCCACAGACGTCACCACGACGGTGGAACTCCCCGCCCCGGCCGACCTCACTGCGTCCCTGGGCCCCACCGTACGGGCGGAGACCCGGCTCACCGTCGGCGTGGCCCAGAACGAGCAGCGCGCGCAGGCCACATGGAGCGGAACGGCGCAGTCGCTCGACGTCCCCGCCGACGGGCCTCTCGTGCTCACCACGACCGGCGACGTGCCGACCCTGACGACGGGCACCACAGGGGATCTGACCCTCTCCGCCGAGGGCCTCGCCCTCGATCTCGCCCCGGGCACGGCCGAGGCCACGCCCACCGTCCCCGCGTCCCTCTCGGTCAACTGCGTCCCCGGCCGGCCTCCTGAGGACCGGACGCCGTTCGCCACCGTCCCGGTCGGCGCCGACACCGGCAGCGGGGAACCCGGCACACCACCCGCGTCACCGTCCGCCCCTTCGGCGCCGTCCTCCTCCGCCCCGTCCTCCGTGCCGTCCTCCCCGGCGGGACGGACGGTCCCGATGAGGCCGGGAACGGCGGACGGGAGGGGCCTCGCCCCGAAGGGCCCGCGGACCGGGCAGCGGGGGGACAAGGGCCTGACGGTGACCGACGAGAACACGCCCGGCACGCCGGCGGCCCGGCCGACCGCACCGCCCTGCGTGACCGAGAAGCCGACCCCCCTGTCCCTGTCGGCGTACATCACCGGCTACTCCAACGTGCGGAAGCTGAACGGCGCCAACGTCATCCCGGTGTCCTGCGTCCTGATCGAGCAGGGCGAGCCGCAGTTCGATCCCCGGCCGGACGGAAGCTTCCACCTCCTCACTCCGTCGACGGGGAACCTCTCCTACCAGGGGCGCAAGCAGACCCCGCCGTTCAAGGCCACCTTCCTGACGTTCGGCTTCGCGCCCGCCACGGCCACCATGGTCCTGGAGCAGACGGGGCCCCTGACCGTCGACTCGGACGTCCTCCTGGCCTTCCCCGACAACATCTCGGAAACCTACGTCCGCGCCCGCCTCGTCCTGCGCGTGCTCGACGTCCGGGTCAACGGCACCCGGCTCGACGTCGGTCCTTCCTGCCGCACCGAGAAGTCCCTCACCTCCCCGGAGCCCGACCCCGCGAAGCACCCCGGGGACCACCTCGTTCTCCTGGGCAAGGGGCAGCTCATCAACGGCACCGACGCCACCGGCTACGTCCTCACCGGCGGCGGCCCGCTCACCGGCGAGGTGACCATCCCCGCCTTCAAGGGCTGCGGCGCCGGCGGCGAGAACCTCGACCGGCTCCTCACCGCGTCCATCTCGGGCCCCGGCAACTACATCAAGCAGATCCAGGGCCAGACCTGCGCCGTGGGCGTCGAGGTGCCCACCGAGGGCCAATGCACCGAAGACCATCAGCCGTACGTGGTCCCCAAGCCCGAACGCTGAACCGACCCACCCTGTCCCCCACCCCCCGACGGAAGGCATCCGCCATGTCCCTCGTCTCCTCCCGCACGAGACTCGCCACCCTCTCCGCGCTGACCGCGCTCGGTGCCTTCGTCTCCATCGGCACGGCGACCGCGGCCGCTCCTCAGCTGAACGGCGGTTGGGCGCCGTTCGACCGCTGCGCCGTCGACGCCCCCGCGATGCTCGCCACCGACGGTCTCGACAAGTCGCCGCAGTGCGTGTCTTCCTCGTCCGCGAGCGGCTCCATCAAGCTCGGCAACACGACCGTCCTCACCGGGCGGACGAACCTCCAGATCGGCGTGATCCAGAACGCCGACGGCACCAACACGGTCGTCCCCCCGCCCGCCGGCTCGCTCATCGCGGACTCCGCCACCGTCCCCGGCGGCCTGCTCGGCCTGATGTGTCCGAGCGACATCCCGTTCATCACCGACATCTGCCGCCAGCTGTCGGACGCCAACCTCAACAAGATCACCGCCACCGTGGAATCGGTCGGCACGCCCTCGGAGTTCGACCAGATCGCCGGCGTCCTCACCGACATGCCGATCGTGCGGATCCCGGTCCGCCTCCACCTCCAGAACCCGTTCCTCGGCAGCAACTGCTACATCGGCACGAAGTCGAACCCGATCGTGCTGCGCCCGAGCAACCTCACCGCCCCGGAGTTCTCCGTCGAGCGCTTCGACGGCGACGGCACCGCGAACGAGGAGGGCGACATGAGCCGCCTGAACATCCTCGGCTCCACCCAGGTCGACAAGACCTTCGCCGTCCCGGGAGCCAGCGGCTGCGGCCTCGGCCTCGGCCTGGTCAACGGCGCGGTCAACCTCAAGACCGGACTGCCCTCCGCCGCCGGCAGGAACAGCATCACCCTCGACAACACCCAGACCTACCTGACCGGCCTCTTCGCCCCCGGGGTCGTCGCCCCCGACGCCGGCACGATCTTCTCGCGGAACTGGCACTCGGCCGTCAAGTAACGGCCACCCAGGGGCGATTCCCGGCCTACTCCGGTGCGCTGCGGGCTCCCGGGCCACCAACTCTTGCGCAAGTTGTGTACAGCACACAGCAGTTGATTTAGCTTCAGCAGTCCCCGTTGGTACGCACCTGACGGCCATGGCGGCGCCCACCCCACGAGGGGGGCGCCGCCCCGCCGCTCCCCACCGGTCGCGCAGGAGAGCAAGGGATCGGTCCATGCCCGCAATCGCACAGTCACCGAACGTCGGCGAGCCGCTCGATCCGCTTCCCAGGGAGTTCGCCGCCCTGATGAGACCGGAGATCCCGGGCCTCATCAAGGAGATCGGCGTGGAGGTCCAGCGGGCGTACCCCGTGTACGCCCACCTCTTCAAGGGGCCCCACTCGGACGCGATCCGCCAGGGTGTCGAGCAGGCCCTGGCGGCCTTCGTCGAGCGGGTCGCGGACCCCGGGCGGAACTCGGCCCTGCGGGACGAACTGCTGCGGAAGTTCGGCCGGGTGGAGGCCTACGAGGGCCGGGACCTCGACACCCTGCAGGGCGCCTACCGCCTCGGCGCGCGCATCGCGTTACGCAGGGCCAAGAGCATCGGGCGCACGTACAACCTCTCCCCCACGCTGATCCTGGCCTTCGCGGACGCCCTCTTCGCCTACGTCGACGAGCTGGAGGCCCTCTCCCGCGAGGGGTACCTCATGGTCCAGGCCCGGGCCGTGTCCGATGTCGCGGCGCTGCGAAGACAGCTGCTCCACCTCGTCGTCGCGGGCCCGCCGCTGCCCCGGGCGACCATCGCCGAGCTGTGCCAGGAGGCCTCCTGGGAGCTCCCCTCCGAGTGCACGATGGTGGCGTTACGGCCCCCGGTCGCGGAGCTCGTCCAGGCGGGCCTCGACCGGGACGTCCTGGCCGACCTCACCCTCCCCGAGCCGCACCTGCTCATCCCCGGCCCGCTCACCGCGCAGCGCCTCGCGATGCTCGACTCCGCCCTGGCCGGCACCGCCGCCGTCGTCGGCCTGACCGTGCCGCCGGTGCAGGCGGCGCACTCCATCCGCTGGGCCCGGCGCGTCCTGGCCCTCATCGACGACGGCGTCGTCGCGGACGCCCCCCTCGTGCACTGCGAGGAGCATCTGACAACGTTGTGGCTGCTGTCCGACCCGGCGCTCACGGCCCATCTCGCCGCGCGCGAACTGGCCCCGCTCGACGGACTGTCCGGCACCCGGCGCGAGCGGCTGATCGAGACCCTGCGCGTCCACGTCTCCACGCGGGCCCCCGCCGAACAGGTCGGCGAGCTGCTCGGCGTACACGCCCAGACGGTGCGCTACCGGCTGCGGAACCTGGACAACCACTTCGGCGACCGGCTCCTCGATCCCGATCACCGGTTCGCCCTCGAAGCGGCCCTGCGCTCGCTCTACCTGCACGGCAGGAAGCAGCCGGACTGATCCGCGTACGCCTCCCCGTGGCAAAGGGTGGGTGTCAGTCGCGACGCCAGTCGGGGTGGACGCGGATCTCGATGTCGTCGGAGGACGGATCGGGTGCCGGGTCCGCGGTCACGCGCACGCTCAGCGGACGGCCGCTGTCGGCGTCGACGAAGGCCAGCGGGGGGTGGCCGTCCTGGAGGTACGTGTCACCCCAACGGATCAGCGAGAGGAAGACCGGCAGCAGGTCCTCACCGGCCCGGGTCAGCCGGTACTCGTCGCGCGCCCGCTGCCCCGGCTCCTGGTAGGGCGTGCGCGCCACGACCCCGGCCGCCTCCAGCTGCTTGAGCGCGCGGGAGACCGAGGGCGCGGAGGTGCCGATCCTGGTCACGAAGTCCTCGAAGCGGGTCGTGCCGTAGAAGCACTCCCGTACGACCATGAAGACCGTCCGGGTGCTCAGCAGGTCGAGCACCCGGCCGGCCGAGCACCCGTCGCCGATCGCCCACGCGTCCCGGTCGCTCAATCGCTTCTCGAACCTCATCGCCACCCATGCATTGTAACTAATGCTTGCGTTACCCAGCCATGGCGTGCTTGCATCTGACTAACGAGGTCGTTATTCAGATGGGAAGTGTGCCGTGGTGACGGTGGCGGGCAAGGTGGTCGTGGTGACCGGCGGGCGGCGTGGGCTCGGCGCCGCGCTGGTGGACGAGGTGCTGGCGCGCGGGGCGGCCAAGGTGTACTCCACCGCGCGCTCGGCGTACGTGGACGAGCGCCCCCGGGTGGTGCCCGTCGCGCTCGAGGTCCGCTCGGCCGAGTCGGTGGCGGCCCTCGCGGAGCTCGCAGCCGACGCCGAGATCGTGTTCAACAACGCGGGGGTCCTGCACCCCGCGCCCCTGCTCACGGGCGACTTCGCGCAGGTGACCGAGACGTTCGACGTCAACGTCTTCGGGCCGCTGCGGGTGGCCCGGGCGTTCGCGCCGGTCCTCGCGGCGAACGGCGGCGGGGCGCTGGTCAACATGCACTCCGTACTGTCCTGGCTGGCGGGCAGCGGAGCGTACGGCGCCTCCAAGGCTGCGGCGTGGTCCCTGACGAACTCGCTCCGGCTCGAACTCGCCCCGCAGCACACGCACGTCGTCGGCGTGCACGCCGGATTCATCGACACGGACATGGTCTCCGCCATCGAGCGGAGCAAGGCCAAGCCGGCCGACGTGGCCGCGCGGATCGTCGACGGCCTGGAGGCCGGGGACACGGAGGTGCTCGCCGACGAGGTCAGCGTCGCCGTCAAGTCCGCGCTCTCCGGGCCCGTGGACCACCTGGTCATCCCGGCCGCCGGCTGACCCCCTCACGAAGGAGCGAAGAACCGCCATGCCCCTGTGGACCGTTCACCACACCCCCGGGATCTTCACCGTCGAGGAGAAGCACCGGCTCGCGTCGACGATCGCGGACCACTACGAGAAGGCGGGCCTGCCCCGCTTCTACGTGGTCACGCTGTTCCACGAGACGCGGCCCGAGGACTTCTACGTCGGCGGGGAACCCGCCCCCGTCGGGGTCCGCGTCACCATCGACCACATCGCCCGGCACAATCCCGACCAGGACAGCAGGCGCAGGACCGCCCGCTGGATCAGGGAGATGCTCCACCCCCACCTGGAACGGCACGCCGGTCTCCACTGGGAGTTCCACGTCGACGAGACCAGCGAGGAACTCTGGATGATCAACGGTCTCGTGCCTCCGCCGGGCGGCTCGGACACCGAACGGCAGTGGGCACGGCAGAACGCGGCAACGCCCTACTGACCGCACCGGATCACCGGAAGGGACGGCCCCGCCCATGTCCGCCACGTTCGTCACCACCAGCGCCATGGTCACGCTCTTCGGCCTCCTCGCGCTGCGCCCGCCCCGGCCGCGGCACTCGAGCCCGTGGAATCTGAGCTTCGCGCTGGGCCACCTGATCAACGAGCAGCCGTTCCTGGCCTTCTACTGGCTGGCCGCCGGGACCCTGCCGACCCTCGTCGGCACCACGGCGTGGACGCCCGGCTGGTGGATCGCGACGGGGGTCGTCGCCGTCCCCGCCGCCGTACTGACCGCCCTCGCGGTGAGGGCCCGCACGGCACGCCCCGTACTGGACGCGGCGCTGCGGGACGCCATCGGGCCCGGGCAGCCTCGGCACCGGCGCTTCCGCCCGCCGCTCGTACGGATCCTGCTCCTGCCGTTCCTCTCCTTCCGCCCCGACGTGCGCCGCGTCCGCAACATCCGCTACGGCGACGCCGGGCGCGGCCAGCTCCTGGACGTCTACGTCGGGCGGTCCGCGCCGGAGGGCGCCCCCGTGCTGATCTACCTGCACGGAGGCGCCTTCCGGACGGGCGGCAAGATGCTCGGAGCCCGTGCCCTGCTCCACCGGATGGCCGCCGAGGGCTGGGTGTGCGTCAGCGCCGACTATCGCTTGCGCCGCCACGCCCGGTACGCCGATCAGCTCCTCGACGTCAAGCGGGTCATCCACTGGGTCCGCACGCACGGTGCCGCGTACGGGGCGGACGCCTCCACCCTGCTCCTGGCCGGCAGTTCCTCGGGCGCCCACCTCGCGGCGACGGCGGCGCTGACGGCCAACGACCCGCACCTCCAGCCGGGCCTCCCGGACGCGGACACCTCCGTGGACGCGGTCGTCGCCTTCTACGGCTACTACGGCACCGCCGACGACGACGGCCGTGTCACCGCCTCACCGCTCGCCCATCTCCACGCCGACGCCCCGCCGTTCCTCATCGTCCACGGGGCACTGGACACCCTCGTCCTCGCCGAGGACGCCCGGCACTTCGCGAACGAGCTCGGACGGCACTCCGCCCAGCCCGTGGCCTACGCCGAACTCCCGGGAACGCAGCACAACTTCGACATGTTCCAGTCCCTGCGCACCCACTACGTCGTCGAGGCCGTCGAGCGCTTCGCGAACTGGACCCTGAGCAACAAACAGGAACCGGCCCGGGAGTGAGGCGCGTGCCGCGTCGGCGAGAGGCCCGCGCGGCACGGCCGAAGGTCCTCACCCCACGGGTACGGTGATCTCCCGCTTGAGGATCTTTCCGCTGGGCCCGAGCGGCAGCGCGTCCACGAGCCACACCCTGCGCGGGTACTTGTAGGCCGCCACGCGGTCCTTGACGTACTCCCGCAGCTCGTCGGGGAGCGCCTGGACGCCGGGGCGCAGCACGATCGCGGCCGCGACCTCCTCGCCGAGCTCCGCGTGCGGGACGCCGATCACGGCGGCGAGGGCGACGGCCGGGTGCTCGTGGAGGACCTCCTCGATCTCGCGCGGGTAGACGTTGTAGCCGCCGCGGATGATCATGTCCTTCTTGCGGTCGACGATGTAGAGGTAGCCGTCCTCGTCCGAGCGGGCGAGGTCGCCGGTGCGCAGCCAGCCGTCCGGGAGGGCCGCCTCGGTCTCCTCCGGACGGTTCCAGTACCCCTTCATCACGTTCGGCCCCCGGACGGCGAGTTCACCGATCTCGCCGGGGGCCACGTCCTGGCCCTTCTCGTCGAGGAGCCGTACCTCGACGTCCCGGATGGGGGTGCCGATGGAGCCGGCCTTGCGGGGCCGGTCGGGGTGGTTGAAGGTGACGACGGGGCTGGTCTCGGACATGCCGAAGCCTTCGAGGACCGGACAGCCGAAGCGCCGCTCGAAGCCGTGCAGGATCTCGACCGGCAGCGACGCGCCGCCGGAGATGCACATCCGCAGCGTCGAGACGTCCGCGTCCGAGGGGTGCTGGAGCAGCGCCGCGTACATCGTCGGCACGCCCTCGAAGACGGTGGCGCGCTCGCGGGCGATGGCCGCCAGGACGGCCGCGGGGTCGAAGCGCGGGATCAGGACGAGCGAGGCGCCGCTGCGCACGGCCGCGCTCATCGTGCAGATCTGCCCGAAGATGTGGAACAGCGGCAGGCAGCCCACCACCACGTCCTCCGGCGTCATCTGCTGGATGTGGACTGTGTTGACCTCGGTGTTGTGCCGCAGCCCGGCGTGGGAGAGGACGGCGCCCTTGGGACGGCCGGTGGTGCCGGAGGTGTAGAGCAGGACGGCCATGTCCTCGTCGCCCGTGTCGGCGACCTCGGCGAGCGGCTCGTGCAGGTCCAGCGTCGCGGCGAACGCGGCGGGTTCGACGGCGGTGTGCGCCACTCCGGCGGCGGCCGCTCCCTGGGCGCCCTCGCCCGGCGCCTGGTGCCACTCGAAGAGCCGCACCGCGCCGGAGTCCGCGAGGTGGAACTCCGTCTCCCGGGTCTTCAACAGCGGGTTCATCGGAACGACGACCGCCCCGGCGCGCAGGATGCCGTAGTACAGCACGACGAACTCGGGGACGTTCGGCAGCATCAGGGCGACCCGGTCCCCGGGCCGTACGCCCTCGGACCGGAGCAGGGCGGCGGCGCGGGCACTGCGCTCGTCCAGCTCCCCGTAGGTGATGACCTGCTCCCCCAGGCGCAGCGCCGGGCGCTCGGGCTGCCGCCCGGCCGTCTCCACGAGGAACCCTGCCAGATTGGCCATGACCCGCCTCCGTTACCCGCAACCACCGACTGTTTACATCGTCGACATCTTGCAGGCGCCCACGGTCGCGACCTATGGCCGACGCGACAACGCACGCCCTCCCGGATTGTTCCAGAGCACAATACAAGGGCGTTAAGCTGCGGAGATGATCCTTTCAGGTGTGGCGGCGACGCTTCTGGCAGGGCTTCCGGAGCTGGGAGAGCGCATGGCGCTCCGGATCCGCGCGGACGTCGAGGCGTACAGGGACGAATCGCTGATCCCCCTGGAATCCCTGCGCCGCTCCTGCACGGCCAACGCGGACCTCATCCTCAGCCACCTCCGCCTCGGCGGCCCTCCCGACGCGAGTTCGGCCCGCGAGACGGGCCGGCTCCGCGCCGAGCAGGGGGTTCCGCTCGCGGACACGCTCCACGCGTACCGGATCGGCTCGCAACTCCTGTGGACGGAGATCCTCGCCGAGGCCCGCACGCGCCCCGAGGTCTCCGGCGACCTGCTGCTCTCGGAGTCGACGGAGTTCTGGGAGCTGTCCGGCCTGTACGCGGAGGCGGTGGCCGTGGCCTACCGGGAGGCGGCAGCGGAGCTCACGTCACAGGGGCAGGCGCGGCGTTCGGCCCTGGTGGCGGCGGTGTTCACCGGCGTCGTCACGGACCGCACGCTCTGGGAGGCCGCCCGCGAACTGGAGCTGCCCGAGCACGGGCCCTACGCGGTCGCCGCGGCGAAGGCCGGCGCTCCCGGCGAGGAACCGCTCACCGGAGCGGAGACGGCGCTGCGGCAGGCGAACCTGCCCTCGGCGTGGAGGCTCCTGCCGGACGAGCAGCTCGCCCTGATCGCCCTGCCCACGGAGACGGCGGAGACCACGTGTCTGCGCATCCTGCGCCGGACGCGCGCCCGTGTGGGCTTCAGCCCGCGCTTCGACTCCTTGAAGGACACGCCTCAGGCACTGCGCTTCGCGCGTCTCGCGCTGGCCGGGCTCGAGGGCACGGGCCCCGGCGTGGCCCGCTTCGACGACGATCCGCTGGCCATGGTCGTCGCCGCTGCCCCGGCCGAGGCAGCACACCTGATGGAGGTGGTCCTCCGGCCGGTGCTCGACCTTCCGGCCGCGGAGCGGTCCCGGCTCCTGCGCACCCTGGAGCACTGGTTCGCCGCAGCGGGCTCGGCGAGTGGCGCCGCGGGGAGCCTGTTCGTCCACCCCAACACCGTCCGCTACCGCCTGCGCCGCGTGGAGGAGCTGACGGGCCGCTCCCTCTCGGATCCGCGAGCGGCGGCGGACTTCGGCGCGGCGCTCCTCGCGGTACGGAATCCGGGGGCGCGCTGAGCCGTTGCTCGCGCTTGGCCCTACCTGTCCGGAGTCGTTCCTCGCGGTGTCAGTCCCCGCGGAGTCATTCCTCGTCGATGATGTGCATCGCGGCTTCCTCCGCGGAGGCCGCGCCGCCGGCGAGGCCGAGGTCCCGGGCGTTCAGCTCCGACCTGATGGAGTGCGTGCCCTCGTCCTCGGACATGAGGCGGCCCGCGCGCCGACCGCCGACCTGGTCGTCCAGGAGCTCCCCGTCGGTGTCCGTCGTGTCGCCGAGGCCGTCGCCGTCGGGCAGGGGCGGCTCGGGCTCCTCCTCGGCCAGGCGCTCGTCGAGGGATTCGCCGCGCTGCCGTTCGGCCGCGGTCACCCCCGTGTGCTGGACCCCTCGGGGCCGTTCCGGTGGTGAGTACCCCTCGTCGAGCGGGTCGCCCATCGGCGGCCCTTCGAGGGTGTCCTCGTAGTCCAGGACACCGGTGTCCTCCTGGACCTCGCTGCCGTCGGGCTGGTAGACGTCATCACCCCACGCTTCCGGCTCGGTCATGTGGAACTCCGTTCCTCCAGCGGGACGACGGCTCGCGCCTGGGGTCACTCCTCTCGCTTGAAGTCGGCCTCCGCCCGCTCCTCGTCGAGGTCGGACTGGGCCTGCGCGTACAGGTCGTGCACGAACCTCCGGGCTTCGTCGGGCGAGATGCCGACGCCGAGCCGGAGCAGCCGACTTGTCCAGACTCCGAGTGGATCGTCGGGTTCGGTCATGACGCCTCCTGAGGGGAGTGCGGTCGATGCCGGCCGTTTCGGGTGTGTGGCCGATCAAGGCGGGGACCGGCGGCCCCGTACCGTCCTGGTACCGCGCACCGGCGGCACGAGGCGAGCGCAGCCCCCGCCCGGCGGCACCTCACGTCAGTCCGGGTCGCACATTCCTGGTGCGGGGCCTTCGACAGGCGTCGAATCCCTGTTCTCCATTCCATCGTCCCCGCCTCCGGGGCAAGCGCAACCCGATGTGTCCGGCGCGACAAGAGACCCCCGCCGTGACGGCCTTCTAGCCCGCCCACTCCCGCAGCAGCTCCTCCCGCTGGGCCGTACGGGGCGTGCCGCCCTCCCACGTGCGGCCCCACTCCGACATCGCGGCCAGGGTCGTGGCCATGGTCGCCGCGCCCTCCGTGAGGCGGGACAGGAGGGCGCGGGAGAGCTCTGCCTCGGCCGGGGTGTAGCCGACGGCCGCGGCCACGTAGGCCTTCAGCTCGTACTCGCCGTCGTCCGTCTCCAGGTCGATCGTCATCAACGGCGGGGCCTCGCCGAGCCGGCCGGGGCCCAGGGTCAGGGCCAGGTTCATGACCATGTCGAGGGCCACGTCCGTGACCACTCCGACCTGCCGCTTCAGGGACTTCACCGGGACGTCGTCCACCGTCAGGGCGCGTACGTCCTCCCACAGATGGAGGCCGGCCTGCCCGTCGCCGAGCGCGAGCACGCCGTCGCTGGTCAGACGCACCCCGGGCGCCGCACCGGACGGCTTCGCGCCCACGTACACATCGCCCTCGGCGATCCAGAACAGGCCCACCATGGTCACGGGTTGCTCACTTCCCCCGACGGCGGCTCGCCGCCGCCGCGTCACATACAGAAAACGATCAGGTCGCCCTCCGGAACGTGCGAAGGGTCCGGGAAGTTCCCCTCCCCGACCCTTTCTCTTCGGCTGAACCCTCGGCATGATCACCCGGGCATGCCCGAACCTGCCGTCCCCGGTCGGCGCGCCCGGGCGGACCGCGACCGCATCGCCCCAGGAGACACCGCCCGATGAACACGCCGCCTTCTCCGTCCGCCGCCGAGCCCGTGGACGGGTCACCTGTCCGCCTGGGTGCCCTCGTCCCGCTGACGCGGCCCGGTTGGGTCGAGGCGGGCCGGCATCTCCTCGCGGGACTCGACCTGGCCGTGCGTGAGGTCAACGACGCGGGCGGGATCGGCGGCAGACCGCTGGAGCTGCTGGTCCGCGACACCGCGGCCGATCCTGAGCGGGCCGCGGCTGCCGTGGAGGAACTGGCCGGCCTGGGCGTGGCCGCCGTGGTGGGCGAGTACCACAGCGTCGTCGCCCGCGCCGCCGCCGCCCGGGCCGACGCCGTCGGCGTGCCGTTCCTCTGCTCGTCCGCCGTGCTCGACGCCCTCACCGAGGAGCCGACGGAGTGGGTCGCACGGCTGGCCCCGGCCCAGTCCCGCGGCTGGCGGATCTACGCGGACCGCCTCCTCGCCGCGGGCCGGAGCCGGATCGCGGTGGCGACCCAGCCGAGCGTCTACTGGGCGACGGGCACCCGCATCCTGCGGGAGCGCCTCGCCTCCCGGGGCGGCACCGTCGTCGAACTGGACACGACCGCGCTCACTCCGGAGGCGCTGTGCGACGCGCTCGTCGACCACGGGGCCACGGCGCTCCTCCTGCTGGTCGGCAGTCCGGAACCGGCGGTTCCGATCGTCCGGGCCGTGCGGGGCGACCGGCGGCTCGCGGAGCTGCTGATCGGCGCTCCGGCCGGACAGCCGGAGTTCGCCGGATGGGCCGAGGCGCTGGGTGAGGACGGCGCCGGGATCCCGTTCCTGCGCTACCTGCCCGAGCATTTCGGCCCGCTCGGCGAGCGCGTCGGGAAGGAACTCGGCGAGCGGCTGGGCGAAGCGCCCTCCTTCGTCGCCTTCGAGGGCTGGGACACCGTCACCGTCCTCGCCGCGGCGCTCCGTGCACACGGTACGGAGCGGGCGGCCGTCGCCGGGGCGTGGCCGCGCGTCGAGGCGGAGGGCACGCGCGGGCCGATCCGGTTCTCCCGTACGCCGGGCATCGGCGTGTGGCAGTGGACGTGGGCACCCGTTCAAGTCGTCGACCGTGACCCGGCGGACCCGGACCGCCTGCGCGTCCTCCACACCGGCTGAGGAGGGCGGGCCGACGAACCGGGTTCCAGAACCTTTCAATTAAACGACCAACTGGACAATTCTCGACAAAATCAATGATGTTCGGGGCGGTTACACCCGATTCCCCTGGCTGGTCGCCATACGAACGACGACATCAGGAGGGTGAACGTGATCGCCCAGGAGCAGATCGCCACCGTCATAGATCACCCCGTGTACGACACGGAGGGCAAGAAGATCGGCGATGCCAAGCACGTGTTCGTCGACGACGTCACGGGCCGCCCCGAATGGGTCACCGTCAAGACCGGGCTGTTCGGCACCAGGGAGTCCTTCCTGCCGATCAAGGACGCCGCCATGGTCGACGACCACTTGAAGGCCCCCTACCCGAAGGACCGGGTGAAGGACGCTCCGCACGTCGACGTCGACCGCGGAGGCCATCTCGACGCGCGCGAGGAGCAGCGCCTCTACTCGTACTACGGCATCGCGTGGGACGAAGCGTGGCAGCGGGCCAACGAACCCGGCGAGCCGGCCTCAAGGGCAGGGTCTCGGGGACATCCCGTACGGACGCTTCGGCCGACGACGTCGCGATGACGCGGTCCGAGGAACAGATGCACGTGGGCACCGAGCGGTTCGAGACCGGACGCGAGGTGACCCTCCACGAGGAACGTCCCGTCGTCGAGACCCGGGCCGTCCCCCGTGGAGCGGGTCGGTCTCCGCACGGAGGAGGTCACCGAGGAGAAGACGGTCACCGGCCAGGTGGGCAAGGAACGCATCGAGGTCGAGGCCGACGACACCGTCGTCCTGCCCGAGGAACCCGGCAAGGGACGCGCCAAGTGACCCGCACCCCGTCCCCACCCGTCCGGCCCGCGCCCCGGGCCGGACACGGCGCGTGAACGTCAGGGACTCCCGGCCGCCCGGTCGGACTCGCTGCGCAGCACGCAGAACTCGTTGCCCTCGGGATCGGCGAGGACCGCCCAGCCCGTACCGTCCGGGTTCCGGTGGTCGGCGACGAAGGCGGCGCCGAGGCCGAGCAGCCGCTCCACCTCCTGGTCGCGCGAGGTCTCGGGGCGCAGACACAGATGGAGCCGGTTCTTGACCGTCTTCGGCTCGGGCACCTGGTTGAAGTACAGCACCGGACCGTCCGCGAGGAGCACTTGCGTCTCCCGCGAACCCGGTCTGTCGTCCGGATGCAGCGGACGGCCTGTCACCCCGCTCCAGAAGCGGGCCAGCTCATAGGCGTCCGCGCAGTCGACCGCCACGTTCTGCAGTACCGAAACCATTCGTCCGAGCCTTCCTGTATCTCCGCGCCGGAGAGCACCGAGTTGCGTCCGTACGTCGTTCGCAGCCAACGCTACGACGCGGCGGTTCTCGTCCGACGCTGACGGTCGCCCCCACGTGGGGCAGGACGCGGAGGGCGATCAGGCCGAGGGCGAGATGCAGCAGGGCCGCTGTGGCCACGGCCGCGTGCAGGCCGGTGAGGAAGGCGGACCTGGTGTGGCCGGCCGTCGCGTCCGCCACACCCGCCCGCTCAAGCGGGACCGCGCCGACGGCCGTGTCCGCGACGACGGCGAAGGAGATGCGTAGCCGGCACCGGCGATCGCGGTGGAGGCGACGTACCAGTCGATGCCTCCGGTGGCGGCCGTGGGCAGGAGCAGGAGCAGCCGGGGTACGACCAGGAACAGGGCGATGACGGGAAGGTCGACGAGGAACACCGATCCCCACCAGAAGCGCTCGATGAGCACACCGCCGAGGACCGGTCCGATCGCGAAACCCGCCGCGAAGATGCCGATGGCCCGTGCCCGCCGTTTCGGGTCGTCGACCAGTTCGCCGAGCACGGCCAGGGCGGACGGAAGCAGAGTGGCTCCCGCGATCCCCACGACGGCGCGTGCGGCGATGAGCGGTTCCGCCGTCGGGGCGGGCGCCTCCGGCAGCCAGGCACCTGCTGTGGGTACACCCGACAGGTACTGCCCCGGCCGACCGCATCGGGCTGCGCACCTACGGGACCACCCTGCGGGTCCCGTAGGTGCGCCGGGAGGAGCTCGCCCACCCGGCAGGGGCAGCGCCGGCTACTACGCCCGGCTCGAACAGGGCCTGGCCGAACCACCGCGGGAGCACCCGCACCCCCGCGTCCACGTCGCCTCCCTGCGGCTCACGACCGGACGCTTCCCGACCGACGCGCGCCTGGCGAACCTCATCGGTGATCTGACCATGCGAAGCGACCGGTTCACCACGCTGTGGGCGGGCGGCGAGGTCTCCGGCTGCGCGGTCGGCGACCTCCGCCTGCGGCACCCCGCACTCGGCGCCCTGAGCGTGACGTACCAGGTCTGGCTCCAGCCCGACAGCCCCGACCGCCGACGCCCTGCGCGTCCTCGCCCAGCGTGTCGCGGTCGACCGGCCCGCAGGCCGGGAGGACGTCCCCTGACCGTACGCCGACGGACGCACACGGGGAGTGCGATAAGATCACGCATGGCGTCACGGAAGTCAACGCCTGTGCGGCACAGCGGGGTTCACGCGCGTGCGCACTGCCCCGCCGGGCGCGCCCGCTCTCAGGATTCCAGAGCGCCCACTTCCGACAGCGCGCTCCCGGCCGGCAACGATCCGCACTGCCCGAACGAGCCTCGCCGTTCCCTCATCGACCGGCACACAGGCTCCTTGCTGGAGACGTTGTGAAAATCCTTCCCGAGATCTCTCGTACGCTGAGCGAGTACCTCCTCATCCCCGGCCTGACCACAGAAGACTGCACACCGGACAATGTGGATCTCGGGGCGCCGCTGGTGCGGCATCGGGTCGGCGAGGAGCCGGGAATCCGCGTCGCGACCCCGATGGTGAGCGCCATCATGCAGGCCGTGTCGTCGCCGACGCTCGCGGTGGCCCTCGCGCAGGTCGGCGGGCTGTCGTTCATCCACCAGAACCAGCGGATCGAGGAGCAGGCCGCGGACGTCCTCGCGGTGAAGCGGCACAAGGCCGGCTTCCGGACCAGCGAGGTCACCGTGGCGCCGACGACGCCGCTGGGTGAGGTCTCCCGGCTGCTTGCCGACACCGAGCAGGGCGTCGCCGTGGTCACGGAGAACGGGGAACCGGACGGAACGTTTCTCGGGATCATCAGCCTCGACGACTTCCACCTGGAGCGTCACGGGGCCTCGGAGACCGCCGGCAACCGGATGCGGGGCCGTGCCGGTCTGGTCACCGCGCCGGCCTCGGTCTCGCTTTCCGAGGCGAACGAGCTGATCTGGCAGCACCACCTGGACGTTCTTCCGGTCCTCGAGGACGACCGGGCCGTCTCGCTGGTCCTCAAGCGGGACTACCAGGCCCACAAGACGTACCACCGGGCGACGGTGGACGGGGAGAAGCGTCTGCGCGTGGGCGCCGGCATCAACTCCCGGGACTTCAAGGACCGCATTCCCGCCCTGGTGGAGGCCGGTGCGGACGTGCTGTGTCTGGACTCCTCGGACGGCTACTCCGTCTACCAGGCGAAGACCGTCGAGTTCGCGCGGGAGACGTACGGCGACGACGTCCACGTCGGCGCGGGGAACGTGGTCGACGGGCGGGCCTTCCGCTACCTGGCCGACGCGGGCGCGGCGTTCGTGAAGGTCGGGATCGGCGGCGGCGCGATCTGCACCACCCGGGCGCAGAAGGGCATCGGCCGCGGGCAGGCCTCCGCGCTGCTCGACGTGGTCGAGGCGCGTGACGCGTACGCCGAGGAGACCGGGGTGTACGTGCCGCTGTGCTGCGACGGCGGTCTCCTCAACGACTCGCACATGGCGATGGCGCTGGCCATGGGCGCGGACTTCATCATGCTCGGCCGCTACTTCGCCCGCCTCGACGAGAGCCCGTCGCGGAAGCTGCAGATCGGCGGCCAGTGGTACAAGGAGTACTGGGGCGAGGGCTCGCGGCGCGCGCAGAACGAGGCCCGCTACGGCCAGCGCGGCCAGATGGCCTTCGAGGAGGGCGTCGACGGCTACGTGCCGTACGCGGGCAGCCTGTACGACAACGTGGAGCGGACCCGCGCGAAGCTCACGTCGACGATGATCAGCTGCGGGTCGACGAACCTGCGGGACTTCCACCGCGACGCGGTGCTCGTCCCGGTGTCGGCGGAGTCCTTCAAGCAGACGGGCGCCGAGGTGCAGCTGCGCCGGCCCACCATCGACTCGGGTGAGTGATCCGACGGTCCGATCCCGGACTGCGGCCTGACGACCGCGGCCCCGTGCCCCGACCCCGGTGAGGGTCGGCCGGCCCGGGGCCGCCGTCGTGTCAGGAACCGGCCCAGTGTCATGAACAGGCCCGGTGCCGTGTCGCTGCGGCGCACAATGGGACGGCCCCGATGGCCCGTCGTCAGGAGCCCCGTGTCGATCTTCGAGTCGTTAGGCGTCCCGCTGCTCACGGTCGCGGTCACCCTGGGCGGCGGATGGCTCGTGACCACCCGCGTCACGGACCACTGGGACCGGATCAAGAAGAACCGCGACATGGATCTGACCGCGGCGGGGGAATTCCAGCGGCTCTACGGGGAGTTCGTCGCGGTCTGGAAGACCTGGAACGCCCTGACGAGCGGTCACACACCGGTCACCTCGCCCGAACACCCCGGATGGGCCTGCCTGGAGCGGGCCACCGCGGCGGAAGGAGCGATCGAGGCCCTCCTGGCGAAACTGGCCGCCGAGCGCGTGCTGACCGGGGAGGAGGTCGACGTGCTCGGAGGCGTCCGCCAGGCGTTCAAGGCCGTGCGGCGGGCGATCCAGCGGGGCGAGCCGCTCGACTGGTGGTCCTCGGAGATCCAGCCGTACGTGGCGTTCAAGTCCCTCGCCTCGGCCGTGTCCGTCCTGCTGGGCACCGCGCCGAGGTCCAGGCGCCGGCCGACGGCCGTGGTGGCCGCCCACACGTTCAGGGAGATCACCCACAACCGCCACGAGGTCCAGTGGATCGAGACGGCCGAGGGCATCTCCCTGGGAGCCCGTCCGAGTTGACGCCCGTCCGGTCCGCCTCGTCAGGAGATCCACATGACGACGGCGTCTCCGGCCAGGGCCGCCGAGGTCACGAACGTCACCAGGCCGTCGTAGTGCGCCTCCACGTACGCGAGGGCGTCCTCGTCCCGTGTCCAGATCACGTCCGGGTAGACCCCCGCCTCGAACAGCTCCTGGCGGGTCGCCGCACCGGTCAGGGCCGTGGCGGCTATCCCCGCCAGTCCTTCGGCCGCGGTCCGTACCCGTGCCGGCGAGAGATAACGCGGCGGGGCGTATCCCCAGTCCGGGGAGCCCGCCACCTCCTGCTCGCCGAACACCACGTCGACCGCGAAGTCGAGCCGGTCGAGGAGGAACGACATCGCGTGCCACGTCTTGTCGACGTCCAGCCGACGGCCGTCCTCCTCGGCGTCGCCCATGCCCTCGACGAGGCGGAGGCCGAAGGCCGGATCGTCGAGGGTCCGCTGCAGTTGAGCCGGACTCAGACGCGCGTACATCCCGATCATTCCCATGGTGCCGACCGTACGGGAGGGCACTGACACCCGGACGAAAAGCGTTCCGGGCCGGGCCTGTCCGCCGTGCAGGATGTCTCCATGAGTGCTTTCTTCCATCTGCCCGGGGCCCATCGGATCCCGCTCGGCGCGTACCCGCTCTGGGACGAGGCTCTCGTCCTCGTCAACCGGGATCTCGCGGCGACCCTGCCGGACCAGGAGCCCCTGTGCCTGGCGGGACATCCCGGCTGCACCGAGGACGAGGCCGAGTACGTCCACGTCGCCCTGGCCAACGGCGAATCGCAGGGAAGCAGCCTGGATCCGGACTCGGCGGGCGACCCGGCTCACGCCCTGTGGGCCGTCACCGACGCCGCGCAGGAGACGGTCACCGAGCTTCTGTGGCAGGCCTGGCCGCTGTGTGGAGAGCACGACCTCGGCATGCATCCGCGTGAGGCGGACGGGCGGTTGTCCTGGTGGTGCGCGGGTGGGAGGGGACCGGGCGAACCGGCTCATGTCCGTGCGGCCGTGGGCGGGCTCGACACCCTCGTCCGGCCGCGCCGCCCCCACCGCAGGCGTCGACGGAAGAGTTGATCCAGGGGCAAGGGACGGCCCCGCCGTCGTCGGGGCGGACGGCGCCCGGGCGCGCTCCGGTCTCCGGGGTGGTTAGGCCGGCGATCATGACGCCTGCCGCACCCCGTGGTGTGACCACACAGCCCGTCGTCCTCGACGCCCTGGAGCTGACGGCCGACCCGGCTCTGCGGGAGCGGTTCGCGGAATCGGCCCACGGGATCCTGTCGGACCTGGTCCGTGGCGGGGCGGCCCTGGGCTGGGTCGACCCTCCGACGCCGGACGAGGTGACGGAGCTCGTGGGCCACGTCCTCTCCGCCGTGCGGGCGGGCGACGCGGCCCTCCGGGTCGCCTGTCTCGACGGCCGGATCGTCGGTCTGGGGTACTGGGTCCGCTACGCCCGGCCGACCCATCGGCCGCACGCCGACCTGGAGAAGATCGCGGTGGACGCCGGGGCCCAGGGCCTCGGCGTCGGCCGGGCGCTGACCGCCGCCCTCGTCGAAGACGCCCGCCAGGCCGGGATCGAGGTCCTCACCCTCGACGCCCGCGGCGACAACGCCAACGCCCTGCACCTCTACCGGTCGCTGGGCTTCACCGAGTACGGCCGCCTGCCCGACTTCGTCGCCGTCGGCGAACACCGCTACGACAAGGTCTTCTGCATGCTGGACTTCCGCCGAAAGGGCTGACGGGGCCGAGGTCACGGCCGTACGAGGCGGGGCGGCGACGTACTCACCCCGTTTCTGAGTATCGGAGCGGTGTCGTCCCTTCGGGGCCGGCTGATGGAATATGCCGCATGACGACGACGCCCGCTCCCGCCCCGTACCCCTCCGACCCCGCTCCGCGCCGTCGGGGCCGGATCGTGGCCCTGATCGCGGGCGGTGCGGTGCTGGTCCTCCTGCTCGCGGCACTCGCGCAGGGCTGTCAGTCGCTGGCGGGCGGTCCCGTGCTGTCGGAGACGGAGTTCCGGGAGCATCTGCGGCACACCCAGGAGGCGGGCGAGAACGCGGTGCGGCTGCTGGGCATCGACCCGGACTCCGTGGCCGACCACAAGGAGATGTCCGACGCGTCCTGCAAGGACGACCTGGGCATGGACGGCGACGGAGTCAGCCGTGACCAGCCGTCCGTCGCCTGGACACCCGATTTCGCGAGCGACGCCGCGTACACGGCGGCGGTCGGCACCCTCCGGAAGGAGTGGTCCGCACAGGGCCTGACGGTGGAGGACATCCCCGCCCCGGCACCGGGCAGGCCGGGAGCCGGAATGCCGGGGGTCCGGACGACGGACGACCGAGGCATCGAACTGTCGCTGCGCCCCGGCTGGTACGACGGCGAACCGACCCTCACCGCCGACGGAGGCTGCGTACGGCACGAGGGCTACCTGGTGGACTGGGAGTAGCGCGGGGCGAGAGGCCCGATGATCGAGCCCGATCGCACCGCCTCACCCCCTACCGGGGTACGAGCCCCGCTTGGCACCGTGGTGTGACGTGGTGGACGGTGACGCCTCCCTACGGTTCCGGTCGTCGGCAGCGGTCGACGACCACGAGATCGGGGACAGGTCATGTCATTCCTTGCTTCGCGACGCACCCGCAACGAGCCGCCGGCGGCCGGTTCACGGTTCGTCTCCGCGCGCTTCGCGAGCCGGGTCGAGTACGCCGCGGTCCTGCTGCCCGCCGCGTTGGTGACGCTCGGCGCTGTGGCGGCCGGGCGTACGGACAAGGCGCGGGCGTGGTGGGCCCGGGCCGCCGAGCAGGAAGCGGCGGAGCGGTCGTCGCCCCGGAGGCCGGGCGCGTGGCGGCTGACGGCTCACACGCTGCTGTGCGTGCCGCTCGGGCTTCTGGCCCTGATCCCCGTGGGCATCGAGCTCCTGTTCGTCCTGCGCGGTGTGCTCTACCCCCTCGTCGACCACGGCCCGTACGACCACTCCTGGGGCGGCCCGAGCATGCTCGGGGCGTGGGTCGTGCACTTCCTCGTCGGCGTGCCGTTCGCGGCAGCCGGCCTGGGAGCCCTCGCGCTGCTCGGCCGACTCCACTCCCGGATCGCGGGCTGGATGTGGGGCCGCAAGGTGGGCGTGGGCCCCGTGCTCGCCCTGCTGGTCTCGTCGGCCGCGGGCGTCGTGTTCGTCATCGCCTGGGTCCACCAGCTGTGAACCCGGGTCCGGTCCAGCGCGGTCAGTCCTTCACGCGCAGCAGCAGCTTGCCCGTGGAGCCGCGGCCGCCCAGCAGGCGGTGGGCCTCGGCCGCGTCGGCCAGGGGGAACTCTGCGGTGACGGGAAGCGTCACCTCCCCCTCGGAGACCGCGCGCAGGGCGCGCTCGGTCAGGGCGCGCGCGGCGGCGGGGGCCGTCTGGGCGAGTGTCAGTACGGAGAAGCCCGCGACGGCGTGGCCCTGGCCGTACAGTTCGGGCTGGCCGACCTGCCACGGCGCGCCGCCGCCGGCGTTGCCGAAGGACACCAGGCGCCCGAAGGGGGCCAGGGCGTCCAGGCCGCGGCGCAGGGTCTCGCCGCCGACCGGGTCGAGGACGAGGTCGACTCCCCTGCCGCCGGTGGCCTTCCGGACGTCCTCGGCGAAGGTGTCCGGGCGGAAGACCTCGTCGTAGCCGTACTTCAGGGCGTACGCGGCCTTCGCCTCGGTGGAGGCCACGCCGTACACCGCGCCCGCGCCCGCCGCCCGGGCCAGTTGGCCGACGGCCGTGCCGATGCCGCCCGCCGCGCCGTGCACGAGCACGCTCTCGCCCGTACGCAGCCTGCCCACCTCGTGGATGAGGGCGTGCGCGGTCGGCAGGACCGTGGGGAGCGTCGCTGCGGTCCTCAGGTCCAGCCCCTCGGGGAGCGCGAACACGGAGTCGGCCCGGGCGAGGACCACATCGGCGTATCCGCCCCCTCCGACGAGGGCCGCGACCTCCTGGCCGGCCTCGATGCCGTCGACTCCCTCGCCGACCGCCCGGACGTGCCCGGAGACCTCCAGGCCCGGGCGGTAGGGCAGTTCGTCGACGCGGTATCCCTCCGCGCGGGCCTTGACGTCGGCGAAGTTGACTCCCGCCCAGGCGACGTCGATGGCCACCTGTCCCGGTCCCGGCTCGGGAGTCGCGGCCTGGACGGGTCGCAGGACCTCGGGACCGCCGTACTCGTGGAACTCGATCGCGCGCATGGACGAACCACCCTTCAGGAAGCGCTCGGAGAGGGAGCGCAGACGGAGTGTTCAACGAGAAGCGAACACTCGGACTGTATGATGGCCATCGAACATTGGGCAAGCGAATCGGCCGACACGAAGGAGTGAGCGGGATGCCGGAGCAACCTGAGGCCACGGGTCACCGCCCCGCACCCGTGCACACGCACCCCGACGACGTCGCCCTCCTCACCGCGCTCTCCGCGCTCGCCGACCCCGTCCGCATCCAGCTGATCCGCGAACTGGCCTCCCAGCCCGACTGGACGCTCAGCTGTAGCAACTTCGACGTGCCCGTCGGCAGGGCCGCCAAGAGCCACCACTTCACCGTCCTGCGCGGCGCGGGTCTCGTCGAGCAGCGCGATCAGGGGCCGAAGCGCCTCAACCGGCTCCGTCGCGAGGAGTTCGACGCCCGTTTCCCCGGCCTGCTCGACCTCACCCTGCGCGCCGACGACCTGGGCTGAGGCACCCGGGCGCCCGTCACCATCCGCCGTGGAAGAAGGCCAGGAGCGCCGGCCGGGGGTCGGCGGCCGTGGTCGTGTTCGCCACGGCGACGACGATCAGGAACAGCGACGAGAGCACGGAGAGGGCGGCGAACGACCCGAGCGTGCGCCTCGCCCGCCGGTCGGCCGACAGGGTCCGCCTGAAGCACTTCCACGCCGCCACGCCCAGCACGACGAGGACGACCGCCACGGCGGCGGCGATCCAGGCCATCGCCTCGTGGTAGCGGGCGAAGTCGCCGAGCATCACGTCGAGGGCGGGCGAGACGTGGTCACCGGCGGCCAGGCGCTCTCTCACCTGGGCGATCGCGGCGCCGACCTCGCCGTCGGTCCCGCCGGTCGGCAGCATCGGCAGGAGGGAGGCGAAAGGTGCCGTCGCACCCTGGATGTTGGCCATCACCGCCGCCAGCGACAGCAGCGCGAGCGTCGTGGTGAGGACACAGGTCGCCGCGAGCGCGAACCGCCGTCCCGCCCCGAGGCCGCCGGCCCGCACGAAGGCCCTCCAGAGCCGGGCGCCGAGTGCGACCAGCACGATCAGCAGCAGCGCGGCGATCACGCCCTTGGCGACGTGGTAGCGGGACCAGTACGCGACGAGCCTGTCCACGTCCGGTGGGAAACCGCGTTCGCCGGAGCTCCAGTACGCGACGAACGCCTCGCGGAACGCGCGGGCGAGGCCGCCCTCCCCTCCGACGTCGGCTCCCGACGCACTCGCCGCCAGTGTGCGCGGCACGACGACGAAGGCCGCGACCAGGGCCAGAGCGGCGGTGGCGAGCAGAGCGAGGGCCCGCCCCCGGACGGTTGCCGATCGCGACGGGCCCGCGTGGCCCGTCCGATGTGATGCTGCTGTCATGCCGACCACGCTCTCGCACCGGCGCCGCACGGTCAGCGGGGCAGGCAGGAGTCCTCGGGGTGTGGACAGCCCCACCCCGGCGCCCGGAGGCGGGCCGCGGGGTCAGCCGACTCGGTCCGACGCCCGGACCGGGTGGGCCTCCAGGCCGGGCGCGGCGAGCAGCTCGGCGATCAGTTCCTCTGATCCGCCCACGTACGTGCTGACCAGGTCGACGTCACCGCCCACGCACCAGGCGCGGTCCTGCGGCCACCACAGGTCGGGGAGTTCGGCGAACGGGTCCAGGAGTTCGGGAGAGACGGCGTCGGCCAGCGTTCCGGAGAGCAGGACCTCGTCCCGTTCCGGGGTCGGGAAGGTGGGGATCCCGTCCCAGTCCCATCGTCCGTACCCGTCCCACAGGCCGTACCAGCAGCGTTCCGGCGTGCTCGTGTGGCGCGCGAGGACGGGGATCAGGGCACGCGCCACTCCGCCGGGCGTGGGGCCTTCGGCGGGGTGCTCGTCCCACACGCCGGGCAGGCCGTACTCGGCGATGTTCTGGTAGAACGGCTCCGCGCCGATCACCTCGTGCCAGTTCGTGAGCGGCCCGGTCTTCCGGTCGTAGGCGGCGGCGACGGTCTCCCAGCGGACGGGGCGCTCGTCGAGACCGGCGGGGTGCAGCACCCGTGCGTACGCCGGGAAGCCGGGCGCGGCGACGCCGGCGACGGTGCCGAAATCGCCGTGACCGGGGTGCCGCTCGGTGAGCCGGCGCGCCGGCGCGAGGTCCTGGGTCTCGACGCGCAGGCGTCCGTAGAGTGCGGGGCCGGGTTCACTGCCCGATCGGGTCCATCCGTCCATGCGCACAGTCTGCACTGGTCTCCCCGTCGCCCCCTTGGGCCACCACGGTCGTCGATCAGGTCGCGGGCGTCGCGTTGCCGGGCGGGGACGGTCCCCGGGGTTACGGTCGGCGGCATGGTCGGTGATCGTCAGGGGTGGCTCCGGTGTCTGCTCGCCGGGGCCGTGTTCGTCGTGGGGATGACCGGCACCACGCTGCCGACCCCGCTCTACCCGCTCTACCAGGAGAAGTTCGGGTTCTCCGAGCTGACGGTGACCGTCGTGTACGCGGTGTACGCCTTCGGCGTCATCGGCGCGCTGCTCCTCGCGGGCAACGCCTCGGACAGGATCGGCAGACGGCCGACGCTGTTCTGGGGGCTCGGGTTCGCGGCGGCGAGCGCCGTCTGCTTCCTGTCCGCCGACGGACTGGACTGGCTCTACGCGGGCCGGCTGCTCTCCGGACTGTCGGCGGGCCTGTTCACCGGGGCCGCCACGGCGTACGTCATGGACCTCGCCCCGCCCGGTGGCCAGTCCCGGGCGACGCTGGTGGCGACGGCCGCCAACATGGGCGGACTCGGCTGCGGGCCCCTGCTCGCCGGCCTGCTCGCGGAGTACGCGCCCGAGCCGCTGCTGCTGCCGTTCGCCGTACACCTCGCCCTGGTCGCCGTGTCGGCCCTCGTTCTCCTGCGGCTGCCCGAGACCGTGCGGGATCCGCGGCCGCTGAGCTCCGTACGGCCGCAACGGCCCGCCCTGCCCACGCAGGTGCGTCCGGTGTTCGTTCCGGCGGCGATCGCGTCCTTCGCGGGGTTCGCCCTGTTCGGCGTGTTCACCTCGGTCAGTCCCGCGTTCCTCGCCCGGTACCTGCACGTGGACAATCACGCCGTGAGCGGACTGATCGTCTCGCTGGCCTTCTTCGCCTCCACCGCCGGACAGCTCGCCGTCGGCCGTTTCGGCGTGTCCCGGTCCCTGCCGCTCGGCTGTGCCGTCCTCTTCGCCGGGCTGGCCTTCCTCGCGGGGGCGCTCTCCGTGGAGCTGCTCGCGCTCGTGGTCCTCGCGGCCGTCGTGGGCGGCGTCGGCCAGGGCCTCTCCTTCCGTGCGGCGCTGTCCGCCGTCGCCGAGGCCGCGCCGGTGGACCGGCGAGCGGCGGTGATCTCGACCCTGTTCGTGGTCGCGTACACGGGCATCTCGATCCCGGTCATCGGAGTCGGCCTGCTGTCCGGGCCGCTCGGGCTCGAGCAGGCCGGCCTGGTGTTCACCGGCTGCATGCTGGTCCTGGTCACCTCGGCCGCCCTGTACCTGCTGCGACGGCCGGTGCCGACAAGATCCCCGTGACCGTGGTTGCCGGGCGCCGCCCGCAGGCCGTCGCGGCAGGGCCCGCGTATCGTGAGGGCAGTGTCACGGCTGGAACCGCGGCGCACGGGCAGGTGAGGCGTGAACGGACCCGGGATCGACTACCGCGCGGTGTTCCAGGCCCTGCCGGGTGCCGTCGCCCTGCTCACCCCGAGTCTGGTCTACGCCGACGTCAACGAGGCCTACCTGTCGTTGTCCGGCCGGACGCGCGAGCAGCTCATCGGCCGGTATCTCTTCGACGTCTTCCCCGACAACCCCCACGACCCGTCCGCCACCGGCACGCGCAACCTGCGCCTCTCCCTGGAACGGGTCGTGGCCACCGGCGAGCCCGACACCATGGCCATTCAGCGGTACGACGTCGAGTACGCCGACCGTCCCGGACAGTGGCAGGAGCGGTACTGGAGCCCGGTCAACGCCCCCGTCCCGGCCCCCGACGGCACCGTGGCCCTCCTGCTGCACCGCGTCGAGGAGGTCACCGAACTGATCCACGCCCGTGGCGCCCACAGCAACACGGACCGCGCCCGGGCCCTGGAGTCCGAGCTCTACACCCGCGCCAGGGAGCTGCAGGAGGTCAACGAACGGCTCCGTCTGGCCCACGCCCGCGAGCGCGAGGTGGCCCTTCACCTCCAGGAGGCGATGCTGCCCGCGCCGCGTCCCCTCGGACACCATCACGCCGCCGTGCGCTACCGGCCCGCCACCGGGGCGCTCAACGTATGCGGAGACTGGTACGACCTCGTCGACCTGCCCGGCCGTACCGCGGTCGCCGTCGGCGACGTCGTCGGCCACGGCCTGCGCGCCGCCGGTGTCATGGGGCTGCTCCGCAGCGCCCTGTCGGCCGCCTCGCGCGTCGCCGACGGTCCCGCCCGGGCCCTCGAAGTCCTCGACCTGTACTCGCGCGACGTCGCCGGCGCCGAGTCCACCACCGCCGTGTCCGTCGTGGTCGACTGGGACGGTCACGTCCTCACCTACAGCAGCGCCGGCCATCCCCCGCCCGTGCTCTGCCACGCCGACGGGACCGTGGAGTTCCTCGACCAGGCCACCGATCCCCCGCTCGGCGCCAGCCCCGAACCGGCGTCCCGGCCGCAGGCCCGGCTCGCCTTCACCGACGGGGCCGTCCTCGCCCTCTTCACCGACGGCCTCGTGGAACGCCGCCGCGAGGACATCGACACCGGTCTGCACCGGCTCGCCGACGCCCTGGCCCGCCATCGGGCCGCCCCTCCCGAGGCCCTGGCCGACACCCTCCTCGACGAGCTCACCCCGCCCACCGGCATCACCGATGACACGGCCCTGATCCTCCTCCGCCTCTGACCCGTCACGATCAGCGGAACCACGGGGCGCCGAACCACGTCCCTCCCCCCGTCCACAAGATCATGAACCTGGTCGGAGTGATCGAGCATGACGGAGACAGCCGCCCGCTACCTGTACCTGGCGCGGCACGGTGAAGCGACCGAGGACGAGAGCGCGTTGACGGACGGCGGCCGCCGCCAGGCGGCCCTGCTCGGCGAGCGGCTCCGGAAGGCGCCGCTCACGGCGATCCACCACGGGCCGCTGGCCCGCGCCGAGGAGACGGCCCGGCTGGTCGGCGAGCAGCTCGACGGGGTTCCGCTGCGCATGTCGGCGCCCGCCGGCGACTACATCCCGTACACGCCTCTGCGCGAGGAGCTGCCGGTACGGTCGGCGGACGCCATGCTCGGGTTCCTGGCCCAGTTCCCGGCGGAGGAGCGTGAACAGGGCCCCGCGCTCGCCGCGGAGGCACTCGCGCGGTTCACCGGTCCCGTCGACGGCGCCCAGCCGCGCCACGAGCTCGTCGTGACGCACAACTTCCTCCTCGCCTGGCTGGTCCGCGAGGCCCTCGAAGCCCCGAAGGCTCGCTGGATGGGCATCAACCACGCCAACGCCGCGCTGACCGTCATCCGCTACACGCCCGACCGCGCCCCCGCCGTCCTCTTCCTCAACGACCAGGGCCATCTCCCCGCCGAGCTGCGCTGGACCGGCTTCCCTCCCGAGTTCCGCATCTGACGCGGTGACGGCCTCCCGCGAGCGGGTAGGGGGAGTCGGGGAGCCGCGCCCCGGAGCCGCCCCGTCCGCATCGCGGACACCTTGAGCCCTTGATCGGGGCCGCCGCAGTCACCATGATCATCAAGACGAGAACGCAAACCGAAAGGTGCTGAACCCATCATGCGAGTCAAGGCCTTCGATCACCTCGTGCTCAACGTGACCGATGTCGACAAGTCCCTGGAGTTCTACACCGGCGCCCTGGGCCTCGCGCCCGAGCGGGTCGAGGAGTGGCGGGCCGGCAAGGTGTCGTTCCCGTCCGTACGCATAGACGAGAACACCGTCATCGACCTGTTCTCCCGTCCGCGGGGCGAGTCCAACGTCGACCACATCTGCCTGGTCGTGGACCCGCTGGACTGGCAGGAGGTCATCGACTCCGGCCGGTTCGACGTCCTGGAGGGCCCGGTCCCGCGCTGGGGCGCACGCGGCTCCGCCCAGTCGGTCTACGTGAAGGACCCCGACGGCAACACGGTCGAACTGCGCTGGTACCCGCAGGACGTCGAGGCCTGAGCAGGGATCCCGGGACAGACGGCTCAGCCGCCCGCTAACCTACCGGCGAGTAGCAGGTGGGCGTCGGGCCCACGGGGTGCGAGGGGAGCGGACCATGGATCGGCAGTGGAGCCTGGAGGAGAGCACGGTCGTCGACGCGCCGCCGGAGGCCGTCTACCGGCTGGTGTCGGACCTGCGGAACATGGGGCGGTGGAGCCCGGAGTGCCGGTCCGTGTGGGTGCTGCGTCCTCCGGCGCGCACCGGCACCCGGTTCGTCGGGTTCAACCGCCGCGGGCCGTTCCTCTGGCCGACCCAGGGCCGTGTGACCCGGATGAGCCAGGACAGCGAGTTCGTCTTCGACGTCAGCGTCATCGGCCTCCCGATCGCCCGCTGGGGCTACCGGTTCGAGGCGGAGGGCTCGGGGACGCGGCTCACCGAGTTCTGGCAGGACCTGCGGACCGACGGGTACCGGGCCAGGGTCGCCGACTTCCTGGGCACGGTCTTCGCCGGTTCGAACCCCGCCCGTCGGATCGCGCTCAACCGGGCCGGGATGCGCACCACCCTGGAGCGCATCGCGCGCACCGCGACGACCGGGGTCTGAGGGCTCAGGTGCCCCGGTGGGCCGTACGCGGCTCCACCGGGGTCCGGTAGAGGACGCACCGGCGGAGCGGCCCCTCGGGAACGCTGGGGTCCTCGAAGTCGTCCGCCGGGTTCCGGGTCATGCCGATCCTGCGCATCACCGCCTGGGAGCGGAGGTTGTCCACGGTCGTCGAGGCCAGGATCTCCGGCAGCCCGAGGACCTCGAAGCCGAAGGCCAGACAGGCCCGGGCGGCCTCGGTGGCGTATCCGTCGCCCCAGGCGGAACGCGTCAGGCGCCAGCCGACGTCGACTCCCGAGAAGGGCATGCCCTCGCCGATCACGTCCAGGCCGGCGCGGCCGAGGAACGCGCCGGTCGCCCGTTCTTCGAGCGCCCACCACCCGAAGCCCCGCTCCTCGAAGTCGGACCTCATGGCGGCCACGGTGGCATCGCTCTCCTCCCGTGTCAGCAAGTCCCCAGGTACTGCCGGATTTCGGGATCGGCGTTCATCGCCGCCCAGGGTTCGAGGTCGGACTCCCGCCACCGGCGCAGCAGCAGTCGATCGGTTCGCAGCTCTGGCATGCCGCCGACCCAACCCGATCGGAGTCGGGGTGTCGATGGATCATGCGGCTGCTGATGTACTTCTCGCCGTACCCGCCGTCCAAGGAGCGCACGTGGAAGACCCGAACCGGCAGCACACCCCGATCCGCGCGAACGGACCCGCGCAGTGAGCCCGCAGGCCCGGGCGGCGAGCCCGCGCTCCTCCTCGCAGGTGTCCCTGCCGTCCTGGGCGACCTGGTGGCAGCGGCCGTTCCCCGACGCCAACACGCTTCTGCTCCACGGCAGGCAACCGGCCCTGGTCGACACCGGGTTCGTCGGCCACGCCGAGGAGACCGCCGCATGGGCCCGTGCCCGGGCCGGGAGGATCGGCCTGGTCGTCAACACCCACTGGCACTCGGACCACGTCGGCGGCAACGCGCTCCTCCAGGCCGGCGGCGCGGCCGTCGCCGCCGGTGCCCCGGAGGCCGAGGCGATCTCCCGTCGTGACCCCGGGTGTTGCGCGGCCGAGTACCTGGACCAGCCGGTCGCCCCGTACACCGTGGACATGCCGCTCGACGACGGGCAGGTCCTCCGACTCGGCGACACCGACTGGGAGGTCGTCCGCACCCCCGGTCACACGCCCGGGCATCTGGCTCTGTGGCAGCCGGAGGAGCGGCTGCTCGTGGTCGGCGACGCGCTGTCGGACTACGACGTCGGCTGGGTCAACCTCGCCCTCGACGGGCCCGGCGCGGCGGCCACCGCGCTCGCCTCCCTCCAGCGGATGGCCGACCTCGAACCGCGTCTGGTCCTCCCCTCCCACGGTCCGGTCCCGGCCGACACCGGGGCCGCCTTCGCCGCCGCCCTGCGCCGGGGGCGGCGGCTCGTCGACGACCCGGACGGGGCCGTCTGGTACGGCGTCCGCCGGATCTTCGCGTTCGCGCTGATGATCCGAGACGGAATTCCGGCCGATGAGGTCGAGCCGTACCTCCACGCGCGCGCGTGGCTGACCGACGCGGCACGGCTCCTGCGCCTCACGCCCGAGGCGCTCGCGACCGAGCTGGTGACGTCCATGCTCTCCGGCGGCGGGATCGTCCTGCGCGACGGGCGGCTGCACGCGGCGGCCGGCCACACCCCCGTGGCGGCCGACGCGCTGCGCGTGCCCTACCCGCGCGCGTGGCCGGCCGCCGAGCCACGCTGACCCGCGGGGGTCAGGGGGTGTCCTCGCACGTCGGGTCGTCGATCGCGCTCACGGTGTACGGGGGCCGGCCAGGCGGCTCGTCGAGCTGGCTGTCGACCACGTAGAGGCGGCAGCCGTGTCTCGCCAGGGTGGTCGGCAGGTCGAAGGGTCCGTCCGTGAGGCGGTGGGTCACCGTGCCCGTCCGCAGCTCCTCGTCGAGCCGGGCGATGTAGACGCCCTGCGGGGCACCGTAGTTGAGCACGGCGTACAGCATCCGGCCGTGCAGCACCATGCCGTCGGGGCCGAAGGACTGGTCGCCGAGGTCGAGCCGACTGACGTCCTTGTCCGCAGTGCCGATCCGCCAGACGGACTCGGTGCCGTTCGAAGCCACCAGGAGGGTCGTGCCGGTGTCGTCGGCCACGATGCCGTTCAACAGCCAGTACTGCGCGGGGAACTGCGGGAAGGCGGAACGGATGTCGAGCCAGGGTTCGAGCGGGCCGAGGGTCGAGCCCCGGATCTCCGCCCGGTGGATGACGGGGTTGGCCCAGTCGGTCACGTACACCGCGTCCTTGGTCACGACCAGGTCGTTGAGGTGGGGCGCGCCGAGCGGTCCCCCGCGTGCCGTACGGGTGGCGAGGAGCCGTCCGTGGCGGTCGTGGACGGTCAGGCTCGCGCCGCCCACGGACAGGACGCGGCCGCGCCGGTCGGTGTGCACGCCCAGGGTGCTGGGGCGGTCCTCCAAGCCGCGCGCGGGAAACGGCGTCAGGTCCGGCTCGTCGATGCGGCCGCGGTACAGGGTGCCCCGGCCGTCCGAGGAGACGTACAGGGTGCCGTCCGGGGTGACGGTGATCCCTTCGGGCAGGACGCCGGGCTCGCGGGAGACGACGTAGGTGTCGGGCAGGTCCCGTGCGGTGGCGGGGCCGGGCGCGCCGGCGAGGGTCGTGAGCAGGACCGCGGCGGTGAGGCACGCGGTTCGGGCGGGGATACGGCGCATCGGCGCGACCTCCGGCGGGGTGTCGACTGGTGAGGCGGACAACGGAAGCGTGCGGTGTCCTCGCGGAGAACGCACTGCCTTTCATCCCTGGGTGAAAGGGTCCGCCGGGCGGATAATCGGTCGGCATGATCCGTCTTCATTTCACTGCCGCCGATCTGCGCCGGATCACTCTCGCCCCGGCGGCCGACGCGCTGTCGGAAGCAGCCCTGAGCGTGCGTCTGGGTCTGTCGCTCGACCGCGCTCGTGAGGGCCGCGGCCGTGGCGCCGGGCGGCTGCACCGTCCGCGGCCCGCCGCCCGGCAGTGGCACCACTCCCTGCGGGGAGACCCGAGCGCCCGGGCCGGTGTCCTCGCCGAGTTGGTCGCCGATGACGGTTTCGTACCGGACTTCCTGCTGCAGCCGTCGGTCCACGGCTTCGCCGACGCGCTCGACGCGGTGGCGTCGACGCCTTCGGAGCGGCTGGCGCTCGATCTCGGGATCCCTGAGGTCTCCGGATGGAACGGCGGTCTGGCCCGGCCCGGCCGGTGGGCCCACGAGCTGGCCCAGGGGTCCCCGACCGCGGCCCGGGTGCTGCTCGACGACACCCGCCGCTACTTCGAGACGTCGGTGGAACCGCTCTGGCCACGGATCCGCCGCGACGCCCTCGCCGATCGCGCGCTGCGGTCGGAGATGCTCCTCCGCGGCGGTGTCGACGGCCTGTTGACCACGCTCGGCACGACCTGGCGCTGGCAGGCGCCGACGCTGCACCTGCCCTCGGAGGCGGCGTACGACGTCCCGCTGTGCGGGCGCGGACTGCTGCTGGTTCCCTCGTGGTTCGCGACGGGTCCCCTGCTGATGTACCGCCCCGAGGCGGCGACGGTCCTCGTCTATCCCCTGTACGACGCCGGCGACGGGGCCTCCGGTGGCGCCGACGACCGGCCGGAGGCCCTCGCGGCGCTGCTCGGTCGCACCCGGGCCCGGGTCCTCGCCCTCCTGCGCTCCCCCGCCACCACGACGGCCCTCGCCGAACGCGCCTCCGTCTCCCTCGCAGCCGCCAGCCAGCACGCGGGGGTCCTGCGGGGCGCGGGCCTGGTCGACACCGTCCGCACCGGGACGGCGGTGCTGCACAGCCTCACGCCCCTCGGACACTCGCTGCTGGCCGGAACGCCCCTGTGACCTACAACCCGCGCGTGCGGGACCGCTCCTGCCGCCGGGCGTTGAGGATCTGGCCCAGCGCCAGCACGCTCAGGCCGAACATCAGGACGCCCAGGGGGACATGCAGGGCGGGCTTGTGGGCGACGCCAAGCACCACCTGCACCGAGGCGAGGACGAGGAAGCCGGTCGAGTACAGGATGGGGCGCGGCGAGCCGCCGCCCGGCTTCCAGGCGAGGATCGCCGCCAGCACGTACAGCATGGTGGCTCCGTACATCACGCGCGCCCCGACGCTGTGCAGCACCTCGCCCTGCGACGAGGTCAGGAGGAGGCCGGCGGTGGAGGCCTGGAAGAAGAGGGTCAGGGTCTGGAGGGCGATCGAGACCTGCAGGAAGGTGCGGCTGCTCGTGCCCTGAACTGCCGTGGTCTGTGCGGTGGTGGCCATCACTCGGTCCTCTTCTTCTGCCTCGCGGCGGTGGCTCGGTACTCTCTCGAACAGTCCGACGACGCAGGCCCGCGAAATGTGAGGTGTCGGAGGAACGAGATCCACATCACACCGACGAGAACCGCTGAAGCAGGGAGCCGGCACGATCATGAGCGCCTCCGACGAGCCGGGCCACGACAGGACCGAACCGGAGCTCGGCGTCGTCGTCGGTGAGCGGCGCCGGCTGATCAACCTCGGCTACCGGATGCTCGGTTCGCTCGCCGAGGCGGAGGACGCGGTCCAGGAGGCGTACGCCCGCTGGTACGCCCTGACGCCCCGTCAGCGGGAGGCCGTCGAGTCGCCGGGGGCCTGGCTGACGACGGTGGCCGGCCGGGTCTGCCTGGACATGCTGGGCTCGGCGCGGGCCCGCCGCGAGCGCTATGTCGGGGCGTGGATACCGGAGCCGCTCCCCGACCGTACGGAGTGGGCCGGACCGGGCGCGGACGACGGGCTGTCCGGGGCGGCCGACCCCGCCGACCGGATCGCTCTGGACGAATCGGTGAACATGGCGTTCCTCGTCGTGCTGGAGTCGATGACGCCGGCCGAACGCGTGGCGTTCATCCTGCACGACGTCTTCAAGTACCCCTTCGCCGAGGTCGCCGAGATCGTCGGCCGGTCCCCCGCGGCCTGTCGGCAGCTGGCCTCCTCGGCCCGCCGACGGATCCGCGCCGAGGGCAGGCCGGCGGCGCGGCAGTCCGGACAGGCCGCTCTGGTACGGGACTTCAAGGAGGCGTGGGAGGCCAAGGACATCAAGGCCCTCGTCGGCCTCCTCGCCCCCGACGCCACGATGACGGCCGACGGCGGCGGCCTGGTCGGCGCCGCGCTGCGGCCCGTCGAGGGCAGTGCGCTCATCGCCCAGTACGTCGTCCACATCGCCGACAAGGCCCCCGGGCTCACGCTTCTGGAGCGCACGGTGAACGGCATGCCTGGTCTGGTCGCCCGGAAGGACGGCGTCACCGTGACGGTGGCGGCCTTCGAACTCGCCGACGGCCGCATCAGCCGCATCTGGGCGGTCCGGAACCCGGAGAAGCTCCGTGCGTGGACGGACGCCGGTCCGCTCACTCAGAGGGCGGCAGCTGTTCACGCACCCATGCAGGGTCGGGATTGACGTACGCGCTGCCCGCGACGAAGACCGTCGGCACGGTCTCGTTGCCGCCGTTCGCCGCCCTCACCACCGCCGCGCCGGCCGGGTCCCGCCAGATGTCGACCCAGTACAACCGACCGGCGCGACGGCCCAGTCGGAGGCGCAGGCGCAGACAGAACTTGCAGCCCGCCCGCCAGTAGACGATCGGACGGCCGTCGGCCTCGCTGAGACGCTGCGCCTCCAGCGCACCCGTCGGCCTCGGGAAGACCAGGGGCGAGTGCGCGGCGGCGAGCACGACGAACAACAGCAGGAGCGCCGAGGCTCCCAGAGTGTTCCCGTCGGAGAACATCCCCGCCGCGACGAGCGATCCGCAGAGCACGAACAACAACGGCAGCAACCAAGCACGCATCATGGTGAAGCAGGCTACCGAGCCTTCGCCCTGAGCAGGGCAGCGATCGCGTCGAAGCCACGGCGCTCCGCGTGCCGCAGGGGTGTGACGCCGTCCGCGTCCGCGAGGTCCGGGTCGGCGCCGGCGGCGAGGAGGAGCTCCACGACCTCCTGGTGCGGGCGGCCGCCGTCACCGAGGATCACGGCCTCCAGGAGAGCCGTCCAGCCGAGGTCGTTGACGTGGTCGACGTGGATGTCGGTCTCGCGCAGCACCGCTCGTACGTACGCGACGTGGCCGTGTTCGCTCGCGGGGATCAGCGAGATCCCGCCGAAGCGGTTGCACAGGGTCGTGTCCGGGCCGGCCGGCAGCAGCGTACGCATCATGTCGACGCTGCCGGTGACGCCGGTGACCAGCCACGCGCTGTCGTGCCGGCGGTCCTGGGCGTTCGGGTCGGCGCCGGCCTCGACGAGGACCCTGGCGGCTGCCACGTGGCTGCCGAGCGAGGCGAGGAGCAGCGGGGAGCGCAGCTCCTCGTCCCGGGTCTCCACCGCGGCGCCCGCCTCCAGAGCCGCCCGGACGGCGTCGGCGTCGCCCCGGCGGGCGGCTGCGAGGAGTCGGCTGTTGTGGTCGTCCATCGCGGTCCTCCATGTGAGTCACGAGAAGACCGGCGGCACCCGGACGGGGGGCCGGGTACCGCCGGAGTCTGCGGGGGGGGGGTCACTTCGCGAGGGAGGCGACGCCGGCCTGGGCGAACTTCTCGTCGAGGTCGCCGGACGGGGCGCCGGCGACGCCGATGCCCGCGATCGGGGCGCCC
>NZ_JBIARL010000026.1:0-108976 GCF_042889835.1 Streptomyces sp. NPDC002463
ACGCCCGGTTACATTCCGAACCCGGAAGCTAAGCCTTTCAGCGCCGATGGTACTGCAGGGGGGACCCTGTGGGAGAGTAGGACGCCGCCGAACAATTTTTAGCCTCAACCCCTGGACACCGTCCGGGGGTTGAGGCATTTTTGCGTTCTGGGGCAGACATATGCGAGCCGGGGGGAACGCAGAGGTGGATTTCGCGTCCTGGGGCGACTGGGTCCGGGCCGTTCTGGGGGTGTGCGTCACCAGTCTGGTGATCGTGCTGCTCTGGCGTGGTGTGGCACGGGGAGCGGCGTACCGGGATCCGCACCGGCGTACGGGGCGCCGGGTTCTGCTGGTGCCCCGCCGGCTGGTGCGGGGGAGGCCGGAGGCGCTGCGGCCCGCGGTGCGGGCGGTGGTGGCCCTGCGCCGACACCAGGGGGTGCCGAGCGCGACACCCCTGGGCGACCTGCTGCCGCGGCTGGTCGAGGCGGACCGTACGGCGAGGGTTCTGCGGTGGGGACGGCGGGTGTGGGCCGGCGGTGTGCCGGGTCTGCTGCTCGTCGGGGGGCTCGTGCTGGGGACGTGGGTGGTGGCGTACCCGTACGTCGAGAACGGTCCGGGGGACTGGTTCCTGAGCCCCTACTGGGCCTTTGACGGGTGGTTCGGCCAGAGGGGGTTCGTCGACGGATCGGGGGACTGCGCGGGCTGGTCCCTTCTGATGGGTTGTGAGGAGGACTTCGTCCCCTGGTGGGCCGGGGCCGAGCTCGGATTCGCGTTCGGGGTCGCCTCCGCGCTCGTCGTCGGCGCCTGGTGGATCCGCCGGGCCGCCGTGCGGGAGTTCGCGGTGTGGGCGCGGCAGGAGCCGCCGCTGTCGGCCTGTCTCGCGGCGCTCGGCGCGTGCCGCGAGGCCCTTCGTACGCCCGCTCCCGAGGCGTCCGTCCTCGACGAGGCCGTCGCGGAACTGCGGTCCGCCCTGCGGGACTTCGCCCGGTGCGGGCCGCCCGCGGACACCGAGCGGCGGGCCGAGCTGGAGGAGCACGGCGGGCGCGTCGCCGCGACGCTGCACGAGGCCTCGGGCCGGGTGCTGCGGGAGGGAGTGCCGGCCGCGCTGCCCGATCTCGTACGGCTGCTCGCGCAGCTGCAGGACAGGCTGCACGCCTCCCGGTGGCTCGCGCTGCTCGACGCCTCGCTCCTCGTCCCGGTGCCGCCGCCGCCCGGGCCCGTCCCGCCGGCCGGGTCGGCAGGGGCGCCGGCGGACGCCGGGCGCTGGCAGCGGTACACGGCCATCGCGACGGCGCTGCCGACGATTCCGGCGCTGCTCGCGCTGGCGTTCACGGCGATCACGATCAGCCAGGCCCGGGACACGCTGAAGGTGACCGAGCGGGACCAGGTGGCGTCGAGCTACAACGACACCGTCGCCAATCTGGGCGACGACTCCGTGAACGTCCGGATCAGCAGCATCTACGCCCTGCAGCGGATCATGAAGGACTCGCCCCGGGAGCAGCCCGCGATCGTCGAGATCCTGTGCGCCTATGTGCGGGACAAGGCCAAGACTCCGGCGAAGGCCAAGGTGGACGCCGCACACAAGAACGTCGACACGAGGCCGCCCGAGGACGTGCAGGCGGCCCTGAAGGTGCTGGGGTCGCGGCCCATCGGGGTGGAGGGGGAGGGGGTCATGGATCTGCACCGGGCCTATCTGGTCGGGGCCGACTTCACCGACGGGGACTTCAGCGACGCCGACTTCCGTGATGCCGACCTCACGTTCGCCCAGCTGCGAGGGGAGTTCGAGAACGTGTGGTTCGGCGGCGCGACCCTCCGCGGGGCCTTGCTGACGGGTGGCCGGTTCGGGCGCTCGGAGTTCATCGGCACCGACATGGTGAACGTCTGGTGGGACGGCGCCGACTTCGACCACGCGGACCTCACGGGCGCCGACCTCAGCGGGGCCTCGCTCAACTCCCCCGACGACGGCGCCGTCAGCCTTCCCGGCGCGGAGCTGTCCGGGGCCAACCTCACGGACGCGAATCTGACCGGTGCGTGGCTCGTCGGCGCCGACCTCAGCAAGGACGACGGGAAGCAACTGCCCGCCGCGAACCTCACCCGGACGAACCTCACCCGCGCCGATCTGACGGGCGCGCGCCTCGACGGCGTGGACCGCAGGACCGCGGTGTGGGAGGAGGCAGTGACAGGGGACTGACACGGCCCCCGGGGTTCGCGGTCCCAGGGTCATGGCGCCGGGGTGACCAGGCCCGTGTCGTAGGCCAGGATCACCGCCTGGACGCGGTCGCGGGTGCCGGTCTTGGCGAGGATGCGGCCCACATGGGTCTTCACCGTGGATTCCGCGAGATGGAGGCGTTCTCCGATCTCCGCGTTGCTCCAGCCCCTGCCGATGACCGTGAGGATCTCGCGCTCCCGGTCCGTGAGCGGCGCGAGACGGGGGTCTTCCTCGGGGGGCCGGGCGGTCGCGGACGCCGGCAGATGGTGGATGTAGGCGTCCAGGAGGCGGCGGGTGAGGCTCGGGGCGACGACCGCGTCGCCGGCGGCCACCGCGCGGATGCCCGCCAGGAGCTCCTCCGGCTGGGCGTCCTTCACCAGGAAGCCGCTCGCGCCGGCGCGGAGGCCGTCGTACGCGTACTCGTCGAGGTCGAAGGTCGTGACGATCAGGATCCGGGTGCGGGCGCCCGTGGCGACGACGCGGCGCGTGGCCTCGATGCCGTCCAGGCCGGGCATCCGGATGTCCATCAGGGCGACGTCCGGGTGGTGCAGGTCGACCAGGCGGATCGCCTCCGTGCCGTTCGACGCCTCGCCGACGACCGTCATGTCGTCCTGGCTTTCGAGCAGCATGCGGAAGCCGAGGCGCTGCATCGGCTGGTCGTCCGCGATGAGTACGGTCGTCACGGGGGCGGGTCCTCCAGGGGGATGCGGAGCGCGACCCGCCAGCCGCCGGTCGGCAGCGGGCCGGTCTCGAGTGTGCCGTCGTAGCGGGCCGCGCGCTCGCGCATTCCGGTGATGCCGTGGCCCCGGCCGGGCGCGGTCGACCGTGTGCCGGTGTCGGTGACGACCATCTCCAGGGCCCCGGGGCCGTACGAGAGGCGGACGGACGCCGTCGCGCCGGGGCCCGCGTGCTTCAGGGTGTTCGTCAGGGCTTCCTGGAGCACTCGGTAGACCGTCAGTTGAGCGCCCGCCGAGAGGGGGGCGGGGCCGGGCGGGGACAGCTCGGCCCGGACCGGCAGGCCGGCTTTCCGTACGCCCGTGATGAGGCGTTCCAGGTCGGTCAGGGCGGGCTGCGGGGTGCGGGCTGCCGGTTCGTCGCTCCGGTGGCCCTCGTGGCCCTCGTCGCTCTCGTCGTGGAGCACGCTGAGGAGGCGGCGGAGTTCGGCGAGGGCCTGGCGGCTCGTCGTACCGATGGCTTCGAGGGCCTGGGTGGCGCGCTCCGGGTTCTTCGCCGCCGCGTACCGGCCGCCGTCCGCCAGGCCGGTGATGACGGCCAGGTTGTGGCCGATGATGTCGTGCATCTCGCGTGCGATACGGGCGCGTTCGGCGGTGGCGGCGAGGCGGACCTCGTGGGCTCGTTCGTCCCTGCGGGAGCGGACCGCGATGCCGAGGAGGGCGGCCAGGGCGTACGCCCACAGGGCGGGGACGACGCGCTGGTCCACGGCGCCCGAGGGGAAGCGGACCGCGCCCGTCACGAGCGGCGGCAGGAGCAGGGCCAGGGCCCCCAGGAGTGCGCGGGGCGGGCGGCTGAGCGCGATGTGGAAGACGGGGAGCATCTGGAGGTACGCGGCCTGGAGGAAGGCCCCCGAGGCGTCGCCGACCAGCGTCGCGCAGGCCATCACCGCCAGGACGGCCGTCGGGTGGCGCCTGCGCCAGTACAGCGGCACGGAGAGCGCCAGGGACAGGGTGACCACCAGCCAGACCGGGACGGACGGGTCGCGGGCCGTGGTCCGCCAGCCGCCGGCGGCGTCCACGAACGCCGCGACCGTCCAGGTGAGGGTGACCGTGGCGTCCCACACCCAGGGGTGGCGGGTGTCGAAGGCCCGTACGCGGGCGAGGAGGCGCTGGGCGTGCCGGCTCGGGCCCGTCGTGGCGGGCAGCGGCTGCGGTGTCTCCTCCGGGGTCACCCCGTCATCATCCCCATGGCGGGCGGGGCCGGGCGTCGGACCTGGGGCGGGTGTGCGGGGGGTGCGGGTCGTACCCCGGTACTACGGAGGGGGAAATGGCCTTGTCAGAGGGGTGGTGGGCTCGTCAGGATCGGCGGCATGGACTATTCGATACGCACCATCCGCGCCGACGAGTGGGAGAAGACCCGCGAGATCCGGCTGGCCGCCCTCCAGGACCCGATCGCGCACCTGGCGTTCCTCGACACGTACGAGGACGCCGTCGAGCGGCCCGACGCCTTCTGGAAGGAGCGGGCGGAGGGCGCGTCCGAGAGCGGCGAAGGGAAGGTCCGGCAGTTCGTGGCCGAGACCCCGGACGGCAGCTGGGTCGGCACGATCTCGCTGCTCGTGGAACGGCCCTCGGACGAGGTGCGGTTCGGTGAGGCGGCGAAGACCGAGCAGACGCACATCGTCGCGGTGTACGTACGGCCCGAGGCGCGCGGGACGGGGGTCGTCGACGCGCTGTTCCGGGCGGGTGTGGAGTGGTCGTGGTCGCTGTCGGAGCCGGTGATCGAGCGGGTGCGGCTGTATGTCCACGAGGAGAACGGGCGGGCGGCCGCGTTCTATCGGCGGTTCGGGTTCGTCGCCACCGGCGAGAGGGTCGCGGTGCCGGGGGACGACACGGCCCAGGAACTGGAGTACGAGATGGTGCGGCCCTCTTCGGGTGCGGGGTCAGGCGCGGGAGCCTAGGCCCGGCCAGGGGCGCCGTTCGGTTGTGCCCACCCTCCCCCGAGCTCTCGGCTTCGCTCAAGCAGGGGGGACCCCCATCGCCCTGGGGGCACCTCCCGGACGAAGTCCGGGGGAGGAACGATTGCCCACGACGGGATTCGGCCAGCGGGACTTTGCCTGTTCCTCGGAGCGCATCAGGGCCAGCGTCAGGAGGCCTTGGGCCGTGCCCGTGGTCAGGAGGTCCGGGAGTTGGGGGAGGGGGGCCACCGCGGCCACGTCGTCGAGGACGAGGGTCAGTGGTGGGTCGAGCCGACCGTCGGATGACCGTGCGGCCATGCGGCGGCCGTGCTCGACCACGCTTGCGGCGAGGGCCGTGAGGAGCGGCATCGCGCCGGGGTGGGTGCGGGGATCCTCGATCGCCTCGCCCACCACGTAGAGGGTGCCCCCTTCATCGAGGAAAGATGCGAGCGCCAGCGAATCAGTTCGATTCGGTACGCACGCCTCCCTGATGTGGACCGAGGAGAGGACCTCCAGCGCACGGACCGTCAGTTCCTGCGCCAGGCGGCGGGTTTCGGGGTGCGCGGTGAGCGCCGACTCCAGGACGCCCGCCAGGCCCGAGGCTGCCTTCGGGTGGCTGCGGAGGATGCGTACGGGCTCGTGGGCGCCCGCGCCCTGCGCCCAGCGGTGGACCTGCCGGAACGGCCGGCCGTCGACGGCCGCGGCGTGCAGCCAGCAGCGCAGGAGGGTCTCCGCGGTGTCGGCGGTGGCCGCGTCCAGGCGGGCGTGCGGGCGTACGGGGGCGAGCAGGGCGATCGCGCGTTGCTGCGCCACCGCCGGGTCCTCGCAGTGCTCGGCCGGGGACCAGTGGAGCCGGGCGGGGGTGTCGCAGAGGTGGCCGGGGTCGTGGACCAGGACCGGGCCGAGTTTGCCGCGGGCGTCCTTCGTCGAGGACCAGACGGCGGGGTCGGAGGTGACGACCAGGACGGGGCCCTCCGCGTCCAGGATCGCCTGCACGGCGGCCGGTCGACGGGTCTCCGGGGGGCCGTAGACGGTGCCGGGGATGGTTATGGGGGCCGGGGTGACCGGCGGGGTCGCCTCCGTCCTTGCCGGGGACTGTTCTTCCGTCGGCCGGCGTGGCGGCGGGGGCTGCTCCTCCGCCGGGCGGCGCTGGGCCGGGGGCGCGGCCGGCTCCTCCCGTACGCCCGCGTCCTCCCGTACCGGATTCGGGCGCGCGCCGTACGCCCCCGCCTTCCGCTTCGCGCGGACCGCGCGCCAGCGGGTCAGGGTGCCGAGGACGAAGACGGCGAGGACCATGAGGATCATCGCCTCGCCGATCAGCAGGCCCCAGAAGAGGCCGTACCCCGAGAGCTGGTTCGGCGGGGTGGACGGCCAGGCCGACGGGAGGTCCGTCGGGGCCGTCGCCAGGGAGCGGAGGGCCGAGGGGGTGCCGGTGAAGGCGACGTCCTTCGGCCAGGCGCCGTGGGCGAAGAGGCCCGCGAGGCCGGTCGCCGTCCACACCAGGAGCGTGAGGCCGAGGAGGAGGGCGAACAGGCTGAGGAGCAGCCCGTCGGAGATCCCTCCCCCTCCTCCCTTCCGTTCCGGTTCCATCTACGCCACCGTCGACTGCGAAGTGCCGTTCATCTGTTGCTCGATGAGGATGGCCCGCTGCTCGGTCTCCCACTCCAGTTCCGGGTCCGTGACGGAGGACTCCGTCATGGCGCGGTCGGTGTAGACGAGCGGGCGTTCCTTCTCGGTGATGAGGTGTTTGACCACCTGTACGTTGCCGTTGACGTCCCAGACGGCGATGCCGGGGGTGAGGGTCGGGATGATCTCGACCGCCCAGCGGGGCAGGCCGAGGACCCGGCCGGTGTTGCGTGCCTCGTCGGCCTTCTGGGCGTAGATGGTCCGGGTGGAGGCCATCTTGAGGATCGCCGCTGCTTCTTTTGCCGCTGCTCCGTCGACGACGTCGGAGAGGTGGTGGACGACCGCGACGAAGGACAGGCCGAGGCGGCGGCCGAACTTCAGGAGTCGCTGGAACAGTTGGGCCACGAAGGGGCTGTTGATGATGTGCCAGGCCTCCTCGACCAGGAAGATGCGCTTCTTCCGGTCGGGGCGGATCCAGGTGTGCTCCAGCCAGACGCCGACGATCGCCATGAGGATCGGCATGGCGATGGAGTTGCGGTCGATGTGGGACAGGTCGAAGACGATGAGCGGGGCGTCGAGGTCGATGCCCACGGTGGTCGGGCCGTCGAACATGCCCCTGAGGTCGCCGTCGACCAGGCGGTCCAGGACGAGGGCGACGTCCAGGCCCCAGGCCCGCACATCGTCTATGTCGACGTTCATCGCCTCCGCCGACTCGGCCTCCGGGTGGCGCAGGCGCTCGACGATGTCGGTGAGGATCGGCTGCCGGTCGGTGGTGTGCTCGGTGACGTACGCGTGGGCGACCTTGAGCGCGAAGCCGGAGCGCTCGTCGAGGCCGTGGCCCATCGCCACTTCGATGATGGTGCGGAGGAGGGCCAGCTGGCCCGTCGTGGTGATCGACGGGTCCAGGGGGTTGAGGCGGATCCCGGCGTCGTTGGCGACCATCGGGTCCAGGCGGATGGGAGTTATCCCCAGCTCCTGGGCGATGAGGTTCCATTCGCCGACGCCGTCCTCGCCCTGGGCGTCGAGGACGACGACCTGCCGGTCGCGGAAGCGGAGCTGGCGGAGGACGTACGTCTTCTCGAGGGCCGACTTTCCGTTGCCGGACTCGCCCAGGACCAGCCAGTGCGGGGCGGGGAGCTGCTGCCCGTACAGCTGGAAGGGGTCGTAGATGTAGCCCTTCCCGCTGTAGACCTCGCGGCCGATGATGACGCCGGAGTCGCCGAGGCCGGGCGCGGCGGTCGGCAGGTAGACGGCCTGGGCCTGCCCGGTGGAGGTGCGGACGGGCAGGCGGGTCGTCTCCACCTTCCCGAAGAGGAAGGAGGTGAAGGCTTCGGTGAGGACGGACAGCGGATCTCGCATGGGTCTGTGCCCCTTCGGCCCTAGCGGCGGATGCCGGTCGCGAACGGCAGGGTGTTCACAAAGGCCCGGTGGTGCTCGCGGTCGCACCACTCCAGTTTCAGATACGACTTGCCGGCGGAGGCCCTGATCGTGCGCTTGTCCCGGGCGAGGGCCTCGGGCGAACGCGACGACACCGTGATGTACCCGACGAGGTTCACTCCTGCCGCGCCGCTGGCGAGATCTTCACCCCGCTGGTCGAGCCGGCCGTGGGCGGCGATGTCGCGCGGGTCGACCGTGCGGTTCATCTTGGCGGCCCGGCTGGCGTCGGCCTCGTCGTTGGTCTTCTCCGTGAGCATGCGCTCGATGGCGACCTCGGTGGGCTCCAGGTCCATGGTGACGGCGACCGTGCGGATGACGTCCGGGGTGTGGACGAGGAGCGGGGCGAGGAAGTTGACGCCGACGGGGGTCATCGGCCACTCCTTGATCCAGGCGGTGGCGTGGCACCAGGGGGCGCGGGTGGAGGACTCGCGGGTCTTGGCCTGGAGGTACGTCGGCTCCATCGCGTCCAGTTCGGCGGGCCAAGCGTTTCGTTTCGTCATGGCCTGGATGTGGTCGATGGGGTGGTCCGGGTCGTACATGGAGTGCACGAGGGACGCGAGCCGGGACTGGCCGAGGGGCTGGCGGACCCGGATGTCGGCCTCGGCGAGGCGGGCGCAGATGTCGGTGAGCTCGCGGGCCATGACGACGGCGAGGCCGGCGTCGCGGTCGAGCTTGCGGGCGCCGGAGGCGTGGCGGGCGGCGCGGGCCATCGCGTTGGCCTCGGCGGCGAGCTCGCGGGTGTAGTGCATGCAGGCGACGAGGTAGGCGCGGTGCTGCTCGCTGGAGGTGGAGACCATCGACTGGAGCTGGTCGTAGGACTCCTGGAGCCAGGTGGGGGCATGGGTGTCTCCGCGCTGGGCGACGTCCTTGGCGTGGGCGTCGGGGTCGGCGGGGAGGGTGCGGGCGAGCATCTGGAGGCGGGTGACGAAGCCGTCGCCGTTGGCGACGTGCTTGAGGAGGGTGCCGAAGCGGTCGACGAGGGCCTCCTGGTCCTCGCTGTCGCGCAGGCCGACGCCGGGGCCCTCGATCTCGATGGCGGCGGTGACGGTGCGGCGGTCGGCGTGCAGGAGGACGGCGATCTCGTCCGGGCCGAAGGGGGCGGCGAGCCAGCCGACGTTGCCGATGCCGGGGGGCGGGCCGATCTCGACCTCGCGGCCGTCGAGGCGGGTGCCGGCCTCGGATGCGATGGAGCGGTAGGCCGTGCCGCGCTTGAGCATCCGCTTGTAGCTGCGGTTGATCTCGAACCACTTGTAGAAGGTGCGGTGCTTGTACGGGAGGTACACGGCGGCGATCGCGAGCATGGGCAGGCCCGCGAGGAGAGCGATCCGCAGGGGGAGGGCGGGGACGAGGAGTCCGCTCATCATGCCGAGGAAGGCGCCGACGATGATCAGGGCGATCTCGCCGGTCTCACGGTTCTTGCCGACGATCGCGTTCGGCCGGGCACGGCCGACGAGATACGTGCGGCGGGGCGCGACCGGCTGGGACTGGGTCGTCAACGCCCTGCACCTCCAGAGTTCTTGCGGTTGCTGTGCGGGGTACCCGCGGTGGGACTGCTGCTACGGGGCGGGGGCGTGGAGCCGCCGCCGGTGCCGCCGCCTCCGCCGCGGCTGCTGTGCGCGGCCATGCCCCCGGAGACGGGGTTGGCGGGGCGGGGGGCGGAGCCGGAGGACTGGCCGCCGCCGCTGTCGCGGGTGCTGTGGGTCTTGATGCCCTGGGAGACGAGGGACGCGGGGGAGGAGATGACGGCGGCGGCCGCGTTCTCGCCGGCGCGGTGGAGGCGGTTGTTGCGGGAGGCGGCGATCTCGTCGCCGAAACCGGGGACGAAGCGGTAGATCATCGCGGAGGCGAAGATGGCCAGGAGGATGATCGAGAGGCCGGAGACGACGGCGGAGACCGAGTTGGGGCCGGTGTCGGAGGACAGCGCGCCGGCGAGGCCGAGGACGATCACGATGACCGGCTTGACCAGGATGACCGCGATCATGATGCCGGCCCAGCGGCGGACGTGGCCCCACATGTTCTTGTCGACGAGACCGGAGTAGACGACGACGCCGAGCAGGGCGCCGACGTACAGCAGGACGGCGCGGAGGAACAGCTCCAGGTAGAGCACGCCGGCGGCGAGGACGGTCACCAGGGACACGATGATCAGCATGATGGGGCCGCCACCGATGCTGTCGCCCTTCTGGAGGGCCTCCTTGAAGCTGCCGAAGAAGATGTCGGTCTGCTGGCCGGTGCCGGAGGCGATGACCTCGGTGATGGCGTCGGTGGCGTTGACGACGGTGTAGAGGATCAGGGGCGTGAACGCGGAGGCGAGGACCGTCAGCCAGAGGAAGCCGATGGCCTCGGAGAGGGCCGTGGTGAGGGGGACGCCACGGACGGCCCGCTTGGCGACGGCGAGGAGCCAGAGGAGGAGGGTGAGGAAGGTGGCGGCGGCGAAGACGATGGCGTAGCGGCCGAGGAACTGCATGTTGGTGAAGTCGACGTCGGCGGTCTCTTTGACGGCCTTGGAGAGGTAGTCGATCGTCGTGACGGCGGCGTCGGCGAAGCCGTGGGAAAGGGAGGTGAGCGGGTCGAGAGCGGAGGTGGGATCGGTGACGGAGGAGCCACCGTTTGTGCCGCCCGTCTGGCCCTTCTCGCACAGCTCACGGGCTTGCCCGACGATGAGCGCGCAGGGGTTGTCACTCGCGCTCGGCGTCGGCGTCGGTCCCGCCGGGGTCGGCGTGGGCGCCGCCTGGGCGGTGGAGGCGAACAGCAGCGGTGCGCTGAGGAGGGCGACGGCGAGTGCTGCGGTCGCGCGCTTCGCGAGGCTTCGGCTAGCGGGCATAGGTGAAGCCTCCGTATCCCTCGACGGCCGCGGCGATCTCGTCAGCGGTGGAGGCGCGGTTGTCGCCGTTGACGGGGGTGGGGCCCTCGGCCTGCGTGGAGGACTCCAGGCGCCAGTCGCCCCCGACCCACTTGAGCTTCTCCGTGAGGGTGAACCAGGTGGACGTGACGGGCTTGGTCGAGCCCTGGCCGGCGAGGCCGACCAGGCCGGTGCACCAGACCTCGACGGTCGCGGAGGTGCCGGTGTAGTCCTTGACCTTGGTGCCGACCGGGATCGTGCGGGACACGAAGGTCAGACCGGAGGGGGCGGCGCCGTTCGCGTCGAGCCCGATGCCCGCCAGGAAGTCGGCCGTGTAGGCGGCGTCGAGCTGCCGCACGAGGCCGTCCGCGATCGCGGGGTCGTGGATGGCGCGCACGATGTTCTCGCGGGGACCGTCCTGGAACATCTCCACCGACCCCAGCGCCACCGCGAAGTTCGTCGCCGCGCTCTGGGCGCCCTGGTCGTCGTGGGCGTAGCCCGTGGGGATCGTGCCGTTCTTGCCGGTGACGGGGCGGACGCCCGTCGCGGAGGTGGGGGCCGTCCTGCCCGGGGTGCCGGAGCGGGCGCCGGCCGCGTCCGCGGGTTCGCCTCCGCCGCGGTTGGCGAAGGCGATGGCGGCGACGAGGACGACCACCACGCCCACGACCGTGAGGAGGGATCGGGAGCTGCGGACGGGGCGGCGGGCGCCGCCGTAGACGTCGCCGCTGTTGCCCTCGGGCAGGCGGGTCCGGGTCTGGCCCGAGCCGCCCACGCCGCCGAAGCTGTCGTGCTCGTCGCCGGGACTCATGCCGGGTACGCCCCCTCACTCGTTCGCGGGTACGGCCGTGCTTCACCATGACTGGGCATCAGGGAACGCATTCTCAGGAAGGTCGGGTCCGACGGGAGATCAGACGGCCATCCCGTACACGATGGTGAACAGCGTCCCCAGCGATCCGATGATGAAGACGCCGGTCAGACCGGCGACGATCAGGCCCTTGCCCTGTTCCGCGCTGAACGTGTCACGGAGGGCGGTCGCGCCGATGCGCTGTTTGGCCGCTCCCCAGATGGCGATGCCGAGGCAGAGCAGGATGGCCACGGCCATCACGACCTCGATCATCACCTTGGCCTCGGCGCCGAGGCTCCCGAAAGGCCCCCAGTTCGGGGCGATTCCACCGATGATGGTGGAGATGTCGCCCTTCTCGGCCGCCAGGTACATGTAACTCACCGCCCCTGTTGGGTACTTGGTCGCCCCTGCCGGACGGCATGGGTCATCGCCCTATCTTCGCTGATGAAACCGCTCACGTGTGACGGCTTGGCGGCTCTCTTTACCCGATCCCCGCACACTTGACCGATCTGACCGTCTTGACCTGCGGTGGTGTGGCCGGTTTCTATGCGAAGAAGCGTATGGTCACTCTGTGTATCACGGAGAGTGACTCCGGGCAATGATTGTCGTTGTTGCACTCTTGGGGCCGCGTCGGACGAAGTGTGCGCGAGGCGCCCCTCGGGGGCACCCCGCCGCCTAGACTGACCGTCCGGGCGTACTGCCATGAACCGAGGGGTGGTTGACGGTGCGTAGGGCTGGCAAGGCGTGGATGTGGGCCGGCGGGACCCTGGGGGTCTGTCTCGGCTTCGTCGCACTGCTCGTCGTCGGCACGTACTCCGCGGCGGCCGGGATCGCCGGCGGTGCGGGCGCCAAGAACGGCGCCGTGGCCCTCGCGAAGGGCTCCGTCCCCGCCCTCTACCAGGGCCTCGTGCAGCGGTGGGGGAACCTGTGCCCCGCCATCAACCCGGCCCTGCTCGCCGCCCAGCTCTACCAGGAGAGCGGCTGGAACCCGCGGGCCGTCTCCCCGGCGGACGCCCGGGGCATCGCCCAGTTCATCCCCGGCACCTGGGCCGGGCACGGCATCGACGGCGACGGGGACGGCGACCGGGACATCTGGGACCCGAAGGACGCCATCCCCTCCGCCGCCTCGTACGACTGCGAACTCGCGCGCTATGTGAAGGACGTGCCCGGGGACCCGGCGAGCAACATGCTGGCCGCGTACAACGCGGGCGCGTACCGGGTGATCCGGCACGGCGGCGTGCCGCCGATCAGCGAGACGCAGAACTACGTGCGCATCATCCGGTCCCTGGAGAAGAGCTTCGCCCGCCCGGCGGGCCGTCTCGCGCCCTCGCAGCAGGCCGCGGCGGCCATCCAGTGGGCGCAGGGGAAGCTGGGCACCCCGTACCTCTGGGGCGGGACGGGCACGGCCGCGCAGAACGGGCGGTTCGACTGCTCCGGGCTCACCCAGGCCGCGTACGACACCGTCGGCGTGCAGCTGCCGCGCGTCGCCAACGACCAGTACAACGCCGGCCCGCACCCCAGCAGGGGCGAGCTGCTCCCGGGCGACCTGGTGTTCTTCTCGGACGACCTGACCAACTCGCGGGCCATCCGGCACGTCGGCATCTACGTCGGCGGCGGCTACATGATCGACGCCCCGCGCACCGGGGCCGTGATCCGATTCGACCGGATCGACACCCCTGACTACTTCGGCGCCACCCGGGTCACCAGCGAGGGCGCGGCGGCGCTGCCCACCCATCTTCCGCAGGCCTGAGGGGAGCGGACGGGCCGTCGAGTGCCGTTCCTGTCGGCGGGCGCCGTTCGCGGCGGCGGGGGCGGTGTTCTTCGGGCGTATCGGGCATGGCCGGAACTCTCCGTCATGCACGGGCCCTGAGCTGCGGTCGACCGTCACTCTTCGATAACGTCGTCATGATCCACCGGAGAGAGCGGAACGTGCGCCTCAGGCGGTTCGTTCCCTGATCCGACCACTCTGACCACGGGGGTTGGAAACCAGACACGAGAGCAAGGGGCCGCAGCAGATGGCTGGACTCGCATCGGACGGCTCGAACCCCGATGTCAGCCTGCTCTACGACATCAACGGACTGGCCAAGGCCGCTCCGCCGTGGTTCGACCGCGTCATGGAGTTCGTCGGCGAGTACGGGATCGTGCTCGGGATGGTCCTCGTCGTGCTCTGGTGCTGGTGGAGCGTCCGCCGGCGCGGCGCCCTCACCGACTCCGTCTCGGCCGTCGCGGGCCTCGTCTGGGCCCCGCTGGCCGCCGGCATCGCCCTGCTGGTCAACATCCCCATCCGCGGCTTCGTGGAGCGCCCCAGACCCTTCAAGGACCACCAGGGCCTCGAGGTCCTCGTCGCCGGCAAGACCGACTTCTCCTTCGTCAGCGACCACGCCACGCTGACGATGGCGCTCGGCGTCGGCCTCTTCGTCGCCCACCGCAGGTTCGGCCTCGCCGCCATCGCCCTCGCCCTCGCCGAGGGCTTCGCCCGGGTCTACATGGGCGTGCACTACCCGACCGACGTGATCGGCGGCTTCGCCCTCGGCACGGCCGTGGCGCTGCTCCTCGCCCCGGTCGCGCTCGCCCTGCTGACGCCCGTCGTCTCCGCCGTCGCCCGCTCCGGCCGCGGTGCCCGGCTCGTCCGCTCCCGCCGCGCCGACGCGGCCCGCCGCCCCGAGACCGTCGGCATCCCCGAGCCCCGCCTCGGCGGCCCGGCCGGCGGCGCCGGCCAGAAGGACCTGGCCGCCTAGGAGCTGCTGGTACGGAGGTGCTCCGCCGCGTCCGTACGGGCCTTGTCGCGGGATCTGCGGGCCGGGCCCGTCCAGCCGCAACTGCACCGTGCCAGCGCGAACGAGCCGCGCTCCGTCGTCGTCGTGGTGTGGGAGGAAGCCTGGGCGTGCACCCCACCACCGTACTGCGCGTGACGGCACGCCCCCACCGTCGTTATGCGGGTCGGGTGTCCCCGGACCCGCGGGTCCCGGGGAGGCGCGGGTCCCGGGCAAACAGCGGTGAGGCGTTGGGGGTTGGCGGCGATGGTGGAGCAGGGGTACGGGCGTCCGCGGGGTTCGGGGAGCGGGGCGTTCGCCGTCACCGCGGTCCTGGTCGGCTCCCTCGTCACGGCCGCGGCGGTCACGGGCTGTGCCGCCCCCGGGGACCCGAAGCCGGCGGCCGACCCCGCCCTCGCCGTACGGAACGCTGCCGACGCGCTGGCGAGGGCCGGCACCTCCAAGGCCAGCACCTCCATGGAGATGGCCTCCGGCGGGACCCGGGTCACCATCAGGGGCGAGGGCGGCTACGACTTCCGGCGCCGCACCGGACGGCTCCAGGTGCTGCTGCCGAAGGACCCCGCGGGGGCGAGCGAGCACCGGCCGATCACCGAGCTCCTCACCCCCGGAGCGCTCTACATGAAGAACCGGGGCGCCGGAGTACCCGCCGACAAGTGGGTCCGCGTCGACACCACCACCCTCGACGACGGGAACCTCGTCACCGGCGGGGCCACCGACCCGGCCGCCGCGGCGGAGCTGCTGCGGGGCGTCCGTGAGGTCGCGTACCTCGGCGAGGTCGATCTGGCAGGGGTGAAAGTCAGCCACTACCGGGGGGTCGCCGACATCGCGCACGCCGCCCGGGCCGCCTCGCCGCAGCTGCGCGGGGCGCTGGCCGCGGCGGCGAAAGGGTTCGCCAAGGACACGGTGCCCTTCGACGCGTACCTCGACGCGGAGGGGCGGCTGCGGAAGGTGCGCCACCAGTTCAGCTTCAGCAACCAGGGCCGGATCGTCGCGGTCGCCTCGACGACGCTGCTGTACGGCTTCGGGGTCCCCGTCGAGGTGACGCTGCCGGACCACCGCGACATCTACGCCGGGAAGATCGAGACCTGACGCGGCGGCCCGGTGGCGGTACGGACCATCGGCAAATGGTCCAGACGTGTCATGCGCGGTGCGTGGGCCCGTCCCTACGCTGGGATGCCGTTGGGAGACCGACGCCGGCAGGAAGAGGTGGATGCGCGTGGCCCCGCCCGGTACAGCAACCGTGCCCGCAGACCCGGACTGCGTCGCCCTCGCGGAGATCGAGCTCTGCGGCGAGCTGATCATCGCGGCGTCGGCCGCGGACGGGGAGCGGCTCAGCGCCGACCGGATCGACGAGGTACTGAGGGTGGAGGCGGAGCGGGCGGCGGAGGAGGACTGACGGTCCGCCCCGCCGGCCGCGGAGGAACGCTGACGGTGCGGGTCCCGCCCCGCCGGCCGAGGGCGGACTCTGACGGTCCGGTCCGCCCCGCCGGCCGCGGAGGGGCGCTGAAGGCACGGTGCGCCCCGCCCGCCCGCGGAGGAACGCTGACGGTGCGGGTCCCGTCCCTGGTGTGCGGTCCCGCCTGTCCGCCTCAGGTGCGCAGCATGCGGGCGATGGCCTTCGTGGCCTCCTCGACCTTCTCGTCGATGCCCGAGCCGGTGGCCGCCGCGTCCGCGACGCAGTGCCGCAGGTGCTCCTCCAGGAGCTGGAGGGCGAAGGACTGGAGCGCCTTCGTCGAGGCGGAGACCTGCGTGAGTATGTCGATGCAGTAGACGTCCTCGTCGACCATCCGCTGGAGGCCCCGGATCTGCCCCTCGATCCGGCGCAGCCGCTTGAGGTGCTCGTCCTTCTGCTTGTGGTAGCCGTGCACGCCGTGATCGTGTCCGTGCGCGTGGTCGGCCGGCTCGACGGCGCCGACGGCCCCGACGGAATCGGGGGTGACCTGGTCCGTCTCGGTGGTCGTCATCGCGTCCTCCCGTTGTCCAGATAAGGGGTGGTATACCCCTCGTGGGTATATGGTACCGATCCCCGCCGGTCCGGGCGGGGGCCCGCTGCAGTTCACTGTGCCTGATGGGCGACACTGAGAGACGCCGGTTAGCCGTGGCCGGATGATGCGCCTAGCATCAGCCTGACCGAATTCCAGCACCCCGAGGACCTCACGTGCGATTTCGTCTGACCCCCAGGGAGACGAGCTTCTACGACATGTTCGCCGCGTCCGCGGACAACATCGTCACGGGCTCCAAGCTCCTGATGGAACTGCTCGGAGCGGAGCCTTCCGCCCGGGCCGAGATCGCGGAGCGGATGCGGGCAGCGGAGCACGCCGGTGACGACGCCACCCACGCGATCTTCCACCAGCTGAACTCCTCCTTCATCACGCCGTTCGACCGCGAGGACATCTACTCCCTCGCTTCGTCCCTCGACGACATCATGGACTTCATGGAAGAGGCCGTCGACCTGGTCGTCCTCTACAACATCGAAGAGCTCCCCAAGGGTGTCGAGCAGCAGATCGAGGTCCTGGCCCGTGCTGCGGAGCTGACCGCCGAGGCCATGCCGAACCTGCGGACGATGGCGAACCTCACCGAGTACTGGATCGAGGTCAACCGTCTCGAGAACCAGGCGGACCAGATCCACCGCAAGCTGCTCGCCCACCTCTTCAACGGCAAGTACGACGCCATCGAGGTGCTGAAGCTCAAGCAGGTCGTGGATGTGCTGGAGGAGGCGGCCGACGCCTTCGAGCACGTGGCCAACACGGTGGAGACCATCGCGGTCAAGGAGTCCTGAGCTTCGTGGACACCTTCGCTCTGATCGTGACCATCGGTGTCGCGCTCGGCTTCACGTATACGAACGGCTTCCACGATTCCGCCAACGCCATCGCCACCTCGGTGTCGACCCGGGCGCTGACCCCCCGGGCGGCGCTGGCGATGGCGGCCGTCATGAACCTCGCAGGCGCCTTCCTCGGCAGTGGCGTCGCGCACACGGTCAGCCAGGGTCTGATCGAGACGCCGACGGGCAACTCGGGGATGGGCATCCTCTTCGCCGCGCTGCTCGGCGCGATCGTCTGGAACCTGGTCACCTGGTACTTCGGTCTTCCCTCGTCCTCCTCGCACGCGCTCTTCGGCGGCATGGTGGGCGCGGCGCTCGCGGGTGGCACGCAGGTCATCTGGTCGGGCGTCCTCGAGAAGGTCATCATCCCGATGTTCCTCTCGCCGATCGTCGGTCTCATCGTCGGTTACCTGGTGATGACCGCGATCCTGTGGATGTTCCGCAAGGCGAACCCGCACAAGGCCAAGCGCGGCTTCCGTATCGCGCAGACCGTGTCGGCGGCCGGCATGGCGCTGGGCCACGGCCTCCAGGACGCCCAGAAGACCATGGGCATCGTGGTGATGGCACTGGTCATCGGCGACGTGCAGAGCGCGGACGCGCCGATCCCGGTATGGGTGAAGTTCGCCTGCGCCGTGATGCTCTCGCTCGGTACGTACGCGGGCGGCTGGCGCATCATGCGGACCCTCGGCCGCAAGATCATCGAGCTGGACCCGCCGCAGGGCTTCGCGGCGGAGACGACCGGCGCGTCGATCATGTTCCTGACGGCGTTCGTCTTCAAGGCGCCGATCTCGACGACGCACGTCATCACCTCCGCGATCATGGGCGTCGGCGCGACGAAGCGCGTCAACGCCGTTCGGTGGGGTGTCGCCAAGAACATCGTCCTGGGCTGGTTCATCACGATGCCTGCGGCGGCGATCGTCGCCGCCGCGAGCTACTACGTGGTGCGGCTGCTCTTCGGGTAGGACCCCGCACCGGGTCACCGCCGGAAAGTGGTTGGGCCCGGCTCCCCTGTGGGGGAGCCGGGCCCTTCGTCTTGTGGTGGCACCGCCATGCAGCACCACAAGACGGGTCTTATCCGAAGCGGCCGGAGATGTAGTCCTCGGTCGCCTGGACGCTCGGGTTGGAGAAGATGCGCTCGGTGTCGTCCAGCTCGATCAGCTTGCCGGGCTGGCCGACGGCCGCCAGGTTGAAGAAGGCCGTACGGTCCGAGACGCGGGCAGCCTGCTGCATGTTGTGCGTCACGATGACGATCGTGAAGCGCTCCTTCAGCTCGCCGATCAGGTCCTCGATGGCGAGGGTGGAGATCGGGTCGAGGGCGGAGCAGGGCTCGTCCATCAGCAGGACGTCCGGCTCGACCGCGATGGCGCGGGCGATGCACAGGCGCTGCTGCTGGCCGCCGGAGAGGCCGGAGCCCGGCTTGTTCAGGCGGTCCTTGACCTCGTTCCAGAGGTTGGCGCCCTTGAGGGACCGCTCGACGATGTCGTTGAGCTGGGACTTCTTGTACTTCCCGTTGAGGCGCAGGCCCGCCGCCACGTTGTCGTAGATCGACATGGTGGGGAAGGGGTTCGGGCGCTGGAAGACCATGCCGACCGTGCGGCGCACGGCGACCGGGTCGACGTTCGTCCCGTACAGGTTCTCGTCGTCGAGCATCACCTTGCCCTCGACGCGGCCGCCGGGGGTGACCTCGTGCATGCGGTTCAGGGTGCGCAGGAAGGTGGACTTGCCGCAGCCGGAGGGGCCGATGAAGGCCGTCACGGAGCGGGGCTCGACGGTCATCGAGATGTCGTCGATCGCCTTGTGGGCGCCGTAGTAGGCGGAGAGGCCGCTGACGTCGATTCGCTTGGCCATATCAATTCACTTCCAGAGTGCCGCGGTCAGCGGCCGGTCTTCGGGGCCTTCCAGCGGGCGATGCCGCGGGCCACCAGGTTGAGGATCATGACGAAGGCGATCAGGACGAGCGCGGCGGCCCAGGCGCGGGCCACGGCGGCGTCGGTGCCGACCGCGTACTGCTCGTACACGTAGAGCGGCAGGGAGGACTGGGCGCCTTCGAAGGGGTTCGGGTTGATGAGCTTCGTACCGAACACGAGGAGCAGGACCGGGGCCGTCTCACCGGTGATGCGGGCGACCGCGAGCATGACGCCCGTGGTGATGCCGCCGATCGCGGTGGGGAGGACCACCTTCAGGATGGTGCGCCACTTGGGGATGCCGAGGGCGAGGGAGGCCTCGCGGAGCTCGTTCGGGACGAGCTTGAGCATCTCCTCGGTGGAGCGGACCACGACCGGCATCATCAGGATGGCGAGGGCCATCGCGCCGGCGAAACCGGAGGGGCCGAAGCCCAGGATCAGGTTCCAGGTGGCGAGGATGAAGAGGCCTGCGACGATCGACGGGATGCCCGTCATGACGTCGACGAAGAAGGTGACGGCCTTGGCGAGCCTGCTGCCGCTGCCGTACTCGACGAGGTAGACGGCGGTCAGGAGGCCGATCGGCGCGGCGATCAGGGTCGCGATGCCGACCTGCTCGATGGTGCCGAGCAGCGCGTGGTAGACGCCGCCGCCGGCCTCGGCGTCGAGGACGCCGTTCATCGAGTGGGTCAGGAAGTAGAGGTCGAGGACCTGCGCGCCCTTGCTGATCGTGACCCAGGCGAGGGAGATCAGCGGGATCACGGCGAGGACGAAGCACACCCAGACGAGGCTGGTGGCGACGCGGTCCTTGGCCTGGCGGCGGCCCTCGACCTTGGTGGTCACGGCGAAGGTGACGAGGACGAAGAGCAGCGCGGCGATCAGGCCCCACTGGACCTTGCTGTGCCAGCCGGCGCCGATGCCGATGCCGATGCCCGCGGCGATGGAGCCGGCGGCGATGGCGGCCGGGGTCCAGCGGGGGAGCCGGGCGTGCGAGAGGGGATCGCGGCGCGGGGCCACCGAGACCGGACGTTCCTGTATGGCGTGGCTCATGCCGCTGCCCCCGAGTACTCCTTGCGGCGGCCGATGATCCAGCGGGCGGCGCCGTTGACCAGCAGGGTGATGGCGAAGAGGACGAGACCGGACGCGATGAGCGCGTCACGGCCGAACTCGTTGGCCTCGTTGAACTTGGCGGCGATGTTCTGCGCGAAGGTGCCGCCGCCCGGGTCGAGCAGGTGGCCCGAGATGACGAAGCTGGGGGAGAGGACCACGGCGACGGCCATGGTCTCGCCGAGTGCGCGGCCGAGGCCCAGCATGGAGGCGGAGATGATGCCGGAGCGGCCGAAGGGCAGCACCGACATGCGGATGACCTCCCAGCGCGTGGCGCCGAGGGCGAGGGCGGCTTCCTCGTGCATCTTCGGGACCTGGAGGAAGACCTCGCGGGTCACGTTGGTGATGATCGGGAGGATCATGATCGCCAGGAGGATGCCCACGGTGAAGAGGTTGCGGGCGACGCCGTCCTGGGACTTGTCGAAGATGTACGTCCAGCCCATGTACTGGTCGAGCCACCTGTTGAGGCCGTCCAGGTACGGGACGAGGAAGATCGCGCCCCAGAGGCCGTAGATGATGCTGGGCACGGCGGCGAGCAGGTCGACGACGTACGCGAGCGGCTTGGCCAGCTTGCGCGGGGCGTAGTGCGAGATGAAGAGGGCGATCCCGATCGCGACGGGCACGGCGATGACCATCGCGATGACCGAGGAGACCAGGGTGCCGAAGGCGAGGACGGCGATGCCGAAGACCGGCGGGGTGTTCGCCGGGTTCCACTCGAAGGTGGTGAAGAAGTTCGTGCTGTCCTCAGAGATGGCGAGGGCGGCACGGTAGGTGAGGAAGACCGCGATCGCGGCCATGATCACGAGGAGGGTGATGCCGGAGCCCCTGGACAGACCGCTGAAGATGCGGTCGCCGGGGCGGGTCGCGCTCTGGGCGCGCCGGCTCCTCTGTATGTCGGGTGATGAGGTGGTAGCCATCGGTTTTCTCCGGTCTGCGGGTCCCGTACGTCTCTTGCGGGGGTACGGGGGCCCTGGCGGCGGTGCACCGGATGCCGGGGCCGGCCCCTCCACGGGAGGGTGAGGGGCCGGGCCCGGCCGGGGGTCAGGACAGGGTGGGGACGATCGCGCGGACCTTGGCCGCGATCTCGGCCGGGAGCGGGGCGTAGCCGGCGTCGGAGAGGACCTTCTGGCCCTCCTCGCTGGCGGTGTAGGTGAGGAACGCCTTCAGGGTCGGCAGGGTGTCCGCCTTGTTGCCCTTGTCGCAGGCGATCTCGTAGGTGACCAGGGTGATCGGGTAGGCACCCTCGGCCTTGGTGGTGTAGTCGAGGGAGAGGGCCAGGTCGCTGCCGGTGCCCTTGACCTTGGCGGCGGCGATGGCCTTCGAGGCGTTCTCGGTGGTCGCGGCGACCGGGGCGGAGGCGCCGGTGTTGATGCTGACCGTGGAGATCTTGTTGGCGGTCGCGTAGGAGAGCTCGAAGTAGCCGATGGAGCCCTCGGCGTCCTTGACCGCGGTGGCGACACCGGAGGAGCCGTTGGCGGCCTGGCCACCCGGGGCGGGCCACGACTTCGTCTTCGGGTCGTACTTCCAGTCGGACGGGGCCGTGGCGGAGAGGTACTTGCCCAGGTTCTGGGTGGTGCCCGACTCGTCCGAGCGGTGGAAGGCCTGGATGGTGGTGTCGGGGAGCTTGGCGCCCGGGTTCAGCTTGGCGATCGCCGGGTCGTTCCACTTGGTGATCTTCGTGTCGAAGATCTTGGCCAGGGTGGGGGCGTCCAGGACGAGGTTGTCCACGCCGTCCAGCTTGTAGCCGATGGCGATGGGGCCGCCGACCATCGGCAGGTTGATGCCCTTGCCGCCCTTGCAGACCTTCTGCGACTCGGTGACCTCTTCGGGCTTCAGGGCGGAGTCGGAGCCGGCGAAGGTGACCTGGCCCTGGTTGAACTTGGTGATGCCACCACCGGAACCGATGGCCTGGTAGTTGACCTCGACGCCGGAGCACGCGGCCTGGAAGTTCTTGACCCACAGGTCCATGGCGTTCTTCTGCGCGCTGGAGCCGGCGGCGAGGAGCTGGCCCTTGGCGCCGTCACACGCGATGTTCGACGCGGCGGCGGAGGTCTTGGTGCCGGAGTCCTTGGTCGGGGTCGCCGTGTTGTTGTCCGAGCCACACGCCGAGAGGACGAATGCGCCGGAGACGACGAGGGCACCGATCGCGGAGGCGCGAAGCCCGTTCTTGCGCGAAAGCTTCACTTTCGGGTGTTCCTTCCAGAAGCCGCCCTGTCGCGGACCGTGATGTCCTGACCGTTCTACGGCGGCGTGTGTCGGTTGGTGGGTGCATCGCTGTGCTCCGTGCACCGTGTAAGGCCGAAATTAGGCAGAACAGGTGAAGCGGTCGACGGGGGAGGGTGAACGGCAAGTGAACCGTGCCGGAAGCGCCGGTGCGGGGCCCTTGGGCGGGCGGCGGGGGCGGTGGGGGTCTCCCCCAAGCTCTCGGCTTCGCTCGAGCAGGGGGGACCCCCATCGCCCTGCGGGACGATTGCCCACACGGGGGAGCGGGAGCACCGGCCAGGCGGGTGCAGCCCGCACGGGGCGGGCCCGTCAAGGGTGGGTCGTGGCCATGGCTGCGTCCAGGAGGTCGCGGTCTCTCGGTTGGGTGAGGCGCGGGCGGGCCGAGGCAGGGGGAAGCCAGACGAGGGCGTCGATCTCCTTCGTGGGGACGAAGCCGCCGTCCAGCGCCCGGGCCGACCAGTACGCGACCTCCTTGGGCCTGCCGTCCACCGTGTAGTGGGCGGTCGGCAGGCGGGGGCCGAGCTCGCAGCGCCGGCCCGTCTCCTCGAGGACCTCGCGCAGCGCGCACGCCTCCGCCGTCTCGCCGCGCTTCCGCTTGCCCTTGGGGTGCGACCAGTCGTCCCACTTCGGTCTGTGGACCAGGGCGATCTCGATTCCCTGGCCGGAAATCGCCGGCCGCCACAGCACGCAGCCTGCCGCCAGGATGGGGAGGGGCGTGTTCATGGGACCGGGGCCGTCGTTCTGCGCCAGGCGTGTTGGAAGGCGAAGCGCGCGGCCTCGACCTCGTGGCGCTGGTCGGCGTGGAGGACGCCGAGGGCGTAGGCCGTCGCCGGGGCGATGCGCGGGGTGCGGGCCGCCGTGGCCGCCGCCGAGGCGGCCTCCGCCGCGTCGCGGTGCCGGTCCAGGGCCCGGGCCGCCTCGTACAGGACCGAGTCGGGTTCGCCGCCCGTGTGCAGGGCCTCCGTGGCGTACCGGTGCAGGCGGAGCAGGAGCCGGGCCTGGTGCCAGGGCGCGTCCTGGGCCTCGCCGGCGGCGAGGGCGAGGGCGTCGGCGTTGTACGGGTGGGCCGCCCGGGTGAGGGGGAGCGCGGCGACCGCGTCCAGCAGGCGGCGTTCGGCGAGGTCGGCGGGGGCGTCGATGACCTCGGTGGCCGGGGCCGCACCCGCGGGTCCGAGCGGGACCTCCGAGGCCAGGAGCGCGACGGCGTCCGCGACCGCGTGGAAGCGGGCGGAGCCGAGCGCCTGGAGGGAGGCCGAGTGGGCGCGCGTACGGGCCAGGGTCAGCTGGCGTTCGAGGAGCGCGCCGGCCCGGGCGGCGCCGACCGTGAGCCCGGCGCCCTCCGAGCCGCGGGCCGCCGGCACGGGCCCGCTGCCGTTCGACAGGCGGGACAGCGCGTCCACCAGGCGGACGAGCCGGGACGTGCAGGCCTGCTCGAGGGCCAGCGTCCCGGACAGCCAGGCGAGCTCGGTGCGCAGCTGGTCGGCCCAGGCCGTGTCGAGCAGCGGCCGGAAGGTGTGGAGGGTGCCGCCGATCCGGCGGGCCGCCCCTCGCAGCGTACGGGCGGCCTCCTCCGCTCCGGTCGTGTCGGAGCCGCTCTCGGTGTGCAGGCGCAGACCGCGGAGGAAGTCCGCGGCTCGCGCGTGCAGGTAGGGGGCCAGGACCTCGCCCGCCGTGACGTCCTGCGAGTGGTCAGGGTTGTGCACGCCGGCGCCTCCGCGCGTCGATGAGCATCTCCTGGACGTGCCGCAGCGGCCGGCCTTCGGGGTCGGTCGCGTGCCGCGTCCAGTTCCCGTCGGGGCCGAGGTGCCAGGAGGAGGTGGTGTCGGACATCCCGGTCTCCAGGAGCCGGGTGAGCGCAGCCCGGTGCGCCGGGTCGGAGACCCGTACGAGGGCCTCGATCCGGCGGTCCAGGTTGCGGTGCATCATGTCGGCGCTGCCGAGCCAGACCTCGGGTTCGCCGCCGTTGCCGAAGGCGAAGACCCGGGAGTGCTCCAGGAAGCGGCCGAGGATCGAGCGGACCCGGATGTTCTCCGAGAGGCCGGTGACCCCGGGGCGTACGGCGCAGATGCCGCGGACCCAGATGTCGACGGGGACGCCGGCCCGGGAGGCCTGGTAGCAGGCGTCGATGATCGCTTCGTCGACCATCGAGTTGACCTTGATGCGGACGTACGCGGGCCGCCCGGCGCGGTGGTGCGCGATCTCCTTGTTGATCCGGGAGACCAGGCCGTCCCGCAGCGACTTCGGGGCGGTCAGCAGACGGCGGTACGTCTCGCGGCGGGAGTAGCCGGAGAGCCGGTTGAACAGGTCGGACAGGTCCGCGCCGACCTGCGGGTCGGCGGTGAGCAGGCCCAGGTCCTCGTAGAGCCGGGCCGTCTTCGGGTGGTAGTTGCCGGTGCCGACGTGCGAGTACCGGCGGAGGAGCTCGCCCTCCTGCCGTACGACGAGCGACAGCTTGCAGTGGGTCTTCAGGCCGACGAGTCCGTAGACGACGTGGCAGCCGGCCTCCTCCAGCTTCCGCGCCCACTTGATGTTGGCCTGCTCGTCGAAGCGGGCCTTGATCTCGACGAGGACGAGGACCTGCTTGCCGGACTCGGCGGCGTCGATGAGGGCGTCGACTATCGGGGAGTCGCCGGAGGTGCGGTACAGCGTCTGCTTGATCGCGAGGACGTCCGGGTCGGCGGCCGCCTGCTCCAGGAAGGCCTGCACGGACGTCGAGAAGGAGTCGTAGGGGTGGTGCAGGAGCACGTCCCGCTCGCGCAGCGCCGCGAAGATGTCGGGTGCGGACGCGGACTCGACCTCGGCGAGGTCCCGGTGGGTGCCGGCGACGAACTTCGGGTACTTCAGCTCGGGCCGGTCCTGCCCGGCGATCCCGAAGAGGCCGGTGAGGTCGAGCGGGCCGGGCAGCGGGTAGACCTCGGCGTCGGAGATCTTCAGCTCGCGGACCAGCAGGTCGAGGACGTACGGGTCGATGGACTCCTCGACCTCCAGGCGCACCGGGGGCCCGAAGCGGCGCCGCATGAGCTCCTTCTCCAGGGCCTGGAGCAGGTTCTCCGCGTCGTCCTCCTCGACCTCCAGGTCCTCGTTCCTGGTCACCCGGAACATGTGGTGCGCGAGCACCTCCATGCCGGGGAAGAGCTCCTCCAGGTGCGCCGCGATGACGTCCTCCAGGGGGACGTACCGCTGCGGGGAGGCCTCCAGGAAGCGGGAGAGCAGCGGCGGCACCTTGACGCGCGCGAAGTGGCGGTGGCCGCTGACCGGGTTGCGCACGACGACGGCGAGGTTGAGGGAGAGGCCCGAGATGTACGGGAAGGGGTGGGCCGGGTCCACGGCCAGCGGGGTGAGGACCGGGAAGATCTGCTGCCGGAAGAGGGTGAAGAGCCGGGCCTGCTCCTTCTCGGTGAGCTCGGGCCAGCGGATCAGGTGGATGCCCTCGTCGGCGAGGGCCGGGGCCACGTCCTGCTGGTAGCAGGCGGCGTGCCGGGCCATGAGCTCGCGCGAGCGCGTCCAGATCAGGTCGAGGACCTCGCGGGGCTGGAGGCCGGAGGCGGAGCGGGTGGCGACGCCGGTGGCGATGCGGCGCTTCAGTCCGGCGACGCGGACCATGAAGAACTCGTCCAGGTTGGACGCGAAGATCGCGAGGAAGTTGGCCCGTTCGAGGAGGGGGGTCGTCGGGTCCTCGGCGAGTTCGAGGACGCGCTCGTTGAACGCGAGCCAGCTGCGCTCCCGGTCGAGGAAACGACCCTGCGGCAGGTCGTCGCCGAGCGTGCCGTCGCCCTCGTACGTGTCGGGGTCCGCGTCCAGGTCGGCGTCTATGTCGGTCACGACGGTCCCGTTGACGATGTGCGCGCGCTGCGCGGTCATGGAACCGAGGGCGGGCGCGGCGGAGGGCGTCTCGGACGCCTTCTCGGACGGCTTCCCGGACGACTTTCCGGACGGCGCGGCGGGGGACTGGACCGGGACCTCGGCGGGCTTCTGGCTCATGGCCCCATTCTTCCGCGCGAAGGGGTGATCGGGCGCGTCGGAGCGGGCCGTGGGGGCGGGGAGTCTCCCTTTGGGGAGGACCACCCTGCCGGGAGTGGACACGGAGCGCTTCATTGCGTGAGCGTCGCAAGCGCGTCTGAATGGCCGGTAACGACGACATGTCGTACGGGAATCGGGGGCGGGGCCCTTGTCGGGGCCCCGCCCCCGCTTTGTCTACGCGTGTCCGCCGTGTCCTCCGGCGGCGCCCTCGTCTTCGCTACGGGGGCCGGGCGCGGTCCTCTACGGGTGCCGGGAGCGCAGGACGCGGAAGGCGGCGAACAGCGCTAGGGCGGCGAGGGCGAGCAGGATGCCGGTCTCTATGAGCTGGGTGGGCCAGAAGTGAGAGGCGGGGTGGTAGTCGACGTACTGGCCGGTGACGTGGTGCTGCGTGAGGCAGGCCTGGTAGGCCGTGTTCCAGGCGTCCGGGGCCTGGCTGACGTCGGAGCCGGTCGCGGCCGCCTCCCAGCAGGTGGACTGCTCGAAGCGTGCGCCTTCGCTGGTGACCAGGCCGGTGCCCATCAGGAGGCCGTCCTCCGGGAGGCGGACGAGCGGGCCGGTATAGGTGAGCGCCTTCACAGGGAGGAAGGACCAGCGCAGCGCCCCGAGGGTGAGGGTGACAGCGCCCATGACCAGGCCGGCGGTGGCCATGGCGATCAGGGTGCGGCGGATGAGCAGCCCGAGGAGGGCACCGACGGCGAGGGCGGCGAGGACGTAGGCAGGCAGGACGACGCCGGTGCCTTCGTACGGGCCGCGGTCGCCCCACTGGAGATTCCATGCGTGGGCGACGCGGTCCCAGCCGATCCGGTAGACGCCGATGAGGGCGAGGGTGGTCGCGAGGGCGACGGCGCCGGTGGTGAGGAGCTTGGCGCGGAGCCAGGCGGCGGGGCTCTGCGACTGGGTGAGGGAGAGCCGGTAGGTGCCGGATTCGTACTCGCGGGCGACGAGGGGTCCGGCGACGAAGGCGGCGATGAGCAGGGGGAGGAGGACGAGGCCGCCGTTCGTGTACTCCATGGCCCAGCGGAGCATCGCGTGCCCGGTGTCGTTCGCCGGGATCCAGGTCCCGTCGACGGTGCGCGTGTCGGGGGTCTGTGCGTCCCAGATCCGCAGCCCGCCGATCACGGCGAGGGAGGCGAGGACGCCCGCGACCGCCAGCCACAGCGTCCGCCGGTACTGGCGGAGCGTCACCCAGTAGGGGCCCTTCAGGGCGAGGGTGCTCATGCCGGGGCTCCTTCGGTGGTGCGGAGGTGGGCGAGGAGGAGTTCCTCCAGGGAGGGTTCCGTGGTCTCCCAGGGGCCTTCGACGGGGCCCTCGTGGCGGACCAGGGCGGTGAGCTGACGGCCCGTGGTGCGGGATTCGACGACCGTGTGCGGGGCGAGGTCGGCGATCGGGCCGGCGATCAGGGTGTGGGCGGCGAGGAGTTCGTCGACGGGGCCGTCGAGGCGGACCCGGCCGCTGTGGAGCAGGAGGAGGTGGTCGCAGGCCTCCTCCAGCTCGGTGAGGATGTGCGAGGACATGACGACGGTGGTGCCGTTCTCGGCGGCGTCGGCCATGAGCAGGCCCATCAGCTGGTGGCGGGCGAGCGGGTCGAGGTCGGCCATCGGCTCGTCGAGGAGCAGCAGTTCGGGCCGCTTGCCGAGGGCGAGCGCGAGGGCGACGCGGGTGCGCTGGCCGCCGGAGAGGTGTCGTACGAGCGTGTCGGAGGAGAAGCCGCCGCCGTCGACGATCCGCCGGGCGACGGTGTCGTCCCAGCGCCCCGGGTTGAGCTCCCGGCCCATGCGCAGGGTGTCGGCGACGCTGAGCCGGGGGTGGAGCGGCTTGTCCTGGGCGACGTAGGCGAGGCGCTCGCGGGCCGGGGCCGCGATCGTGCCCTCGGTGGGCCGGAGCAGGCCGGCGGCGAGGGCGAGGAGGGTGGACTTGCCGGCGCCGTTGGGGCCGACGAGGGCGCAGATCCGGCCGGCGGGGAGGGCGAAGTCGCACTCCCGCAGGGCCCAGCCGCGCTTCCTTCCCCCGTACCGCTTGCCCAGGAGTCGGGCCTCCAGGGCGGTGTCCTTCGTCATCGGTCGTCGTCCCCCTCGAAGTGTTCCTTCAGTACGGCGGTGAAGAGCGCGGCCACGTCCTCCCGATCGAGTCCCGCGGCGCGTGCCCGGCGGGCCCAGTCGGTGAGTTCGCCGCGCAGCGGCGAGTCGGCGGGGCCGGTGCCGAGGGTGGCGCGGACGAAGGTGCCGAGGCCGCGGCGGGCCTCGACGAGGCCTTCGCGTTCGAGCTCGCGGTAGGCCTTGAGGACCGTGTTGGGGTTGATGGCCGTCGCTTCGACGACCTCGCGTGCGGTGGGCAGTCGGTCGCCTGGCTCCAGGAGGCCCATTCGGAGGGCCTGCTTCGTCTGCTGGACGATCTGGAGGTAGGTGGCGACGCCGCTGCGCCGGTCGATGCGGTACTCGACCACGATCCCTTCCACCACCCTTTCACTAATCAAGTAGTGAAAGGGTGGTGGAAAGAAGGGGGCGGTGTCAACCGCCCCCTGCCCACCGGGTGTTACGACTCCGTGCGGTACATCAGGTCCACCTCGTGCGTCGTGAAACCGATGCCCTCGTAGACCCGCACCGCCGCCGTGTTGTCCGCGTCCACGTACAGCATCGCCGTCGGCAGGCCCTGTGCCGCCAGGTGCCGGAGACCGATCGCGGTCAGGGCCTTGCCGAGGCCGCCGCCCTGGGCGTCCGGCAGGATGCCGACCACGTACACCTCGCCGAGCTGCTCCTCGGCGTGCGTCTTCGTCCAGTGGAAGCCGATGAGCCGCCCGTCCTTCTCCGCGAGGAAGAAGCCCTTCGGGTCGAACCACGGCTCGGCCATCCGGTCGTCGAGGTCCCGCTGCGTGAGCGAGCCCTGCTCCGGGTGGTGCGCGAAGGCGGCGGCGTTGACGGTGAGCCAGGCCGCGTCGTCCTGCCCGGGAACGAAGGTCCGCACGGTGACGCCCTCGGGCAGCACCGGCTCCGGGATGTCGAGCGGCACCAGGGGGCGGCGCAGCTGGCGCAGCTCGCGGAAGAGCGTCAGGCCGAGGACCTGGGCGAGGTGCCGGGCCGCCGACTTCCCGCCGTGCGCCCAGACCCGCAGTCGCTTGCCGGAGGTGTTGAGCAGCTCGGTGCCGAGCGCCCGGCCGTGGCCGCGGCCCCGGTGGGACGGGTGGACGACGAGCTCGGCGGCCGGGGCCTCGATCGGGTCGGTCTCCTCCAGCTGGGCGTAGCCGTAGAGGTGGGTGCCGACGGTGAGGAGGAGGTGGCGCACGCCCTCGCGCCTGCCGTGCCGCAGGTAGAGCCGCCCCTGCTCGGACACGGCGTGCATGCCGTCGGCCCGGTCGGCGGCCTCAAGGAGATCCAGTACGTCCTGGACCTGCTCGGCCGTGAGCTCGTCATACGTGTGGATCTGCCGTCCCGGTTCGAGGGCCGGCGCCGTGTCGGAAGTCATGGCTACGAGCCTACGGCGACACTTCGTCAGCCATCGGCAACTGTCTTGTAACCAGCCACCCCCTGTTGCGCTACGCGCGTTGACTCTAGGCTGCTCGCGCAACGGGGAGCAGATCAAGGCCGCGAAACGGGGCAAGGGGACTAGGGGAGAGATGGCAGCGACACCGAGGAAGAACAAGACGGCACGGCGAATTCTCGCCGCCGGGGCGGGGATTGCGACCGTCGGGGCGCTCTTCGCCACGATGCCGTCGGCCGGGGCGGCCGGGGACGAGTTCGCCGCCGGGCAGGGGACGAACGGCAAGGGCTGGGGCCGGATGGTCGACGTCCAGCTGCTGTCCTTCAACGACCTGCACGGCAACCTGGAGCCGCCGGCCGGCTCGTCCGGGCAGGTCACCCGGACCAAGGAGGACGGGACGACGGAGAAGATCGACGCCGGTGGTGTCGAGTACCTGGCGACGCACCTGCGCCAGGCCCGTCAGGGGAACCGTTACTCCATCACGGCGGCCGCCGGTGACATGATCGGCGCCTCGCCGCTGCTGTCCGGCCTCTTCCACGACGAGCCGACCATCGAGGCGCTCAACAAGCTGGACCTGGACGTCACCTCGGTCGGCAACCACGAGTTCGACGAGGGCGCGCGCGAGCTGGCCCGCATGCAGGACGGCGGCTGTCACCCGACCGCCGGCTGTTTCGTCGACGGCAAGACCTTCGAGGGCGCCGACTTCCCGTACCTCGCGGCGAACGTGACGGACGAGAAGACCGGCAAGCCGATCCTCGACCCGTACTTCGTCTGGGAGAAGGACGGCGTCAAGATCGGCTTCATCGGCGTGACCCTGGAGGGCACTCCGAACGTCGTCACCGCCGAGGGCGTCAAGGGCCTGAAGTTCGGCGACGAGGTCGAGACGATCAACAAGTACACGAAGATCCTGGAGCGCAAGGGCGTCAAGTCCATCGTCGCCCTGGTCCACGAGGGCGGCATGCCGGCCTCCGCCTCGTACAACTACAACTGCGACGGTGACGGCGACGGTGACGGCGAGGGCGTCTCCGGCGCGATCGTCGACATCGCCAAGAACGTCTCTCCGCAGGTCGACGCACTGGTCACCGGCCACACGCACCAGGCGTACGTGTGCAGCATCCCGGACCCGGCGGGCAACCCGCGCCTGGTCACCTCGGCGTCCTCGTTCGGCAAGCTGTACACGGACACGACGCTGACCTACGACCGCGCCACGAAGGACATCGTGCGCACGGCCGTCGCCTCCGCCAACCACGTCGTCTCGCGCGACGTGCCGAAGGCCGAGGACATCTCCCGGCTGATCTCCGACTGGAAGGCGCTCGCCGCCCCGGTCGCGAACCGGCCGCAGGGCTTCATCGCCGCCGACATCAACGGCCGCGGCTCCACCGCGTACGAGAAGCCGCTCGGCGATGTCATCGCCGACGCGCAGCTGGAGGGCCTGGCCCCGGCGGACAAGGGCGGCGCGCAGCTGGCCCTGATGAACCCGGGAGGCATCCGCGCCGACCTCGTCTACAAGGCGTCCGGCGCCGAGGGCGACGGTGTGGTGACGTACGGGGAGTCCTTCACCGTGCAGCCCTTCACCAACATGATGAACGTGGTCGACCTGACCGGTGCGAACCTCATCACCGCGCTGAAGCAGCAGGTCAGCGGCTCGAACCTGAACTCGATCAAGATCCTTCAGGTGTCGAGGGGCCTGACCTACACGCTCGACATGACGAAGACGGGCGCGGACCGCGTCGTCGACGGAACGATCAAGCTGAACGGTGAGGCGATCGACCCGGCGAAGACCTACCGCGTCGCGATGAACGAGTTCCTCGCGGGCGGCGGCGACGGCTTCGCGGCCCTGGCCACCGGCACGAACAAGCTGGTCGGCGCGTCGGACCTGGACGTCTTCAACGCCTACCTGGCGGGCCACTCCTCGGCGGCCAACCCGCTGCCGGTCCCGGCCGCGGACCGCATCACGGTCGTGAAGTAACTCCCGGCAGCTCCTGAGAGGGGGCGGCGGACCGCTTCGGCGGTGCGTCGCCCCCTCTGTCGTGTGCACGCACTCTGGTGGTGTTGTTGTGGACCTGTCATAGTCCCGGTCCATGGACCGACGACGATTCCTCACGGGGGCCGCGGCCGCCGGAGCCGCACTGCTCGTGGGAGCCCCCGACGCCTCAGCCGTGGACGTGCGCGCGTGGATGGCGGCGCACGGGGACGGGACCGATCTGTGGCGGCTCACCATCCCCGGGACGCACGACTCGGGCGCCCGGTACGGCGGGGCCTGGAGCGAGTGCCAGAACACCTCGATCGCCCAGCAGCTGGACAGCGGCATCCGGTTCCTGGACGTGCGGTGCCGGGTGACCGGCGGGTCCTTCGCCATCCACCACGGGGCCTCCTACCAGAACATGATGTTCGGGGACGTCCTCGTCGCCTGCCGGGACTTCCTCGCCGCGCATCCCTCCGAGACCGTCCTCATGCGGGTCAAGCAGGAGTACTCCGAGGAGTCGGACGCCACCTTCCGCGCCGTCTTCGACGACTACCTCGACGGGAGGGGATGGCGTTCGCTCTTCCGGATCGGCGGATCCCTGCCCCTCCTCGGCGAGGCGCGCGGGCGGGTCGTGCTCCTCGCCGACAACGCCGGGCTTCCCGGGCTGCGGTGGGCCGACCCCGGCGTCTTCTCCGTCCAGGACGACTGGAACGCCCTGCCCGACGCCAAGTACCCCAAGATCCAGGCCCAGTTCCGCGCCGCCGTCACCCAGCCCGGCCGGCTCTACGTGAACTTCGTCAGCACCTCCGCGTACCTGCCGCCCCGCTGGAACTCCGACCGGCTGAACCCGTGGGTGCACGGGTTCGTGGACAGCGCCGAGCTGGCCGGGAGGACCGGGCTCGGCATCGTGCCCCTGGACTTCCCCAACACCCGGGCCGGGCTCGTCGAGGCGCTCCTCCGGCACAACTGAGGGCGCCGGGCAATTCGCTGGCGCCGCCCCCGCCCCCGTACGACCATGCCCGCATGGAGACCAGCGAGACCGACGTACGGCGGTGGACCGCCTCTACCGTCCACACCGACATGTGGGCCGACCCCGACGACGACCCCCGCCAGGGCGGCGGCGCGGCGGTGACCGACGAGCGCGGCGCGCTCCTCGACGCGCTGCGTCACTTCCGGCTCACCCTGGAGCTGAAGTGCGAGGGCCTGGACGCCGAGCAGCTGGCCCGCCGTTCCGTACCGCCCTCCGCCATGTCCCTCCTCGGCCTCATCCGGCACATGGCCGAGGACGAACGCCACTTCCGCCGCCTCGCCGGCGTGGAGTCGCCCCGGATCTACCGCACCCCGGACGACCGCGAGGCCGACTGGACCGGCGCCGTCGCCGACCCGGCCGTCGTCGCCGACGCCCGGCGCCGCTGGAAGGAGGAGGCGGAGGCCACCGACCGCTTCATCGCAGCCGCCCCCGACCTCGGCGCCCCGATCGCCGACGGCGGACAGCTGCGCGAACTCCTCACCATGCAGATCACCGAGTACGCCCGCCACTGCGGCCACGCCGACCTCCTCCGCGAGCGCGTCGACGGGCGCGTGGGCCAGTAGGCGCCCTCAGGCCGTGACGTCCGGCGGTGGCGTCGGTGCTCCCGGCAGGCGCAGTCTCGCCACCGTGCCGCCGCCCTCCGCCGGTTCCAGGGACACCGTGCCGCCCGCCTGCTGCACCGTGCGCGCCACGATCGACAGGCCCAGGCCCGAGCCCGGGAGGCTGCGGGCCGACGGGGAGCGCCAGAAGCGGTCGAAGACGTGCGGGAGCTCGTCCGGGGCGATGCCGGGGCCGTGGTCGCGGACGGTCAGCTCGCCCCGCATCAGGGTCACCTCGACCGTGCCCCGGGGCGGCGAGAACTTCACCGCGTTGTCCAGGACGTTCACCAGGGCCCGTTCCAGCGCCGGCGTCTCCGCCCGTACGTACCAGGGCGCGAGGTCCGTGTCGAAGGTGAGCTCCGGGCCGCGCAGCCGCGCCCGGTCCAGGGCCGTCCGCAGGATCGCGTGGAGCGGGACCACCTCGAGCGGGTGGCCCTGCTGCACCGCGTCCGGGCGGGCCAGCTCCTGGAGGTCGCCGATCAGCGCGGCCAGCTCCGTCATCTGCGCCTTCACCGAGGCCATCAGCGCCCGACGGTCGTCCGGCGGGATCGCCCGGCCGGTCTCCTCGCTGCGCGCGAGGAGTTCGACGTTCGTACGGAGGGAGGTCAGCGGCGTCCGCAGTTCGTGGCCCGCGTCCGCGATGAGCTGTGCCTGCCGGTCCCGGGAGCTCGCGAGCGCCGCCGTCATCGCGTTGAAGGAGCGGGACAGGCGGGCGATCTCGTCCTCGCCCTCCACCGGGATCCGGACGGTGAGGTCCTCGGTCGCGGCGACGTGCTCGACCGCGTCGGTCAGCCGGTTCACCGGTTCGAGGCCGGTCCGCGCGACCCACAGTCCGGCCGCGCCCGCACCGACGACGCCGATCCCGGAGACCAGGAGCAGCACCCAGCGGAGCGTGGACATCGAGTTGTCGATCTCGGAGAGCGGGCGGGCGACGGAGACCGCGATGCCGACGGGGCCGTCCTGCGGGTAGGTGTAGACCCGCATCTCGCGGCCGGAGTCGTCCTTCACCGTGCGCAGCACGTCGTCGAGCTGCCCGCGTGCCACCCCGAGTTCGCCGGTCCCGGCGGGGATCGCGGCCTCGCCCGAGGTGCACACGCTGCCGTCGGCGAGGACGACCTGCACGGTGTACGAGCCCGCGAGCGGCGGCGGCGTCGCGCCCTGGCGGCACAGCGCGAGCAGGCTCTGCACGCCGTTCGTGTCCAGGCGGGTGCTGCGCAGCGAGGAGTCCAGCTCGGCCTCCAGCTGCACCCGCGTCACGAACCAGCAGGCCGCCGACACCGCCGCCACCGCCACCGCCACGGCGAACGCGGTGAGCAGCGCGAGCCGTGACCGCAGCGGGCGGGAGCGGAACCAGGCCACGGGTCCGGTCATTCCCCGCCTCCTCCGCGCAGCGCGTAGCCCACGCCCCGGACGGTGTGGACGAGGCGCGGCTCGCCGCCGGCCTCGGTCTTGCGCCGCAGATACATCACGTACACGTCCAGCGAGTTGGAACTGGGCTCGAAGTCGAAGCCCCACACGGCCTTCAGGATCTGCTCCCGGGTGAGGACCTGGCGCGGGTGCGCGAGGAACATCTCCAGGAGGGTGAACTCGGTGCGCGTCAGCTCCACGGTCCGCCCGCCGCGGGTCACCTCGCGCGTGGCCAGGTTCATCCGCAGGTCCTCGAAGGCGAGGACGTCCTCCGCGGCGGGCGCGGCGGCGGACGCCGAGGCGTAGGAGCTGCGGCGGAGCAGGGCGCGGATGCGGGCGAACAGCTCGTCCAGCTCGAAGGGCTTCACGAGGTAGTCGTCGGCGCCGGCGTCGAGGCCGGTGACGCGGTCGCCGACGGTGTCGCGGGCGGTGAGCATCAGGATCGGCACGGTCGAGCCGGAGGCCCGGATCCGGCGGGCCGCCGTCAGCCCGTCCATGCGGGGCATCTGGACGTCGAGGACGACGAGATCGGGGGCGTACGACTCCATCGCGGCGAGCGCGTCGAGTCCGTCGACGGCGTCCCGCGTCGCGTATCCCTCGAAGGCGAGGCTGCGGCGCAGGGCCTCCCGCACGGCGGGCTCGTCGTCGACGATGAGGATGCGCTCGGCTTCGTTCTGCTGTCCCGGCAAGGGCTGTCCCGTCATGGGGTCAGCGTCCCACGTGCTCAGTTGCCGCCGCCCGAGCGGAGGCTGTCGAGGTCGGCCTTCACCGTGTCGACCGGGATCGCGAATCCGAGACCGACGCTTCCGGCGGTGGAACCGTTCGAAGAACTGGGCGAATACATGGCCGAATTGATTCCGATGATCTCGCCGTTCATATTGATCAGCGCGCCGCCGGAATTCCCCGGATTGAGCGAGGCGTCGGTCTGGATCGCCTTGTACGTGGTCTTCGACGAGCCGGTGTCGCCGTTGAACTGCTGCCCGCCGAACTCGAACGGCCAGCCCTGCTGCGGGTCCCACTGCTGCTGTTCCTGCTGCTGCCCCTGGCCACCGTCCTCCTTCGCGACGGTCACGTCCCGGTCGAGCGCGGAGACGATGCCGCTCGTGACGGTGCCGGTGAGGCCCTCGGGGGAGCCGATCGCGACGACCTCGTCGCCGACCTTCAGCTTCGAGGAGTCGCCGAGCGTGGCGGCCTTGAGCCCGGAGGCGCCCTGGAGCTTGATCAGGGCGAGGTCCTTGTCGGGGTCCGTGCCGACGACCTGCGCCCGGTACGTCTTGCCGTCACTGAGCTGCACGGTGACCTGGGAGGCACCGGAGACGACGTGGTTGTTGGTGACGATCTCGCCGTCGGAGGTGATGATCACGCCCGAGCCGGTGGACTTGCCGGAGTTCGAGGTCGCGGAGATCTCCACGATGGAGGGGGAGACCGCCTCGGCGACCCCGGCGACCGTGCCCTTGGTGCCGGTGGAGACGTTGGTGCCGCTCACGACGGGGGCGGAGGCGCTCACCGCGGGGTCGGAGACGAGCTGCTGCACCAGCGTCGCCGTGCCGCCGCCGACCGCCGCGGCCGCGATGGCCACGGCCGCCATGAGCCCGACCCCGCGCTTGGCGCGGCGGCGGGGAGAGGGGACGGGAGCGGGGACGGCGGCGACGAGCGTCGGGTCCACCGGCGGCGGGGTGTGCCCGCCAGAGGGCCAGACGGTCGTGCCCGGCTCGGTGGTGATCGGCTGGGGCCGCTCGTACGGGCCCTGCGGGCCCTGGGGGGCCTGCACCGGCTCGTACGGCGGCCTCGGCGGGTAGTACGGCTGCTGCTGTGGCTGCTGCTCCTGGGAGTCCGTCATGGCTATGACTCTCGGATCCGTACATGAGAGCCGTCTGAGGACCGGCTGAGAAGCCCGACAGAACCCTGTATGTCCCGTATAAAGACGGGCCCGGCGGTCCTACTCGTGGCAGCCGCAGGAGCGGCGGACGATCAGGGCCGACGGGAACAGCTTCACGCGCTCGCGGCGCGAGCCCGCCACGCGGATCGAGTCGTCGAGGACCAGGTCCACGGCCGCGCGGGCCATCGCGGGGCGGTCCGAGGAGACCGTGGTCAGCGGCGGGTCGGTGAGCGCCGCCTCCTTCACGTCGTCGAAGCCCGCGACCGCCAGCTCCGTCGGCACCTCGATGCGCAGCTCGCGGGCGGCCCGCAGGACGCCGAAGGCCTGGTCGTCGGTGGAGCAGAAGATGGCCGGCGGCCTGTCGGGGCCGGCGAGCAGCTTGAGGGCGACCTGGTAGGCGTCGTACCGGTTGTACGGGGCCTCGAAGAGCCGGCCCTCGGTCGGGAGGCCCGCCTCCTGCATGGCGCGCCGCCAGCCCTCGACGTGGTCGGCGACCGGGTCGCCGACGGCCGGGGTGTTCGGCACGCCGCCGAGGCACGCCACGTACGGGTGGCCGTGCTCCAGGAGGTGCCGGGTGGCGAGCTGGGCGCCGCCGATGTCGTCGGTGACGACGGCCACGTCGTCGATCGCCTCGGGCCGCTCGTGCAGCAGCACCACGCGCGCGTCCCAGGCCTCGATCTCGCTGGCGGCCTGCTCGCTCATGCCCTGGCTGACCAGGATCAGTCCGGAGACCCGCATCCCGAGGAAGGCCCGCAGGTAGTGGACCTCGCGCTCGGTCCGGTAGTCGGAGTTGCCGACGAGGACCATCTTCCCGCGCTCGGCGGCGGCCTGTTCGACCGCGTGCGCCATCTCGCCGAAGAACGGCTGCCGCGCGTCGGGGACGATCATGCCTATGAGGTCCGTGCGCCGTGAGGCCATCGCCTGCGCCACCCGGTCGGGCCGGTAGCCCAGCTCCTTGATGGCGGCGAGGACACGCTCGCGCGTGGCCGGGGCGACCGGCCGGGGTCCGTTGTTGATGACGTAGCTCACGACCGCGGTAGAAGTACCTGCAAGTCGCGCTACGTCATCCCGCGTCACCTTGGCCACGCGCGGCAGTCTACGCGGGGGGACCTACCTACCGGCAGGTCGCACTGTGGCATCTGCCACGTTCCTGTCCTCCGGGAGGGTGATGAGCTCCGTGTCGTCCTTGACGCGCGCGCCCGCGCGGGCCTTCTCCCGGTCGCGAGTGCTCTCCGTCTTGGCCCGGACCTCCTCGGCCGCCCGCTCGACCTTCTCGGGCGTGACGAAGCGGTAGCCGACGTTGCGGACGGTGCCGATGAGCGACTCGTGCTCGGGGCCGAGCTTGGCCCGCAGCCGCCGCACGTGGACGTCGACCGTGCGGGTGCCGCCGAAGTAGTCGTACCCCCACACCTCCTGGAGGAGCTGGGCGCGCGTGAAGACCCGGCCCGGGTGCTGGGCCAGGTACTTGAGCAGCTCGAACTCCTTGAAGGTCAGGTCCAGGACCCGGCCCTTGAGCTTCGCGCTGTACGTCGCCTCGTCCACCGACAGGTCGCCGTTGCGGATCTCCATCGGGGAGTCGTCCGCGACGATCTGCTGGCGGCCCATCGCGAGCCGGAGCCGCGCCTCGACCTCGGCGGGGCCCGCCGTGTCGAGGAGGACGTCGTCGATGCCCCAGTCGGCGGTGACGGCCGCGAGACCGCCCTCCGTGACGACGAGGATCAGCGGACAGCCGGGCCCGGTGGAGCGCAGCAGCTGGCAGAGCGAGCGCACCTGCGGGAGGTCGCGCCGGCCGTCGACGAGGATCACGTCCGCGCCGGGGGTGTCCACGAGGGCCGGGCCCTCGGCCGGGGCGACCCGGACGTTGTGCAGCAGCAGGCCGAGGGCGGGAAGCACCTCGGTCGACGGCTGGAGGGCGTTCGTCAGGAGCAGCAGAGAACTCATCGCGCCACCCCTGCCTCGATCGCCGTCGATCCGCCGTGCGCCGATGCCTCGTGCGCCGATGCCTCGTGCGTCGATCCTTCGTGCGTCGTCGTTCGCTCGTCCATGACGTCGGTTCCTCCTCGGTCCCTGCGAGGACGTCTATGTGTGCTCACGTGTGGCTCTCTCGCGCCCTGAGAGCTTTTGTTCATCCGTCCGTAACAACGGTCGGAAAACACAAAAGGACCCGGGGGCTGCGTCGCCCGGATCCTCTGGCAAGCAGAATAGCCCACATGAGTTCCGAGGCAGAGGGCCGATTTCACATGGTGGATGTTTCCTCGCTCACTTCCCGACCTTTGCGGTCCATGCTGCGTACCGAAGACGGTGTCCGGATCGAGGCGGTTTACGAACCCTCACGGGCAAGTGTCACCGATACGGCGGTCGTCCTCGCCCACGGCTTCACCGGGGCGGCCGACCGGCCCGCCGTCCGGCGCGCCGCCGGCGCCCTCGCGCAGCGCGGCGCGGCCGTCGTCACCTTCTCCTTCCGCGGCCACGGCCGCTCCGGCGGCCGCTCCACCGTCGGCGACCGCGAGGTCCTCGACCTGTCCGCCGCCGTCCGCTGGGCCCGTGAGCTCGGCCACGCGCGCGTGGCGACCCTCGGCTTCTCCATGGGCGGCTCCGTGGTCCTGCGGCACGCGGCCCTGGAGCGCGGCACGGAGGGCAGCGCCGACGCGGTGGCCGCCGTGTCCGCGCCCGCCCGCTGGTACTACCGCGGGACGGCACCGATGCGCCGCGTCCACTGGGTGGTCACCCGGCCGGCGGGCCGCCTCGTCGGGCGGTACGGACTCGGCACCCGGATCGACAGCAGGGCCTGGGACCCGGTGCCGCTGTCCCCCGTGGAGGCGGTCCCGCTGATCGCGCCGACCCCCCTGCTGATCGTCCACGGCGACCGCGACGCCTACTTCCCGCTCGACCACCCGCGCATGCTGGCCGCCGCGGGCGACGCGGAGCTCTGGCTGGAGCGGGGCATGGGCCACGCCGAGAACGCGGCCGACGAGAAGCTCCTCGCCCGCCTGGGGGACTGGCTCATGCGCGCATAGCCCATGATGGGGGGCGGCGCGCACACGAACGAAGGGAGCGCCGCTATGGCAGCGGGAACCATCCGCTACTGGGCCGCGGCCAAGGCGGCCGCCGGTGTCGCCGAGGAGCCGTACGACGCCGGGACCCTCGCCGAGGCCCTCGACGCGGCCCGCGCGCAGCACCCGGGCGAGCTCGTCCAGGTCCTCAAGCGGTGCTCGTTCCTGGTCGACGGCGACCCCGTCGGGACCCGGAGCCATGAGACGGTACGGCTTGCCGAGGGCGGCACGGTCGAGGTGCTCCCCCCGTTCGCAGGAGGGTGAACCCCACAGCAATGAGCAACGACCAGTACTACGGCGGGCAGCAGTACGAGCCGTACGCCGACGCCAACGCGAACGGGCCGCAGAACCCTGCCGACGTCACCCAGACGTGGGAGGGCCAGACCTGGGACACCACGTACCAGCCGGCCGTCTCGTACGACCAGATCCAGGCGGCACGGGCGCAGGCCCAGGCTCCCGTGAGTCACGAGCAGCCGCACCCGCAGCCCCACCAGCAGCCGTACGAGCAGCAGGCGTACCCGCAGCAGCCGTACGAGCAGTACCCGTCGCAGGGAGGCGCGCCCGCCGCGTACCACGCGGAGCCGGTCGCCGAGCCCGCGCCCGCCCCCGTCCCGGCGCCCGCTCCGGTGGCCGACGGCGGGCCCGCGTACTCCTCGCCCACCACCTCGGGGAACGTCCGTCTCACCGACGCCCAGCGCGCCCGTGCCGAGGGCCGCTCGCCGGTGATCGAGCCCGGCATGCAGCCCGCCGCCCTCACCGCCGTCCTCGGACTGCTGCTCGCGGGCGGTGCCTCGCTCGGCTCGTACGGGCTCCTCGTCCCGCTCGTGCTGCTCCAGGGCCTCACCGCCGCCGGCTGGTTCCGGCTCAACGGCATGTGGCCGGCCCGGCAGGGCATCGCCCTGGCCTTCCTCGGCGGCCTCGTCGCCGACGCCGCCCTGCTCGCCACCGGCCGGGAGCACGCGGCCGCCGCGATCCTGGGCACGCTCGGCGTCTGGGTGCTGCTCTGCCTCGTCCTCCAGCTGCGCAGCCACGCCGACCCCGACGAGCGCATGTACGGCCTGATGGCCACCATCGCCTCCGCCGCCCTGACCGTCGTCGCCACCGGGCACCTCGGCGCCGCCCCGGACGCGGTGGTCGTCGGCGGGGCCGCGGTCGCCGCCGCCGTCCTCGCCCGGGCGCTGCCGCTGCCCGGACCGGTCTCGCTGATCGCCGCCCTGCTCGCCGCGGCGGGCGCCGGGATCGCGGCCGGCGGCCTCACCGACCTGGGCACCTCCGGCGCGCTCCTCGGCCTCGGCGCCGGGGTCTGCGCGCTGATCGGCCTGCGGGTGGCCAGCTACGACTACCCGTCGCGGTTCGTCCACATGACCGCGGGCGTCGCGCTGCCGCTGACCGCCGCCGCGCCCGCCGTCTACCTGCTCGGCCGGGCCCTGGCCTGACCTGCGGCTCGTCCCGGACACGGGAACCAACCGGCCCCCCGACACGTCGATCTTCGTGTCGGGGGGCCGTGACGTTTCACGGGATCCGTCACGGGAACCGCCACAGGAACCACTACGGGGGGACGCACAGCCCATGCGAGCACTGCGGATTCTGTTGATCGTGGCCGTCGTGCTGGGCGGGATCCTCGTCGGGATCGACCGGCTGGCCGTGTCGTACGCCGAGTCGGAGGCGTCGAGCCGGGTGAAGCTGTCCGCCTCGACCAGCGACTCGATCGACGTCGACATCAAGGGCTTCCCGTTCCTCACCCAGGTCCTGGACAAGCGGTTCGACGAGGTCGAGGTGACGGCGACCGGCGTGAAGGCGCAGGCCGGCGACAAGGACGTCCGGGTCGGCGAGCTGACCGCGACCCTCCGGGACGTGACCGTGACCGGCGACTGGGCCGGCGCGAAGGCGGGCTCGGCGAGCGGCACGGCCCTCATCTCGTACGCGGACCTCACCGCCGCCTCCGACCGCGAGGCGACCGTCGCCTACGGCGGGAACGGCAAGGTGAAGGTCACCGGCAGCGTGAAGATCCTCGGCCGCAGCCTGACCCGTTCGGTCCTGTCCACGGTCACCGTCGTGAACGGCGACACCATCCGGGTCCGCGCCGACGAGGTGCCGGGCGCGGGTATTCCGGGCGTCGAGGACCTGGTCCGCGCGCGCACCGACTTCGAGCGCCCGATCGGCATGATCGCCGGGATGAAGGTGGAGAAGGTCGAGCCGCGCCCGGACGGCCTCGCGGTCACCGTGACCGGCAAGGACGTCGTCCTGGCGGGCTGACGGGGGCCTTTGGTCACATGGTGAGACATGGTCGTCCGATCCGCAGATGGTGAACCGGACACCTCGGTCCGGAGACGTCCGAAGGCCGCCCGTGACGTGATCACGTCTCGCATCTCGGACGATCGCGTCTCAAAATACGACACACCGGTGACACGGCCGCCTGTCCGTCCCTACGATCGAGGGCATGAAGCGACAGGCGGATCTCACGAAGCGGCGGGCAGTAGACCTGTGCCGCGTCGCCGCCATGCTCTGTCCTTCAGTCTGAGCGGGACGCCAACTCCCGTATCCCTCAGGCCTGTCGACTGACGTCGGGGCCGCCCCTGTGCAGAGCCGTACGCACGTCCGCTGTCCGTATGTCCATATGACCCGTATGTCCGTATGTCCGCGACGACGCGTACCGCAGCACGCATCCGCACCACCGCAGCACACCCCCGCACACTGCCCCGGAGGAGAACAGCATGGCTCGCAGCGACGTCCTGGTCGACGCGGACTGGGTCGAGGCCAACCTCGACAACCCGCAGGTCGCCATCGTCGAGGTCGACGAGGACACCTCGGCCTACGAGAAGAACCACATCCGCAACGCCATCCGTATCGACTGGACCAAGGACCTGCAGGACCCGGTCCGCCGCGACTTCATCGACCAGGAGGGCTTCGAGAAGCTCCTCTCGGCCAAGGGCATCGCGAACGACACCACGGTCGTCCTCTACGGCGGCAACAACAACTGGTTCGCCTCCTACGCCTACTGGTACTTCAAGCTCTACGGCCACCAGGACGTCAAGCTCCTCGACGGCGGCCGCAAGAAGTGGGAGCTCGACTCCCGCGACCTCGTCGCCGAGGTGCCGGCCCGCCCGGCCACCGAGTACAAGGCCAAGGCCCAGGACTCCTCCATCCGCGCCTTCCGTGACGACGTCGTCGCCGCGATCGGCTCCCAGAACCTGGTCGACGTCCGCTCGCCCGACGAGTTCTCCGGCAAGCTGCTCGCCCCGGCGCACCTCCCGCAGGAGCAGTCGCAGCGTCCCGGCCACGTGCCGAGCGCCCGCAACATCCCGTGGTCGAAGAACGCCAACGACGACGGCACCTTCAAGTCGGACGACGAGCTCAAGGCCCTCTACGAGGCCGAGCAGGTCGACCTGGCGAAGGACACCATCGCCTACTGCCGCATCGGCGAGCGCTCCGCGCTCACCTGGTTCGTCCTGCACGAGCTCCTCGAGGTCACGAACGTCAAGAACTACGACGGCTCCTGGACCGAGTACGGCTCCCTCGTCGGCGTGCCGATCGAGCTCGGCGCCAACAAGTAACCCCCACTTCTTCAGGCTTCTTCAGGACAGGACAGAGAACATGTGTGGAGCTCAGGTCGGCGGTCCCGACGTCAGCACGCTCAAGCCCGGTGAGACGGCCATCCAGGGCCAGGTGACCAAGGACGGCGAGCCCGTCACCGGTTACGTGCGCCTCCTCGACGGCTCCGGCGAGTTCACCGCCGAGGTCCCGACCTCGGCCACCGGCCAGTTCCGCTTCTACGCGGCGACCGGCGAGTGGACCCTCCGCGCGCTGGTCCCCGGCGCCCAGGCCGACCGCAAGGTCGTCGTCACCGAGACGGGCAGCCTGACGGACGTCGCCATCGCGGTGTGACGTCACACCACTGAACGGCCGGAGGGCCGTGCCTCCTGGGGGGTTGGACGCCTATTACCAGGACTAGAGGCACGGCCCTCCGGCTTCTTTCTTTCCGGGCGCGCTGCCCGGTCGTACGCTGAAGGTGTGTACGCGCGACGTCGGCACGTCTACTTCTGGATGATGGGCGCCTGCCTGGCCCTGTTCGTGGGCGCCTGGGCCGTCGTGCGGCTCTTCTCGATGCCGGCCGCCATCGGCATGTGCGTCGTCGCCATGGTCATCCCCCCGGTCGCCGCGATGATCGCGAACCGCCGGGGCCCGGAGGACCGCTGGTGGGACGATCCGTCCGGGGACCCGCAGTCGGACGAGTGGTGGGACGAGCTGGACGGCAAGAAGCGCCGGGAGTCCTGAGGGCGCGGGCGCGCCCGGAATCGTCGCCCGGAGTCCGGCGCAGCGGCTCGAAGCCTGGGAGGCCCCTTGGGGCCGAGTGGTGCGAGAGGTGCGTCGGGAGTGGGACCGCTGGTGGGACGATCCGTCCGGGGACCCGCAGCCGGACGAGTGGTGGGACGAGTCCGACGGCAAGAAGCGCCGCGAGCCCTGGCCTTCCGGCCTAGTAGACGAGCGCCTGCGTCCCGTCGGACATCGCCTCCTGGACGAAGACCTGCGCGCCGGCGATGCGGACGCCGTCCAGGACGTCCTTCTCCGTGATCTCGCGGCGCGCCGCGCACTGCGTGCAGAGCGTGATGCGTCCGGCCGCCAGGATCGAGTCGATCAGGTCCGGAAGCGGCGCGGCGTGCGGGAGGTCGAATTCCGCCGCCCGGCCGGGGAGGGCGAACCAGGCGGACTCGCCGGTCAGCCACAGCGAGACCTCGACGCCGCTCGCGACGGCGACGGCGGCCACCGTGAAGGCCTGGGAGCAGCGTTCAGGGGCGTCGGCCCCTGCGGTCACCTTGATCACGAGCTTCTTCGCCATATACCGAACTGTAATGCGCGGCACTGCAACCTCATGCGCCCCTTGCGTGTCAGCTGTGTGCGCGGGTGACGGAATCCGCGCTTCAGGTCTCGTGGGGGGACTCTTGAGTATCGAAGAAAGTATCCAAAATACGGATACAACGTCACCATCGGAGCCGGAAACGGCGACGGAACCCGCACCTCCGGTCCAGCGGCCGCGCCGCCGGATCCTCCGTACCGTCGGGCTGATCGCCGTCGCCGCCGTCATCGGCCTCGTCGGCGGCACCGCCGTCGGCTACGGCATCCAGGCCGACCGCGAACCGACCGCCCTCCCGCCGCTGAACCAGCCGGGCCTCGCGTACCCGTCGAAGCCGCTGCCGAAGGGCCAGGAGCCGGAGCCGCTGTCGGCGAAGGACGACCACCAGGCGAAGGTGCAGGGCGACCTGCGGAAGCTGCTGCTGCCGAAGCCGGCGGGGGCGCGGGCCGACGGCACGGACGGCTGGCAGTCGCTGTCCGAGTACGTCGACGACTTCACCCGCCCCCAGGCGGCGCTGGAGTTCCAGCTCGACCAGGGGATCCGGCGGAGCGCCACGCGCTCGTGGCGCGTCGGCGAGCACAAGCGCGTCCAGATCGACCTCGTGCAGTACCGCTCCACCTCCGGGAACGGAGCCCTGGAGTACGTGAAGGACCAGCAGGGCATCGCCATCGGCGAAGAGAAGTCCGGTTCCCTCGGGGAACCGGTGAAGGGCTCCGAGAACGGCCGCTACTTCGTCTATCCCGTGCAGCGCAAGGCGGGATACATGGACCTCTACCAGGCCCGCGCCTTCATCCAGCGCGGTGACATCGCGATCACCATCCTCGTCTTCGACACCGAAAAGATCGCCAAGAACGAGATCCGTTCTCTGGCCGAGCGGCAGCTGGGGCGCCTGTGAGTGAGAAGTCCGGGCGCCGCACGCGCCGGATCCTGAAGAACGTGCTGGCCGCCGTGGTCGTCCTCGGCGCCGTCGGCGGCGGTGTCGCCTACACCGCCGTCACCGTCGACCACGCCGACCGGACCGCCCCCACGGTGGCGTGGGCCGAGCCCAGCGCGTCCGCGACCCCGAAGGACCCGGCCGCCGACGTCGCCCGGGGCAGGACGTCCACGCCGATGAGCAAGCTCCTCCTGCCCGTGCCCGACGGCTACGTGCTCGGGGCGGACATCGAGGGGTACGGCAACGACGACGAGATCCCGGCGCAGCAGGCCGCGGCCCTCCTCAAGCAGACGGGCAAGTCCTTCTACGGCAAGAAGCGGCGCGAGTACGAGAAGGCGGTCGACCGGCTCGGCATCCAGGGCATGGCGATGCGTTCGTACGCCGCGCAGGACAGCTCCCTCCAGGCCGAGGTGCTGATCCTGCGGATGAAGGACAAGAAGTCGGTCCGCGAGTTCTTCGAGGTCCGCAAGGAGATGTCCGAGCTCTTCGGGCTGCGCAAGGGCCCGAAGAGCAAGGAGTACGCGAAGAACTCCGCCTGCTACCTGGGGCCCAAGCCCCCGAAGCCCGAGCAGAACGGCGTCGACGAGCGGACTCCCGACCTCCAGAAGATGACCTGCTCCGCGTACGACGGGGAGGTCATGGTCACCGTCATCGCGTTCGGTGGCGAGCCCTTCGACCAGAAGGCCGTGGCGGACCTCGTCGAGCAGCAGCTCCGCCACATCCAGTCCCCGGGGGAGTACGTATGACCGAGCAGCCGACCGAGCCGACCGAGCCGACCGAGCCGACCGAGCCGACCGAGCCGACCGAGCCGACCGGGACGGCCGGGACGGCCGCGCCCGAGGCGCCCCGCCGGTCCCGCCGGGTCCTCTGGGCCGTCGCCCGCTGGACCGCCGCCGTCGTCGTGTGCGGTGGCGTGGGCGCCGGTACCGCCATGGGCATCACCGCCCTCGACCGGAACGACGTGCCCGGTCTGGAGACCCGGAGCGACGGCCGCTGGGAGTACCCGCAGCTCCGGCTCCCCGCCCTGCCGGTGGACCGGCCCCGCCCCTTCACCGAGAGCAACGACGGCGAGATCCACTACGCCGACGTGCGCGCCCTGCTGCTGCCCGCGCCGGCCGGCGCGACGCCCGACCCGAAGCTGAACGGCGGCTTCGTGCCCACCGACTCGTACCTCTCCCTGTACGGGAAGGAGTCCCGCGACGAGGTGAAGCGGGCCCTGACGGACTCCACCCTGCGGCACATCGCCGCCCGGGGCTGGACGACTCCGGACGGCACCCGTACCAGCATCCACCTGCTGCGGTTCAGTTCGGTGGCATTCGCCGAGGCGTTCAAGGACGAGGTGGTGGAGGCGGGCGCCGCGGACGGCCCGAAGGCCCTGCCGGACGGGGTGGAGGGCCTCGCCCTGGACAACTTCGCGGACGACATCGGCGTATCCGGCACGAGCGTGTACGTCTTCCGGGAGAAGAAGCCGTACGGCCCCGAGCAGGTCCGCTGGGCCTACGTCCAGGCCGGCGACACCCTCGCGCTGATCGCCCAGACCCGCAAGGGCGAGGCGCTCGCGGTGCCGTTCCAGCAGACCGTCACCCTGCAGAACCAGCTGCTCGGCTGATCGTCCGCGAGACCCACCTCACCGAGTGGGCCGGACCCCCGCCCACTAAGCTGGGGTCCGGCCCGTTCCGCCTTCACCGCTCAGTCGAGGAGCACCCCATGATCGCTTTCTTCGAAACCCTCCTGGTCCTGGTCGCCGTCGGCGTGATCGCCTTCGCCGGTCTGACCGTGAAGAAGCTGTACCAGGGCCAGCGCTAACCACTTCTAGAGAACGCCAGAGCTGCTCATGATCGAGATTCCGTCCGACCTCAACCCGGACCTCGTCCCCCTCGCGTTCCTGCTCGGCACGTGGGAGGGCGCGGGCGTCTCCGACTTCCCCGGCGCCGAGAAGTGCAACTTCGGCCAGTCCGTGACCTTCAGCCACGACGGCCGGGACTTCCTCGAGTACCGCTCCCACTCCTGGGTCCTGGACAACGACGGCAACAAGGTCCGCCCGCTGGAGAGCGAGAGCGGCTACTGGCGGATCGACAAGGACCGCAAGGTCGAGGTCGTCATGGTCCGCGACCAGGGCATCGTCGAGATCTGGTACGGCGAGCTCGCCGACCAGAAGCCGCAGATCGACCTGGTGACGGACGCCGTCGCCCGGACCGCGGCCTCGGACGCGTACAGCGGCGGCAAGCGGCTCTACGGCTACGTGAAGAGCGACCTGATGTGGGTCGGCGAGAAGGCGACCCCCGAGGTCCCGCTCCGCCCGTACATGTCGGCGCACCTGAAGAAGGTCGTCACGCCGGAGGAGGTCGCGGAGATGGCCCGCAACCTGCCCGACATGCCGGACGACGGCATCGCCTTCTTCCGCTAGACACCTGGGGGCGTTCACCGCGTCCTCCTACACTGGGGGGCGTGGTGAGCACCGACTGGAAGAGCGACCTGCGGCAGCGCGGCTACCGGCTGACGCCGCAGCGCCAGCTTGTCCTGGAGGCCGTGGACAAGCTGGAGCACGCGACCCCGGACGACATCCTGTGCGAGGTCCGCAGGACGGCCTCCGGGGTGAACATCTCCACCGTGTACCGGACCCTGGAGCTCCTGGAGGAGCTCGGGCTGGTCTCCCACGCGCATCTGGGGCACGGGGCGCCGACCTACCACCTCGCCGACCGGCACCACCATCTGCACCTGGTCTGCCGGGACTGCTCCGAGGTGATCGAGGCGGACGTCGAGGTGGCCGCCGAGTTCACGGGGAAGCTCCGCGAGACCTTCGGGTTCGAGACGGACATGAAGCACTTCGCGATCTTCGGGCGCTGCCGCGACTGTTCGAACAAGGACGCTGCCGCCGAGTCGTAGGCTCTGTCGTATGAAGAGCCCCCTGCTGTCCTTGCCCGGCGCCGTCCCCGCCGAAGGCCGCGACGAAGGCGTCGCCGCGCACTACGGCGACCTGTTCCGTGAGCAGCGCGCCCTCGCCGAAGGCAACGGCTTCGTCGACCTCTCGCACCGCGGAGTCGTCGCCGTCTCCGGTGACGACCGGCTGAGCTGGCTGCACCTGCTCGTCACCCAGCACATGACCGAGCTGCCGCCCGGTCAGGCGACCGAGGCGCTGATCCTCTCCGCGAACGGGCACATCGAGCACGCCCTGTACCTCGTCGACGACGGCGAGACGGTGTGGGCGCACGTCGAGCCGGGGACGCGCGAGGAGCTCGTCGCGTACCTGGAGTCGATGAAGTTCTTCTACCGGGTCGAGGTCGCCGACCGGACCGACGACTTCGCCGTCGTCCACCTTCCGGCCGGGTCCATCGCCGAGGTGCCCGAAGGCGTCGTCGTACGGGAGACCCCGCACGGCCGTGATCTGTTCCTGCCCCGCGCCGACCTGGAGTCCTTCGCGGCCTCGCACGGGCCGGCCGCCGGGATCCTCGCGTACGAGGCGCTGCGCGTCGAGGCGCACCGGCCGCGGCTCGGCTTCGAGACCGACCACCGGACCATCCCGCACGAGGTCGGCCTCATCGGCAGCGCCGTCCACCTCCAGAAGGGCTGCTACCGGGGCCAGGAGACCGTCGCCCGGGTGCAGAACCTGGGGAAGCCGCCGCGCCGCCTGGTCTTCCTGCACCTGGACGGCAGCGAGGTCCTGCTGCCCGCCCACGGCACCCCGCTCCGCCTCGCGGCCGACGGGGAGGAGGGCCGGCAGCTCGGCTTCGTGACGACGGCCGTCCGTCACCATGAACTCGGCCCGATCGCCCTGGGCCTGCTGAAGCGGAACGTGCCCGTGGACGCCCCGCTGATCGCCGGCACGACGGCCGCCGCGCAGGAGACCGTCGTCGAGCCCTAGACCTCCAGCAGCACCGTGAACGGGCCGTTGTTCGTGAGGGAGACGCTCATCTTCGCTCCGAAGCGGCCCGTCTCCACGTGCGCGCCCAGGGCGCGCAGCCGGGCGACCACCTCGTCGACGAGGGGCTCGGCGACCGGGCCGGGGGCCGCGGCGTTCCAGGTGGGGCGGCGGCCCTTGCGGGCGTCTCCGTAGAGGGTGAACTGGGAGATGACGAGCAGCGGCGCGTTCACGTCGGAGCACGACTTCTCGCCGTCCAGTACCCGGACGGACCAGAGCTTTCTGGCCAATTGGGCGGCCTTCTCCGGGGTGTCGTCGTGGGTCACCCCGACCAGGACGCACAGCCCCTCGCCGGTGATCTCCCCGACGGTCTCCCCTGCGACGACGACGCTCGCGCCGTCCACCCTCTGCACCACAGCTCGCATGCGCACCAACCTACCGAGCGGGCCACGGGCCGGAGGACGAGGGGCCGAACGGGTGCAGAGCGCCTGCATTCGCACGTGCAGGAGTGGCACCATGCGTGTCAGGCGGTGCGGCCGACCGCACCGGTCGAGGGGACGATTCTCATGAGTGCACCTGGCACCGGGCCGACGCCGTCCGGCCCCGTACCGCTGATCCGCTCCGGAACCCGCGGCGGAGGACCCGTGACGCGCCCACCCGTGCAGCGGACCGCCGAGCCGGAGGAGCGGACGCAGCCCGAGCTCGGCGCCCTGCGGCTGCCGGAACTGCGCGCGCTGCGCCGGGACGCGCAGAGCGACGAGGCCGACCTGAGTTACGTACGCCGGATGCTCCAGGGCCGGATCGACATCCTGCGGGCCGAGCTGGCGCGGCGGACCGATCCGGAGGCGCCGGTCCTCGACCGGCTCTCCGAGATCCTCGCCGACGTGCCCTCGCGGCACCGCAGCTCGGCGCGGCACGTGACGCTGTCGACGCCGCGCGGCGAGGAGTACCGGCGGCTCGCGACCGAGATGCTGTCGGAGGTCGCGCTGTCGGACCTGACGGCCCGCACCGATGACGAGCTGCACGCGGCGATGGGCCGGCTCGCGGGGTACGAGCAGCAGGTCTCGCGCCGCCGCCAGCACCTCCAGCGGACCGCCGACGACTGCAGCGCGGAGATCGCCCGCCGCTACCGCGAGGGCGAGGCCCAGGTCGACGACCTGCTCGCCTGAGGCGCGCCTGAGGGCGGGGCGCCGGCCCCGCGGTACGCCTGGACTGCGGTGCGCGGCCGGCGCCGTCGTACGGGGAAGGGCCCGTGCGGCGCCGCCCGCCCGCACGGGGGAAAACCCCGTGCGGGGCCTGTCGCGGCGGTCGTAGGGTCGGGGGATGAGCCTCGACGTGCGTGCCGTGACGGAGTCCGAGTTCCGCGACTGGCAGCGGGCGCTGCGCACCGGGTTCCTCAGGACTCCGGTCGTCTCCGACGCGGAGGTCGCCGACCGGCTGGCGGCCGCGGACCTCACGCGGACGCTCGGCGTCTTCGACCGGGACCGGATCGTCGGGACCTTCCGGTCCTTCGGGCAGGAGGTCAGCACGGTCGGCGGGGGCAGTCTCACCGCCGACGCGATCACCCAGGTCACGGTCTCGCCGACGCACCGCAGGCGCGGGCTGCTCGGCCGGATGATGGCCATGGACCTCGCCGCCGCGAAGGAGCGGGGCGACGCGATCGCGACGCTGATCGCCGCCGAGTACCCGATCTACGGGCGCTTCGGCTTCGGTGCGGCGAGCTGGGCCGCCGAGTGGAGCGTCGACGTGAACCGCTCCGGTCTCGACCCGCGCCGCTCGGGCCGCCCGGAGGACGGCGGACGGATCGATCTGACGGACGGCGACGAGATCCGGAAGACCGGCCCCGAGGTGCACCGCCGGCTGGCCGGCGTCCGCGCGGGGGTCACGAACCGTGACGCGCGCGACTGGGAGCAGGGCACCGGCCTCGGCTACCAGAGCCACCCGTGGCGGGAGCCGTACTACGCGGTGTACCGGTCGGAGTCCGGTGAGGTCGAGGGGTACGTCGCGTACTCCGCCGACGACAAGTGGGACGACGCGAAGCGCCCGCAGAACACGGCGACCGTACGGGACCTCATCGCCGTCACCCCCGCCGCCGAGCGCGCCCTGTGGCACTACGTCTGCTCGATCGACTGGATCGCCACGGTCCGCACCGGATACCGGGCGCCCGACGACCTGCTGCCGCTGCTCCTGCCCGACCCGCGTGCGGCCCGGCTGCTGACGTACGCGGACATGCTGTGGGTCCGGGTCCTGGACGTGGTCCGGGTCCTGGAGAGCCGGACGTACCCGGTGGAGGACGGCCTCGTCCTGGAGGTGCGGGACGCCGGCGGGCCGGCCGGCGGGCGCTTCCGGCTCGACGCGTCCCCGGCGGGCGCGGCCTGTGCGCCCACGTCCACGCCGGCCGATCTCGCCCTCGACGTCGCGGAGGTGAGCACGCTCGCGTTCGGCGACGAGTCGGCGGTACGGCTGTCCCGGCTCGGGCGCGTGGAGGAGCTGACGGCCGGTGCGGCCGCCCGCGCCGACCTGCTGTTCCGTACCCCGCTGCGGCCCTTCTCGCCCGACGTCTTCTGAGGCCCGGCCGCCATAGGATGGGCGCCCCCGAACGAAGGAGGCGCCGCGTGGCGGAGGACGGTGTGGCCGGCCCGGACGGTCTGCGCGAGCGGAAGAAGGCGCGGACCCGGCAGGCCCTCTCGGACGCGGCGATCGCGCTCTTCCTGGAGAAGGGTTTCGACGCGGTGTCCGTCGCGGAGGTGGCCGCCGCCGCCGAGGTCTCGAAGCCGACCCTCTTCCGCTACTTCCCCGCCAAGGAGGACCTGGTCCTCCACCGGTTCGCCGACCACGAGGACGAGTCCGCGCGCGTGGTGGCGGGGGGACGGGCGGACGGCAGGGCGCCGCTCGACGCGCTGTGCGAGCACCTGCTCGCGGGCCTTCGGCGGCGCGATCCGGTGACCGGGCTCTGCGACGTGCCGGCGGTCCTCGCGTACCACCGGCTCCTGTACGGGACGCCGGCCCTGCTCGCCGGGATCCACGCCTACCAGCAGCGTTCGGAGGCCGCCCTCGCGCGGGCGCTCGGCGGCGACCCCCTGACGGCGCGGCTCGCGGCCGGGCAGATCACGGCCGTGCTGCGGATCCTGGCGAACGAGAACGTGGCACGCCTGACGGCCGGAGAGGCGCTCGACGCGGTGGCGCGGGACGCGACGGCCGCGGCGCGGGAGGCGTTCCGGTCGCTGCGGGAGGGGCTGCCGTACTGACCGCCGACCTGTGACTCGGTAAAAAATGTAACCCGGTAACGTTTTCCGTTAGGCTCGACGGAATGACGTCACTGGACCTTGAGCTCGCCCGCGAACGCTCCCACCACGACGACTGCCGCGCCGCCCTGATCCGCATGACCGAGGACGTCGTCGAGCAGGTCGTCACCGGCGAGGACGTCGCCGCCTCCGGCGCCGACGCCGAAGCCCTCGGCCGCCACCTCCGCAGCCGCGCCAAGGAGATGCGCGAACAGCCGCCCGGACCCCTGTTCTTCGGGCGCCTCGACCGCGAGGACGGCCAGATCCACCACATCGGCCGCCGCCGGATCGCCGAGCACCCGGCCGCCCCGCCGCTCGTCGTCGACTGGCGCGCGCCCGTCTCCCGCGCCTACTACCAGGCCGGCCCGCACGACCCGCAGGGCGTCCTGCGCCGCCGCCGCTTCGGCTGGGCCCCGAACAGCGCGGGCGCGACCGAGGACCTGACCGCCCTGGAGGACGAACGCCTCGACGGAGGCGGGGGCGGTACGGGGATGGTCAGCGCCCTGCTCACCGGGGAGATCGAGCGCCCCCGGGTGGGTCCCATGCGGGACATCGCCGCCACCATCCAGCCCGAACAGGACGACCTCGTACGCTCCGAGCCCGCCGCCTCCCTGTGCGTGCAGGGCGCGCCCGGCACCGGCAAGACCGCCGTGGGCCTGCACCGGGCCGCGTACCTCCTCTACACGCACCCGCAGCGGATCCGCCGCTCCGGCCTCCTCGTCCTCGGCCCCCACCGGGCCTTCCTCTCGTACATCGCCGAAGTGCTGCCCTCGCTGGGCGAGACCGGGATCCGGCAGGCCACCCTCGACGACGAGATCGCCCGCCACCCGGTCCGGGCGGAGGACGACGAGGCGGCGGCCCTGGTCAAGCACGACGCCCGGATGGCGGGCGTGCTGCACCGCGCGCTGTACGGCAGGGTCGACCCGGCCCCGGCGGAGGACCTGGCCGTCCCCGACGGCTCGTACCACTGGCGGCTTCCCGCGGCGCAGCTCGCCGCGATCGTCTCGGCCGTACGGGAGGAGGCGCCGCCCTACGCGACCGGCCGCGAACGCGTCCGCGCCCGGATCGTCAGGGCCCTCCAGCTCCGGGCCGAACGCCGCTCGGGGCCGATGGGCGCGGCCTGGGCGCGGCGGATCGAGCGGGCGCGGGCGGTGACGGCGTTCCTCGACCGCTGCTGGCCGAAGGTGACCCCGGAGGAGGTCCTCGCGGGCGTCCTGACGGACCCGACGGGCGCGGCCCTGCCGGGCGGTGGCCGGACGGACCCGGCCGATCCGGTGCTCACTGGCGTCCTGACGGACCCGGTCGACCCGGTGCTCGCGGCCGCCTCGGCCGGTCCGGTCGACGGGCTGCTCACGGCCGATGAGCTCGCCGCGATCCGGTGGGCGCGGCCGCCGCGTTCGTACCGTTCGGCGCGGTGGACCGCCGCCGACCTCGTCCTCCTCGACGAGCTCGCGGGGCTGATCGAACGCCCCGAGAGCTACGGGCACGTCGTCGTCGACGAGGCGCAGGACCTCTCGCCCATGCAGTGCCGGGCCATCGCCCGCCGCACCGAGTTCGGTTCGCTCACCGTCCTCGGGGACCTCGCCCAGGGCACCACCCCGTGGGCGGCCCGCGACTGGGACGAGCAGCTGGCGCACCTGGGCAAGCCCGGGACGCCCGTCGTGCCGCTCACCCTCGGCTACCGCGTCCCGGCGGCGATCGTCGACCTCGCCAACCGGCTCCTTCCGCGGCTCGGCGCCGGCGTGCCCGCGGGACGTTCGGTGCGCCGGGACGGCGAGGTGACGGTCCACCGGGCGACGGAGCTCGCCGCCGGGGTCCGCGAGGCCGTGCGGGCCGCGCTCGCGGCGGAGGGTTCGGTGGGGGTCATCACGGCCGACCACCTCGTCGACGTGGTGGCCGAAGAGGTGAAGGGGTGCGGGGAGCGGGTGTCCGTGCTGCCCGCGACCGTCGTCAAGGGCCTGGAGTTCGACCACGTCGTGGTCGTCGAACCGGCCGCGATCGTGGCGGCCGAGGCGCGCGGCCTGAACCGGCTGTACGTGGTGCTCACCCGGGCCGTGTCGCGCCTGGCGCTGGTGCACGAGGCGGAGCTTCCGGAGTGTCTGGACCCCCGTACAGGGAGGTGAGTTCGGCGCCGATCCGGGCGAGAGCGGTGCGGGCCCCGGGCGGGTCGAGGAGCTCGACGCGGGCGCCGAGGCCGGCCAGCTGCGCGGCGACGACCTCGGGGGACGGGCCGTCGGCCTCGATGGCCGTCCAGCCGTCCGGGCCGCGCTCCCCGTACCGTATCCGCCCGCCGAGGAGGCCCTCCAGGACGGACTCCGTGCCCGGGGCGGCGCGGCCCCGGACGGTCGCGGCGACCAGCCGGTCCTCCATGCGGGCGGCGAGCGCGCGCCAGGCGGTGGCGAGGTCGAAGCCCTCGGGGCGTACGGCCGGGGCGCCGGTCTCGGTCACCGAGGTGACGCGGGAGACCCGGAAGGTGCGCAGGCCGTCCGCCGTGTCCGCGAGGAGGTAGCGGACCCCGGACTTGGCGGCGATCCCGAGCGGCTGGACGGTCCGCTCGCGGGGCTCGTGGCCGGGGCGGGCGTACCCGATGCGCAGCTCCCGCTCCTCGACCACCGCCCGCTGGAGCGGCGCGAGTCGGGCCTCCTCGGTGTCCGCCCCCGCCCAGTCGGTGCCGTCGGCGATCCCGGCGCGGGCGGCGGCCTCGGCGCCCGCGCGGAGGGGTGCGGGGAGGGCCCGTACGAGCTTGCGGAGAGCGGTCCTGGTCTGCGGGCCCGCGTCGGCGTCGGACCCGGTGAGCAGGAACAGCTCGCGGATCTCGGGAGCCGTCAGGCCGGTCAGATCGGTACGGGCTCCGCCGACCAGCGACCAGCCGCCGCCCTGCCCCGCCTGCGAGTACACCGGGATCCCGGCGCTCGCGAGCGCTTCGAGGTCGCGGCGGGCCGTGCGCTCGGACACGCCCAGTTCGGCGGCGAGTTCGGCGGCGGTGACCCGCTGCCGGGTCTGCAGGAAGAGCAGGGCGGCGACGAGTCGGTCGGCTCTCATGCGGCCATTGTCATCTGCCGGGTGGCCTCGGCGACGCGGGGGCGCAGGACGGTGAGGGCGACGGCCAGGGCGAGGAGCAGGAGCCCGGCGCCGACGCCGAAGGCGAGGTGGTAACCACCGGTCAGGGCCTGGGCGTCGGGCTCTCCCGTCGCTGTCAGGGATTCGGTACGGGCGGCGGCCAGGGTGGAGAGGACGGCGACGCCGATGGCCATGCCGATCTGCTGGGTGGTGTTGAAGAGGCCGGAGGCAAGGCCCGCGTCCGCCTCCTCCGCGCCGGCCATGGCGAGCGCGGTGAGGGCGGGGAGGGCGAGGCCGAAGCCGGCCGCGAGCAGCATCACGGGGAGCAGGTCGGTGGCGTACGAGGCGTGGACGGGGACGCGGGCCAGCAGGCCGAGGACGCCGACGAGCAGCACGAGGCCCGTGACCAGGATGTTCCGCTCGCCGAAGCGGGCGATGAGCGGGGCCGAGACGCCGAGCGAGACGGCGCCGATGACGAGCGCGGCGGGCAGCATCGCGAAGCCGGTCCCGGCGGCTCCGTACCCGAGGACCTTCTGCAGGTAGAGGGCGACGAGGACCTGGAAGGAGAAGAGAGCGGCGACCATCAGCATCTGGACGGCGTTCGCGCCGGCGACGCTGCGGGAGCGGAGGATCCGCAGCGGCATGAGGGGGTTCGCGGCCTTCGCCTGGCGGATCAGGAAGCCGGCGATGAGGACGAGGGCGAGGGCCCCGAAGCCGAGGGTGTGTGCCGAACCGGCCCCGTACTCCTCGATCTTGACGACGGCGTAGATCCCGGCCATGAGCCCGGCGGTCACGAGCAGCGCGCCGAGGACGTCGGCGCCGGCGCTCAGGCCCTGGGCGCGGTCGGAGGGGAGGGCGCGGACGGCGACGAGGACGGTGGCGACGCCGATGGGGAGGTTGATGAAGAAGATCCAGTTCCAGGCGAGGGCATCGGTGAGGACACCGCCGAGGACCTGGCCGAGGGAGGCGCCGGCGGCGCCGGTGAAGCTGAACACGGCGATGGCGCGGGCGCGTTCGCGGGGTTCGGTGAAGAGCGTGATGAGGACGCCGAGGCCGACGGCGGAGGCCGTCGCGCTGCCGACGCCCTGGAGGAAACGGGCGGCGATCAGGACGGCGGGGGAGGCGGCGACGCCGGCGAGGAGCGAGGCGGCGGTGAAGATCCCGGTGCCCGCGAGGAACATCCGCTTGCGGCCGACGAGGTCGCCGAGGCGGCCGGCGAGGAGGAGGAGCGAACCGAAGGCGATCAGGTAGGCGTTGACGACCCAGCTGAGGCCGACGGGGGTGAAGCCGAGGTCGCCCTGGATGGCGGGCATGGCGACGGTGACGATGCTGCCGTCGAGGACGGTCATGAGCATGCCGGTGGCGAGGACGGCGAGGGCGAGGCGGGGGCTGGTGGCGGGCATGGGGATCTCTCCTGTTCGTCGGAGGCGACAGGAGAGACGCTAGCAGAAGGTTTTGTTGCGGACTATTTTTTACGGGAGGAGTTCGGGTCTCATGTGCGCTGGCGGGCGCGGCGGGCGGGCCGGGGGCTCTCGACGGGTGTCGCGAGGTGCTCGGCGGCCAGCCGGCCGAGGGCGCGCACGAGAACCTCGCGCTCGTCGTCGGGCAGGGAGGAGAGGGCGCTCTCGTGCACCCCGTCGACGATCAGCTGGCTCTGGCGGGCGACCTCCGCCCCCGCCTCGGTCACCGCGATGATCCGCGCGCGGCGGTCGGTGGCGGACGGCCTGCGCTCGGCGAGCCCGGCCTTCTCCAGGGCGTCGACGGTCACCACCATCGTGGTCTTGTCCATGTCCCCGATCTCGGCGAGCTGCGCCTGGGTCCGCTCCTCCTCGAGCGCGTGCACCAGCACGCAGTGCATCCGCGCGGTGAGCCCGATCTCCCCGAGCTCGGCGGCCATCCGCGTCCGGAGGACGTGGCTGGTGTGATCGAGGAGGTAGGAGAGGTCGGGCTCGGTACGGGTGGGGGCCATGGAGGTCATGCCTGCCAGCGTAACGAGAACCGATCCGTGACGGATCGTCGCGAAGCGGACGAGTCCGGGCCGCGCCTGCCGGGCCCGCGCCGGCCGGGGCGGTGCCCACTGCCGTGTGGGCGATCGCCCCGGCGGAACGATTGCCCACAACGGCGGGGCGCGGGCCCGTAGCGGGTGCGGCTACACGCCTCGTGTGCCGTCGATGCGTTCTCGGATGAGGTCCGCGTGGCCGTTGTGGCGGGCGTACTCCTCGATCAGGTGGATCAGGACCCACCGCAGGGAGACCGTGCCGCGCCACCCGTCCTCGCCCGTGACATCGAGGTGCGGGGCCTCCGCCGTGAAGCGGTCGGAGTAGGCGACCGCCGCGCGCCAGGCCTCCCAGGCCTCCGTGACGGACGCCGGGTCCGCCGAGGCCTCGTCGAAGTCCCCGTCCGGGGAGTCCGGCGAGGAGAAGAGGGGGCGCGCGTCCCGCTCCCCGGCGAGCACCTCGCGGAACCAGTGGCGCTCGACGTCGGCGAGGTGCCGGACCAGGCCGAGCAGGGAGAGGGTGGACGGTTCCGCCGGCGTCGCCGCCAACTCCTCTCCGAGGCCCGCGCACTTCAGGACCAGGGTCGCCCGCTGGTCCGCCAGGAACCCTGCGAGCATGGGCAGTTCGTCCCCGGTCGCGGGGCCGGTGAAGCGCCCCGGGCCCGGGGCCGCCGTCTCGTCGAGGACGTCCGACCGGCGTCGTCTCTGCTCGTCAACTGTCATGATTTTCCTCCCCGTTGGACCTTGGGTCCATGCTGGCACGACTGCGCCCCGCCCGCGGCTGCGGATTGCACGGTGCGGCGCCTCCGTCGTCGCGGGCGACTCGCACGCCGAGCGCTACCTGCTGCACGCGACCCAGCCGCTCAGCGGAGAGCGCTGGTGGGCGTTCGCCACGAACGCCGACACCGGCAACCCGGGCACCCTGAAGGTCTTCGCGATCTGCGCGAAGGTGGTCAGCACCCCGGCCCTGACCGCGCCCGTCAGCGGCTGACCGCTCCCGCGGAACCGGTGCAGGCGCTCGGCCGGGGTGTCCCGGTCGAGCGCCTGGCGTGGTCGGTGGTCCGGCTGTCGGGCCGGAGGGGGTCAGGCCTTGGGCCGGGCGAAGCGGATCATGTTGCCGGACGGGTCGCGGAAGGCGCAGTCGCGGACGCCGTAGTGCTGGTCGACCGGCTCCTGGAGGACCTCGCCGCCGGCCGCCCGGACGCGCTCGAAGGTGGCGTCGACGTCCTCGGTCGAGAAGATCACGCCGCGCAGGTGGCCCTTGGCGAGGAGCTCCTTGACCGCCTCGCGGTCGGCCTCCGAGGCGCCCGGGTCGGGCAGCGGGGTCTCCAGGACGACCGCCACGTCCGGCTGCGTGGACGACCCGAGGGTCACCCAGCGCATCCCCTCGTAGCCGACGTCGTTGCGGACCTCGAGGCCGACGGCGTCGCGGTAGAAAGCGAGCGCCTTGTCGGCGTCGTCGACGGTGATGAAGCACTGCGAGAGCTTGATGTCGTTCATGACGTCGACGCTACGGCGGAGCCGCTCGATCCCGCTTCTCCGTTCCTGATCGCTTCGCCTCTGCCCTTCACCGGCCGGGTGAGCACCTTGGCCACGCACGCAGGCATCGCCGTGCCCTCCTCGTGCGCCCGCGCCCGGTACGCGCTCGGCGTCTCGCCGACCAGCTCCGTGAAGCGCGAGCTGAACGACCCGAGCGACGTACAGCCGACCTCGAAGCAGACCTCCGTCACGCTCAGGTCCCCCCGCCGCAGCAGCGCCTTCGCCCGCTCGACGCGCCGCGTCATGAGGTAGCTGTACGGCGTCTCGCCGAACGCCGTGCGGAAGCTGCGCGCGAAGTGCCCCGTCGACATCAGGGCGACCCTGGCCAGGGCAGGGACGTCCAGCGGTGACGCGTACTCGCGGTCCATCGTGTCCCGCGCGCGGCGCAGGCGTTTCAGGTCGTCCAGGTCCACGCCGCCCAGCATGGCACGGCGCCGAGCGCACGACTATTGCAAGCACCTGCTTGCAATAGTTAGCAAAGGCTGGCATGGTCGGGGCATGGCATCGCTCAACGTCGGCAATCTCGGTGAGTACCTCCGCGAACAGCGGCGGACCGCGCAGCTCTCCCTGCGGCAGCTCGCCGACGCCGCCGGGGTGTCGAATCCGTACCTCAGCCAGATCGAGCGCGGGCTGCGCAAGCCCAGCGCCGAGGTCCTGCAGCAGGTCGCGAAGGCGCTGCGGATCTCCGCCGAGACGCTCTACGTACGGGCCGGGATCCTCGACGAGAAGGAGCGGGAGGAGCTGGAGACGCGCGCCGTCATCCTGGCCGATCCCTCGATCAACGAGCGGCAGAAGCAGGTGCTGCTCCAGATCTACGACTCCTTCCGCAAGGAGAACGCCGCCGAGGTCGCCGCCGAGCAGGCGGCCGCCGCGCCCGATGCCGCACCGCCCTCGATCTAGTACGTCACATCCGGGAGGAACACCAGCATGGCCATCATCGACGAACTGCGTACCCCTCTCTACTTCGCCGCCGGCACCGCCGACCTCGCCGTGCAGCAGGCCAAGAAGGTTCCCGGCCTGATCGAGCAGCTCGCCGCCGAGGCGCCCGCGCGCATCGACGCCGTACGGAAGACCGACCCGAAGGCCGTGCAGGAGAAGGTGTCCACGCAGGCCAAGGAGGCCCAGGCCACCGTGCAGTCGAAGCTCGCCGAGGTCGTCGGCAGCCTCGACACCGACCTCAAGAAGCTCGGCGAGACCTGCCAGGACCTGGCCCTGCGCGGGGTGGGCGTCGCCGCCGAGTACGCGGTCAAGGCGCGCGAGAAGTACGAGGAGGTCGCCGCCCACGGCGAGGAGGCCGTCAAGGCGTGGCGCGGCGAGGTCGCCGAGGAGATCACCGAGATCGCCGTCGTCGTCGAGCCGGAGCCGGAGGCCGAGCCCGAGGCGAAGCAGGACGAGCCCGCCAAGCCCGCGCGGAAGACCACCGCCCGCAAGGCCCCCGCCAAGAAGACGGCCGCCGCCGAGAAGGAGTAGGGCCGGGCACCAATTCGGGTACGCGGTGCGTTGTACCGGGTACCTTGACCGCGAGGCGCTCCATCCATTTCCACTAGGCGGTGCTCAGCATGTTGCGCGCGGGATTCGACTCCCTTCTCAATCTGGTGATCTTCCTGATCTTCACCGGCTTCGCCGTCGCCGCGCTCGTCTTCGCCGCCATGGCGCGCGAGGACGCCTACCGCGCCGCCGACAAGCAGACGAAGAAGTTCTGGCTGATCATCCTGGGCATCAACCTTGCCCTGAACCTGCTCCTGCCGATGCTGTTCCTGCAGATCGCGGGCCTGATCGCCGCCATCGTCTTCATGGTGGACGTGCGCCCCGCGCTCGCGCAGGTCTCCGGCGGAGGCCGGGGCGGCCGCCGTGGCGGCGGCTCCAGCAGCGACGGACCGTACGGCCCCTACAACGGCGGCCGGTAGAGCAAGTACGACGACGACAGGACCCGGGTCTCAGACCCGGGTCCTGTCCCTTTCCAGGGCCAGGACGGCGACGTCGTCCGTCAGCTCGCCGCCGTTCAGGGACCGGACCTCCGTCACGGCCGCCTCCAGGAGTTCCTCGCCGCGCAGGCCCGAGGCCAGCTGGCGGTTGATCATCTCGACCATCCCGTCCTGGCCGAGCCGCGGTGAGCCGGGGCCGGCCGAGCGGCCCTCGATGAGCCCGTCCGTGTACATGAGCAGGCTCCACGCCCCGCCCAGCTCGACCTGCCGGCGCGGCCAGCGGGCGCGCGGCAGCAGTCCGAGGGCCGGACCCCCGTCCTCGTACGGGAGGAGGCGTGCGGCCCGCCCCTGCCTGGCTATCAGCGGCGAGGGGTGGCCGGCCAGGCAGAGCCCGGCCCGGCGGCCGTCGGGCGCGATGTCGACGGTGCAGAGGGTCGCGAAGATCTCGTCGCTCTCCCGCTCGTGCTCCAGGACCTGCTGCATCGTCGAGAGCAGCTCGTCCCCGCACAGGCCGGCGAAGGTCAGGGCCCGCCAGGCGATCCGCAGCTCGACGCCGAGGGCGGCCTCGTCGGGGCCGTGCCCGCAGACGTCGCCGATCATGGCGTGGACGGTGCCGTCGGGGGTGCGGACGGTGTCGTAGAAGTCGCCGCCGAGCAGGGCGCGGGAGCGGCCGGGCCGGTAGCGGGAGGCGAACCGCAGCTCGGAGCCCTCCAGGAGCGGGGTCGGCAGGAGGCCGCGTTCGAGGCGGGCGTTCTCCTGGGCGCGCAGCTTGGACTCGGTGAGCTTCGACTGGACGGCGTCGGCCCGCTTGCGCTCGACGGCGTACCGGATGGCCCGGCTGAGCAGCCGCCCGTCGAGCTCCTCGCGGAAGAGATGGTCCTGGGCCCCGACGCGTACCGCTTCGGCCGCCAGCTCGGCGTCGGCGGAGGCCGCGAGCGCGAGGACGGCGTGGCGCGGGGCGAGGCGCAGGATGTGCCGCAGCGGGGCGAGCGGGTCGTCGCCGGCGGTCCCGGCGCGCGGGCCGGGCAGCGAGAGGTCGACGAGGACGCAGTGGACGTCGTCGGTGAGGAGCCGCTCGGCCTCGGTGAGGTTGCGGGCGGTACGGATGCGGACCCGGGTGCCGGCGGCGTCGGCCGCGTCGAGCAGTTCGGGTACGGCGAGGGCACCCGCCGGGTCGTCCTCGACGACCAGGAGAGTGAGATCGGTGCGATCGGTGCCTGTGACTGTGCCTGTCATGGGAGTGGCGTCCATTGGAGTGGCGTCGCCGGGTCCCGCAGCGGCAGAGACGTTTCTCTGACGCGGTACGGATACGGGCATCGGTCCGGGTTTCCTTCCCTCCCCCCGAGGGTGCGCAGGGCGCCGGGTGGCGTCCCGCCCGTCCCGGACCATAGCGGTAGGGCGGTGCGCAGCGGAATGGTGATCAGCCTGTGAGAGCGCGCGCCGTGCTTGGCATATGCCGCGGAAGGGGAGGTACTTGCCCCCGTTCGGTCCGCACGGAGGCGTCGAGCCCATGAGAAAGGTCACGCGCCGGACGTGGCTCCCGTCACGCCCGGCGCGGCGCGAAGGTGGCCCGCGTCACGAGGGACGGACCACGCCCCGGAGCGCGGCGTGACGTGGCCGCCGTCACGAAGGGCGGACCACCCCGAGGATCTCCATCGAGCCCGCGCCCGCGAGGGTCACGTTCCGGCCGGGGCGCGGGGCGTGCACGATCGTCCCGTTCCCGACGTACATCCCGATGTGGCTCGCGTCCTTGAAGTAGACGATCAGGTCGCCGGGCCGCATGTCCTTGATGTCCACGTGCGGAAGCAGCCGCCACTGCTCCTGCGAAGTGCGCGGGATGTTCCGGCCGGCCGCGCCCCAGGCGCTCTGGGTCAGGCCGGAGCAGTCGTACGACTTCGGTCCCTCCGCGCCCCAGACGTACGGCTTGCCGATCTGCGCCGTCGCGAACGCCACCGCCTTCTCGCCCTCCGCGGTCGCGCCCTCCTTCGGGCCGTCGAGGACGCCGGTGCCGAGCCAGGTCGTCTGGGCCCGGAGCTGCGCCTGCTCCTCCAGGATCCGCAGCCGCTCGCGCTCCTCGGCGGCGAGCTCGGACTCCAGCTTCTTGGCGGCGGCGATCTTGTCGTTGATCTCCTTCTTCGCCTTCGCCTGCCGGACGCGGTTGGCCTCCAGCTTGGTCCAGTTCGTGCCGGCGTCCTTGGCGTACGTGTCCAACTCGGCCTGCGCGCGGGTCATCTCGCCCAGGAGGTCGCTGGCGGCCTTGGCGCCGGCCTTGAGCCGTCCGGTGGCGTCGAGGAAGAGCTGCGGGTCGTTCGTGAGGACGAGCTGCGCGCCGTCGGGGAGGCCGCCGTTGCGGTACTGGGCGCGGGCCTGGGCGCCGGCCCTGGCCTTGAGGTCCTCGATCTTCTCGCGGCCGTCCACGATCATCCGGGCGAGCCGGACGATCTCGGCGGACTGCTCCTTGGTCTTCTCCTCGGCGAGGTTGTACGCGTCGGTGGCGACGGCCGCCTTGCGGTACAGGTCGTCGATCTCCTCGCGGACCTCCTCCAGGCTCTTCTTCGGCGCGGGAGGCGGGAGCGGCGCGGCGGAGGCCTGGAGGGTCAGTGCGGGAGAGGCCAGCACGGTCAGGGCGCAGATCACGGTGATCGCGGCAGTGGCGTGGCGGCGTCGGTTCACGAGCTCCCCCTCGAGTGACCCAAATCTGATTTACCGTCAGTAACTTGTGGTGACCTGGCGATAGTGCCATGCGAAACCGGAAAACGACAGGGGAAACCGGGTCCTGTCGGGCCGCACCCCCTCACGAGGGACGAGTGATGTGCGTGCGGCGTTCCCCGCGTACGGGAAATTCAGCGGGAGTTGGTGAAAACGGGGGAGGTGTCCACCTGGCGTACCGGCACGGGCGCTTCCGCTCGTCTCGTACCGTCACGGGCGCGGTGCCAGCGCCTCCCAGCGGACCGTCGCCTCGCCCTGGCGCCAGCGGCGCGGGCCGTCCGTCAGGGGCCAGTCCGCCGCCAGGTCGCGGACGGAGCGGATCCACCGCTGCCGGGCACCCAGCGAGGCGTACGGGGCGGCCGCCGCCCAGGCCCGGTCGAAGTCCCGCAGGAAGGCGTGGACCGGCTCGCCCGGCACGTTCCGGTGGATGAGCGCCTTCGGCAGCCGCTCCGCGAGGTCCGAGGGCCGGTCGAGCGACCCCAGCCGGGTCGCGAAGGTCACCGTGCGGGGCCCGTCCGCGTCGAGCGCCACCCACACGTGCCGGCGCCCGATCTCGTCGCAGGTCCCCTCCACGAGCAGCCCGCCGGGCGCGAGGCGCCCGCAGAGCCGGGCCCAGACGGCCGCGACCTGGTCCTCGTCGTACTGGCGCAGCACGTTCGCGGCCCGGATCAGGGCGACCCGGCCGGGCACCGGCACCTCGAAGCCGCCGTGCACGAAGGACAGGCCCTCCTGCTCGTACGGCTTCGCGGCCTCGACGCGGGCGGGCTCGATCTCGATGCCGTAGAGCCGGGTGCGGGGCTCGGCGGTGCGCAGCCGGGCCAGGAGCTCGACGGCGGTCCAGGGGGCGGCCCCGTACCCGAGGTCGACGGCGAGCGGCGGCTCGGGGAAGCGGCGCAGGGCGGGGCCGTGGACGGCGGCGATCCAGCGGTCCATGCGACGCAGCCGGTTCGGGTTGGTGGTCCCGCGGGTCGGCGTGCCGACGGGGCGGGTGGTGCGCGGGGCCATGCCATGAGCGTAAGGGGTGGGGGAGAGGCTCCACGGCCGCCCGCCCTGCGGACCCGCCCGGCAACGAATTGGCAAAAGCGCCCCTCCCGCGGAAATGAACCGGCCCGTTCCGCTGTTGTCGCAGGTGGAGGACGTAGCGCGCCCTCCGACTGTCATGCCCGCCCAGCGCAGCCCCCGAGCGGAAGGACCGCCGACGTGAGCCAGTACGTGTCCCGGTTCGCCGGTACCCGGCACCGGCACCCGGCGCCGGCCAGGCTCCGGCTCCCCGGCCGGCACCGCACCCCCCGGCGCGTGGCCATGCTCAGCGTCCACACCTCGCCGCTGCACCAGCCCGGCACGGGCGACGCGGGCGGCATGAACGTCTACATCGTCGAGCTGGCGAAACGACTCGCCGCCATCGACATCGAGGTGGAGATCTTCACCCGGGCCACCACCGGCGGCCTCCCGCCGGTCGTCGAGCTGACCCCGGGCGTCCTCGTCCGGCACGTCGACGCCGGCCCGTACGAGGGTCTGGCCAAGGAGGAGCTGCCCGCGCAGCTCTGCGCCTTCACGCACGGCGTGATGCAGGCGTGGGCGGGCCACCGCCCCGGCCACTACGACCTGGTCCACTCCCACTACTGGCTCTCCGGCCACGTCGGCTGGCTGGCCGCCGAGCGCTGGGGCGTCCCGCTCGTCCACGCCATGCACACCATGGCGAAGGTCAAGAACGCCGCGCTCGCCGAGGGCGACACCCCCGAGCCCGCGGCGCGGGTGATCGGGGAGACGCAGATCGTCGCCGCCGCCGACCGGCTGATCGCGAACACGGCCGAGGAGGCCGACGAGCTCGCCCGCTTCTACGAGGCGGACCCCGGCAAGATCGCGGTCGTGCACCCGGGCGTCAACCTCGACCACTTCCGCCCGGCGGACGGCCGCGCCGCCGCCCGCGCCCGGCTCGGTCTGCCGCAGGACGCGTTCATCCCGGTCTTCGCCGGCCGGATACAGCCGCTGAAGGCCCCGGACATCCTGCTCCGCGCGGCCGCCCGGCTCCTGGAGCAGGATCCCTCTCTCCGTACGCGCATGGTCGTGCCGGTGGTCGGCGGGCCGAGCGGCAGCGGCCTGGCGAAGCCGGAGCAGCTGCAGAAGCTGGCCGCCCGGCTGGGCATCTCGGACGTCGTGCGCTTCCACCCGCCGGTGGGGCAGGACCGGCTCGCGGACTGGTTCCGCGCGGCGAGCGTCCTCGTCATGCCCTCGTACAGCGAGTCCTTCGGCCTGGTCGCGATCGAGGCGCAGGCAGCGGGCACGCCGGTCGTCGCGGCGGCGGTCGGCGGTCTGCCCGTGGCGGTACGGGACGAGGTGACCGGTTTCCTCGTGCAGGGCCACGACCCGGCGGACTACGCCCGCGCGCTGGGCCGCTTCGTGGCGGACCCGTCGCTGTCGGCCCGGATGGGCGAGGCGGCGGCACTGCACGCCGGGTCCTTCGGCTGGGACACGGCGGCCTCGGGAACGGCGGACGTGTACACGGCCGCCATGCACGACCACCGGCTGCGCGAGAACCGCCGTCGCGTACGCTCGCACCATGGCTGAGGACGTTCGGCGGATCATCGAGGACACCTTCAACGACGCGGAGCTGGACTGGGAGTCCCCGGAGCCCGGCTCGTACGTCGTGAAGCTCCCGGGCACGCGCAAGCTGTTCACCACCCTGTCGCTCCGGGCGGGCCGCCACTCCCTCTCCCTCAACGCCTTCGTCATCCGGCACCCGGACGAGAACGAGGCGGGCGTCCACCGCTGGCTCCTGGAGCGCAACCTCCGCCTGTACGGCGTGAGTTACGCGGTCGACCCCCTCGGTGACGTCTACCTCGCCGGCAAGCTCCCGCTCTCCGCCGTCACCCCGGAGGAACTGGACCGCCTGCTCGGCTCGGTCCTGGAGGCGGCGGACGGCGACTTCAACACCCTCCTGGAACTGGGCTTCGCGTCGGCGATCCGCCGCGAGTACGAATGGCGCGTCTCGCGCGGCGAGTCGACCCGCAACCTCGACGCCTTCAAGAACCTGACCCAGAAGCCGACCTGCTGACGGTCGTCCGGTGGCTCCATCCGTGCGTGCAGGTGTACGGGGTTCCGGGGGAGGTGCATCCCCGGAACCAGCACCGGGCACTGCGGTCGGTCAGGGTGGGGGAGACGAGAACGGCCACGGTCACTGTGAGCACGGAGCTGGAGACGTAGCCAGTCCGCGTAGACCTCCGCGTGATTTCTTTGGTGCGGGTTGACATGGCGTCGGCGAACGTATTCCGTCCGCACTTGCTGACGAAAGGCAAATAAATGTGCGGCTTGCGGCCAATAGGGCGTCCACCGTGTACATCGGCGTGAAGCCCCCATCGGGTGACGTATCCCACTGCTAGGTTCGTGGCCATGAGTCAAGGCTCCCTGGTCAAGCGGCAGTTCGGGCGTCGTGCTCGGCTTGCGCTGTCACCTGCCTCGGCGGTGAAGGTCGATGATCAGGCGCCCGCGGCCCGCACCCTGTGGAATCTGCTGCACGCGTGGTGGCGGATGATGCCGAAGGAGAGGCGTACCCTCACGAACGCGGACGCCGCCATTCGGCAGGCCCGCAAGGACATCGACTTCCTCGCCGTCCTCCCCGCACAGGCCGCGCAGGCGGTGCTCAAGACGTACTTCCGGGCGTGGAAGAACTGCTGGGACGGCCGTGCAGCCGCCCCGAACTTCAAGGGCCGGTTCCGCACGGTGATGTCCGTGGACATCCCGCAGGGCCGGGACCTGCACGTCACCCGCGTGCACCGACGCTGGGGCATGGTCGACATTCCCAAGGTGGGCCGGGTCCGCTTCCGGTGGACCAAGGACCTGCCCGTGGGCAGACGTGCCGACGAGGAGAACCGGATCACCGGGGCCCGGCTGGTCGAGGACGCGCTCGGCTGGCACATCGCCTTCCGCGTCCAGACCCTGGAGGCCACGCCCGCACCCCACCCGGGGCCGGAGGTCGGCATCGACGTGGGCGTCACCGTGCCTCTCGCCCTCTCGGACGGCACGACCTACGAGCACGGCGAATGGCTGACCGACAAGGAGAAGGCCACACTCCTGCACCTGGAGCAGCGCGCCGCGCAGCGTAAGCGGCACCACAAGTCCGGCGAGCGCACCAGCCGCCGGCTACACCACACCTACGACCGGATCGCAGGACTCCGCGCGAAAGCCAAGCGCCGGGCCCTGGACTGGCAGCACCAGACGACCACCCACATCGCCCGCACCTACGGCACCGTCGTGGTCGAAGCACTCACCATCACGAGCATGGTCAAGTCCGCCAAGGGAACCATCGAAGAGCCGGGGAAGAACGTCGCCCAGAAAGCCGGGCTGAACCGCTCCATCCACGCCGAGGCGTGGGGCCGGACGGTCACCCTGCTGGCGTACAAGACCGCCCGGCACGGCGGCACCCTGGTCAAGGCCCCTGCCCCCGGCACCTCACGACGCTGCTCGGCATGCGGCTTCACCACGCCCGGCAGTCGGGAGTCCCAGGCCGTGTTCGTGTGCAAGAACCCGGACTGTGGCTGGTCGGGCAATGCCGACCACAACAGGGCCCGGAACGTCTTGCACCTGTACCGGATGGGCCTCGCGCTCGTCCCGGCTGCCGGGAGGGCAGTCGTCAGGCGCGCCAAGCGCGTCAAACCCACTGCCGCAAGGTAAGCGGGAATCTCCCGGTCTCGGCAGGGAGAACACTTCAAGAGGACAGCGTGGCGCCCGTGCACCGTGCGGGTCTTGTCACGCTCTGGGACGGGTCCCACCGCATCGACGAGAACCTCGTCCTGGAGTCGGCGCCCAGTCACACCCCGGGCTCGGCCGTGCTGCGGCTGGCGTCCGGGACGGACCGGGCGGTCTTCGTCGGCGACCTGCTCCACAGCCCGGTGCAGATCCTCGCCCCGGAGCGCGCCAGCTGCTTCTGCCTGGACCCGGCGGGGGCGGCGGCCAGCCGCCGGCGGATCCTCGAACGGGCGGCCGACGAGCGGGAGCTGGTCGTCCCTCCGCACTTCGGCGGGGCGGGCGCCGCCGAAGTGCGGAGGGAGGGGACGGGGTTCGCCGTGGCCGCGTGGGCGGCCTACGGCGACACGGAGCGGGTCAGGCGCTGACGGAGGACGGGGCGTCCTCGGTCCTGACCGGTCCGGCTGCGGGGGTGGCTTCCTCGGGCTCTTCGCACAGGGCCTTCCGCAGCCGGATCGAGTACCCGACAGCGGCGACGACGCCGATCGCGGCGCACGCCGCCCACAGGACGTCGGGGCCGGGGCCGTCGACGATCGCGCCGGCGCCGATCGGGGCGACGAAGGCGGCGACGGCCCAGGACATGCCCATCACACCCTGGTAGCGGCCCCGGGCGTGCTCGGGGGCGAGGCGGGCGGTGGCGGCGGCGTTCGTCGGGACGTGGATCATCTCGCCGATCGTCCAGACGATGACGGTCGCGGCGAAGGCGACGGGGGAGCCGGCGAGAGCCGTGGCGCCGGTGCCGAAGGCGAAGAGGAGGGAGGAGAGGCTCAGCAGGACGACCGGGGAGCGCTTGTCGGTCAGCTTGTTGACGAGCAGCTGGAAGCCGACGATCACGATGCCGTTGACGGCGATGACGACACCGTACGAGGAGGGGGAGAGGCCCTGGCCCGCCATGGTGAGCGGCAGGCCGATCCAGGGGGCGGTGAAGACGAGGCAGACGAGCAGGTTGAGGAGGACGAGCGTGCGGAAGGGCGCGTCGCGCAGCACGGTGAGCATGCTGACCTTCTCCTCGGCGACCGGCTCGCCCGCCGTGTCGGTCGGGGTCTCGGGCCGGGTCTCCGGGAGCCGGAGGAAGACGATGAGGGCGCACAGGGTGGTGGCGACGGCGTCGACGACGAAGAGGGTGCGGTAGCCGAGGAACATCGCGGCGCCGCCGCCGATGGAGGCGATGGCGAAGCCGAGGTTGAGGGCCCAGTAGTTGAGGGCGTACGCCCGGCGCACGTCGTGGGCGGGGACCATGTCGGCGATGGTCGCGTTGATGGAGGGGCGGACGGCCTGCATGGCGACGCCCATGAGCAGGACGACGGCGGCGATGGCCCAGGCGCTGGTGACGACGGCGAGGGCGGCGGCGCAGGCGGCGGCCGCGAGGTGCATGGAGACCATGGTGGGCCGGCGGCCCCAGCGGTCGGTGAGCATGCCGCCGAGCGGCGATCCCGCGACGCCGCCGAGCCCGTGGAGGGCGACGACGAGTCCGGCGAACCAGGCGGAGTGCCCGAGCTCGACGGTCAGGTAGAGGGAGAGGAAGGTCAGGACGAAGGCGCCGGTCCGGTTGACCAGGGTGGACAGCCACAGCCACCAGAAGCCGTGCGGGAGGCCGGAGACCGTCTCGCGGGCTGATCGTCTGAGCGAATCGATGGACATGTGTGGCGGCCCCCTGCTGTACGTAAGCCCTGCTTCCGGCTCTCGTAACTTACGCATCTCATACGTCGGACGCCAGCGAATTGACGACGCGCGTCAATCGTCAGCGGTCGATTAGGCTCGTACGCATGGCCGACGCACCGTACAAGCTGATCCTCCTCCGCCACGGCGAGAGCGAGTGGAACGAGAAGAACCTGTTCACCGGATGGGTGGACGTGAACCTCACCGCCAAGGGTGAGAAGGAGGCGACGCGCGGCGGCGAGCTGCTCAAGGACGCCGGCCTCCTGCCCGACGTGCTGCACACCTCCCTCCAGAAGCGCGCCATCCGCACGGCGCAGCTCGCCCTCGAGTCCGCCGACCGCCACTGGATCCCGGTCAGCCGCTCCTGGCGCCTCAACGAGCGTCACTACGGCGCCCTCCAGGGCAAGGACAAGGCCCAGACGCTCGCCGAGTTCGGCGAGGAGCAGTTCATGCTGTGGCGCCGCTCGTACGACACCCCGCCGCCGGCCCTGTCCGACGACAGCGAGTACTCGCAGGCCCACGACGCCCGCTACGCCTCGATCCCGCCGGAGCTGCGCCCGCAGACCGAGTGCCTCAAGGACGTCGTCGAGCGGATGCTCCCGTACTGGTACGACAACATCGTCCCGGACCTCCTCGCCGGCCGCACGGTCCTGGTCGCCGCCCACGGCAACAGCCTCCGCGCCCTGGTGAAGCACCTGGACGGCATCTCGGACGCCGACATCGCCGGCCTCAACATCCCGACGGGCATCCCGCTCTCCTACGAGCTGGACGAGAACTTCAAGCCCCTCAACCCGGGCGGCACCTACCTCGACCCGGAGGCCGCGGCGGCCGCCATCGAGGCGGTCAAGAACCAGGGCAAGAAGAAGTAACCCCTGCGCCTTCCCACGGGCCCCCGACCTGCGGTTCCTCCGCGGTCGGGGGTTTCTTCGTTCCGCCCGGGTGCTGGGGAGGTACCAGGTGTGTGACATCGCGGGGCGAGGTGCTGTGTCCGGGGAGCGGCGTTGCTACGTTCCCGGGCGAGGGGCGGCCGTGCGGTGGTCGCCCGTGAACAGGGGGACTTCCCTATGAACGCCGACCGTCTCAGACCCGCCGTCCTCGCGCTCGCCGCCGGCGCGCTGGCCGCCGTGCTCACCGGGTGCCAGCAGGGCGGTGCCGCCGTCGGTGGTGCCGCGCCGAGTGCGACCGCCGCGCCTGCCACCGGTACAGCCGCTCCCGGATCGGGTGGGGACACCGGCCACAGCACCGCTCCCACCGCCGTCCACACCGTCGCTCCCGTCGTGAAGAAGCCCGTCGCCGCGACGACTTCCGCGCCCGCCTCCACGCCCACGCCCACGTCCGCGCCGAAGCCCGCGCCCGAACCCGCCCCGGCCGGCGCCGGTTGCGTCGACTCGACGCCCGGGCCCGACGAGGTCGACCCCCACGAGTTCGCCCTCTACCGGATCGAGGAGCTCGACGGCAGCACCGGGAAGGTCAACCTCGTCGTCCAGCACGGGGCTTGGGGCTGTGGATCGCCCGACTCCGACGGAGCGCCGTTCGTCGTCACCGGCGAGGAGAGCCGCTGGGCCCTCGACCAGGCCGCGTACGTCACCGCCACCAACCCGATCGTCACCAGCACCGAGAACCAGCGCATCGGCGTGCAGGAACTGATCGACTGGGTGAAGGCCCACCCCGACTCGGGGCTCGTCTTCCGGTACCAGGTCGGGGACGACGGGGCGATCCATCGGCTCGAAGAGGTCTTCACTCCGTGACGGGGTCCTCTCCGCCGTCCGAGTGAGGGCGAAACCTTCCGGCTGCCGCGCGCCGCTTACCGGGTGGGGGACGGGGTCAGGGATGGGGCGACCTTGGTCGTCCCCATCCTCATCGAAACGAGAACCCCGTGCGTCTCCGCCACTCCCTCGCCGCCGTCTGCGGCGCCCTCGCCCTCACCGCCGGCCTGGCCTCCCCCGCCCAGGCCGCCACCGGCGAGTTCGGCTACTCCTTCGTCGGCCTCGGCGGCGAGACGCAGCGGGCGACGCTGCTCGACCCGCCGAGCGGTGAGTGCGTCACGCTCCCCGAGGTCGCCGACCCGGCCGCCTCCGAGCCCGCGTTCGCGCCGCACAACGACACCGACGAGTACGCGATCGTCTTCACCGGGCCCGACTGCTCCGGCGACGACTGGACCCTCCGCCCCCACGGCCGCCCGGCCGGCGACGGGCTGAAGCTGCGTTCGGTGCTGTTCTTCCAGCCGTAGCCCCGCCCCGGGGGGCTTCCGCTCAGAGCCCCTCGCGCGCGTCCCCGTCCGATAACCGCGGGCGGGGATCACGGGGAGTCGTTACCGTCCAGCGCATGAGCACGTCACTCCGCCTGGAGCAGGTCACCCCCGCCACCGTCGACGCCGCACTCGCCCTGCGCGTCCACCCCCACCAGGAGCGCAACGTCGCCCCCGTCGTGAAATCCCTCGCGGAGGCGTACGCCTTCGGGGAGAACGCCTGGCCCCGGCTGATCTTCGACGGTGATCAGCTCGTCGGCTTCCTCATGGCCTTCCTCGACATTCCGTGGAACGAAGAGAAGGACCCCGGCGACCGGCGCAGTGGGCTCTGGCGGCTCAACATCGACGCCGCCGGCCAGGGCAAGGGGTACGGACGCTTCGCCGTCGAGGCCGTACGCGACGAACTGCGCCGACGCGGCGAGCGGCGGTTTTACGTGACCTGGGAGCCCGGCGAGGACGGACCCGGCGCCTTCTACGACCGGCTCGGATTCCGTACGACCGGCGAGGCCAGCGGCGGGCAGACCGTCGGCGTGCTCGACATCTAGCTCGACGCACAGCTCGGCATGCAGCTCGACGGATGGCTCGGCATATAAGAGGAGTGGGGTGCGTGGTCGCACCCCACTCCCTCATCGGTCAGCCCGAGCAGCCCCCGCACTGGCACGGCGAGCCCGACTGGCAGCCGCAGCCGCAGCCCGAGCCGCAGCCGCAGGCGCCGAGCACCGGCAGGAACACCGCCTCGCGCGGCGCCTCCGGCGTGGAGTCGGTCGTCATGGGGGATTCGGCCATGGGGTCCCTCCCTAGTCGAGGCGAGCTTCGCCTCCCCCCATTGCATGCCCACTCGGACCGGCGCATCAACGGCGCATCGGCGCCCGTGCGCCTATGCGCCCTCCACCGGCGCATCCGCGGGCTGCAGCTCGTCCGCGTGCTCACCCGTCACCAGGTACACGACGCGCTTCGCCACCGACACCGCGTGGTCCGCGAACCGCTCGTAGTAGCGGCCGAGCAGCGTCACGTCCACGGCCGTCTCGATGCCGTGCTTCCAGCGGTCGTCCATCAGGTGCTGGAAGAGCGTCCGGTGCAGCAGGTCCATCTCGTCGTCGTCCTGCTCCAGCTGGAGCGCCAGGTCGACGTCCTTCGTGATGATGACCTCCGCCGCCTTCGCCATCAGGCGCTGCGCCAGCTGACCCATCTCCAGGATGGTCGCGTGCAGGTCCCGCGGCACCGCCGTGTCCGGGAACCGCAGCCGCGCCAGCTTCGCGACGTGCTGCGCCAGGTCGCCGGAGCGCTCCAGGTCGGCGCTCATGCGCAGCGAGGTCACCACGATCCGCAGGTCCGTCGCCACCGGCTGCTGCCGGGCGAGCAGCGCTATCGCCCGCGCCTCCAGGTCGTGCTGCAGGTCGTCGACCTTCTGGTCCGCCGCGATCACGCTCTCCGCGAGCTTGAGATCCGCGTCGAGCATCGCCGTCGTGGCGCGCCCGATCGCCGACCCGACGAGCCGGGCCATCTCGACCAGGCCCTCGCCGATCGAGTCCAGTTCCTCGTGGTACGCGTCCCGCATGGATGTCCCTCTTTCCGCAAAACTCCGGGGTCCGGGTGGGGCTTCGGACCCCCACGCTCCCACGTTCGGCCCCCTGTGCGTCGGGTTCCACCCCCTGATGTGAACCGGCACTTTCCCCCAGGTGAACTCTGGGCGACGCACGCCACCCGGGCCCCCAGGGCAAATGAACCACCCGCATCTCCATGGTGAACTCTGGGCGACGACTGTTCGAGCAGCCACTCGGACGGCTGGGAGAGTGTCCGCGACCCCGCATAACCTTGGGGGCATGGACGTGAACGCGGCGGTCGCCGCATTGGCAGCGATCGCCGGCGTGTGCACCGGCGTGATCGCCATGCTGGCGTTCCGCTGGAGCGAACGCGACCAGGCGCGCCCGACCCGTACCTCTCTGCACACCGACGCCGTGCTCCCGCCCGGCGTCGACACCGTGCTCTCCGTGCTGCGCTCCTCCGCGGTCGTCCTCGACGAGAGCGACTCCGTGGTGAAGGCCAGCTCGGCGGCGTACGCGCTCGGCCTGGTCCGGGGCGGCAAACTGGCCGTCGAACCCATGCTCAACATGGCCCGCGACACCCGCCGGGACGGAGAGATACGGCAGGTCGAGCTGGACCTGGCCCGGCGCGGCACCGGACGCGGCGAGGCCCTCGCCGTCTCCGCCCGGGTCGCCCCGCTGGGCTCGCGACTCGTGCTGCTCCTGGTCGAGGACCTCACCGAGGCCCGCCGCATCGAAGCGGTACGGCGCGACTTCGTCGCCAACGTGAGCCATGAGCTCAAGACTCCCGTCGGCGCGCTCTCCCTGCTCTCGGAAGCGGTCATGGACGCCTCCGACGACCCCGAGGCGGTCACCCGCTTCGCCGGCCGGATGCAGATCGAGGCGACCCGCCTCACCAACCTCGTACAGGAGCTCATCGACCTCTCCCGCGTGCAGAACGACGACCCGCTGGAGGACTCCGAGCCGGTGTCCGTGGACGAGCTCGTCGCCGAGGCGATCGACCGCTCCCGGCAGCCCGCCTCCAAGAAGCAGATCACCATGGTCTCCGGCGGCGCCGCCGACCTGTACGTGTGGGGCAGCCGCGGCCAGCTCGCCGCGGCCCTCGGCAACCTCGTCGAGAACGCCGTCAACTACTCACCGGCGCACACCCGGGTGGGCATCGCCGCCCGCCGTGTCGCCGCGCCCGCCGGCGACGTGATCGAGATAGCCGTCACCGACCAGGGCATCGGCATCCCCGACAAGGACAAGGAGCGCGTCTTCGAGCGCTTCTACCGCGTCGACCCGGCCCGCTCCCGTGCCACCGGCGGTACGGGGCTCGGCCTGGCCATCGTCAAGCACGTGGCCGCCTCGCACGGCGGCGAGGTCACCGTCTGGAGCACCGAGGGTCAGGGCTCCACCTTCACCTTGCGGCTGCCCGAGGCGGGCGCCGTACGGGACCGCCGGCCCGCCTCTTCCCCCACCCCTGATCTCATGACCGAACCGCTTCCCGCCCCGGAGGTCCTTCCGTGACCCGAGTGCTCGTCGTCGAGGATGAGGAATCCTTCAGCGACGCCCTGTCGTACATGCTCCGCAAGGAGGGCTTCGAGGTCGCCGTCGCGGCGACCGGGCCCGACGGCCTCGACGAGTTCGAGCGCAACGGAGCCGACCTCGTCCTCCTCGACCTGATGCTTCCGGGGCTGCCCGGTACCGAGGTGTGCCGCCAGCTGCGCGGCCGCTCGAACGTCCCGGTGATCATGGTGACCGCCAAGGACAGCGAGATCGACAAGGTCGTCGGCCTGGAGATAGGAGCCGACGACTACGTGACCAAGCCCTTCTCCTCGCGGGAGCTCGTCGCCCGCATCCGCGCGGTGCTGCGCCGCCGAGGGGAGCCGGAGGAGGTCACCCCGGCGGCCCTGGAGGCCGGCCCGGTCCGCATGGACGTCGACCGTCACGTCGTCACCGTCGGCGGCGGCAAGGTCGACCTGCCGCTGAAGGAGTTCGACCTCCTGGAGATGCTGCTGCGCAACGCGGGCCGCGTGCTGACCCGTATGCAGCTCATCGACCGGGTCTGGGGCGCGGACTACGTCGGCGACACCAAAACCCTCGACGTCCACGTCAAGCGCCTCCGCGCCAAGATCGAGCCGGACCCGGGCGCGCCGCGGTACCTGGTGACGGTCCGGGGCCTGGGGTACAAGTTCGAGCCGTAAAACCCGGCCCGGCCCGACGAGGCCGGACGGAGTCCGGCGCAGCGTCCCGAAGCCTGCGAGGCCCCCTGGGGCCGCGCAGTGCGAGGGGCGTGTCCGGACTGGGGTTCGAGCCGGACCCGGGCGCGCCGCGGTACCTGGTGACGGTCCGGGGCCTGGGGTACAAGTTCGAGCCGTAGACCGGTAGTGCGCATACGTGAAAGGGGCGCCCCCACCAGGGGGCGCCCCTTTCACGTGCGTACTCAGTGACCGGCGGTCGTCGGCTCGCCGGAGGCCGGGGTCTCGGTGGCGTGCGAGGCCTCGCCCGTGGGCGTCGCCGTGGCCGTGGCGGTCGCGGAGGCGGTCGCCGAGGCGGTCGGGGCCGCCTCCGGGAGGGCCGGGACGGCGCTCGGGCCGTACTCCTTGAAGTAGCTCTTCGCCGGGACGACGAAGGCGCCCAGGGCGACGTCGCCGGTCCGGCTCAGCTTGAAGACGACCTTCTGCGCGTCGCCGTCGCGGGCGGCCTCGGAGCCGTTCAGGACGATGGCGGAGGCGTTGCCCTCGCCGCCGATGACGACGGAGCCGTGGGCCGGGACGACGATCGGGCCGGCGCCCTCGGCGGGCTTCAGCACGACCGCGGCGCGCAGGCCCGGCAGGCTGATCGAGTCGAGGGTCTGCGGCAGGCTGCCGTTGTTGAAGACGGTGGCCGAGACGGCGGCCGGGCCCTTGACGCCGGGCTCGGGCTGGGTGATGACCAGCGCGTTCTGGATCTTGACGTCGTCCACCGTGACGGCGGCGTTGTCCGGCCGCACTTGCAGCGTCTGCGCGTCGTTGCCCGCACCACAGGCGGACAGCGCGGCGACGGAGAACACGATGGCGGTGGCGGCGAGGGCGCCGCGTCGAAGGCTGCGGCTCACGGCGGCGGCATCTCCTAGGACGTACGGACAGGCGTGGGAACTAAGGGACAGCTAAAGGTGTGTCAGCGCGCTTAGGTTACCGAGCCTCACTCAGCGTCCCGCACCCGACCCGCCCCTAACCGGTCACAGCGGTCCCCCGGGTGCGCGCGCCGCGCCTCTTCCGCCGCCCGGCGAGCCCCGCTCCGGACGACGGTCGCGTGGCCGGATCACGACCCATTGACCTGTTGTTCACATAACCGCCTTGATCAATTCGGAGGAGTCCCCGCATTCCCCGCGGCGACCCCCGCGGGAAATCCCGTACCGGCATCACTTGATGTCCACTGATCAATTTCGGGAATCGCGCCGGCGTACATCCGTACGGGTGGGCGATCCTCGAACGGAGTACGTGAAGAAGGTCGCTCCGAACCAGACAAAACGGGACATCATCCCTCCCTGGACGGCCTCCAGGTGGGTGTAACGTACGCGTTTCTCTGCGTCGACGTAGCCGCTCCGACCTGCGAATACCGCCTTCCGGAAGTCCTCCGCAGCACGTCCGTGTCACCGTTGTCAAGCCCCGAGATATGCCCTGACCTGCGAAAACGCCATTCAGAAGAAGCCGAATCCGTGTTACCCTGGATAGCCACGGAAGGGGTACCTGTCACATGACGTTCAAGGTTGGCGACACCGTGGTCTATCCCCATCACGGGGCCGCGCTGATCGAGGCCATCGAAACTCGCCAGATCAAAGGCGTGGACAAGACCTACTTGGTGCTCAAGGTCGCGCAGGGCGACCTGACGGTTCGTGTGCCGGCGGACAATGCGGAGTTCGTCGGTGTTCGCGACGTGGTCGGTCAGGACGGGCTGGACCGGGTCTTCGAGGTGCTGCGCGCGCCGTACGCCGAAGAGCCGACGAACTGGTCCCGTCGCTACAAGGCAAATCTCGAGAAGCTCGCCTCCGGCGATGTCATCAAGGTCGCCGAAGTGGTGCGCGACCTGTGGCGTCGTGAGCGCGAGCGCGGACTCTCCGCCGGTGAGAAGCGCATGCTCGCCAAGGCCCGCCAGATCCTGGTGAGCGAGCTGGCCCTCGCGGAGAACACGAACGAGGACAAGGCCGAGGCCCTCCTCGACGAGGTCCTCGCGTCCTGAGCCGCACCTGAAGCGGTCGAGCAGTGAAGCAATGCCGCGGTGCCCGCTGGCGTACTGTGATCCACACAGTGCTGTCGCCGGGCGCTGCGGCATGTTCGCGTACATCACCGTACGTACGCGGCGCGTCCGTGTGACCGCACCGCTGAAGTAACCCGCACCCCCTGAACTTCTCTACGTCCGAGCCCCTGTGCCGACGCGGCCACGCCTCGACCGTCGTCACGGAAAGGGCCCGGTCAAGGCGGAGCGTCCGGCACGGTGAGGCCATACCCATGTCGGCCGCGGAAACAAACCTGCCGGAGTGCAACCGATGTCAGACGAAGCGCGTCCTAGCCGTACCGCCGTGGTGATCCCGGCCGCAGGGCGGGGCGTACGCCTCGGCCCGGGCGCCCCCAAGGCGCTCCGCGCGCTGAACGGCACCCCCATGCTCATCCACGCCGTCCGCGCGATGGCCGCCTCCCGCGCGGTCTCGCTCGTCGTCGTGGTCGCACCCCCCGACAGCGCAGGCGGCGCCGCCGAGGTCAAGAACCTCCTCGACGACCACGCCCTGCCCGAGCGGACCGACTACCTCGTGGTCCCCGGCGGCGAGACCCGCCAGGAGTCCGTGCGCCTCGGCCTCCAGGCGCTCCCCGAGGGCATCACCACCGTCCTCGTCCACGACGCGGCCCGCCCGCTGGTCCCCGTCGAGACCGTGGACGCCGTCATCGAGGCCGTACGGGACGGGGCCGTCGCCGTCGTCCCCGCGCTGCCCGTCGCCGACACCGTCAAGGAGGTCGAGCCGGCCGAGAAGCCCGGTGACCCCGAGCAGGTCGTCGCCACCCCGGTCCGCGCCCGCCTCCGCGCCGTCCAGACCCCGCAGGGCTTCGACCACGACACCCTGGTCAACGCCCACGCGACGATCGCCCTCACCGGCGAGGGCGCCACCGACGACGCCGGCATGGTCGAGCGGCTCGGCGCGCCCGTCGTCGTCGTGCCCGGCCACGAAGAGGCCTTCAAGGTGACCCGTCCCCTCGACCTCGTCCTCGCCGAGGCCGTACTCGCCCGCAGGAGGGCCAACGATGGCTTCTGACCTCCCCCAAGCTCTCGGCTCCGCTCGAGCAGGGGGTACCCCCTTCCTCATCCCCCGTACCGGCATCGGCACCGACGTCCACGCCTTCGAGAAGGGCCGCGAACTCTGGTGCGCCGGCCTCCTCTGGGAGGGCGAGGAGTACGGCCTCGCCGGGCACTCCGACGGTGACGTCGCCGCCCACGCCGCCTGCGACGCGCTCTTCTCCGCCGCCGGCATCGGCGACCTCGGCGCCCACTTCGGCACCTCGCGCCCCGAGTGGTCCGGCGCCGCCGGCGTCACCCTGCTCGCCGAGGCCGCGCGGATCGTCCGCGCCGAGGGGTACGAGATCGGGAACATCGCCGTGCAGGTCGTCGGCGTCCGCCCCAAGGTCGGCAAGCGGCGCGACGAGGCGCAGAAGGCGCTCAGCGAGGCGGCGGGCGCCCCCGTCTCCGTCTCCGGCACCACCACGGACGGGCTCGGCCTCACCGGCCGCGCCGAGGGCCTCGCCGCCCTCGCGACCGCCCTCGTCTACCCCGTATCGCCCCGGCAGCGGTGAAAAACGTGCCCTGCCGCCGGGAATCGGTCGCAGGGCACTACCACACGCCCACTACCCTGGAGTGGTGACTATTCGCCTGTACGACACCAGCGCCCGGCAGATCCGTGACTTCACCCCGCTCACACCGGGCTGCGTCTCGATCTACCTCTGTGGTGCCACCGTGCAGGCGGCCCCGCACATCGGCCACATCCGGTCGGGGCTGAACTTCGACATCATGCGCCGCTGGTTCGCCTACCGCGGCTACGACGTCACGTTCATCCGCAACGTCACCGACATCGACGACAAGATCATCAGGAAGGGCGCCGAGCAGGGCCGCCCCTGGTGGTCCATCGGCTACGAGAACGAGCGCGCGTTCAACGACGGCTACCAGGCCCTCGGTTGCCTCCCGCCGACCTACGAGCCCCGCGCCACCGGTCACGTCCCCGAGATGATCGAGATGATGCGGGGTCTGATCGAGCGTGGCCACGCCTACGAGGCGGACGGCAGCGTCTACTTCGACGTGCGCTCCTTCCCGGGGTACCTGGAGCTGTCCAACCAGGACATCGACGACCTCCGCCAGCCCTCCGAGGAAGGCATCACCGGCAAGCGCGACCCGCGCGACTTCGCCATGTGGAAGGCGACCAAGCCGGGCGAGCCCGACTGGGAGACCCCGTGGGGCCGCGGCCGTCCCGGCTGGCACCTGGAGTGCTCGGCCATGGCCCACAAGTACCTGGGCTCCGCCTTCGACATCCACGGCGGCGGCCTCGACCTGATCTTCCCGCACCACGAGAACGAGATCGCCCAGGCCAAGGCCTTCGGCGACGAGTTCGCCCGGTACTGGGTGCACAACGCCTGGGTCACCATGAGCGGCGAGAAGATGTCGAAGTCGCTCGGCAACAGCGTGCTCGTGTCCGAGATGGTGAAGAACTGGCGCCCCATCGTCCTGCGCTACTACCTGGGCACCCCGCACTACCGCTCGATGATCGAGTACAGCGAGGAGTCCCTGCGCGAGGCCGAGTCGGCCTTCGCCCGCATCGAGGGCTTCGTCCAGCGCGCCACCGAGAAGGCCGGGCGGACCGTCGCCCCCGCCGCCGAGGTGCCGCCGGCCTTCGCCGAGGCCATGGACGACGACCTGGGCGTGCCGCACGCGCTCGCGATCATCCACACCACCGTCCGCCAGGGCAACAGCGCCCTCGCCGCGGACGACAAGGACGAGGCCATCGCCCGCCTCGCCGAGGTCCGCGCCATGCTCGGCGTCCTCGGTCTGGACCCCCTCGACCCGCACTGGGCCGAGGAGACCGGTGGCGGCGAGGAGCTCCACGGCGTCGTCGACACCCTCGTACGCCTCGTGCTCCAGCAGCGCGAATCGGCGCGCGAGCGCAAGGACTGGGCGACCGCGGACGCGATCCGCGACCACCTGAACCAGTCCGGCCTCGCCATCGAGGACAGCCCCGACGGCCCCCGCTGGACGCTGGGCAACCGTTAGAAGACGTGCCGCTCGGGACACCGGGCGGCACACTTCAGTTACAGACTTCGTACGTCAGCAGAGGAAACAGGTAGCAGTCATGGCCGGGAACAGCCAGCGCAGGAACCGTCGCACGTCCAACAAGAAGGGCGCGACGGTCGGCAGCGGTGGCCAGCGGCGCAAGGGCCTCGAAGGCAAGGGCCCGACGCCCAGGGCCGAGGACCGCAAGGGTCACAAGGCGTACCGCGTCTCCAACGCGATGGCCCGGAACGCGGCCAAGCGCAAGCCCGTCGCCCGCCGCGGCGGCAAGGGTCTGTCCGAGATGGTCGTCGGCCGCAACCCGGTCTTCGAGGCCCTGCGCGACGGCGTGCCCGCCACGACCCTGTACGTGCAGCAGTTCATCGACAACGACGAGCGCGTGCGCGAGGCCCTGAACCTCGCCACCGGCCGCGGCAACATCAACATCATGGAGGCGCCGCGCCCCGAGCTCGACCGGATGACGAACGGCCTCAACCACCAGGGCCTCGTCCTCCAGGTTCCGCCGTACGAGTACGCGCACCCCGAGGACCTCGCCGCGGCCGCCTTCGACGACCACGAGGACCCGCTGATCGTCGCCCTCGACGGCGTCACCGACCCGCGCAACCTCGGCGCCGTCGTCCGCTCCGTCTCCGCCTTCGGCGGCCACGGCGTCGTCGTCCCCGAGCGGCGCGCCGCCGGCATGACCGCCGGCGCCTGGAAGACCTCGGCCGGCACCGCCGCCCGCACCCCGGTCGCCCGCGCCACCAACCTGACCCGCTGCCTGGAGCAGTACCAGAAGGCCGGCATCACGGTCGTCGGCCTCGCCGCCGACGGCGACCGCGAGGTCCACGAGCTGGAGGAGCTGGGCGGCCCGGTCGTCATCGTCGTCGGCTCCGAGGGCAAGGGCCTGTCCCGCCTCGTCGGCGAGACCTGCGACTTCCTCGTCCGCATCCCGATGCCGGGCGGCGCCGAGTCGCTCAACGCCGGTGTCGCCGCCGGTGTCGTGCTCTACGAGGCGGCCCGCCGCCGCATGGGCTGACCCGAACGAGGGACGCGCCCCGGCCGTGATCTTGACGGGCCTCGGACATTTGGCAACCGTCAAGGCAGTGTCCTAACCGCACATCACTCGGTTAGATGAGTGTGGACACCAGAACGCCCCGGCCGGGGTTCGACGATCAGCCCGCGCTGAGCATGGTCAAGGTGGATTCCGATCCCGCCCAGGTGATCGTGAACCACGCCAGCTTCCGTGTGCGGCTCGCGCCGGCCCCGCAGCCGAAGTTCGCGGCCCGTACCGCCGCCCTGTCCGGAGTGGGCGCGGGCGGCCCCCGCCGCCGCCCCGTCGTGTGGACCGGGAAGTCCGCGCCGGGCGCGACCGGCCTCCTCCAGGCCGTGCGCGAGTCCTCCGTCTCCACGCTCGAACCCGTCGGACACGGCGGGCACGGCGTCGGCGACACCCAGGCCATCCCGCGCATCGACACCACGATGCCCACCCCCGTGGTGCCCGCCGAGGCCGCGCCGCCGCTGCTGCCGCCGATGCGCCGCGCCGAGGGCGCCTACGACGAGCTGTACGACCTCCGGCCGGAGCCCACCGAGCCGTACGAGCACGAAGCGCCGAACGGCAGGACGGCACAGCGCCACGGACAGGACAACGTCCGGCACGCCTACTACCCCGGCCGCCGGATGAACCTCGGCGTCGTCCTCCTCCCGCTCCGCGTCTTCCTCGGCTTCATCTCCATCTACGCGGGCATGGGCAAGCTCTGCGACCCCGTCTACTTCGACGGCGGCGAGCGCGGCTCCATGGTGAAGTGGCTCAACTCCCTCCACCCCTGGGCCCTCGCCGAACCGCTGCGCGACTTCGCCCTCCAGCACCCCGTCGGCGCCGGACTCACCGTCGCCTTCCTCCAGGTCGTCGTCGGCGTCCTCACCGTCCTCGGACTCTGGCAGCGGGTCGCCGCCGTCGTCGGCGGACTGCTCTCCGCCGCGCTCCTGCTGACGGTCAGCTGGAAGACCGTCCCGGTCTACGACTCGGCCGACATCATCTACCTGGCCGCCTGGTCCCCGCTGATCATCGCCGGCGCCCCCGTCTACTCCCTCGACGGCCGCATCGCCGGCGAGGCCTGGCGCACCCTCGGCCCCCGCGCCGAACTCTGGGACCTGCGCCGCCGCGTCACCCGCCGCAGCACCCTCCTCGCCGCCGTCGTCGTCGGCCTCACCCTCCTCGTCGGCTCCGTCCTCGGCGGCGCCGTCCGCTCCACCGAGATGGTCACCGTCCCGGGCCCCAACGACGACCCGATCAACCACCTCCCCGGCCAGCCGCTGCCCCAGGAGCCGACCAGCAGCGCCCCGTCGAAGGCCGCCTCCACCGCGCCCGAGCCCGCCACCGCGACCAGCGAGGCGCCCGCGCGCAGCGAGAAGACCGAGGAGGCCACCCGGCCCACCGAGACGACCCGCGAGTCCACCCGGACGCAGGAGCAGCGTCCGACCGCGACCCAGGGCACGAGCACCGGCACCACCACCAGCCGTGCGCCCGCGCAGTCGAAGCCGGCGCCCCCGCCGTCCACCAGCGACAGCCCGAGCAGCACCGGCGGCGGTACGACGAGCGGCGGCTCGACCGGCTCCACCAGCACCCCGTCCGAGGGCGGCTCGACCGGCGGAGGGGCGCACAACCCGATCGGCGGCCTGCTGGGCTGACGTACGGGAACGAGAAGGCCGGCACCTCGGTGCCGGCCTTTCCCGTGCGCCCGTCCGTCAGGCCTTCTGGGCGGCGAGCTCCTTGGCCGCCTCCGTCAGGTCCTTGGCGGTGTCGATGGCCCGCCAGTAGGCGCCGTGGGGCAGCGGGAAGCCGGCCAGGCGGCGCTCGCGGGCGAGGCGCGGGAAGGTGGCCCGCTCGTGGTCGCCGACGTCGGGGAGGAGCTCCGTGAAGGCCGCGGCGAAGACGTACACGCCCGCGTTGATCAGGAACGGCGAGGGCGGCGCCTCGATGAAGTCGGTGATGTTCCCGAAGGTGTCGGTCTCGACGGCGCCCCACGGGATCCGGGGGCGGGCCAGGGCGAGCGTCGCGAGGGCGTCCCGCTCGGCGTGGAAGGCGGCCATCTCGCGCAGCGAGAAGCGGGTCCAGATGTCGCCGTTGGTGGCGTACCAGGGCTGGTCCGGGGCGGGCAGGTGCGCGGCGGCGTACTTGAGGCCGCCGCCACGGCCGAGGGGTTCGGTCTCGACGACCGTCGTCACCCTCAGAGGCAGGTTCGCGGAGGCCAGCCAGTCCTGGAGCACTTCGGCGAGGTGGCCGCAGGAGACGACGGCGTCCGTCACGCCCTCGGCGGCCAGCCAGGAAAGCTGATGGCCGATGATCGGGGTCCCGGTTCCCGGGATCTCGACCATCGGCTTGGGGCGGTCGTCGGTGTACGGGCGGAGCCGTGAGCCCTGGCCGCCCGCCAGGACCACGGCCTGCGTCGGAGTGGTGTGCATACGGGGAACGATAGGCGCCCGGTATGCGTCAGGCCGTTCAGCTCGCGGCCCTTCCCTCGTGAATCAGTCAGCTCGCGCGCATCACGCCGGTCGCGTACGAGGTGTCGCAGACCGGGCGGGAGAAGGACTGGGCGCGGGAGGGGCCGTAGTGCTCGACGGCGGCGCGGCCGAGGGCGCGGGCGATGGAGAAGCAGTGCTTGGCGAGGGAGGGCCGGTTCTCCACCTCGCGCTGGAGGTGGGTGAGGGCGACGCCGGGGTCCTTCTCCTGAAGCTCTGCGAGGAGCTGGTCGCGGAGAATATCCTGCGGAGCACGGGACTTGGCCCGGGTGGAGACGTCCGTGGAGGACGCCGTCAGCTGGGTGCCGGAGTCCTGGCCGGCCCACGGAACGGCGGACACCGCGAGCGTTCCCGAGAGCACCAGGACGACGGGCAGGACGAGGGCGAGAGAGCGGCCGATTCGGCGGGCAGTGTGCGTCACGCAGGCGAGCGTAGCGGCCGGTAGTGATATGGCGACATTTAGTCACTCTCGCGAGGGATGGTTCGAGGCGGCTTTTCGAATTGCGTGTTGACGCGGGGGCGCCGGCGGGGCCCCGAATGCCGGGGTTTTCAGGGGTAAGCCCGTTTAAACGAACGGCCCCGCATCTGCAGCAGATGCGGGGCCGTTCGGCGCTGCTTCAGGAGCGGTCCGTCGGACGCGGTCCTTCAGGCGCTGCCTCAGTCGCTGAGGCGGGCGCCCGTGGAGGTCGAGAAGACGTGCAGCTCGTCGGCGCGCGGGACGACGTGCAGCGTGGAACCCTTCGCGGGCACGTCGCGGCCGCCGACGCGGACCACGAGCTCCTTGTCCTCGCCGCCGACGCGGGTCGTGCCGTACACGAAGCCGTCCGAGCCGAGCTCCTCGACGACGTTGACCGTGACGGCCAGGCCGTCCTTGCTGGTGGCGCTCTGCACGTCGAAGTGCTCGGGGCGGACGCCGACCGTGACCGTGGTGTCGCCGTTGGCGGAGGCGGCGGCGATCGCGTCGCGGGTGACCGGGACGACGCTCGTGCCGAACTTCACGCCGCCGTCGACGATCGGGACCTCGACCAGGTTCATGGCCGGGGAGCCGATGAAGCCGGCGACGAAGAGGTTGGCGGGCTTGTCGTACATGTTGCGCGGGGTGTCGACCTGCTGGAGCAGACCGTCCTTGAGGACGGCGACGCGGTCGCCCATGGTGAGCGCCTCGGTCTGGTCGTGCGTGACGTACACGGTCGTGATGCCCAGGCGGCGCTGGAGACCGGCGATCTGCGTACGGGTGGAGACGCGGAGCTTGGCGTCGAGGTTCGACAGCGGCTCGTCCATGAGGAAGACCTGCGGCTCGCGGACGATGGCGCGACCCATCGCGACACGCTGGCGCTGACCGCCGGAGAGCGCCTTCGGCTTGCGGTCGAGGTACTCGGTGAGGTCGAGGATCTTCGCGGCCTCCTCGACCTTGGCGCGGATCTCCGACTTGTTGACACCGGCGATCTTGAGCGCGAAGCCCATGTTGTCGGCGACGGTCATGTGCGGGTACAGCGCGTAGTTCTGGAACACCATCGCGATGTCCCGGTCCTTCGGCGGCAGGTGCGTGACGTCGCGGTCACCGATGCGGATGGAGCCGGCGTTGACGTCCTCGAGACCCGCGAGCATGCGCAGGGAGGTCGACTTGCCGCAGCCGGAGGGGCCGACGAGGACGAGGAACTCGCCGTCCGCGATCTCGATGTCGAGCTGGTCGACGGAGGGCTTGGTGGCACCCGGGTAGATCCGGGTGGCCTTGTCGAACGTGACGGAAGCCATGGTGATGCGTCCCTTCACCGGCAGGAACGTGCCGGACGATCCGAGTAAAGGAAGGATTGAGGTCTAGTCCACCAGGGTGAACCGCAGGTGACGCTACCTGCCGGGGCCCGTTCTGTCAGCACTCACGGGCCCGTGAGATTTCCGACCGCCTCCGGGGCGGGGTTGGTTACACTTCACTCGCTGCCTCCTTAGCTCAGCTGGCCAGAGCACCGCTCTTGTAAAGCGGGGGTCGTCGGTTCGAACCCGACAGGGGGCTCCAGGCAGGACAAGGCGAAGGCCCCGGACCGTTCATGGTCCGGGGCCTTCGACATCCACAGCTGACATCAACGGCGACGACGGTCGGGCCGTTTCCGCGTGAGCAGCCGGTCCGTGTGACTGATCGCCTCCCGCTGTGTGTCCTGCACCACATGGGTGTAGACGTCCATCGTCAGGCTGATCTGACTGTGTCCGAGGATCTCCATCACGACACGGGGCGCGACTCCGGCGGCGGTGAGCAGCGCCGCGCAACCGTGCCGGGCGTCGTGGAGGCGGATGGGACGAAGGCCGCGTGCAGCGGGTCCTTCCGGGCGGCGGCGAGGAACACGAGCGGCGCGGTCCAGGCGCTGCCAGTAGCTAAGTGGCAGGTCGAGCTCTGCACCGTGATCCACCAGGCAGTCGAAGGCAAGCCCCAACTCGTTGTACTCCAGGAACTCCAGCGTTGCCGAGAGGTCGATGCCCGGCAGACCCGTGAGGAGTGCCCGGGCGGCGTCGAAGTGGCCACGGGTCTGGTTCCAGCTGGGCTCAAGAGCCACACGATCAACAGTCGTGGCGCCAGTGCCTCCGGTGCTGCCAGTGAGGTCACGCGACTTTTGTCGGCTGTCTGGTCAACCTTCCCGGCCGGAGCATTAGAAGGCACGGTCGAAGCAGCTGTTACAGATTTCTCTACCTCATCAAGGCACCCGCCGCGCACGGCGCGGCGCGCGCGGCCCGTCGCCCGGGCCTGCGCTCCTGTCTCCGCCCCGCTCCAGCCCGGCCGCCGTCCGCACGCCTGACAGCTCGGGTTGATGGGAGTTGGGGGTGAGTGGTGGGCTGGTGTCGGATGAGCCTCTGAGCCTAGGCGGGACATTCAGTGCCTTTCCCCGAACAACGGGCTAAGCCGTAGCCCGCGTGAGGGGCCACACGCGAGGATGCCGCCAGGGCCACTGACCAGAACCTTCTGCCTGCCGGGAATCGGATCGCCATCAACGGGGTTGGTGGCGGATGAGCCGTTATTGGAGGGTCATGCGAGCGATTCAGGTGTACGAAGTGGGCGGTCCCGAAGTGCTGCAGGAGGCCGAGGTGGACCAGCCGCGGCCGGGTCCGGGCGAGGCGATCGTGGAGGTCGCCGCATCCGGGGTCAACTTCCTCGACGTCTACCACCGCGAAGGCCGGTACAGCCTTCCGCTGCCCTTCACCCCGGGCGCTGAGGGCGCCGGCACGGTCGTCGAAGTCGGACCCGGCGTCGCTGACGTCGCGGTCGGGGACCGGGTCGGTTGGGTGGAGATTCCCGGCACGTATGCCGAGCGGGCCGTCGTGGACTCCTCCCGGCTGGTGCCGCTGCCCGACGATATCGGCTTCGAGACAGCCGCCGCCGTGCTCCTCCAAGGCATGACCGCGCACTATCTCGTCAAGGACGCCTACCCGGTTCAGGGGGGCGACACGGTGCTCGTGCATGCGGCTGCTGGTGGCATGGGGCTGCTTTTGACCCAGCTCATCACCCATCTCGGCGGCAGGGTGATCGGCACGACGTCGACCACGGCGAAGGCCGAGCTGGCGAAGCGTGCCGGGGCCGCTGAGGTGATCCTTTCCTCCGCAGTCGACGATCTCGCTGGCGAGGTGAGGCGGCTCAACGGCGGTCAGGGACTGCCGGTTGTCTTCGACGGCGTCGGCGCGCACACCTTCGATGCGAGCCTCGCCAGCCTGCGAACCCGCGGCCATCTCGTGCTCTTCGGCGCGGCAAGTGGTGCCGTGCCGCCGTTTGATCCGATTCGGCTCGCCCACGGCGGTTCGCTGACCCTGATCCGGCCCAGCCTCGGGGACTTCATCGCCGATCGGTCCGAACTGCTCCGACGGGCCGCCGATGTGTTCGAGTGGGTGCGCTCCAAGGCGCTTGAGGTCACCGTGACGGGCCGCTACGCATTGTCCGAGGCCGCCCGGGCCCACAGCGATCTGGAGGCTCGGCGTACCACCGGCAAGCTGCTCGTCGTACCCGATGCGGCCGCAATGGGACGCCGCGAGGAGACGCAGAGCTGATCGCGGGTGACGAGGTCGGGGATCTTGGAGACTGAGATGTCGAGGGCATGTCCGACCGTCATCGCCAAGATCCCCGACAGCGTCAGGCACTCAGCAGCCAAGATCAAGTTCTGGCGGGTTTCTGGCGTATCTGGGTCACACCCCTTCAAGATCCCTCAGCCGAGACCTGGCTCACCCGTCCACAACCTCCCGGACAGAACACCTAGGCAATGAGTGTCTAACTGCGTGACAACGCTGACGAACACCGGCGGACGAATGCGGACGCCTGCGGACTCGCAGCGCAGGTGAGAGGCCCAGCAGCCCAAGGGACCACCCCCACCCGAGTTGCTTCGGGACGAAGAGGTCGCGAGTCCGACGCTCTTACGGTCAGGCCAGCGCAGGCATGAAGCCGCCACGAGCGGTTCCCGAGGACAGCAGGGCAGACCAGTCGAGTGCCTCAGGCAGGCGGTCCAAGGACAGAACGACTGCTCCGCCGGCCTGCTCGGCATCCGCGCACCATTCGCCCATGCCGCTCGATGCCGTGCCCGCATCGGATCCGCCGACCACCGGCGCGGCGAGAGCAGGGACGACGAGCCCGTGGTCCCCAGGTCCGTCTACGACACACAGGGTGAGTCGGGGAACGATGTTCCAGCCCTCGCACAAGGGCACCGCTCCGTCCGGCGTGGTCAGGAGCGGCAGGGCATCATGGACAGGCGCGTCAGCCAGCAGGAGCACGGGCGTGGCACCACGGACGAACAGAGTGTTCTCAGGATTCAGCAGCACGGGACCACTCTCGCAGGGCAGGGCAGGGCAGGGCAGGGCAGGGCAGGGCATCCGGGCAGCAAGGGGATGCCGAGGCGGCCGACGAGCACGCGTCGGCCACGGTCTCGAACCCCTGCCTGACATCCATCGTTGACATCAACGACCTCAGACATCGGCGTACTTCTGGACAGCGGAACATACGGCGCGCGGCAGCAAGACGTAGGGCTCACAGAAGCTGGGGCGAACTTGTAAAGCGGGGGTCGTGGTTCGAACCCGACAGGGGGCTCCAGGCGAAGGGCCGGTGCAGGGGATGATCCCCGGTGCCGGCCCTTCGGCGTGCAGGGGAGTCCGTGCAGGTCGGGGGCGATCTTCGGTGCGGGGCGGGGGCAACCTTTCGGGTGGGGCGGGAGTCTTCGGGCTGAGTGTTTTCTGTCCTGCCCGAAGGGTCCCCGTGTCCTCGAAGAGCCTTGTCGCCGCCCTCGGCGGTGGCGTCATGTCCGCCGTCGTCCTCGGCGGTCTGGTGGTCGTCGCCCCGCAGGCGGCCGCCGCCGGTGTCACCTGCTCCACCAACGTCCCCATGCGGACGTTCTACAACAACACCTCGTTCTCCGGGACGCCCGTGAGGACCGACTGCGACGCCGCCGTCGCCGAGAGCTGGGCGGGCAGCCCGGCCGCCGGTGTGGCCGCGAACAACTTCGGGGTCCGCTGGTGGGTGTCCCGCGACTTCGGCTCCGGCGGCCCCTTCACGTTCGCGGTGTCCGCCACCGACGGAGCCCGCGTCTACCTGGACGGCGTCCGCAAGATCGACCTGTGGGCGAACACCGGGGACACCGCGCGCTCCCGGAGCGTCAACCTCACCGTGCCCTCCGGCCGGCACACCGTCCGCGTCGACTACGCGAACTGGAGCGGCGCCGCCAAGGTCGACTTCACCTACGCGCCCCGGACCGCGTCCGCGTACGACACGGTGAAGCCGCTCGCCCCCACCGGCGTGGCGACCGCGTACAACACCACCACCCGCCGTACGACCGTCTCCTGGGCGGGCAACAAGGAGATGGACCTCGCCGGATACTCCCTGCACCGGCGGGCCGTCGGCTCCGGCACCTGGACGACCGTCACCGCCTCCACCGCCGCGCGCAGCTTCACCGACCCCCTGGTGAACCCCGGCGACCGAACGCCCTACTACTACGAGGTCCGTGCCAGGGACAAGGCGGGCAACACCTCGGCCGGCAGCGCGGACGTCATCGTGCGGCCGCTGCCCGAAGTCACCTCCCTGACCGGCACGTTCGACAAGGCGACCCGCAAGGTCACCCTGAAGTGGCCCCTCAACACCGAGCCGCACTTCGACCACTACACGGTCCTGAGCAACGACATGGTCGAGGGCTACTACCGCTGGGTCCCCCTCGGCACCACCAAGGGCAGCACCTGGACCACCGCCCCCGTCGCCGCCGACGGCGAGACCCGTCACTACCGCGTCCTCGTCACCAACGACGGCGGCACCACCACGCCCAACCCGAGCACGCTCGACGCCGACGCGCCCAACGAGCTGTGGCTGGAGATCCCCGACGGCATCGCCCCCGCCAACGCCCCGGACCTGGCCCTGGGTTCCTGCACGGGCGGCGTGCAGGCCACCGCCACCGACTGGACCCCCGCCCCGATCCGCGACTTCTCCGGCTTCGAGATCACGCGCCGCGCGGCGGGGGCGGCCACCTGGACGGTCGTTTTGCACAAGACGTACGACCCGCGCCTCGACCCGGCCGAGGTCACCGTCTGCGCCCCGCAGGCCGCCGACGGCGTCGCCTACGAGTACCGGGCCCGCACGTACGACGACGCCGGGAACCACTCGCCGTACAGCGAGAGCCGGACGGTGACGCTGCCGCTCGGCTGACGTCCGGCCGGGCCGGGGCACTGCGCAGTTCTCGTGCCCCGGCCCGGTGCCTTCAGGGACACTTGTGCGACACGGGGGCGTGCAGATGTCGGGGTCTTGGGGAGGGGTGCGCGGATGAGTCGGCGTTCCGGTGGGCTGATCGGGGTGTGGGCCGAGCAGCAGCGGGTGGCGCAGCGGCAGCGGGAGGGGCAGCACCAGGCGGTGCTGCGGCAGCAGAGGGACGCCGAGCGGGCGCAGCGGGCGTACGAGCGGGACGTCGCGCGGATGCAGCGGGAGCAACGGGCGGCCTATCGGCAGCAGCGGGACGCCGACGCCCTGCGGCGGACCCAGGAGCTCGATCAGCGGGTCGCCGTCCTCGGGGGGCTGCTCGTGGCGGGGTGCCGGGCGCCCGCCTTCGGTGTGGAGTCGCTGCGGCGGGACGAGGCCGTCGAGCCGTTCGCCCCCGGGCCGCTCGGGGAGCCCGTCGCCATGCCCGAGCAGCGCTTCTACCAGCCGCAGGCGGCCTGGACGGCGTCCGGGCGTGCCCAGGCCGAGCGGGACGCGCGGGCCCGGTTCGAGCACGACTGGTACGCGGCGCAGGCGGCCGAGGCGCGGAGGGTCGAGCAACTCGCCGCGTACCGGCGGGAGTACGACGCCTGGGCGGCCGCCCGTACCGCCGAGATACGCGCCCACAACAGCGGGATCGACGGGACCGTCGCGGCCCTGCGGAACGGGGAGGCCGACACCGTCGTCGAGTACTTCTCCGCCGTGCTGTTCGCGTCGACCGCCTGGCCCGAGGGGTTCCCCCGTGAGGTGTCGGCCGCCTACGACCGGGCCGGACGCGGGCTCGTCCTCGACTGGGACCTGCCCGGGTACGAGGTGGTCCCGGAGGCCAAGGGCGTCAAGTACCTGCCGAGCACCGACCAGGAGAAGGAGGTCCCGCGGCCCGTCACGCAGCGGCGGGCGCTGTACCGGGACGTCCTCGCGCAGAGCGTGCTGCTCGCGGTGCGGGAGCTGTTCGCCGCGGATCGCTTCGGGGCGCTCGAAGCGGTGGCGCTGAACGGGTACGTCGGCGGGGTCGATCCCGCCACCGGGCTCGCCGGGCGGGTGTGCGTGGCCTCGGTCGTGGTGGAGCGGCCGGCGTTCGACCGGCTGAACCTGGAGCTCGTCGGCGCCGTGGAGTGCCTGACCGGGGCCCTCGGCGGGCGGCTCTCCGCCAAGCCCGACGAGCGGGTGGCGGTCGTGCCGCTGCGGGAGCCCGACCAGGTGGGCTCGGACGTGGTGGTGCAGGGGGACGGCGAGGAGCCCGACCTGCTGACCATGGACCCGATCGCCTTCGAGGGGCTCGTCGCCGAGCTGTTCCGGGCGCGGGGGCTCCAGGCCGTCACGACGCAGCGGTCGGGCGACGGCGGGGTCGACGTCAAGGCGCTCGATCCCGATCCGATCAGCGGCGGGTCGATCGCGGTGCAGGTGAAGCGGTACCGGAACACGGTGCCGCCGAGTGCGGTACGGGATCTGTACGGGACCGTGCAGGACGTCGGGGCCAACAAGGGGGTCCTGGTGACCACTTCGAAGTTCGGCCCCGGTTCGTACACCTTCGCCAACGGCAAGCCGCTGACCCTGATCTCGGGGACCGAGCTGGTGGATCTGCTGCACCAGCACGGTCTGCGGGGCCGGCTGGGCGGGCCCGCGACCGCTCCGGCCGCCGCGCCCGCTCCCGTCCCCGCCTCCGCTCCCGCCGAGGACTTCAACCTGCTCGGCATGGTGTGGTCGGGGTCCGCCGCGCTCGACGTGTGCGCGCTGGTCTGCGCGGGGAACCGGGTCCTCGGCGACGAGTGGTTCGTCTTCTTCAACAACCCCGCGACGCCCGACGGTTCGGTCGCGATGGTGGCGGCCGCGCCCGGTGACCGCGCGGCCGTGAGGGTCGGCTTCGACGCGCTGCCCGCGCGGGCGGACCGGCTGGTCCTGGTGGCGGCCGTGGACCCGGAGGTGAACCCCGACGCGGACCTCGGCGGGTTCACGGACGCCGGGATCCGGCTGCGGGACGACGCGGGTGCCGAGCTCGACCGGCTCGAGGTGTCGGACGGGCGGCCGGGGGAGACGGCGCTCGTCCTCGGCTCGTTCCGGCGGCGGGCCGGCGGGGACTGGGACTTCGTCCTCGGCGGGAAGGGGTACCGGGGCGGGCTCGAGGAGCTCGTGGGGGACTTCGGGATCGAGGTGGAGTAGTCGCGTCCGCCGGGTGGGGCACCCCACCCGGCGGACGGGTCCCTCAGCGGCCGCTCAGGCGGTTCGCCAGGATCGCCACGCGGTCCGTCTCCGCCGTGTGGGCCGTGGCCTCGCGGCGGTCGGCGCCGCGGAAGGCGGCGTACATGGTCTGGACGCCGAGCCAGCGCAGGGGCTCCGGTTCCCACTTGCGGACCTTGTGGTTCACCCAGGGGAGGGCCGTGAGGTCGGTGGGCCCCGACTGGCCCGAGTCCTCCTTGATCAGATCGCGGAGGGTGCGGGCCGCGAGGTTGGCCGTGGCGACGCCCGAGCCGACGTAGCCGCCGGCCCAGCCGAGGCCGGTGGAGCGGTCGAGGGTGACTGTGGCGCACCAGTCGCGGGGGACGCCGAGGACACCGGACCAGGCGTGGTCGATCCGTACGCCCGCGAGCTGGGGGAAGAAGCGGACCAGGATCTCCCGCAGGGCCTCGACGGTCTGCGGCTGGGTGCGGCCGTCGTTGTCGGTCTTCGAGCCGAAGCGGTACGGGACGCCCCGGCCGCCGAGCGCGATGCGGCCGTCGGCGGTGCGCTGCGCGTACATGTAGGCGTGCGCCATGTCGCCGAGGGTCTCGCGGCCGTCCCAGCCGATGGACTCCCACTGGGCGTCGGTGAGCGGCTCGGTGGCGATCATCGAGGAGTTCATGGGGAGCCAGGTGCGGCGCTGGCCTGCGAGGGAGGCGGTGAAGCCCTCGGTGCAGCGCAGGACGTACGGGGCGCGGACGGTGCCGTACGGGGTGATCGCGTGCTTCGGCTTGATCTCGGTGACGGGCGTCGACTCGTGGATCGTGACGCCGAGGGCCTCGACGGCGGCCGCGAGGCCCTGGACGAGCTTGACCGGGTGGAGGCGGGCGCCGTGCGGGGTCCAGGAGGAGCCGACGGCTCCGGCGACGCGGATGCGTTCGGCGGTCTCGCGGGCGCCGTACAGCTCGCGGTCGGTCTCGCCGAAGGCGAGCTCGGCGGCGTGGAAGGCCTTGAGGCGGGCGAGCTGGGCGGGCGAGAGGGCCACCTCCAGGACGCCGCCGCGGTGCTGGTCGGCGTCGATCTTCTCGGTCTCGCAGACGTCGAGGACCTCGGCGACGGTGCCGTTCATCGCCTGCTGGAGGCGGACGGCGGCCTCCTGTCCGTGCAGCTTGGCGTACCGGTCGCGGCCGGCGATGCCGTTGTACAGCCAGCCGCCGTTGCGCCCGGAGGCGCCGTAGCCGCAGAACTTGGCCTCGAGGACGGTGATGTTGAGGAAGGGGACGGCCTTCTTGAGGTAGTAGGCGGTCCAGAGTCCCGTGTAGCCGCCGCCGACGATGCAGACGTCGGCGGTCGTGTCGCCGGGGAGCGGTTCGCGGGGCGCGGGGGCGCCCTCCTGCGCGTACCAGAACGATATGCCGCCGTTGACGGTGCCGTTGACCGTGCTCATCTCTATCCCTCTTCCGGGTGCGTGGCCGGAGGTTACCGTTCCTGAAGACTGAGCGGGAGTGAGTCCTGTCGCCAGAACCCCTGCTCAGCCGAACACCCCGAACGGTTTTGGGCGTTCTGGTCCACCGCGTTCCGTCCGCGTCCGGCGCCGGCGGATCGTGTCCGTGGCCCGGGTACGCGGGGGCGGTCTCCCTCACGTCCTCGGGTGCCGGGTCGGGCCTGGGCGGTCCGATGCCCTTGCGCATCACTCTGGTGCGCAGGGGGCGGTGTCGTCCGTCGCCTGATCCGGTGTCCGAGGGAGCGCCTGCCGATGGCCACCGCAGCGGCGGCGTGTCGGCTGGTCTTGCGTTTCTTGCTGGTCAGTGGCTTTGCCAGTGTTCGGCTCCCCACATCGAGGTGTAGGCGGGGTCCACGGCGATGACGCCGATACCGGCCTCGGCGCACATGCTCAGCAGGCCTGCACGCCGGTGGCCCGCGTCCAGCAGCCGCTTCGCCTTGGACCGGTCACCGCTCATGCCGGACGCAATCTCTGACTCCACACGGACGACACGGTGACCGGCCTTCGCCGCCCACTCTGACAACCGGGCGACCTGGCGTTCCAGATCATTTTTCTGATCTGGGGAGGAGACACGGGCATACAGCCCCAGACCACCGACGGCCTCTGGTGCGGCATTCACCTCCACGTTCACCAGGATCGTGCGCGGCCCGACCCGCTGCGCCGGTACCGGCAACGTCCCCTCACGGAACCAGCGATACGCAGTCTGCGGATGCACACCCTGCGCCTTCGCCCACTCCTTGAGGTTCATGCACACGACCGTGACAACACGCACCAAAGCGCACTATCACTCACAGGAGTGAGCCGAAAGAGCAACAGCTCCCTACTCCTGGCCAGGGGTCTGTGGATACGGGGGAGACCCGGAGGCGCGGGGCGGGAGCTGGTCACTACGCTCGCCGCGTGATTCACGTACCGGAGGAACTGGCGGCGTCGCAGGCGAAGTTCAACGGCGAGGCGGGGCGGGCGTTCGTGGCCGCGCTGCCGGGGCGGGCGGAGGAGTTCCTCGGCCGGTGGGGGCTGCGGGTCACGGGGCCGTCGATGCACGGGGTGGCCTCGCTGGTGCTGCCGGTGGAGCGGGACGGTGTGCCGGCCGCCCTCAAGATGCAGCTCCTCGACGAGGAGTCGGAGGGGGAACCGCTCGCCCTGCGGGTGTGGGACGGCGCGGGGGCGGTACGGCTCCTCGACCACGACGCGGCGACGGGGACGATGCTCCTGGAGCGCCTCGACGAGGCGCGACCGCTGTCCGCGGTCGAGGACACCCGTGAGGCGCTGGAGATCGTCGCGGACCTGCTCGCCCGGCTCGTCGCCGTCCCCGCGCCCGCGGGGCTGCGGACGCTCGGGGACATCGCCTCCGTGATGCTCACCGGAGTCCCGGAGGCCGCGGCGCGGCTCGGCGCCGACGACGCGGCCGTCCTGCGGGACTGCGCCGCGGCCGTACGGGAGGTGGCGGGCGAGCCCGGGGACCGGCTGCTCCACTGGGACCTGCACTTCGGGAACGTCCTGGCGGCCGAGCGGGAGCCCTGGCTGGCCATCGACCCGAAGCCGCTGGCCGGGGATCCGGGCTTCGAGCTGCTTCCGGCGCTGATGGACCGCTTCGATCCCGACGGGTTCCTGTGGGGGTTCGACCTGCTCGCCGAGGTCGTCGGGGACCGAAGGCGGGCCACCGCGTGGACGTTGGGGCGGGTGCTTCAGAACGGGCTCTGGGACGTCGAGGACGGTGAGCCGGCCCTCGACGCCGGGCAGGTGGCCGTCGCGCGGATCCTGCTGGCCAGGAGGGCCTGATCCGGGGCAGGCTGGGCGCCATGATCCGTACTGCCACGCCTGCCGACGTCCCCGTCGTCCACGCCCTGATCCGTGACCTCGCCGAGTACGAGAAGGCCCTCCACGAGGTCCGGGCGACCCCCGAGATGCTGCATGAGGCCCTGTTCGGCGAGCGGCCCGCCGCCTTCGCGCACATCGCCGAGGACGAGACGGGCGAGCCGGTGGGCTTCGCGCTCTGGTTCCTCAACTTCTCGACCTGGCGCGGAGTCCACGGCATCTACCTGGAGGACCTGTACGTCCGCCCGGAGGCCCGCGGCGGCGGCCTCGGCAAGGCGCTGCTGCGCGAGCTGGCCCGTATCTGCGTCGAGCGCGGCTACGAGCGCCTGGAGTGGTCCGTACTGAACTGGAACCAGCCGTCCATCGACTTCTACGAGTCCCTGGGCGCCCGCCCGCAGGACGAGTGGAGCGTGTACCGCCTGACGGACGGGGCCCTGGCGAAGCTGGGCGCGGCGACGGTGTAGGAAGGGGGCATGGACATTGAGCAGCGGTTCCAGCGGATCACCGGCTTCATCGAGGCGCGGCTGACGCCGCTCTTCGACCCCGCCAACGGCAGCGACCACGGTTTCGGCATGGACGACACGTCGCGGGCGCTGCGGGCCCTGCGCTACACCGTGCAGGCCGCGTCTGCGGTGACCGGGCTCGTGGAGAAGCGGGAGACGGCACCGGAGCTGCGGCAGGTCGTCGACCAGGCGCTGGAGCACAACTGGGACGTGCTGCGCTCCATCGCCCGGATGTGGGAGGACCACCCCGACTTCACGAAGGAGTTCAAGGCGCACTCCTGGGACGTGCTCGGGGTCTGACGGTCAGGGCACCAGGACCACCTTGCCCGTCGTGCCCCGGTTCTCCAGGGCGCGGTGGGCCTCCGCCGCCCGCGCGAGGGGGAAGCGGTGGACCGCCGGGCGGAGGGTGCCGGTGGCCGCCGCGTCGAGGGCGGCGAGTTCGAGCGTACGGAGGTCGCCGCCCGCCTTCTGGATCATGACGGGGCCGAGGACGGACTCCGAGGTGATCCCGCGCGCGGTGAGCTCCTCCTCGGTGAAGGTGAGCGGTTCGCCGTCGTGCAGTCCGGTGCCGGACCAGCCGAAGACCAGGTGCTGTCCGCCCTTGCCGAGCAGGTCGACGGCGGCGCGGCCGGTGTCGCCGCCGACCGAGTCGAAGACGACGGTGGCGGAGCGGTCGAGGGAGGTCAGGTACGCGCGGACCTTCTCCGGCCAGTCGGGCTGCTTGTAGTCGACGGCCAGGTCGGCGCCGTTGGCCTCGACGAGGGCGACCTTCGCGGGGCCGCCGGCGAGGCCGATGACGGTGGCGCCCGCGTTCTTGGCGTACTGGACGAGCAGGGTGCCGATGCCGCCGGCGGCGGCCGGGACGATCGCGACCGAGTCGGGGCCGAGTTCGGTGAACCCGAGGATGCCGAGGGTCGTGCGGCCTGTGCCGATCATGGCGACGGCCTCCGCCTCGCCGAGGTGGTCGGGCAGGGCGTGCAGGCGGGCGGCGTCGGTGATGGCGAGTTCGGCGTAGCCGCCGGGGTTCATGCCGAGGTGGGCGACGACGCGCCGGCCGAGCCAGGACGGGTCGGTGCCCTCGCCGAGGGCGTCGACCGTGCCGGCGACCTCGCGGCCGGGGATCGTGGGGAGCGGGGTGGGCGTGGGGAACGGGCCCGTGGCGCCCTCGCGCAGGGCGGTGTCGAGCAGGTGCACGCCGGCCGCCGCCACCCGGACGCGGACCTGGCCGGGGCCCGGTACGGGGTCGGGCGTCTCCTCGTAGGCGAGGTTCTCGGCGGGGCCGAAGGCGTGGAGGCGGATGGCGTGCATGACGTTCCCCTGTCGTCGTACGGATGGGCTTGCGGGTCAAGCCTCCGACCTCAAGCGCGCTTGAGGTCAAGGCGGTCGAGGTGCTCCGCGCGCAGGGCGAGCGACACCGCCTCGACCGCGCTCGTGAACGACACCTCCGCGAGCACGCCCGGTGCCGCCACCTGGTCGCCCACCAGGTACACGCCGTGGCCCCGGTCGACGGCCGGCCGGTCGCGCCACGTGGTGCCCGGGCGGTCGAGCGCTCCCGTACGGCCCTGGCAGACGGACTCCTGCCGCCACACCGTCCGCTCGCGCCAGCCGGGGAAGCCCAGGTCGAGCAGCCGCTCGCCGTGGGCGACGCCGTCCGTCTTCGACGCGTCCGGGCCGATCGGCAGCTGCGCCTGGAGCAGCTGCTGTCCGGCCGGGGCCAGCGAGGGGTCCTGCGCCGTGTACCGCTCGATCCAGCCGGGCGCGTCCAGGTCCGAGACCACGAACGGATCGCCCTTGCGGGTGCGCAGCGCCAGGTCGAACAGGACCGTACGGCCGCTCTCCCAGGTCAGCGACGGGTCGTCGAGGAGCCGGGCGGCGGCCGGCAGCGCGGTCGCGACGACCACCGGCCCACCGCCGACCGGGAGGGCCTCGACCCGGGACGAGGTCTCGATCCGTACGCCGAGCTCACGCGCGCGCGTGGCCATCCGGTCGATCAGCTCGCCCCAGCCGCCCCGGACGTACTGCGCCTCGGCCGGCAGGGCGGCGGACCGGTGCAGCCGCTCCTGCACGAAACGGGCGGAGAGCGAGCCGGGGTCGTGGTGGAAGAGCGCGACCCCGACGTACGCCGCGGCCATGCGCGCGGTGCGCTCGCCCGCGACACCGGTGGCCCAGGTGCGGAAGTCGACGTCGACGGGGGCCTGTTCGGCGGTGCGGCGGGCCAGGCGGAACAGGCCGAGCGGCGGGAGGCGGCGCACGGCGCCGTCGCGGTGGACGCGGAACCGGAGGGCCTCGGCGGTCGGCAGCGCGGCCATGGGCGGGAGGAGCCCGCGCTGCTTCAGCCAGGTCCAGTGCGGGCCGCCGTCGTAGAGGGCGTGCGGGCCCTCGTTCGTGCGGTACGGGCCGTCGGCCGTGCGCGCCCGGCCGCCGAGCGTCCGGTGCGACTCGTGGACGGTCACCTCGGCGCCGGCCTCGGCGGCCGTGATGGCGGCGGTCAGTCCGGCGAAACCGCCGCCGATGATCGTGAGCTTGCGCATGGGTGTGTCTCCCTCGTGTCGGTCTCGGTCTCACACGGGGGACGGCGGGAGGCCCCGCGGATGTGACATCGGGGCGTTGTCAGTGGCGTAGGTCACGATGGGGGCATGGTGACGGCTGGGAAGAAGAAGGTGGCGGGGGCGAGGCGCCCGGAGGTCCGGCTGCCTCCCCTGGAGGCGTACGAGGGCGGGCTCGCGCCCGACGGGGACTACGACGGCCTCGAACTGGCAGGGCTCGACCTGACGGGCCAGTCCGGCGAGGGGGCGCGGTTCCTGGACTGCGCGCTGCGGGAGTGCGGGCTCGACGCGGCGCGGCTGACGGGCGCGCGGTTCCTCGACTCGGTGCTCACGGGGGTACGGGGCGTGGGCACCGAGCTCGCCGGGGCGCAGTTCCGGGACGTCGAGGTCGTCGAGGCGCGGCTCGGCGGGACGCAGCTGCACGGGGCGGTCCTGGAGAGGGTCGTCGTCCGGGGCGGCAAGATCGACTACCTGAATCTGCGGGCGGCGAAGCTGAAGGACGTCGTCTTCGAAGGCTGCGTACTGAGCGAGCCGGACTTCGGGGGCGCGGTCCTGCAGCGGGTCGAGTTCGTCGACTGCACGCTCACGGACGTGGACTTCACGGGAGCCCGCCTCACGGACGTGGACCTGCGGGGCGTGCAGCGCCTCGAGATCGCGGCGGGCGTGGAGTCGCTGGCGGGCGCGGTGATCTCCACGTCACAGCTCCTCGACCTGGCCCCGGTGCTGGCGGCGAGGCTGGGGTTGCGGGTGGAGTGACCCCCGTTGCGGGGGCCCGCACGGGGGCTACTTCACGCGGGGGAAGCGGGACTGGAGGGTCCAGATGGTGGGGTTGTCCGCCAGGCCCTCGTGCATGTCCACGAGGTCGGCGATCAGGTCGTGCAGGAAGTCCCGCGCCTCCCGCCGCAGCTCCGCGTGGTTGAACGTCACCGGCGGTTCGTCGCCGGGCATCCAGTCGGCCTCGACGTCCACCCATCCGAAGCGGCGCTCGAAGAGCATCCGGTCCGTGGACTCGGTGAAGTCGAGCTCCGCGTACTGCGGCTGCGCGGCGCGGCTGCCGCGCGGGTCCTGGTCGAGCTGCTCGACGATGTCGCACAGCGCCCACGCGAAGTCGAGCACCGGCACCCATCCCCAGGCTGTGGACACCTCGCGGTCCGTCTCGGTGTCGGCGAGGTACACGTCCCCGCAGAACAGGTCGTGCCGCAGCGCGTGGACGTCCGCGCGGCGGTAGTCGGTCTGCGGCGGGTCGGGGAAGCGACGCGAGAGGGAGTAGCCGATGTCGAGCACGGGACCGATGGTGTCACGGCGCCGGGCCGGTCTCGTACGCGAGGCGACCGAGGGCGTCACGGCGCCAGCCCCGTCTCGTACGCGAGGATCACCAGCTGCACCCGGTCGCGTGCGTCCAGCTTCGAGAAGAGGCGCGCCACGTGGGCCTTCGCGGTCGCCGTGCTGATGTGGAGCCGTTCGGCGATCTCGCCGTTCGACAGGCCCCGGCCCACGAGGGCGAGGACCTCCCGTTCGCGGTCGGTGACGCCGTCGAGGCCACGCGACGGACGGCGTACCGGGTCCGGGCGCGCCGCGAACTCCTCGATCAGGCGGCGCGTCACCCCCGGCGCGATCAGGGCGTCGCCCGCGGCCACCACCCGGATCGCCGCGAGGATGTCGTCGAGGGCCATGTCCTTGACGAGGAAGCCGCTCGCACCGGACCGCAGCGCGCCGTACACGTACTCGTCGTCGTCGAAGGTCGTGAGGACGAGGACCCGGGGCGTGCCGGGGCCCGCCGTGACGATCCGGGTGGCCTCGATGCCGTCCATGCCCGGCATCCGTACGTCCATCACCACCACGTCCGGCCGCAGGTCCCGGGCAAGCTCCACCGCCTCCGTGCCGGTGCCCGCCTCCCCGGCGACCTCCAGGTCGGGGGTGTCGGCCATGAGGACCCGCAGCCCGGCCCGGACGAGGGGCTGGTCGTCGACGAGGAGGACGCGGATCGGCGGGTTCACGGGGTGGGGGTTCCTTCCGGGAGGCCGGCGGGCAGCGGCAGCAGCGCGGTGACGTGGAAGCCGCCGCCGGGACGGGGCCCCGCGGTGAGGCTGCCGCCGAGGAGCGCGGCGCGCTCGCGCATCCCGACGAGACCGTAGCCGCCCCCGGTGTCCGCATCCGGCGGCGTCCCGCGGCCCTCGTCGGCGATCTCGACGAGCAGCGTGTCGGTGCGCCGCTCCACCGTCACCCGGCAGACGGGCGCGGCCGCGTGGCGTACGACGTTGGTCAGGGACTCCTGCACGATCCGGTACGCGGCGAGGTCGACCTCCGGCGGGAGCGACACGTCGGGGTTGCCGAGGTGCCGCAGTTCGACCCGTACCCCCGCGTCCGCCGTGGACACGGCGAGCCGTTCCAGGTCGGCTAGGCCGGGCGCCGGGTCGCGCGGCGCGGGACGGCCGTCGGCGGCGGCGCCCCGCAGCGCGCCCAGGGTGCGGCGCAGCCCGGCGAGGGTCTCCCGGCTGGTGGTCTCGATGGCGGCGAGCGCGTTGCGGGCCTCGGCGGGCTGGGTGTCGATGACCCGGCGGCCGACGCCTGCCTGGATGGCGATGACGCCGATGCTGTGCGCGACGACGTCGTGCAGTTCGCGGGCGATCCTGAGCCGTTCGGCGGCGACGGCCTCGGCGGCGGTCGCGGCACGCAACTCGGCTGCGTGGTCACGTCGTTCGCGTACGGACCGGCCGAGGAGCCCGGCGGTGAGCAGGGCGAGCGCGAGGGCGACGACGGTGCTGACGAAGACGTCCTGCCCGGAGGTGGTGTAGGTCGCGGCGCCGATCTGCACCACCAGCGCGCCGAGGGCGGTGGGCAGCAGGATCCGCAGCGGGCGCACGGCGGCGATCCGGCCGACGAGGGCGTCGGCGGTGAGCACCGGAAGGTAGAGGAGCGCGCCGTCCGGACGGGTGGTCGCCGCTGCGAGAAGCGCGGCGAGCAGCAGCCCCAGCGCCGCGAGCGGGTTGCGGCGCGCGAGGGGCAGGATCAGGCCGACGGCGACGGCGGTGAGGAAGAGCCGCAGCTCAGTGGAACGGTACGGGCCGGTCCGGGCGGCGAGGAGGAACAGGAAGGGCTGCGCGACGGCCGCACCCCAGGCAAGGGTCGCCGGCACCCGCCCGTGGTGCGGGCGGTCGGTCGCCGGAACCCGCCCTGCGGACGGTCGGCGGTCGGTCGGGGCGGCTGGCATGGCCCCGATCGTAGGCGCGGCCGTCCGCGGGGGCATCGGCCCGCGGGCGTACGCCTCCGGGCCACCCCCTCCCGTGAGTCGTGGCCGCCGGGCCGATGTGACGGCGGGTACGCGACGGCCACCGTGGTCCGCATGATCGAAGTCCACGAACTGACCAAGCGGTACGGCCGCCGGCGCCAGGTCCTGTCCCGTCTCGCCGGCCCCGCCGCCCGTCTCGCCGTCGACCGGCTCACCTTCTCCGTGCGGCCCGGCCGTGTGACCGGGTTCCTCGGACCCAACGGGGCCGGGAAGTCGACGACCCTGCGGCTGATCCTCGGGCTGGGCGAGCCGACGTCCGGGACCGCCACCGTCGGCGGGCGGCGCTTCCGTGAGCTGCCGCGGGGGCTGCGGGACGTCGGGGCGCTGCTCGACGCGCACGACGTGCACGGCGGCCGGACCGCCGAGGCCCATCTCGCGGCGCTCGCCCGCACCAACGGCATCCCGCGCCGCCGGGTCGGCGAGGTCCTGCAGGAGGTCGGCCTCGCCGGAGCCGCCGAGCGGCGCATCGGCGGCTACTCGCTCGGCATGAAGCAGCGCCTCGGGATCGCCGCCGCGCTGCTCGGCGATCCGCCGGTCCTGCTCTTCGACGAGCCGGTCAACGGCCTCGACCCGGAGGGCGTGCTGTGGGCGCGGCGGCTGTTCCGGCGGCTGGCCGCCGAGGGCCGGACGGTGTTCGTCTCCAGCCACCTGATGGGCGAGATGGAGCACACCGCCGACGACCTCGTCGTCATCGGCCGCGGCCGGCTCATCGCGGCCGAGAGCGTCGCCGACTTCGCCGCGCGCGGCACCCGCCGCGGCGTGACGGTGCGGACGGTCGATCCGGCGGCCTCCCGGGTCCTCGCCGACGCGCTGGAGGCCGAAGGCGCCACCGTACAAGGAGACGAAGCGGGCCTGGACGTCACCGGGATCGACGCGGAACGGGTCGGGCTCCTCGCCCACCGCCTCGGCGTTCCGCTCGCCGAACTGGCCGCGCGCGTCTCCTCCCTCGAAGAGGCGTTCATGGAGCTCACCGCCGACAGTGTGGAGTACCGCTGATGCCGAACGCCCGCTTCCGCGACCTGCTCGCCGCCGAGTGGATGAAGTTGTGGTCGCTGCGCTCCACGCCCTGGGCGTTCGCCGTCGGCGCGGTCGCCGCCCTCGGCGTCAACCTCAACGCGACCCTCGCCGACTACCGCAACTACCCGCACTACCCGGACGGCATCAAGGAGCTCTTCGTGCCGATCTGGGCGATCCGCGACGCCTTCACGCTCGGCGGGGCCATGGTGTTCGTCCTCGCGACCGGCTCGATCGGCGCGCTGATGATCGTCGGTGAGTACGGCACGGGCCAGATCCGTACGACCTTCGCGGCCGTCCCGGCCCGCCGGGCCGTCGTCGCCGCGAAGACGCTCGTCCTCGCCGCCGTGATGCTGGTGTACGGCGCGCTGGTCGCCGGGGTGTCGTTCGCCGCCACGCAGGCCGTGCTCGACGGCCGGGGCGTCGGCATGGCGTTCGGCGACGAGGGCGTGGCGCGGGCGGTCGCCGCGTCGGCGCTCCTCGCGCCGGTGTGCGCGCTGGCCGGCTTCGGTCTCGGGGCGCTGCTGCGGCACACGGCGACGACGATCGTCTCCCTGACCGGCGTGCTGCTCCTGCTGCCGGCCCTGATGGACGAGCGGAACCGCTGGGGCGCGACGTTCCTGCACGCGCTCCCGCAGGGCGCGTGGCAGCGGCTCACGCAGGTGGGGGTGTCACCGGTTCCGGTGGACTACCCCTGGACCGCGGGCGGGGCGTGGACCGTCTACGCGGCCTGGGCGGTGGGCGCGGTGGCGGTGGCTTTCGCGGCGGTCCACCGCCGGGACGTCTAGGGCCTGTCCTTCGGATCGTGCCGGGCTCGCGGGGCCCGGCACGCACGCTCGCCGCGTTCACGAGCGGCCGCGCACCGATGGACGTCCAGCCGTTCAGCGGCGCCCGTGCACCGCCCGGGCCACCCGCGGGCCGAGCCAGCGCTTGAGGCGCCGCAGGGCCTCCAGCTGCTCGGCGGCCCGGTCGATCCGGTAGTACAGCTGCGGCGGTACGTGCGGCAGCAGCGGCGAGTGGCGCTGGCCGAGGAGCGCGAACATCTTGGCCGGCTCCAGGCTCATGTACCGCGGCAGGTTCTCGTACCACTGGGCGCTGTAGCGGGCCGCGCTCTGCGCCGAGACCAGCTCGGCGCGCCGCCGCCTCCCGTACGCGGTGAGCGCCGCGTCCAGGTCGCCGGGGGCGCTCAGGGCGTCGGCGAGGGCGAGCGCGTCCTCCAGGGCCAGGGTGGTGCCCGCGCCGATCGAGTAGTGCGTGGTGTGGGCGGCGTCGCCGAGGAGGACGAGGTTGCCCCGGTGCCAGACCCGGTTGGTGAGGGTGCGGAAGGTGAGCCACTGGGCGGCGCCGTCGGCGCGCTCGCGGCCGATCAGCTCGTGTCCGTCGAGGAGGTCGTGGAAGAGCTTCTCCAGGAGGTTGAGGCTGTCGGCCTCGCCGAGCGTGCCGAGGCCGAGGCCGGTCCAGGTCTCCGGCGAGCACTCGACGACACAGGTGGAGCGCTCGCCGCTGAAGCCGTACGCGTAGCACCAGATCCAGCCGTGCTCGGTCTCCTTGAACGCGAAGCTGAAGGAGTCGAACACCTTGGTGGTGCCCAGCCAGATGTACTGGTTGCGGCCGCTCGCCACCTCGCTGCCGAAGTGGTCGGCATGTGCCTCGCGGAGCGCGCTGTTGACGCCGTCGGCGGCGACCACCAGGTCCGCGCCGGCGAGTTCGGGTGCGTCAGGGCCGGGGATGTCGTGCTCGAACTCGACCCGTACGCCCAGCTCCTCGGCCCGGTCGGCGAGCAGCGCCAGCATCCGCCGCCGCCCGATCCCGAAGCCGGCGTCGCCGCGGTGGACGGTCCGCTCGTCGCGGACGATGGCGACCCCGTCGGTCCAGGTCACGGACGCCTCGGCGACGGCCGCCGCCGACTCGGGGTCGCCCGCCCGCAGCTTGTCGAGGAGCCCGGCCCAGTAGGTGACGCCCCAGCCGTACGTGGAGCCCTCGGGGTTCCGCTCGTACACGGTGATGTCATGGGAGGGGTCCTGCCGCTTCAGCAGGATCGAGAGGTAGAGGCCGGCGGGTCCGCCGCCGACGATCGCGAGCTTCACGTGCGCTCCCACTGAGACATGACACCGTGCGGTCGAATGACGACGCACCGTAGCAGTGGGGGCGGCCCGACGTGGGGGAACGGCACCCAAGTCCAGCCCTACGGCTTACGGCAGCAGGCGGCGTTCCTTCGCCACCGCGACCGCGCCCGCGCGGGTGTCGACGCCGAGCTTCGCGTAGATCCGGCCGAGGTGCGTCTTCACCGTCGCCTCGCTGATGAACAGCGCCCGCGCGATCTCCCGGTTGCCGAGGCCGCGGCCGAGCTGGCCCAGGATGTCGCGCTCCCGGTCGGTCAGCGAAGGGCCCGCCGCGCCGCGCATGCGGTCCATGACCCGGCTGGCGACCGGCGGGGAGAGCGCGGTGCGGCCCTGGGCGGCGGAGTGGATCGCGGCGAACAGCTCCTCGGGCCGCTCGGCCTTCAGCAGGTAGCCCGTCGCGCCCGCCTCGATGGCCCGGGTGATGTCCGCGTCCGTGTCGTACGTGGTGAGGACCAGGACGTGGACACCGGTGGGCGCGATCCGCCGCGTCGCCTCCACGCCGTCGATGCCCGCGCCGAGCTGGAGGTCCATGAGCACCACGTCCGGCTTCAGCTTCGCCGCCATCGCGACGGCCTCCTCGCCGCTGCCCGCCTCCCCGACCACCTCGATGTCGGGCGTGCTGCCGAGCAGCGCGAGCAGACCGGCGCGGACCACGACGTGGTCGTCGCAGAGGAGGATCCGTACGGACATCAGGACTCCAGGGAGAGCGGGATCGCGGCGGAGAGCACCGTGCCCTCGCCCGGGGTGGACTCGACCGTCAGGGTGCCACCGAGCTGCTGCGCGCGCACCCGCATCGCGGGCAGCCCGTGCCCGCGCTCGGCCTGTTCGCGCGAGAGCGCCGGGTCGAAGCCGCGGCCGTCGTCGGCGATGTCCAGGACGACCTGGTCGTCGAGGTAGCTGAGGGTCAGGGCGGCGGAGTCGGCGCCTGCGTGCTCGCGGATGTTCGCCAGGGCGCCCTGCGCGATCCGCAGCAGCGCCGCCTGCACCCGGTCGGGCAGCGGCACCGGGGTGCCGTCGACCCGGAAGGCCGCCGACTCGCGGGCGGCGAGCCCGCGCAGGGCCTCCTCCAGGCCGCCGCCCCCGGCGAGGTCGGCGGGCGCGAGGTCCTGCACGAAGCGGCGGGCCTCGGCGAGGTTCCGTTCGGCGATGGACTCGGCGGTACGGACGTGCCGGCGGGCGGTGCCCGGGTCGCCGTCCCAGAGCCGGTCGGCGGCCTGGAGCAGCATCTGCTGGCTGGACAGGCCCTGCGCGAGGGTGTCGTGGATCTCCATGGAGAGCCGCTGGCGCTCCGCGAGGGTGCCCTCGCGGCGTTCGATCGCGGCGAGTTCGCGCCGGGTGCGGATCAGGTCGTCGATGAGCGCCCGCTGCCGGGCGGCCTGCCGGTCGGAGTACACGAAGACGCCGGTGGCGAGGGCGGCGACGGCCGGCGGGGCGACGATCAGGTTCGGGTCCCAGCCGCCGTGCGACAGCTGGACCTGCGCGAAGACCACGAACGCGGTGAGCAGGGCGACCAGGCCGAGCGCGGCGCGCGGCGGGAGGGTGCGCAGGCCCGTGTAGAAGAGGGGCACCGCGCACCAGGCGAAGCTGGGTGCGAGGACGACGAGGACGACCCAGACGGCGACGACCGTGCCCAGCCAGGTGATCCGGCGCGGGGTGGCGCGGGTGCCGAGCACGGGCCCGAGCAGGTAGAGGGAGGCGAGCGCGCCGGTGAGGGCGATGATCCAGGGGCTGCGGGCCTCCCATTCGTGCCGCAGCAGGAAGCGGGCGAGGGAGGCGCCGAGCAGCAGGAAGAACGCGATGTGCATGACCCGCGCGAGCCAGCGGGCGTCGGGGTCGTGTCCTGCGGGGCCGACCCGCGCCGGCCGGCGGGCGTCCGGGTCGTGTTCTGTTGGCCGGGTCACCGTGCCGCCTCCCTGCCGTGCTGACCTGGGCCTGTCTGACCTGGGTGTATCCGTCCATGGTGGCCCGGTGGGACCAGGGCGGCATCAACCGATCGGCTGACAGGCCCGTCGTCCGGTGTGCGCGCCGAGGGCAGCCGGACCGTGGACCGGTGGGCGCCGGTTCCGGCCGGAGGATTGAGGCAGAGCGAAGGACGGACCGAACGGGACTCGACGGTTCGCCCCCGGCTCGAAGGCTTCCCCCTCCCTCTCCAGCCCCACTCTTACGGAGTTCCTCATGAAGAAGATCCTCCTCGGTGCCACCGCCGCCGCTGTCGTCGCCGCCGGTACCTTCGGCGTGGTCTCCGCGAACGCCGCCGCCCCGGCCGCCGCTCCCGTCGCCGTCATGGCCGACGCGGTGAACGACAACACGATGCAGACGACGCACCTGACGATCGAGGCCGCCACCAAGGCCGCGCAGGCGACCCTCGACG